>JBAXHT010000001.1:1348873-2023310 GCA_037138755.1 Armatimonadota bacterium | reverse complement strand
AAGACTCAAGACTCAAGACTCAAGACTCAAGACTCAAGACTCAAGACTCAAGAC
The DNA here is from genome assembly GCA_037138755.1 of Armatimonadota bacterium. Classification (NCBI taxonomy): domain Bacteria; kingdom Bacillati; phylum Armatimonadota; species Armatimonadota bacterium. Next base: position 2,023,256 of record JBAXHT010000001.1, on the reverse strand, counting down.
TTCCCCTCACATTTCCCGCCTAAACTCCATAGCCGAAAGCAAAGTCGCCGAATCAGCGTAATCCAGTTCCCCACCCGATGGCATGCCATGGGCGATGCGCGTGATTCTGATTCCAATTGGTTTCAATAACTTCGCGAGGTACAAAGCAGTGGTGTCACCTTCAATCGTCGGATTGGTTGCGACGATGATCTCTCCGACGGGTTCGTCTTGTAGTCGCCCCAGGAGTTCCCGAATCCGCAACTGCTCCGGACCAATCCCATCCACCGGCGACATCAACCCATGGAGAACGTGATACCGCCCCTTGTAGTCGTTGATTCGCTCCAGGGCGACGATATCTCTAGGCTCGGCAACCACGCACATGAGAGTCTTATCACGCCGAATATCGCGACAAATCTCGCACTCTTCAAACTCGGAAATGTTTTGGCATCGCAGGCAGAACTGCAGCTTTTCCTTGGCCGCCATGATTGCAGTAGACAGAGCCGAAGCCTCGTGCAATGGGACTCTTAACAAATGATATGCCAGGCGCTGAGCACTTTTTGGACCCACGCCTGGCAGTTTCTCAAGCTCCGCAATCAGCTCGGCAAGCGGCTTTGCGAATAGCAACCGTTACATCCCAAGGCCAGGAATCGGAGGCAGGCCCTTGGTGATCTCGCCCACTCGGTCTGCTCGCAGCTCGACAGCCTTTTCGAATCCGTCGCGCATGACGCCGACAACCAGGTCTTCGAGAGCCTCAACATCTTCGGGATCGACAACCGACTTATCGAACTTGATCGACTTGATCCGGCCAGTGCCATCGAAGGTCGCTTTGACGGGGCCTTTGTCAACGGAGAGTGTCTCTTGCTCAAGCTCTTGCTCAAGGTTTTGCGCGCGCGCCATTGCGTTTTGCACGTTCGCCATGAGGCCTCCGCCTCCACCCATTCCGCCGCCGAGTCCTTTTGGAAGTTTCATAATTGCCTAAATCTGTTCCTCGCCTCCGCCTGGCGGAGCCGGAACGTTGAACACTTCACGCACAATCCGTTCCAATCGAGGGCCGTCAACGGGTAATTCTACCGCTTCGGACTCTACGACGATTGATTCAGTTTTTTTTTTGAGCACGAACTCGATGCTCGTGCCTTCCCTGCCTAGCTTCGGCAAGAGATCCTGCAAGAACTTCGTTCGCTTGATATCGTCGTTGAACCACTCATAGTGCATCTGGTTCTCAATGCTCACCTGAAGCTTTTCTCCAGAGTCCTCGATCAACGCACTCGATGCTAACCGCATTTTATGCGGAGCAGGCATTCCGGTGTTTGGATGAACCGGGATCGAAGCAAGCACCTGTTGCCAGATGTCTCCGGTTGGTCTGGAGTGAGGGATACCAGCCGCGCTTTCGCTGTCTCCGGCAAGAGACGCTGAGGGTGACTTACTCGTCGGGGACTCAGAAAGCCCTTTCTCCTCCCGAGGGTTGGACTGGGGATTGAGGGAGACAGTCGACATCACATCCTGTGTAGCCGCACTCGGAGCGGACGAGGTCGTCCGAGCTCCGTGCTGACTCAGCCGAATCAGTTCACTCTCCAACCACAACCTTGGCAACGAAATGTCCCGAATCACCTTATGCGCCTCTGCCAACGAAGACCGAATCGAGATCAAGAACGGTCGCCCGAGGCGAGCCGCCAACTCGTGCATCGAAGACTCCCGAGTCGCATCAAACTCATCCGAAGAGACTTGATACGAAATCCGAGTCAGGTCACCCAGCCGGTGCAACATAGACTCCAACAACGCCCTCGGATCGCGCCCGGACCGAGCGATGTCTTGCAGTACCTCAATGATTCGAGCAATTTCGCCCTTCGATATCGCCTCTAGCAGTCCGTCCACCGCCTGCTCGTTCACCAACCCAAGCTGGTCATACACGACCTCAGTGGTAATCGTTCCATCCGAAACCAAAATCGCCTGCTCAAGAAGGGTGAGAGCATCACGAAAACCACCATCTGCCATCCGAGCAATGGCAGCGACCGCTGCCGGCTCCGCAGTCACTCCCTCAGAAGAACAGACGAAGTTCAATCGATCAACCAGATTCTTTATCGTAGCCCGATGGAACTCATACTTCTGGCACCGCGATCGAATCGTCGCCGGAACCTTATTGAACTCCGTCGTAGCAAGAATGAAGATCATATGCGCTGGCGGCTCTTCCACTGTCTTCAGAAGCGCGTCAAACGCCTTCGGCGACAAGTCGTGAACCTCGTCGATGATGAAGACCTTATACTTACCCATCATGGGCGCATAGCTCACTACATCTACAATCTTCTCTCGGACGTCATCCACACCCGAATCCGAAGCCGCGTCCATCTCGATAACATCCGGATGGTGTCCCTGTGTGATGGTAAGACAAGCCTCGCACTCGTTACAAGGGGTAGGAGTTGGCCCCTTCTCGCAGTTCAATGCCTTTGCCAGAAGACGAGCAGAAGATGTCTTCCCCGTTCCCCGAGGACCCGTAAAGAGAAAAGTCTGAGCGATTCGCCCAGTTGACAGTGCCGACTGAATCGTCCGCACGATGTGCTCCTGACCGATCAGATCCTCAAAGGTCTGGCTTCGATACTTTCGGTAGAGAGCGAGCTGAGCCACGAGAAGAATACCGGGAGGGCTGCATCACCCAGAGAATCGACTTACCGCTGCTGCCTTCCGGCCCTGACGGGGTTCGCCGAACTGCTGCCGCGCAGTTCCCGGCGATGAATTGTAGCATCGCCGGGGGGTTGTTTTCCTACTTTTTAGCTGGAAGTCCAGGAATGTCCAGCTTATCCTTGCTGTCCGAGTAGTTCTTGTCCGTCTCGATGTAGTTAGGAGTTTTCACCACTGGAACCTTGTCGGTCCACTCGCCTCGCAGAAGCAGTTGCTCCTTTGTGATTGGTATCGAAGCATAAAGCACCTTCATACCTGGCCGAGCATCGGTGCTCATGTTAGCCAAATACTTGTCCGTCATGCCTTCTCCGTTCCATCCAAACTTATCTTGGATGTGTGCCGGAGCAGAACGAGGATTGTAGTAGAACTCGAGAACGTAGTTCTTCCCAACCATTGGATACATCGTTGGGTCGCGGCTCATGTCGATTTTCTTATCAAACCGTTGGTTACGAACGAACAAGCCTTCTTGCATGTACGTTCGGTCCTTGGGTGGATCAAGACTGACGCCCTTTGCCTGAGCTTCCCAGTCAACAGATCCTTTTATCGCATCAGGGTAGTCAGCGTCTCGTAGCACGCACCTCAACCTGGAGCCGATAGCCAACACGTTCCAAGTTCCCTGAACCTTCAGAACCTTTTCGTCAACAACAGAGACCTTGGCGCTAAACCCAACATCAAAAGGTGGGTTGGTATCGTAGTCAGTAAAGCTACCGCCAGCTTTCTGGTTAAAGAATCCGCGCTGAGACATTCGAACCAGCAGGGTGTCGAGATTGCTTTCGATGGTGTCCCGGTTCGTTCGCAGCGAGTAGTTGCGCCGTTGCTTATCCATCTCGTACAGCTTGACTGCTTCATCGCTCAGCGTGTACCACAGCTCAACGGACTTATCAACCTGACCATTGCGCTCATAAAGCCGGCAAAGCAAGTTTCTGCGAGCTGGCATAATATCCACCCGCTTGTGCGCCTCCTCCATCCACTTCACAGCAGCCGGATAGTTGTCTTCAATCTTGTGATACCAAAGCCAAGCCGTTTCGAAGAACATTTCATAGGTCTTCGGGTTTTGCTCGGCACCTTCGGTTCCGAGCGCCACCGCCGAAGGCAGATATCTACGATCAGACCGTTGATCCTCATCCGTGAAGTTGTAGCCGATGTGCCACATTCCGGTTGCATAGACGTCGATCTGGTGAGGATCTAACATCGTGACCAGCCGAATGATCGGCAGAATCGCGTCGTAATTCCCCGTCTCGAAGAACGAGTCCGCTCGAACCCACAGGATTCCCGCGATCAACTCGCGAAAGCCAGCAAGCGCGAACAGCATTTGGTCCGCCGAAAGTGAGGCTGAGACGAGGCTCTTCCCTTCCTTAACCGGGCTGTAATTCTTACTCCAACCCGGAAAGACGCCGAGATTACCGATGACGGCTTGACCGACGAAAAGACCCGCAGCCGCTACAGCTAGTTTCGACCGAAATGCTTTCTTAGTTTCGAAACTTCCCATTAGGCTTAGACCTCCTTTCGGTCGAACATCAGCATCCCGATGATCAGCATGATCATGATGTAGAACAGACCATACAGAACTGCGTTGATCGCATACATCGTCGGATTGGTGATCGTTGTCTCAGGATTAATCAGCGGGTTCTGAACGTTGTAGCTGGCAAAGTTTGGAAGGATCGAACTCACGATGAACGAGAGAGCTTTTCCAAGCTGAGGTGCATTGGGATTCTTGTTAAACGAATCGAAGAAGGCATAACCAAGAGTTCCGATCAGATAAATTCCTCCGGTAAGGAAGAAGTTCACTAGCGGAGCAACGAAGGTCGATAAGCAGATCGCGACCGAAGCCAACAAGCTCATCTGAACGAAGAACATTCCATACGCCTGAAGTAGCGAGATACCCTTCGCCCAATCTTGGTGGAACAACCCAAACTCAAGAACCGAAACAATCGCCATCAGCCCCATCATGATCGCCAAAGCCGAAACGGCTCCGAGATACTTGCCGATGAGGAATTGCCAGCGCTGAACTGGCTTACTCAAAATCGTGTAGATCGTGCGTCGCTCAACCTCGTTAGGCAACATGTAAACCGTCAAAGTGATCGCAATCACTGCGCTCGAGAGCTGAACGATGCCAAGCACGAAGCCGGTAAGAACCGTTTGCTCTTGTCGAGCCGAAAGCACGCCCAAAAGCGGTGCAACCAACAGCAACAGAACAGCGATGAAAAGGATAATCAGCAAAACGCGCCGACGAATTGCTTCGCCAACCGTCGCCTTTGCAATAGCAATAACTGGTCTCATTTGTTTCGAACCGCCTCCACGAATAGGTCTTCAAGGCGCTTTTTGCGCGGAACAATACTCACGATCTGGCCACCCTTTGCACGAGCACCATCGATGATCGCGTTGATTTCCGATCCTTCCGGAACGTCGAACAACACACCAGCCGGAGTGTCGTGGATGTTGCCATCTTCGATCTTCATGTCGCTGAAAACGCCTCGATCAAGCTTTCCAACCAGAATTTCAACTCGCCCGCCAGCCAGAAGGTCGGTCAGCTTGCCTTGTGCAACGATGACGCCGTGGTTGATGATCGCTACGCGGTCGCAGATCAGCTCAACTTCCGAAAGCTCGTGCGATGAAATAAAGACCGTTCGGCCTTCCTCGCGGAAGCCCAAGATAAGGTCGCGAATCTCGCGATGAGCAATCGGGTCAAGTCCACCCGTAGGTTCGTCTAGGAACAACAACTTAGGATCGTTCAGGAGCGCCTGGGCAAGCCCGATGCGTTGCTGCATACCCTTCGAGTACTGGTTGATCGTCTTGTTGGTATTGCGAGCGTCGGCAAGGCCTACGCGCTCCAGCAAGTTCTGCATGTGCGCCACATCGGAGATTCCGAAGAGCGATCCGTAGAACTTGAGGATCTCAAGTCCGGTCATGTACTCGTAATAATAAGGTCGCTCGGGGACGTAACTGATGAGCTTGTGCACATCAAAGTCACCAAGTTCCTTACCAAGAATGTATCCTTCGCCTGACGTTGCTTCAATGATGCTGAGAAGCATCTTGATGGTCGTCGTCTTCCCGGCGCCGTTTGGCCCCAAGAATCCGAAAATCTCGCCTTCTTCAACGTGAAGGTCGAGCTTGTCCACAACGGTAAGGTTTCGGCTTTTGCTCTTGTAAGTCTTTGTTAACTGCTTTGTTTCTATGGCGGCGGCCAAGGGTCGCGCACCTCCCTATGATTTAAGATCGCGTCTAGGATACCTGTCAGGAGACACGACGCACGCCTCCGACTTCGGTGTCAGACACAATTCCCGCGCCAGAAGTTCCGATTTTCACGAAATTCTGAAACTGCCCGGGTTTTGCTCGATAACCCAGCAATCTTACCGGGAGTTCATCGCTCCTAACAAAATGAGTCAAAGCCATACCCGCAGCGAAAAGATTTATTGTGAAATCGAGAGCAAATTTAACAAAAACTTGCGTTTTGCAAGATTGGCTGGTAATACTACCAGTCACCAGTTGATGGGACACCTTCGGGGGAGAGATCCAAGGGCAAAGTCAACGGTGCAAGCCTTTGTGAGGTTGGCCAGCATAGCTCTCCTATCCGCCACCTCACATTTTTTTGTCTTCTAGGAGCGCACAACCCTAATTCGCAGTCGAAACCATAGGGTGCAACGCCGCCCACTAGACTGCGTGTGCTTCAGCACCACTCTAAATGTCGGGCTCTAGCACGCAGGAGACCACTCAGGCCCCCTACAAAGACTTCTTGACCTTCTGCTTCCGCCGCAACATCGCCGCGCACCCCAGCCCCAATACTGCTAGAGTTCCGGGCTCAGGCACCGGAGTGAATTCATGAATGAATCGGAAGCTCGCCGCCGGTGTCAGCTGGTTGATCAAATTCGAATCTGTCCAAACCGGGCCGGAAGTGTTGATCAACACCAAGCGAGTGCCTCCCGTAGCCAGAATGTTTCCGTTGCCAAGCTGGTAGACACCCCGCAATCCAAGTGAACCCGAAACATCGTAGGTTCCAACCTTAGCTCCGGAGCTGTCAAAGCGATAAAGCCCGGTCGGAATGCTAAACCCCGCAACCATCACTTGGTTGTTAAACGTCCCAATTTGCTGAGGAAAATTCAGGTCCGCCGACCCCGGCGAGTTATAGAACTTGCCAAGGTATGTGCCCGAAACATCATAGCGATCAATATCATCGCTTGTTGAATCCGAAATGTAAACGTCGGAACCAAACTGCTTAATGTCCCAAGGGCTGTTACTTCCCGAAGATGCTCCAAGCGCGAAGTTCCCGAGCAGATTTCCGCTAAAGTCGTAGCGGTAGATCCCAATGGCACCGCCATTTGCTGTTCCCGCGTTTGTAACCCAGACCTGGCCGTTAACCACATTCAACCCGCGAACGTTATCCAACTGACCCGTGATTGTGCTCAACAGGCTTCCGCTATCACTGTAGCGGTAGATCGAGTCGTTGATCTGATCCGTGATCCAGATTTCAGCACCCACCTGCTTAGCCGCAACCGGCGTCGAAAACGCGGCGTTCACAATGAAGTTGGCATCAATAACCGCCCCAGTCTGCGCGTCTAGCTTCAAAATCCGATCATTCCCAGAATCTGGAACGAGCAAGAACTGCGCTGAGGCAATCCCAGAAGCCAAAACCAAGCCGCATCCAACAAACAAACGCATCACCAAATTGTACACCGATCCTAGAACTTCAACTAGCTAGAAATACTGTCGGTGGCAGGGTGAGACTGCCGGCAGAGAAAGGCGTCTCGAGCCGCGCGAGGCACCCTCTAGACCACTTGTGCTTCGGCACAGCTCTCTCTGTCGGGCTTTTGCACGCAAGGTCGGAATATTCACAAAGTCAGCCTAGCCAACTCGCGCGTCAGGCCTCCATGAAGTTGTACGCTCTTCCACCGTGCGCCAAAGAGAACGCCTCTGAGGCAAATCGAAAAGAGCACTCATCGCCCTCGCACTCAACAGAAACATCCAATGGTTTGATGACCTCCAGCAGGACCCAAGGTAGCAAACCGATGATCGTAAGAATAATCATCACGATCCGCCTCAAGTATTTGTTCTCTATCCCAAGCCAAATCATCGCGCAAATCACCGGCATCATGCACGCCACACAAGTCGCGGTGCGTCCAAGTTGCTTAATTCGCAACGCACGCTTGCAACCCGTACAAATCGGTACCGTCACCCGTGCTAACCCAAACAGCAGCAAAATCGGAACAAATATCCCGATGCAACCCCATTTGGCCTGAGTCAGAAAACTCAAACGTGAATTAGCCACTCCGCCGCACCGAGGGCAAATCGGCTGCCAGCTCGGCGGACTCTTCCGGTTAAAAGTCACCACAAAAAGATCACTTCGCATATGGATTCAGCACCTCACGCGTTGAGCTTAAACATTGTAACTCTGTTTTATGCGGCGAGCCACTTCGTGGGCAGGACAAACAGGAGTAGCTGGGGTGACACGTTTAAGCGATGGTCTCCTGGGAAGTTGGTCCACCGATGCCTGGCTTAAGCGTGAACAGCCTTCCAACCTAGCCAGGAACCTGGAGCTACAACAAATTCAATCACGTAGCCATACCTAGCCTGAACTAACGCTCGTCTCGCACCCGAGCAATCTCGCTCAGTTCCAGCTTGGTCGCTCTTCGGTCATACCCCTTCGTCCTCCTACTGTCCGCGTGCCCCGCAATCCACCGCGCCGTCCCAAGCAGACCACCTTTCTCAAGAAACGTCGAAATCCCGATAGCGCAAGAATAACTCGCATCGCGCTCGAAGAGCATTCCAAGACTTCGCAAGAAGTCCCGGTCGTTACGACCGCTTGCTCCTGTCATGCCTCAGCAAAACCCTTCCCATCAGGTCCGATTTAGCTTCCCAGAATGCACCCACATCCTCTCCCTCAAGCCAATAATTGCCCCAATCTAATCCACACCTGGTTGACTTTTCCCCTCCAAAGTCGCCTAGTAGGTGATGAGCAAGATTCTCGTCCGCAAGCGATCCCATCGAGAAAACTCAAGACTCAAGACTCATAACCGCCTACCCACCCCTACCCACAAAGAATCCGAAAATCGAAACCCGTTGAACCTGACTACCCAACCAAATGCGTCGCACTTCTCTCCTCCAGATGGCCTATAGCCGATGACCGAAAGCCAAATTCCTGTCCCCACTTGTCCCCACCAAAATCGAAAAGCGAGAAGCCATTTGAACTTAATGTCACCAGCAAAATGCGTCGCAGTTCTCTCTCGAAGAGGCTCAAGCCAGTCGAGCCGCATCGATAAATGCCCGAACGGCGCCCAAGTCCTTCCGCCCGACCGCTTCTTCAACCCCCGAAGAAACATCGACCATAAACGGCCGCACCCGACGCACCGCGTCTGCAACATTATCTGGCGTCAACCCGCCCGCCAAAATCACTGGACGATCGGCCAGAGCCACGAACTCTGCGGCAAAACCCCAGTCCAAAACCAGACCCGTCCCGCCGTAAACACCATCTTTGTATGCATCCAACAACAACGCCGAGGCGTTCACCGTCTGCTGAACATAGTCCGCTGGCTTCTGCCCCACCCGAACCCGCAAAGTATGAATCCGCTTCGTCGAAGGCTCCGGATACTCCTCCCACTCTGCTCCCTGAACCAAATCGAACAAGCCCCGAAATGCCACCCCCGTCACTCGCCCGAAAACCGCAACCTTGATCGGAACCGGCGGCAGCTTCTGCAACCAAGCCGTATCGGTCTCCGTGACGCACCGAGGCGACGAAGGCTCATGCACAAACCCGACCGCGTCTGCTCCAAACTCAATCGCCATCCGAGCGTCCCGCTCGTTGGTCAGCCCGCAGATCTTAACCCGCGTCACCGACCTATAACCTCGCGAACTTTCCCTTCAATGTCCGAGGAAGCACAAAACGCCGTCCCGATCAAAACCGCATCCGCCCCCATCCCATGCACCGCCCGAACGTCTTCCGCACTCTCCAGAGCCGACTCCGAAACTTTCAGAACCCCATCCGGAATCAACTGAATCAGCCGCGAAGTCGTCGAAAGATCTGTCTTGAACGTCCGAAGGTCACGGTTGTTAATTCCAATCATGTCCGCCCCCAACTCAACCGCAAACTCCGTCTCCGCTTCATCGTGCACCTCGACCAAAACATCCAACAACCGATGCTTCGCCTCATGATAGAGATCAGTCAACAGCCCCCGCTCCAAGCCAGCGACAATTAGGAGAACACAATCCGCCCCCCAAGCCCGTGCCTCATCTAACTGATAAGTGTCAAACACAAAATCTTTCCGAAGCAACGGCAACGACACCGCTGTCCGAACCTCACGCAGATAGGTCGGCGAACCCTGAAAATACTGAACATCCGTCAGAACCGACAGACAAGTCGCCCCAGCCCGTTCATAGCTTTGAGCAATTGCAACCGGATCAAAGTCCGCTCGAATTTCGCCCATCGAAGGAGAGCCCTTTTTCACCTCCGCGATTAGAGCCGGCTTGGGTGCCGCCATCAACGCTGCGCGGAAACCGCGAGGCTCAAAGCGCAGTGCTCGTTCCCTAAGTTCCTCAACCGAAATCACCTGCCGAGCCAGTGCAACTTCTTCGCGCTTGGTGGCAAAAATCTTCTCCAGGATCGTCAAGCGTCCGCCTTCAGCCGCTCAAGCTTGCTCGCAGAGGCCCCGCTCCGAACCGTCTCCAGAGCCAGTTCGTATGCCCCCTTCCAGTCATCGGCCAGTCCGGCCAGCCGAACCGCAACCGCCGCGCTCGGCAAAACCGCCAAACACTTCTGAGAAGAAACCTGGGTGACCGCCTCTTCCAATAGCTGCCCGTTATCCAATGGAGTCTCTCCCGAAAGCAGAGCCGAGAGATCAACCGGCTTCGCCCCGAAAGTCGCCGGCGTCCACTCTTCCCTTCTCACTTCCCCGTTCTCAACGACCCGAACCTGAGTCACCGAGATTGGAGAGATCTCGTCCATCCCCGGCTCGCCGTGCACGACAATCGCAAACTCGGTATCAAGGCGAACGAGTGCTTCGGCCACCATCGAAAGCAGCCCCGGCTCCCAAACTCCAACGATCTGGCGACGTGCACCAGCTGGATTCAAAAGAGGCCCGAGAACATTGAACACTGTTCGGAAAGGAAGCTCCTTCCGAATCGGAGCCATCTTGGCTCCTGAAGGATGGAATTTTGGCGCAAACAAAAAGGCAAACCCGAGTTCATTGAGCCGCCGAGAAGCATCTTCCGGCGTCTCGCAGAGTGGAACTCCGATCGCTTCCAGAACATCTGCTGAACCACAACGACCGGTGATCGCTCGGTTGCCGTGCTTAGCAACCGTCGCCCCGGCGCCAGCGGCGATAATCGCCGCTGCAGTCGAAACGTTGAACGAGGAGACTCCGCCGCCTGTTCCGCATGTATCAATATGGTTCTTGACCGGGGAAACGACTGAAACGCAGTCTGCCCTAAGAGTTCGAGCGAAGCCCGCAATTTCGTCGTTAGTAACTCCTTTCATCTGGAGCGCGGTCAACGTCGCGCCAATTTGCACCGGAGTCGCATCTTTGATGAGGCTCTTCATCAAGGAGGAGGCCTCGGCGAGCGAGAGGTGCTCCCGGTTTGCAACTTTACCAAGCAACGGTCCAAATTCCATTGCTTCGATTATCGCCCAATTTTAACTGCCAAAGGTATGCTTTTAGGTGATGGGATCGTACATCGGCATCCTCGCGCTCATGGGACTCGCAGCATTTCTCTGCGCGGTCTTTGCCACCATCAGTTGGCTTCTGGGACCAAAGCGAAACACCTCTTATAAAAATGCTCCGTACGAGTGCGGTGTTGCTCCCGTCGGTGACGCTCGCGAGCGATTCCCGATCAAGTTTTATCTCGTTGCGATCATCTTCATCTTGTTCGATATTGAAGTGGTCTTCCTTTGGGCTTGGATGACTGTTTACAAGGGCGGAACGGCCGAGTTCATTAAGTTCACGTTCTTCGAGTTCCTGGCGTTCATGGCGACTTGGGTTCTGGCTTATGCGTATATTTTAAAGGTGAAAGCAATCGATTGGGACGAGCCCGAAGCCGATCCTAAAGAGTTCCAGGAGGCGGCGTAATGGTTGCGGAAACCGAAACACTCCAGTCTCTTCTGGGCGAGCGATTGTTGAAAATCGCTGAAAAGCACGCCGGGACCTATTTCTGCGTCGCGCCTTCTGACCTGCTTGAAACACTGACCGTCTTGCGAGAAAAGCATGACTATAAGTTCTTTAGCGAGTGCGTTGGTGCGGACTACAGCACCTGGACCCATGAGCGAGATCTCTCGGGCCGCTTCGAGGTCGTCTACAACCTTCTTTCGCTTTCGAGCGGAAACCGAGTCTTTGTGAAGACTAGTGTGAGCGATGGTGAATCCATCCCATCCGCAATTCCGGTTTATCAAGGGGCCGAGTACCCCGAGAAAGAGATCGGCGACATGTACGGCATAAAATTCACCGGAAACGAACTGAAACCCGGCGAGCGCTTCATGCTTCCTGACGACTGGGTCGGTTTCCCGCTACGAAAGGAGTACCCGCTTGGCGGTGAAGACGTTCTGTTTGATATCGGAACTCGCGGACCAGCCGTCGAAGACAAAATGCGCCCCCATGCCGGAGAGAGTTTTGAGGGCAAGACCGGAACCGAAGAGGTCAGCGGACGATGAACCAACAAACCTTTATGCCGTCCACCGAGACGATCTTCCAGCGTGTTGGCGAAAACACCATGATCGTCAACATGGGTCCTCAGCACCCATCCACTCACGGCGTCCTTCGAGTCATCACCGAGCTCGACGGCGAAACCATTGTTCAGTGTAAGTGCGTGATTGGCTATCTCCACACTGGGATGGAGAAGGAAGCTGAGTACCAGCAGTATCTGAAATGCGTCCCGATGACGGACCGCATGGATTACCTCAATGCCAACGGTAACAACTTAGCTCATGCGCTTGCGGTAGAGCAGCTTCTGGGTTGCGAAATTCCAAAGCGGGCACAATACATTCGCGTCATCCTCGCAGAGCTAAGCCGCATCGCATCGCACCTCGTCTGGCTTGGTACCCACGCGCTCGACATGGGCGCGATGACCCCGTTCTTTTATACTTTTCAACAGCGCGAACTCATTCTAGACATCTTTGAAATGGTGAGCGGCGTCCGGATGATGCCTTCTTGGATCGTTCCCGGCGGACTTCGTGGCGATGTACCCGCAGAGTTCGAGCCGCGGCTCCGAGAATTCCTGAAAAGTTTCGATAACGAGATGGACACGCTTGAAGCCCTGATCAACGAAAACCCAATCTGGAAAGAGCGAACCTACGATGTTGGGATTTTGTCAGCTTCGGATGCTCTTTCACTTGGGTGTTCGGGGCCCATTTTGCGTGCCAGCGGAATCAACTGGGATCTGCGCAAGGACAAGCCTTACTCTTCTTACGAAGACTTCAACTTTTCGGTCCCAGTCGGCCGAACCGGTGATGTCTACGACCGCTATTTGGTCCGAATGGTCGAACTTCGCGAGAGTGCGAAGATCATCGAGCAGGCCATCGATGGCCTTCCTGAAGGCGATTACTGCACGGCTGATCGCAAGATCGCGCCTCCGCCCAAGCCCGAGATTGATTTCTCAATGGAATCGCTCATCCACCACTTCAAACTCTACACCGAAGGCTTTCGACCTCCGGTGGGAGAGTCGTACGCCGCCGTGGAAGGCTCAAAGGGGGAATTGGGCTTCTATATCGTGAGCGACGGGACCAACCGTCCCTACCGATGGCACGAAAGACCTAGCAGTTTCATGAATCTCAAATCTCTTGAGGTTTTGGCAAAAGATCGAATGATCGCTGACTTGATCGCGATCATTGGCTCGATTGACATTGTTTTGGGTGAAATCGATCGTTGAGGGAACTCGTCAAAGTTCCCTGATTCACTAATATTTGGGAAATTCTTTCAAAACACTCTCAGTTTCGACAAAGTCAGTGATAATATATTCCCACCGATAAGGAACACTCTCTGAGGGTTGCAAGTCGGTTTACATGTGTGGCAACGATGCCACAAGGGAAATCATAAATGAAACGAGCATTCACACTCATCGAACTCCTCGTGGTTATCGCGATCATCGCGATCCTCGCAGCGATTCTCTTCCCAGTCTTTGCACAGGCTAAAGAAGCCGCAAAGAAAGCCCAAGGAATCAGCAACATCAAGCAGACGGCTACCGGTGCAATCATTTACACCACGGACGCTGATGACAACGCCCCTTCGGCAACTTCCATCTCGGACGGTAGCGCATGCGGCCTCGGACTTCCCGGAACCATCGCTAGCTGGAACTGGGCGGCAACCACGCCTGCAGGTGCAGATGCTGCGATTTGTACTCAGACCGACGGACAAGCATGGATCAACTCTACTCAGCCATACATCAAGAACTGGCAGATGATGGAGCAACCGACGTTCAACCGACGAGACATCTACACCGCTGCCTACATGGCATCGTTCGTACGCCCTCCGACGACTTCCGCTCTAACCATGAACGGACTTCTTCACCAGTACAGCATGACCGCGATCAACCGACCTTCGAACATTCCTTTGTTCTGGGCTGGATCGTTCAAGCAGAACTGGCGTGGCGGTAGCTACTCCGCAGCTCCTGTGCTTCTTTGCACCGGATCCGGCTCAGCTACTAATCCTCTTCCTTGCCGATTCAACGCAGGCGGACACCCAGTCACCGGTGCGGTTGTTCTTCAGCCATACCAATTCTTCCGCTTCGTCGACTCAACTCTGAACAGCATGCACCACTACGGTCAGGGAACTGTCTTTGCTTATACCGATACTTCGGCTAAGTATGTTCCAGTTCGTGGCGCGAGCTACCAGCAACCATGGTTGTCTGTTCCTGCAAACGGCCAGCTGACCAGCGGCATCCACTCACTCTGCGGATCCACCACAGTGCAGTACCCTGCACTGTTCCGACCTGACAACAACGGAGATACATACCCTCTGACGTGGACGGTCAACCCCTGCAACTGGTAATCTGAGAAAGATGAAGAAATTCACACTTGTTCTTGGTCTCGTGGTCGTTGGTGCACTTTTCGCTGGATGTTCTGGCGGAGAAACAGCACCTGAAGGAGCCGGTAAAAATGCTCCAGAAGCCGTCAAAGCGGATAAGGCAAACCTTAACCAAGGCGTTGGCGATACCGAGAAGTTACCTGGCTCGAACTAAAAGAGCCACCGCAGACAGTGCAAAAACCCTCCAGTAATGGAGGGTTTTTTGTTGTACTAGAGTAATATCTTATGATGAAATCAATTGGTCTCTCGATCGGGGTAGCCCTGCTAATGCTCACTCTCTGTGGTTGCAAGCAAGACGAAGCTGGGAGCAGAGTCATGGTCGATGAACTCGCTGCAAAGATGACCCCAGGAATGTCGATCTCCGAAGTTAAAGCCGTTCATGGGGAGCCAGACGAGATTGTCGAAGAAGACATGAAGGCACTCACCAAGACGGGCGAGAAGAAGACAGGAAAGCCTGCATTCATTTATCGCTACAAGAAGGTCAGCGAGTTCCACGAGCTGTGGGTGCGGTTTGCTGACGACAAAGTCACATGGGCAATGTCCTATGAAAAGTCTTCAAAGCTTCACGTCGACAAGCCACAAGGTTGATCTTTCGTGCGCTTCGCTGGGGTCGATTTCTAGGGAAGTAAGACCTTCGCTAACTCAAGCCGATCAGTAGTATCCTTTGCTTGTCTGATTCGCGGCGTCGACCCAATCGGCAACGAAGAGCTTCATCTTCGCGACATCGACAGTACCGGTCGGAATCACGCGGATGAAGGCGCCTTCGTCTTTTGCTCGATTCGTGAACAAGTACATGAGCATGTCGCGCTTCACCTTCGACATGTTTCCGTAGTAGCCCTTGTTCAATCGGAAGAAGTACATTGCAACGCGGGCGTTTCCGCCCTGCTCCATATCCACAAGGGTGATTGGAATATCGCCGTGCGTCTTGGTTTTGATCACGTCTTCTCGTTGGTTTGAGAGTCGCCAGCCTTGGGCTGAGAAGCAGATCTGGGGATCGTGGAAGCTTTCTTTGCTGTTGCTCGCGATCGCTACGACATCATAGGACTCGTTGCCGTTCACGAAAACTCGAGCACAGATCCCCCATGGCTTGAGAATGTCGTATGAGCTCTTGTCCATCTTGTAGGACACTTTCTCGCCGTCCTTGAGCATCGGCTGAAAGCGACCGACCTTTGTGGGCAGCATCGCGATGACTTGGTCTTCGGTGAGAATCTTTTCCGGCGGTCTTGGCGCGAAGTTGTAACCCAAGCCAATGGTTGTGAGCAGTCCCGACAGAATCCAGAGGGTTTTTTTCATTCTTTCCATCCCAG
This sequence comes from Armatimonadota bacterium, assembly GCA_037138755.1. Classification (NCBI taxonomy): domain Bacteria; kingdom Bacillati; phylum Armatimonadota; species Armatimonadota bacterium. The sequence continues at coordinate 2,007,298 of JBAXHT010000001.1, read as the reverse complement.
CAGTCTCGCTGCCTTGAAGATAATCCAGAAGCAAATGAGGAGCATGATGTAGCCGCTCCAGTCGTGGAAGGCGGCACCAGCCGGAGCCCCCCATTGTTCGCCGACCATCCCGATCATCGCGATGCGAAGGCCATTCATTAGCAAGCAAAGGGGAACGATCATCAGCAACATCATGAAATTGAAGTTGATCGTCGAACGGGCGAATAGGATGAAGTGACATGTAAAGCAGGTCACGGCCACCAGAAGCTTTAGACCCGAACAAGGCACTGCTATGTTCAAAGCGTAAGAGTTGAGTTGAATTGAGGTTGGATCGAGGCGAGTGGGACCGAATCCGGTCAACGCTAACAGCTTCTCAGCAACCGTCGTCGAGGCGATTTGCAACTCGTTAGTGTTCGCGTCAAGATACGAGCTTGCAATTGGGAGCATGAAGACGATGAAGAGGATCGGCAGTAGTGCCCTCCATGCCCAGTGCCCACCAAACAGCGTCCAAACGACCCCGAAGACCGCTGCAATGAAGCAAATGGACTGCATGGCCCACCAGTCGCCGATGAACGCGATGTATTGGAAGTAAGCCAGCGGAGCCAGGAGAAGAAGAACCATCGGCGCGCTTTTCCGCGCGGACTCAACAAACATGTCTCGTCGCCGGTGAAGCTGCCAAATGATCAAAAACGGAACCAGGATGATGTGAGAGTAGTTGTCGTCCTCGTTCCACATCTTGTAGACCTGGCGATAAAGCGGCCAGAACATAAGGCTGAGCCCGATCAGACCGACTACCGAAGGAATAAAAAGCTCATGCCGAGAGACGCGAGCAAGCCCTCCGTCTTTGACCCAGTCAAGAACGCGCCGCAAAACCGCCTGGACATCGTCCAGCATTGAGCCTTTCTCTTGCTTTGCTTCTAGTGTTGCGACCTGCTCCAAATCAAATTCTCACTCGTTTTAACGCTAAAATCGTGCCAATCATTCCATCAATCTACATCAACTCGCGGAAGTACTGTACCGTTTTCGCAAGTCCTTCCTCAAGTTGAGTCGTTGGCTCCCAACCAAGCAGTGTCCTTGCACGGGTGATATCGGGGCGCCGCTGCTTTGGATCGTCGACGGCCGCATCGAAATAAACGATCTCGGAAGAAGAGCCGGTCACTTTGATTACCGCTTCGGCGAATTGAAGGATCGTTCGTTCCTGCTCGGTGCCGATGTTGACGGGATCGTGGAGGTCGGATTCCATGAGTCGGTATACGCAGTCCAGAATATCGGCGCAGTAACCAAATGATCGAGTCTGAGAGCCGTCGCCGTAGATCGTAATCGGTTGATTCCTCAAGGCTTGGTTGACAAAGTTTGGAACGACGCGACCGTCGTCGAGTCGCATCCTTGGTCCGTATGTGTTGAAGAACCTAATGATCCGCGTGTCGACGCCTTTGAAGCGATGGTAAGCCATCGTCGTGGCTTCGGCAAATCTTTTGGCTTCGTCGTAAACCGAGCGTGGACCATTCGGATTGACGTTGCCCCAGTAAGACTCGGGTTGCGGTGAAAACTGAGGGTCGCCGTAGACTTCCGAGGTGGAAGCCAAAATGAACTTAGCACCCTTTGACACAGCCAGATCGAGGCAGTTATCCGTGGCGTAGGAACCGGCTCGGAGAACATCGAACGGAATCTTCTTGAAGTCGTCGGGAGAAGCAGCGGAGGCGAAGTGGGCAACAAAATCCACCGTTCCATCAACGGTGAACGGAAGCGAGCAGTCGTGCCTGACAAACTCAAACTTTGGATTGCCCTTCAAGTGCGCTATGTTTTGCCCAGACCCAGTGATGAGGCTGTCAATCGCCACAACCTCATGCCCCTTGCTCAACAGCAAGTCCGAGAGGTGCGATCCCAGAAAACCAGCTCCACCAGTCAAAACAACTCTCATAGCTTCCCTATATTGTGGCTGTATGGCACGATGTTCGCAGGTACATTTCATCGACATGCCAAATGATTTAGCCGCCGGAGTCGTGATCAAGCCACTCGGAACCCATGTTGACTCGCGTGGACACCTCACCGAGCTATTTCGATCAGATGAAATACCGGAGGGCACCCTGCCCACGATGGGATACATCAGCGTGACTCACCCGGGGATCGCTCGCGGACCGCACGAGCATGTCAACCAGACAGATCTGTTCTGTTTCGTGGATGGTGAATACGAGGTTCGGTTGTGGGAAAACCGCCCAGGAGAACCCAAATGGAGCTACACATTTCTGGTGGGCAAGTCGAACCCGGTTGCGATCATCGTGCCACCAGGAGTCGTTCATGGTTACAGGAATGTCGGCTCAGAAGATGCATACGTTCTTAACTTTCCGAACCAACTGTATGCTGGAAAGGGTAAGACTGAACCTGTGGACGAAATCCGGCATGAGGACATCGAATCACAATTCAAATTCGATTGACGCCAAGCGTCAAATTCTGTTGGCAAGTTGCCGACAATTTAGTCTGAGTCAAATATGAAGGTAGCAGTTGTTGGAACTGGTTATGTCGGTTTGGTCACCGGATTGGTGCTCGCCGACTTAGGAAACGAAGTCACTTGCGTTGATAAAGACCCTAAAAAGGTTGAGTCAATTCGTGCAGGAATTGCTCCCATCTTCGAACCAGGTATTGAGGAGATGCTTAAGCGGACCCTGAAGAACGGCAACTTCGCAATTACCAATTCCATTTCGGACGCGGTGAAGAAGTCGGAAATAGTCTTCATCGCCGTGGGAACTCCACCCGCTGCCGACGGAACACCTGACCTGACTGCAGTCCGAGCGGTTGCTAACGACATCGGTAAGGCCATCGATAAACCGACCATCGTCATCAATAAGTCAACTGTTCCAGTTGGCTCTGGAGATATGGTCGAGCAGATCATTCGAGAGCAGGGCGTTTCTGCTGAGATGTTCGATGTCGTTTCCAACCCAGAATTCCTGCGCGAGGGCAGCGCAATCTCGGACACCCTTAATCCGGATCGAATCGTTATCGGAACTCGACGACCTGAAGCTGCGGAGAAACTTAAGGAGCTGTATGCTCCGCTCCAGTCGGAGTTCATCGTCACTGACCTCAATTCGGCAGAACTGATCAAATACGGCGGAAACAGCTTCTTGGCCCTCAAGATCAGCTTCATTAACGCGATGAGTCGCGTTTGCGAACTTTGTAATGCCAACATCGGAGATGTTGCAAAAGGCATTGGGGCGGACCAGCGAATCGGACCACAATTTCTGTACGCGGGGCTAGGGTGGGGCGGCTCCTGCTTCCCCAAGGACGTCCAAGGTATGGTTGCAACCGCTCAGGGTCTTGACTACGATTTCGGGCTCCTCAAAGAAGTCATTAAGATCAACGACGACCAAACGCATCACTTCTTGGATCGCATCGAAAGTCGAATCGGCGGATTTGAGGGAAAGACCGTTGGCCTTCTTGGTCTAGCGTTCAAGCCAAACACGGACGATATCCGTGATGCAAAGGCCTTGGTCATTATCGACCGAATCCTCAAGGCCGGCGGACGAGTGCAGGCCTACGACCCAGTTGCCTCTCATCTTGTTGAAGAGCACTTCCCTGCTGCGATCTATGTTAATTCCGCCTACGATGTGAGTAAAGGCGCGGATGTCGTTGTTCTTGTCACAGAATGGAACGAGTTCCGACAGATCGATCTTGCCCGGCTTGCCGGAACGGCAAAAGAAGCGATTATGTTCGACGGTCGGCGCGTGTACGCTCCCGAAAAAGCCAGAGCCGCGGGGTGGGAGTACCACACCATCGGCATCGCTTCATGAGAAACATCATCATTGTCTGCGACGGTGCCGGCACAACGGGTGGCACCGAACGTGTTGCAATAACCTCGGCGCTGGCCCTGAAAGGCGCTGGATACAACGTCACTTTCTTCGCGGGAGAGCCAGTCTCGACTCCCGAGCTAGACAACATTCAGTGCGTTTCGATAAAGCAGTCCGACGCGTATCACGCATCAAAGGTAGAGGTTTTCAAGCGGTTTGTTTGGAACCAAGCTGCCGCCGAAAAATTCGGTGAACTTCTCTCCAAGTTCAGGCCGAATGACACGGTCATCCACGTCCACGCCTTTCGGCGTATTCTTACGGGAGCCGTGATCAAAGAAGCTAGGCAACGCGGATTTAAGCTCGTCTTCACTCTTCACGACTTCGGGGTTGTCTGTCCGAATACAACCTTTTACATCTCCACCAAGAACCAGATTTGCCACCACCAACCGCTTTCACTGGCCTGCAAAACCTGCCAGTGCACGCACAAAGGTTGGCCTATGAAGCTAATGCAGACGGCAAGAGGTTCCAGAATAGCGAAAGAACGGATACTCGAGGACTTCGAACACTTTGTTTACGTGAGCGAATTCAGCCGCCGCATCATCGAACCGCACTTACCGAAGTCGACTCCATCAACCACGATTTACAATCCGGTTTCCAAAGACCAAGAACCCAAAACTGAACAACGCAATCCGGTCTTTACCTACGTCGGTCGCCTATCACAAGAAAAGGGTGTCGTCGGATTTGCCCGAGCCGCCAAAGCCGCCGGAGTAAAGTGTCAGTTCATCGGTGATGGCCCAGAACGAGAAGCCATCCTGGTCGCCAATCCAGATGCGATTCTGACGGGCTGGCTTTCGCACGAGGACGTACAAAAGAGGATACGTGGGAGCCGTGCGGTCGTGATGCCTTCCCTTTGGTACGAGACGGCGGGACTAGCCGTGATCGAAGCGATTTCTCAAGGGGTAACGGCGATCGTAGCCAAGAACTGCGCTTCGACCGAGTACATCGAGCACGGAGCCACTGGCGTCCTTTACCAAGGCGAAGCGGAACTTGCGGCTGTTCTAGCTGCTATGACGGACGAGCAAGCGCAAATCCTCGGCGACGAGGCGTACACACGCTACTGGAAAGCCCCGCTAACGACAAAAAAACACCTGGATCAATTGATCCAGGTGTACAATTCGCTCGCTTAGATTAGTTGCTAACGAGTCCCTTGGCAGCTCGATCGAGGTCGGCTTGCTGCATCGCCTCGACGAGGCCCTCAAACGACATCTTGCGTTGCCAGCCAAGCACTTTTTCAGCCTTCGCTGGATCACCGATGAGTAGCTCGACCTCAGCGGGGCGATAGAATGCCGGATTGATCTTGACAATCGTTCGTCCCGTCTTCTTATCAACTCCAATTTCAGCTTCGGCTGAGCCAGCCCATTCAATTTCGAACCCAACGAAACGTGATGCGATTTCGACAAACTTTCGAACGGTGTGCGTTTCGTTCGTCGCAAGGACGTAGTCGCCTCCTTCGGGCTGTTGCAGCATCCGCCACATTCCCTCGACGTAGTCGCCAGCGAAGCCCCAATCACGTTTTGCATCCATGTTCCCAAGCTCAAGGACGGATTCGTGTCCTCGGGCCATGTTTGCCAGAGTCGAAGTAATCTTTCGCGAGACGAACTCTCTTCCGCGCAGTGGCGACTCGTGATTAAACAGGATGCCTGAGGAGGCGTGCATGTTGTACGACTCTCGGTAGTTGACCGTCATCCAGTGTCCGAACAGCTTCGCGACTCCATATGGCGAGCGAGGATAGAACGGAGTTGACTCTTTCTGAGGAATCTCTTGGACCTTTCCGAACATCTCGGAAGTCGAAGCTTGATAGAATCGCGTCGCGGGGCTGAATTCCCGGATCGCCTCAAGAATTCTCAAAACTGCGGTTCCATCGGCATCCGCGGTGTACATCGGCATCTCAAAAGAGGCTGCAACAAAACTCTGGGCTGCGAGGTTGAAGAACTCATCTGGTTGAATCTTCCTGATTGTTCGGATGATATTGGTGTACTCGCAGAGATCCATTGAGACGTACTCGATTTCGCTTCGAACCCCCAGTTCTTCCAGACGCCAAAAATTCGTGGACGCGCTACGTCGCACTGCTCCGTAAACCTTGTAACCCTTCTCCAACAACAGCTTGGAGAGGTACGCCCCGTCCTGGCCTGTGACACCCGTAACAATTGCAACTTTCGACATTCTTTTCTATCTTCCTACCAATGAATGGAAAACCTGGTGCATTCTGTCCACACTAGCTTCCCAAGTAAATTGAGTGGCAAATTCTTTGCCACCCGCAGCTTTTCTACTTAGTTCTTCCTCATTTCCTAGAGCAAATAACAGGGCTTCGGCAATCGAAGCCGGATTCTCTGGATCACAGTAGTAAGCCCACCCGCCGGCCACCTCCGGTAGCGAGCTCGTTTGGCTCGTGACGACCGGCGCTCCGGCGATCATCGCCTCCAAGACTGGAATCCCAAATCCCTCCACAAAGGATACCAATGCGAACAGCTTGCACTTGTTTAGGAGAAGGTTAAGCTGCTCATCTGAGACGTAGCCGAGAAAGACGATTCGATCCCTTGCTGGTGAATTCTCAACCACTTGGGCAAGCTCAGAATTGAGCCAACCCTTCGCGCCTGCTACATATAGCTTGATTTGAGGGACCGATTCAAATGCTCGAATCAGCCCCGATAAATTCTTTCTTGGTTCGAGCGTGCTCACTGTGAACACAAACGGAACGTCTAAGTCAGGCAGGCCCTCGCGACTGACGGAGATCAGTTCGGCTTCGGTTAACTGCTGGACATCGTTTCCGGGCCCGTTGTAGCAGACGGTGATTTTCTCGAGCGGGGTGCCGTATGCCCGGTTCAACTCTGTCCTTGCGAATTCAGAAACGGTCAGGACGTGAGTTGCCAATCGGCACCCGCTTGCAGTCATCCAATCAAGGATCCGGCGGTTGCGCGGCGTGTACCACTGGGGATGCGTTCTGGGAAAGGCATCATGGACAAGAGTTGTCATCGGCAGTTTGCAGCCAAAAGGCAAGTTGGCGAATAAAGAGTGCACTAGATCGCAACCTAATTTAGTTGCTTGTTTGCCAACGAGGAAGTGCTCCCAGAAAAGTCGATGGGCAACCCCCTTTACTTCGACTCTATGCCAAGTGATCCATTTACAATTCTCCCAACTTGGGTCGAGATCGACCTTTGAGTTGATAAAGATGTGATAGGTATCTCCGCGATCTTTGCGAACGATCTCTTCGAGCACACGCGCCATGTTTCGCCCGACACCCGCATATCTCTTACCGGGTTCAGTAGTAAATGGGAACCCCGAAATGGCGATGCGCATAGGTATCAAACTTTACCTTTTGCGTATCGCCCCCTCAGCGCAGCGTCGCCGAAGTGCTTTCGACGCGATCAGGTGAAACCCCAGCGGCAACCCTTAACGTGTCCTCGACTTGCCTAATGATTTCTGACTGGAGAAAGTGATTTTGAACTCTCTCGACTCCTCGGCGCGAAAGTCGTTCGGCCACGGATGGCTCAGTAAGGATCAGTTTCATGTGCGACGCAAGTTCATTGTGGCTTGCGCGGTTGTAGATCAGTCCCGATTCGGAGTTGACAACGATTTCTTCAATCGCACCACTGCGAGAAGCGATCAAAGGTGCGCCGGAGGCCATCGCTTCGATGTTGGTGTTGCCAAACGGCTCATCAAACACGCTTGGCGAAATAAATGCCGTCGAACGACGCATGTGCTGGATCACCTGGTCGCGAGAGAGTTTTCCGAGCAACTTCACCCGGTGCTCCACTTTGAGTTCAGCGATCATTCGCTCGAAAAAGGCAACCACTTTGGGGTCTCCACCCCCTGCGATCCACATTTCCCACGGCTGATCCGGCATTTGAGCGTCAAGTGTTTCTGCGGCCCTAATCGCAATGTGTATCCCCTTATACAGCGCCAATCTCGAGGCTAGTAGAAAAACGGGCGGAGCGTACCGGTCGGTCGTCTCCACGAGGCTCGTGGCGTGCTCAAATCCACGATGGATAACCGAAACGCCGTCCAGCGGAAAACCGAGTTCTCCGAATCGCGTCTTCATGAAATGAGAAACGGTCACTACTCGGCTCAAGTCAATCTTTCGTTCGCGTCGGTATCTCAGAGGTGCAAAGGCCGTCAGGATGGCATGCTTCACGGGAGAACCGAAGATGTAAGCGGCAAGCCACTCATCCCCTTGGTGGTAGACCAATGGAATGCCTTTGGCCATCAACGGATGAATGACCGAGGTTCCGATCATGTGGAGGCCGAAGACATAGGCCACGTCGTACTCTTTGTCAGAAAGGAAGCCCCGCATTGCCGCTTCGTTTCTCGATGAGACCTGGAGCATTCCGAGAATCGAGCCGATATTCGCCATGCGAATCGCAACCTGCTTCGCCAATTCGCCAAAGGAAAAATCGAGCTTTGAGCTCCCATCCATAAAACTCGACGCGAGGGCCCAACCGTCCTTGGCCGTCGAAAGTCGAAAAATTCGCGATACAAAGTGGCGATCCGTTCGCTCGCCTTGAAAACTCTTCCGAAACTTACTGGTGATGAGATCGACTTCATGCCCCAAGGCGCGGAGGCTCTCGGCGTTGCGAAGCGCACTGAGTTCGAATCCACCCTCGTATTCAGGAGGACACAGATTCGAGACAACCAAGATTTTCAGTTTGTTGCCATTCTTCATTCCAGATTCCACAAACCAATCGAATGGGCAAAACGCCCAAAACACTCCTCTATTGTAGAAGCACTTTATCAGGTTCTACGCCAGCAAATCTAACAAACTTGAAGACCTTTTGGGTGATTCTAACGCTTCATTCATAAGGAGTGAATCAAGCGACCCTTGGTTAAGTGAACCAGCAAACCATAATAAGAGTGATTCATGAACGTTGTCATCATCTGCGAATCAGCCCGCATTACTGGCGGGGCCGAGCGGGTGGCAGTCCTTGAAGCCCTCGAACTCCGCCGGAGAGGAATCAGAGTTGGCTTCATTGCCGCAGATATTGAAGCGGATTCGAGACTACAGGAAGCTGGAGTTGAGTTGCTTCTTATCCCCGCGAGCAGCTGGTTCGAGGAATCTGACAAATTTCGTCGAAGCAAGATGTTCTTCCAAAACCCTTTCGTAAGAGAGCCGGTTATTCAGTTCCTTAAGGGTTTTGAGCCTGGAAAGACAGTCGTTCATATCCATTCCTTTCGACTCAAGCTGAGCGGTACCCCTGTTGCAGTCGCGCAGGAGATGGGATTCCGGACGGCGTTTCATTGCAACGAGTACGCCACGATCTGTCCGACGTCGCTGTACTACAACCATCGTTCCGGTAAAAACTGTGCGCTCAAGCCTCTCTCAGTCAGCTGCCTGACCTGCGAGTGTCAGGGGCAAAAGTGGCGCTACAAGCTTCCCAAGTTGACTGCGCACTTCGGCAACAAGCAGATCCTCAAGCTCTATGAGCGCGCAGATCTTTTTCTAGCGGTTTCTAAACTCAATGCTACGACTCTCGCGCCGCACTTGCCGAAGCAGCTGATCCTCGTCAATTACCCGCACGACTACCCAACTGCTGATGACCTGGGGCCTAACGATGGCGGCGAATTTGCATTTATCGGCCGACTTGTTCCTGAGAAAGCTCCCGATACCTTTCTCCAAGCAGCGAGGCTCGCGGGGATCCCTGCGCTGGTTATCGGTGGCGGAGCAATGGAAGAAGCTCTTCGCAAAGCCCACCCGGAAGCACGTTTCACAGGTTGGCTCTCGGATCAGCCGTTGAAAGATGAAATGAAGCGCCTCCGTTGCCTGGTCATCCCTTCCCGATGGCGGGAGACTTTTGGTCTCAGTGTTGTCGATGCAATCCATCGAGGCATCCCCGTCATCTCAACAACTAACGTCGGAGCCAGCGAAGTCGTTCTTGAATCCGGGGCCGGGCTGGTGGCGTCAAAAGTCACTCCCGAAGCTCTCGCGGAGCAAATGATTGCGATCGACAACCAATCGACTTGGTCTAAGATGCGCGAAAATGCGCTGACCTGGTCCAAATCGAATCCACGATCGACCGAGCAGTATGTAGACCGACTTCTAGAACTCTTCGAACCACTTCTCGCATGAACAATTTCTCTAGTGTAGTAATCGTGGTCGAAGGCGGCGGCCCAACCGGAGGTGCGGAGCGCGTCGCGTTTGAGACCGTCGAGCTTCTGAGTTCGCACGGAATCCCTGTTCACATCGTCTCTTCAGCACCCGAGATCGAACCTAGCTACCTCGCGCTTCCGGGAGTCACGGGGGTCGCCCTAAACCTGCCCGTCGTCTGGGAGAAGTTCTTTAGTAAGAACAGAATTCTCAGTTACCCGCTTCGCTCAGGAGACACCTCCCTACTTCCCCTTTTCCGCTCAGCTCTCGACGGATTAGACCCTCTGTGCACGGTTGTCCACGTTCACGGTTTCCACACTCACTTTTCACATTTGATTGTTTCCTCAGCACTTAATCAGGGCTTCCGCACACATCTCCACAGTCACGACTACGGGCTAGTGTGTCCAAACACCACGTTTTTTAACTTCCCCGAAAATCGTATCTGCACCCTTTCACCGCTCTCTAACGAGTGTAAGGCGAGTCCTTGTATGGACCAATTCGACCAGAATCTCAAGCAGTTTCGATTCAGAAGAGCCGAGTCGGCTTTCTACAAGCATCGCCTGGCAGACCGCCTCACTTCAATCATCTGCCCCTCACCATTCACGCGAACGATTCTTGCCAAGACGATCGGCGATCTGCCGAAACTGAGAGTTCTTCGTTGTCCCGTCGAACCCGCATCAACGAAACAACTCGATCCGGCAAGCAGGACCAGATACATTTGGATCGGCAGACTTACTCCTGGGAAGGACCCCGATGTAGCTCTCCGAGCGGCTGATGAAGCTGGAGTCAAGCTGACACTTGTGGGCGACGGTCCGATGAGAGCAGAGCTCGAGAAACAGTTTTCAAACCATGAGTTCGTTGGCTGGCGATCTCCGGATGATGTGACAATCATTCAACAAACCGCGCGCTGCCTGATTATGAATGCCGGATGGTACGAAACCGCCTCGCTTGTTGTGCTGGAGTGCCTCGCCGCGGGTATCCCTTGTGTGATCGGCGACCACAGTGCCGCGACTTCCTGGGTGACTAACGGTGATAACGGCCTAACATTCAACGTCCAGACCGCCGGATCTCTAACGGCTGCGCTCGAGAAGACAAAAGACGACGGACTCATTCGAAGGCTTGGCGAAAATGCCTTCAAGCGTTACTGGCAAGACCCTTGTTCACGAGAGAACTACTTGCGCGATCTATTAGAGGTTTACAATCTGCAATGAGACTCGGACTTCAAGCGACTAATATCTTCTTTGAAGGCAGCAAACACGCCGGAGTGTCCCGAAGTAGCCTGCAACTACTAGAAGCTATCCTACGCCGCACCGAGCACGAGTACGTGGTCTTCGTTCGACCGGATGCACCGATCGCTGAGCATTGGCTGGCGATGCCACATGTCAAGGTCGTACGTGCTTCGAAGCGAAATCGCACCTGGCACTTGATCGGGCGTGATCTGGAGCCCTTGCGTCACAACCTGAAGGCGTGGTTCTCGGTCAGCGGCTACGTTCCTCGCACTCCTGGAGTTGTGACTGCGACATTGATACACGACATCTTTTTTCACTCTTTTGCGGACACATATACCGAAGAAGACCGCGTGATCCATCAAAAAATGTACGCCAACTCGGCCCGACATGCTTCGGTTGTGTTCTCCAACAGCCACCATACTGCTGAGCAATTCTCAAATCACTTTCGGTATCCGCTCGATCGAGTCGTGCCTCTGCCATTCGGGGTTGGTCAACCACCCAGAATCGGTGAGAACCTCTCGCCTTTGTCCGCTGAGGATCGTGAGGGGCTAGGGTTGCCTGCTGGCAAGTTCATTCTATCTGTGAGCACACTGGAACCTCGAAAGAATTTCCCCCGCCTGCTTCGCGCGTTCAGTGCAGTCGCAAATAGCCCTGCTCTTGCGGGAATCAACCTCGCCGTCGCCGGCGGAAAAGGTTGGAAAACTACCGAAATCTTTGACGAAATCACCCGGAGTGGGCTCTCTGAACGAGTCGTGTTCCTGGGTTACGTCGAGGATGAGAGCCTCGTGAAGCTCTATCGCTCAGCAGAGTTTGCCGTAACTGCGAGCTTAGAGGAAGGCTTTGGGATCCCTGTTCTCGAGGCCATGACTTACGGCTGCCCAATTTGCAGCAGTAACACCGGAGCCCTCCAAGAGGTGGGCGGTGACCTGCCAGTTTACTTCAACCCCACCGATGAAGCAGACATTGCCGAAGCCCTCATCAAGGCCGCCTCTCGACAGAATCGTCCCGAACTGATCGCTCGCGGTTTGGAAAGGTCAACGGAGTTCGGCTGGGACAAGTCAGCTGAGATTGTCCTCAGGACGTTCCAAAACCGATGAGCCAAAGAGCTTGACCGCCAACTTGCGCCTGGCAAGTTTTTCGCGAACGCTATTCGGTAACTCGACCAATCGGAGCCTAGTTGCGACAACGAATGCTCCCAAGCTCGACACCGGCATCAGAACTACAAATGCCGCAGCTTCGCGCCCGACTGGAACAGCTCGAAGCGCCCAGGAGATTCCGACCGCAATAACAGTCGCCGCCCCAATCGCCGAAACCAGGCGACGGATGTACCACCACATCGAGTCATCACGGACGACGGTACGGGTTAGGAGCCAGTGGATCGGGACGATTTGAACGACGTCGATGAAGGCGTTCATCCAACCCAATCCCATCAGCCCGTACTTCTTGGACATCGGACCTGTAGCGGCTACGGTCACAATCGCGTTCCACAGCGCGAAGGGAAACAACAAGTGCGCTTGTTTGAAAGCATAGAACGCTGTCGTAATCGTGCTGAAGTTCATTTCCAGCGCGTAGTAAATCGCCAACAAGATGCTTAATTCAGCAAATCCAGGATAGTCAATTCTTAACCATGCTTTGAGAATGACAACCGCGAATCCGCTAGACACGACCATCGCGCAGGCGTACAGCACGGAGAAAAACGAAACATTGCGACGCAGGATGTGGCGGAATGTCTCTGGCTCATTTTGAGCGGCATGGACCATCTCAGGAACCATCATGCTGGTTGCACTACCAACGATTTGGGCCAAGCTCTGGGGGATCTTGGTGGCGATGTTATAGATTGTGAGGAGATCCATCCCAGCCACACTCCCCAGGATGACGCGATCAACCGTGCCAGCAACTCTCCCGGAGATATTGCCGGGATAGCTTTTCAAACCGACGCGTAAAACGTCAGTTGCGACAGTGAGGTCGAAGCCCGGTCGAAGATGTTCGAGTCCAAAACGCTTTTTGAACAGGTAAAGAGTAATGGACATTGTGAGTAGAGATTCGAAAACCCCCGCCATCAACATCGCGACCGGACTTCGAGTCACCAATACGAGGATGAAGTTAAACACCAAAGCGATGCTCGGCGCGACCGCACCACTAATCGATAACTGGGCAAACTCTTCTTTTGCGTAAAAAGGATGTGAAAACGTGGAACCAATCGAATCGACGATCATCTGGAGGGCTGCCAAACCGAACATGACCGGCATGATGGATCGGAACTGGTCGTACTGGGGCCCATCCAAAAGACTCCATCCCAATCCCAATAGCAAGCCACCAACAATTCCGACGCAACCATTCATCGTCAGTCCGGTCTGGAAACTTCGCCAAAAGCGATTTTCATCTGTCCGGGCATTCGCCATCATAATGTGACGAATACCTTGCGGAAGGTCTAGATCGATGAGCTGCATCATGGACCTCACACTCATTACCCAGAGTGCGAAGCCGTTTCCGTCTTTACCAAGAATCTTGAAACAAACAGGAATAAACGCCAATTGCAAGACGATCGCAACCGACTTCGAACTCATCAGAAGCACGGCCGCTGACGCACGGTTGGACGAACTCAATGTCATCCGATGTTGATTCCGAGGGTTCGAAGCCCCTTGGCTAGAGTTGTCCGAAGCCGAATAAACTGATCCGTTAGTGTTGAGGCCTCAGCTTCCTCTCGCCAGGTTGGAGATGTTAGGCTAAAGACTAGAGCGGATGTGCACCCGACGGAAGTGTAAACGACGCTGTTTCCTGTAAGGCTAAAAATCATAATCGAACACGACGCGAGGAGCGAGGCGACCGCCCAAGAAGCTGCTACCCGGGAACCAAGTAGCAGTCGGTATAGCAACCCGGCAAAAGTCGTCAACACAAAAAATCCAGCCAGCGCGACGCCGACCCAGCCGTAGCATGTTCGGGTCGTGATGTAAAGATTGTCAATGGCTGTCGTTGAGTACTTGTCTCCGTTTAAAACGTTTCCGGTCGCAAGAATAAGGCTTGGATCGGGTCCGATACCCGTGAGGGGGCGAATGATTTGGGCAGGTTCGGCCTCCTTCCATGCAATTTGTCTTGCTTTCAGGGCCGGGTCATCCTTTGCCCCGCGAAGACCGTAGGCAAACTTGTTTGGAAATGCAATCAACGGTAACGCGATGAGGCAGACCGCAACCAAGCTGAAAATCATTGATTGGGGCTTATCTCTTCTGTAGATCAGGTACCCAAAACTTACTAGGCCCAGCCCGATCCCTGCATAGTACATGGAACGATATTGAGCACTCAGGATCACCAGCACGAAGTAGCAAATGCCTCCCCACTCCCACCATTTGAGGTTCCTGAAGTAAAGCGGTGCTCCCAAAATTGCCATACCCATCGTCGCTTGGAAACCTAACTGCGATGGGTAGTCTGTGAGCCCCGTGGGGCGATAGATACCCTCAGGCTGCTTCTCAAGTCCTGCAAAACTTGCGCGAAGATTAAGGATATTGAAGTTTTGAGCTAGCCCGACGAGTCCACTGACCACAGCGACAAAAATGATTGACCATTTGAGAAGCTCTCGGTAACGTTCGCTGATAAACGTGGCTTGGATGACTGACAAGCTCGTCGCCGCATAAAACAGCAGACACATTGTCGCCCAACCCAGCGAATACTGAACCTCACGAGCAATCCCGACGTTCGCCATCAGGCTTGTTGTCATTGCATAGCCATAAAAAAGAAAGAGGCCAAAGACTGTCCAAGGAACCCGCGTCGGAAGTTTGAACAGCGAGTTGCCCAAGGCAACTTGCAACATGCAACTCAGAATGACGACCGGAGTTAGCAGCCATCCAGAACCTCCAAACCACCTCGTGTGAAAGGTAGTGGTCATAATCAACGAGTAGAGGACATTAAGGTACGACCAGCCGACAAACCACTTGCCGTAGCCAAACGTCTGTTTGGCTACGTCTCGTTTGGCATAGAATCCCTCGCCGCGCGACTGGGCGCGTAATCGAGCGGCGGTCGTGCTTCGATAAGCCATCAGATTCTAGATCGGTAGGATGTGGAGTTTCCGAAAGGTTCGTCTGTCTGAGACGCCTGAGTGAGTACGATCCCAACAAACTTAGCCCCGGACTTTTCGAGAATTTCTTGTGCCACGGGAATTGATCGGTAGCTGGTCGACTTAGCACTGACTACCATGTAGCAGTGATCGACATACTGGGACAAGCGCGAGCAGTCTGCAAATACGTCAACCGGCGGACAGTGAACCACCACAGTATCACCCTTATCCCGCAGATCACCAATCATCGCTTGCAAGTGAGAAGTCAACACGTCCGCCATTCCAGATGAACTTATCGTGCCAGCCGGGAGAATCGTCAAATTGTCGTGTTCGGTGCTGACAAATAGGTCGGTCGATTCTCCGGGGAGAATGGTTCGGCCCAATATATCTGCAACTCCGCTTCTGCCTTCCAATCCGAAGACCTTGCTAAGTCGCGAAGCTCTGAGATCAGCATCAACCAATATAGTCTTTGAACCCGTCTTGGACATCGCAACCGCAAACTCTGCCGCCGCGATCGAGGAATCTACCATGTCTCCGACGGCGGAGAACAAGATCACGTTAGGGCGGTTTTCTTGCGCAAGCAAGCTGAACGCCATGAACCTGAAGCTCTCGATCGGCTTGAATGCTGGATCTTTGATCATCTGCGTATGGCGCTTAGCCAATGCCCCAGGAAGCGCAGGAATGGCCGCAGCCACCGGAAGAGCCGTCATTTCCGAGAGCTGCCAGCTGGTATGGATTGGAAGTTTGAAGGACTCTCTTGCAAAGGAGTAAGCCAGCCCGATCATGGCTCCGAGGAACAGGCCGAGGGTGACAAACTTTCTGACGTCTGGAGCGACCGGTCCTGCCGCCTCTACGAGCCGCGGGTCGGCACTCGAAACGATGGTTGTGGTTCGCGAGTCTCGCGCGGTGCGCAAGTCACTCGCCCACTTTTGCGATTTTTGATAGTCCTCTTCACTGACCATCCGGTTTCGAACCAGGTTAAGATAAGTTGCCTCCATGCCGGGCATGTTCAGCATCTTTTGCTCGTACTCGAGAATGGCTCGGTTGATGGGTCCTAGCTGACTCTCAAGCGACTTGGACTGAGATTGGGTCCGAATCAACGTTAATTCTGTGTCGGTATAGCTCGGTGCAATTCCTGTGGTTCCAGCTCCAGGAACTGTGCGAATCATCTTTTCAGCGTCTGAAAGTCGACGACGGGCGGTCGTCAGCTTCTCTTTAGCTCGCACTACAGCCGGAGCTGTATCTTCGTACGTTTGTCTTTGAAGGGCTAGCTCACTCTCAGCCTGAACGACCAACTGCCTCAACCCATCCACAGCGGGATCGGGGAGAGTTGTCTTCACCGAGTCGGTGTATTTCGTTATCGTTGCCAACTTCGCTTGAAGTTGACTTACCGCAGCTCGGGTTCCTGCCAACTCCGCCTCAATCGAAGAGCGCTTTTGTCGCAGAATCTCGATGCTTTGAGTGAGAGCCCGACCAGACTCTCCAACATCAACGATGTTGCTCTTCATTTTCAGCTCTCTGATTTTTCTGTCAATCTCGTCAAGTTTTGCCTTTGCCGACTTTGAGGTTGATTCAACAATGTCAACGGCCTCACGGACCGCTGTTGCAGCGCCTTGCTTGCGATAATCAGAGAACGCATATGCAACGTTGTTCGCAATAGAGGCGGCAGCCTTCGGAGAGTACGCTCGAACCTTCAACGTGACAACTCGAACGGAATCGGGAGAATATTGGTTCAGCGACCCTGGAATCTCAAGGTCATACATCGGAAATAACTCTTGAAACGCCTGTACTGAACCAAGGTCTTCCATCTGAGTTTCCTTGGACGCCAAGTCCATTCCTTCTTTGAAGATTCGTTGAGACTTCAAAATACCGGTGTCACTGTCCAGATCGTTAAGAATTCCTGAGAGCAAAACTTTCCGGATGCTAATTGGCATCGAAGTATCCGCGGTCAGCACTGGACTACCGACCTTCATCTGGACATCCGCCTGATAAACCTTTGGCGTCCTAAACGCCCAGAACCAGGCAAGGAAGCCTAGCACTGCCGATACGACCAGCATTCTTCGAAGGTGGACCTTTAACATAAACTTTTGATTCCAGACAATAAAAAGACAAGACGCATGCCAGTCAAAGACTGACTCCACGCCTCACCCGATTAGTATCAGTCTATTTCAACCGACAAACCACCTAAGATTGATGCCAGCTTTGATTCAAACTAGCAAAAATGCGTATGGCAACCTCTATTATGCGACAATTCGCTAATATGCACCGCGACCGGTGATGACCGCGATCGGTGTCCGCAACAATATCCTCGCGTCGGTACGGAATCCAATCTTCTGAACGTACTCGATATCAAGGCGAACCATGTCCTCGAAACTGAGGTCACTCCGCCCCATGACCTGCCAGAAACAAGTCATTCCCTGGGGTACCGTCATCCGACTCCGTTCTACTCCCACCAGTTTGTCGCCTTGGTGCACGGGCAATGGTCGAGGTCCGACAAGACTCATATCGCCAACAAATACGTTGATGAGTTGAGGCAGTTCATCAATGCTGTACTTCCGAATGAACTTCCCACAAGGGATGATTCTCGGATCGTCCTTCATCTTAAAAATTGCTCCGTTCGACTCGTTGCACGTCTTCTCCATTTCGAGCTGACGCTTATCTGCGTCAACGTACATACTGCGAAATTTCAGGAACTGGAACGGCTTGCCATCCTTTCCATACCGCGACCCCTTGTATAAAACTGGGCCCGGCGAAGAAACAAAGATGATCACCGAAACCAAGAAAAAGAACGGAAACAAGAGAAGCAACAGTACGCCAGAGATCACGATGTCGAATGCTCGCTTGATCGTGAAGTAGCCTTGCCACTTGATTGGAGAAATGAGTGGTTGTTCGCCGCTAGTCAGCCCAACAACCGAAATGATTTTCGGATCATCGCTCCCAACTAACTTAGAATCCAGTGCCAAACTCCAATGCCTCCAATCAAACATTTTCGGTTTGCCTCCCCATCTCTCCTCAGGGCGGCAACCCAATTCATTCCACAGTAACAGATTTCGCCAAGTTTCTTGGCTGATCTATCTCGCACCCGTTCAACCTTGCGATGTGATACGACAATAATTGTAGCGGCACAATCGCTAAAAGCGCGTTAAGGAACTCAAACTTGGTTCTAGGAATTCTGACGACGTGGTCCGCTGCTTGTTCCGTCACGGTGTCATCCTCCGTCACGATCGCAATAACCTTACCGCTTCGAGCCTGGACTTCCTTCATGTTCGAAACTACCTTCTCTCTGATCCTAGGGTCGGTTGCACCGAAGATAGAAACAACATCTTTTGTGATTAGGGCCAAAGGCCCATGCTTCATTTCACCCGCTGGATACTCCTGAGTCGGGATATAGGCGATCTCCTTTAGCTTAAGCGCACCCTCGGCTGCCACAAAAGCGTCCGCGCCCCGACCAAGGAAGAAGCACAGCGGCATATCCTTGATCTCCTCGGCCAACTTAATGACTTCATCCTCGAGCAATAAACACTTCTGAGCAAAACCGTCCATCTGGAGCAGCTCCTCGGCCCACTCCTCAACTTTGACACCTGGTACTTCTTGCACCTGCGCGATGTATAGCCCGAGAAGGGCGAACACCATCACTTGGGCAGTGTAAGCCTTTGTGGAAGCGACGCTTATCTCAGGTCCCGCCTGAGTAAAGATTGTCCGATCACACTCCCTCGCTATGCTTGAGCCGATCACGTTTACGATTCCCAGCGTCCGAATACGACGATCTTTACAGAGTTTGAGCGCTGCCAAAGTATCTGCCGTCTCACCCGACTGGCTAACGAAAATCGCCAGGGACTTGGGTGACAGAACCGGATCACCGTAGCGGAATTCGGAGGAGTAATAGACGTCCGTAGGCAAACGCAGCACTGACTCAAAGAAGTGCTTGCCCATCAGCCCCGCATGGTACGCCGTACCGCAGGCAATGATGTTCACCCTATCGATCTCGTTCCAAACGTTCTCGCCAAAGATCCCCTCAAGCCGAATCTTCGACTTCTCGTCAATCCGCCCAGCCGTCACCTGTCGCATCACTTGCGGCTGCTCGTAAACCTCTTTCAGCATGAAATGCTCAAATCCGCCCCGCTCAGCACTTGCAATATCCCAATCGATATGCGTCGACTTCACTGGCAACGACCGGCCATCCGCATCTATCAGCATGATCCCCTCTCGGGTCAAAACCGCCACAACATGCTCTTCAACGATTACTACTTCTCGCGTGTAAGGAAGCAGAGCAGGAATATCGGACGCCAACAGATTCTCGCCAACTCCCATCCCCAAAACCAATGGAGAAGCATTGCGAGTACAGACAATCTTGTCCTTCTCGGTATTTGACATCACGACCAGAGCGAAGGCTCCTCGGAGCCGCTTCGCCGACTTCCTGACCGCTTCTTCAAGCGAAACACCATGCGCATACTCTTCGCCAATAATGTGCGCGGCAACCTCTGTATCCGTCTGCGACTTGAACTTGTGCCCCTTCGCAATCAGCTCTTCCTTTAGCTCCAGGTAGTTCTCAATAATCCCGTTATGGATGAGCGCAACCCGCTCAAACTGGTCGTAGTGAGGGTGAGCGTTCTCATCCGTAGGTCCACCATGAGTGGCCCAGCGGCTATGCGCAATCGCAAGCTCCGCCTGCTTCGGAGATTCAAACAGAACCTTCCCGAGCTCGCTCAGCTTCCCTGCCCGCTTGGTGACCGCAATCTTGTCACCCTCCAGGTAGGCAATCCCAGCACTGTCGTAGCCCCGGTATTCCAGGCGCTTTAGTTGGTCAAATACAACGTCAACTGCGTTTTTCGGTCCGACGTATCCGGCAATTCCGCACACCCGGATAGTTTACTTGGTTAAGGTCAATCTTTGGACCACCCTGATCCTTATGGCGAGGCGGGCGCACCTACGGACGGCGGCACTCCCGCCGGGTCTGCACCAACCCCTCGTTTCCGCTTCGAAGGATCCGATACCTCCTCAAGCCGCTTGATCGCCTCTGTCCGAGCAGTTGCATACGTGCGGTACTTCATGTCAAGGCTTGCCGGATAAGTCGTCCGATCAACCTCGTTGGAACCTTCCATCGCTGTCAAAACCACTTTTTCTCCTTCAGTCGAAACCTCAAACAAAATCCCGTCCGCCCTCGCCAACTCGCCCAAAGCGATATCAGCTGGCAGCGCTGAAAGCTTCCCGCCCTTCTGCTCAAACTCAATCACTCGGATTAGGAGGTCCAGAATTGCGGGCTGCAACCGCAGCAACTCCATCGAAACCCCAACACTCGGCTCCGACCCTGCGGTTGAACCAACTACTAAACCAGCGAATGAGGGCACGGTCGACCACAGTTCCTCCGACGCCTTCATAGCAACTCCGATATGCTTGTGGTGAACGCCACTTGCCGTATCCAAGTCGATGTTGATATACCGATCCAAAACCTCGCGTAGTTTTGCGCGTGCTGCACCCACCTTCGGCACATAATCTCCTGACTTCGGCGTGCAGCCCTCCTCAATGTTTTCGACTCGGCCCTTCATTAAGCTGCCCGGAAGACTCTGATATAGCCAAAACCTCGGATTGTCGAGGTAGCGAACAGTCGCCAATCCCGACAACATCTCCGAACCTACCACGGGCTTCAGATCGTTCGGAAACGTCTTCCACTCCGTCAACACCTCTTTCAAAAGCGGCAACACTGGGAGCCCCTGTCGGTGCAAACGTATCAATGTTCCCTGCTCCTGACTCATCAGAGACCGCGCAACCATTCGCCCAATCAGAACTGGCTCCTGGGCCAATCCTTTCTCAATCCGATGAATCCAATCCAGCCGCTCCTGCGCGACATCCAGCTTCCCAGTCTTAACCGCCAACGCAACCTCGCCTAACAGCATCTTCTGCAACGATTTCAGCCCTGCGTATTCCGGCAGAAGCATGGATAGCCCCATGTCCCACTTGTGAGGAATAAAGAAGTCCTTCCGCTCCCGAAAAGCCTTCGCCGTAATGTCCAACACGCCACGATCAACCTCGACCGCCTGCCGAAGCAACTGCTCATCCCCTGGCTCCATAAACGGCCAGGGATCGATGACCTTGATAATCGGCTCCTTCGGCTCATAAGTCTCTTTGTTCTTCGTAATATGCGGAGCGATGACCAAGAAGGCATTCTCCGCCTCCGGTGGCCCCTTCGGCATGTCATCTCCACAAGTCGGCCATCCGTGCGACTTCAGCAGAGCGATCTTCGACTGAATCTCCCCCTCTTCCCGCCGAGCCCGAACCGCGTCAAACCCAATCACCAGCCCCCCAACGAGAGCCACGATCCCCACGAGCCACGCTACGAACTTCACCGCTTCCTAGACGGACGCTCAATCTGAATAGTTCGAAGAAACTATTTCTTCGCCAGAGATTCGTCTTCTAGCCTGAGTTGAACGTTACTAAGAAGGTTTTGTAGAACACCACGCGGTTCAGTACTTGACGGGGAGTTGCCGATCTCGTACAGCGCATTCAGCTCCTTCAGCTTTCCACCCGTTATCTGAAGAATAAACGTTCCACTGACGTAATTAGGAAACGTGTCGCTAGAATCGCGCCGTAAAACTGTAAACCGAAAATGCTTGAAGTTCTTCAGCAGATAAGGATCGGTACTATTGAAATCCCCCGGCTGCACACTAGCCTCGAGACGCATTCCGTCGACATCTGCAACCAGAAAGTTGGCGACCTTTGGTTTCGTTCTCACATGGTGAACGAGGGCTAGCACGGAAGCTAAAATCCATTGCATGCCAGGGTCGTTTGAAGATTCCATCGCCCAGAGAGACTTTTCAGGACCGCGGAAGTTGACCCCGAACTGATACCGGGATTCAACAATAAGCTCTTCTCCAGAACGCCCTACTCCGCCCTCTTTCGGCGGAGGTGCCTCAGGGAGCCCCGCAAGTAGAAAGGCCTTCAAGTTGCTCCGACCCGCAACTTTCAGTCTGGTCGTCACTGCATCGCTTGTTCCCAGAGGAGACACCCTAAGAGTTCCGATGAACGACAAATCACGATCAACCAGAATTTCATCAGATCGAGGATTAGGGACATTTACTGGCCCCTTAGTCGCAATATTGATCCTAAACTCCTGCGCAGGCAAGTGAGATGCGCGTTGCATGATTACGCCGAAAGCCAGTAGTCCTAGCAACACAAACTCCTGACGCCTCTGTCCAAGACTGGTTACGCAAAAAAAATCTACTCGCCAGCCTCTCCCTGACTTCATCCCCCGCCCGAAGGGACCGCTGGCGGACCACCCGGAACCGCCGGAGCCTTTCCCAGCCCCAGATGAGCCAGAGCCATCTGCCGCATCTCAGCCTGCCCCGACGAAATCTTTCCGCCAAGCTTTGGGGGATACCTAAGCGCAACCTCCGGCTCCGAAGAACTCGCCATCGAATCCGAATCAATCAGAAACCCCTCCGAAGACGAAGAAAACTCAAACCTAGCCCCCGGATAACGCGAATCAACCTTCAGCAACAACTCTCCCGCCGAAGGCCACCGCCCCTTCAACCGACGAAACTTCCAAGCCTCCAAAAACGCCCTCACCATCGATCCCTGAACCAATGGCTTCTCCAGCAACCTCGCATTTCTTCGGCGCGACTCCTCCGTCGAATACTCCCAATCATCGCCCGCAATATCCGGAATCTGCGTCCACACATGGTCATTGATCAAATCAATCTTTTCCCGAGTCTCAAACGCCGAACTCCACCCCGACGTTTTAGGCCCCAGCACGATCCACTCGTCAAGCAGCCGTTCCATCATGCGCTGCATCTTAGGATATTTCGGCATGTACCCCGCCCCCTGCCTCTCCAGATAGTTATCGTCTTTCGGGTCCTCCAGCTTCAAAAACTCCCTCACCTTCCGCTCCCACTTCTCCCTCTGAGCCGCCGGAATATCCCCGTCCCGCGGAATAGAGATCATCTGCAACAGCTCTCCCTGTGCGATTAAACTCGGGTCAAGCTCAAGCTTCGCCACCGCGTCCGCGTGGAACTCAATCAGCCCCTCGACCGGCTCTCCCTGGTTCAGCAGCATCAACAAATACTGCCGCTCCATCCCCAAAACTGTCGACGCCGACAACCAATCCGTCCGCTCCGGTCGACGAAAGAGACTCTGAACTACACGATGGTTCCACCCCAGCTTTTCTTTAGCTGCTTCAAGCTTGCCTTCACGCACATCCACCACCACCGCCGCCAGTATCCAATAGCACAGGGTTTTAATCGGAATCGTAGTAGCAAACGGATCAGGCAATTCTCCCGCCCTTGGACCTACGATCGAAAACTCCCCCGAAGCCCTCATCGCTGTTGCAATGCCATCCAGCGGTTCTTTCCGCGAAACAACAATGCTTTTCAGCAGCCCAGCGTCATCTTTGGACAAAAACAGCTCAAAACGTGCCCCTTTAAGCCCCATCTCGTCCGTTCGATTTGGTCCCGGCAAAAACCGCGAAACCTGATCGTAGGCATTGACCCCGACCACCTTTGGAGTCGGCAACTCAGACGGATGCGTCGCCCACCCTAACTTCCGAACCACGTCCAACTTAGCCCGAATCCGCTCCACCCGCCGCGCCGAGTCCCAAGCCGACCACCCCGCATTGGCCCCCGCCAACACAACCATCACCCCAACGCACCCACCAACAATCCGCCAAGGAAACTTCATAAGCTCACTCAATTCCGACTCTCAAACTACGACTCTCATCTCCATGACAAAGCCGTCCATGGGATCGGCGGAGTCTCGCCTGACTCCGCCGATGTTCAAGCGAAGCGAAGAACGAGGCTCCCCAAACTTCCGACTTCCCGCTTCCCTCTAGAGCGACACCCAGCCGCGCTTCTCGCTGCTGACCTCAACCGCGTCCAGCACCCGCTGGTTCTCGTACCCGTCGACAAAGTCCGGAGAGATCGGAGTTCCAGCGCACATCGCTGTAACTGCATCCGCAACCAAGTTAACAAACGTGTGCTCGTACCCAATGATGTGCCCAACCGGCCAATATTGCCCGGCGTAAGGGTGAACCGCTTCCGTCGCCTGAATCAGTCGGAAGCCCTGGTACCCTTCGGGGTCCTCGGCATTGTAGTACTCCAGCTCGTTCATCTTCTCGAGGTTGAAAACGACCGACCCCTTCGAGCCATTGATCTCAAACGAGTTCTTGTTCTTGCGTCCAACGGCAAATCGCGAAGCCTCGAACGTGCCCAAAGCTCCGTTCTTAAACTTAGCCAAGAACATTGCCGCATCATCGACGGTCACCTCGCCCATTTCGGAAGTCGCCTCCGCCCCGAGTTTGTCGTTAATCGCACCGGCAATCGGCCGTTGCTTGATGAACGTGTGCAGATGTCCACAGACCTCGTCGAACTCACCCACCAGGTGCCGAGCCAGATCAATGATGTGCGCATTGATATCGCCGTGGGTCCCTGAACCTGCGATCTCCTTCTGAAGCCGCCACACAAGCGGGAATGAAGGATCAGCAATCCAATCCTGAAGATAAACCGCCCGGAAGTGATAGATCGTCCCAAGGCGACCTTCCTCGATCATCTTCTTCACCAAAGCAACCGCCGGAGCCTTGCGGTAGTTGTGGAACACCGCATTCGGAACTCCCGCCGCCTGAACCGCGTCCAGCATCGCCTTGGCCTCGGGCAGAGTATTGCCAATCGGCTTCTCGCACCAAACGGCCTTCCCAGCCTTCGCCGCCTCGATCGCGATCTCGGCGTGCAAATTACCCGGGGTCGAGATGTCGATAATGTCGATCTCGGGGTTAGCAACCACCTTGCGCCAATCGGTCTCAACATTGGCCCAGCCCATGGTCTCCGCGGCAGCAGTCACCGCCGCCTGGTTCCGCCCGCAGATCGTGTGCATATTGATCTGTGCTGGAAGGTCAAAGAACCGATTCGCCTGCCGATACGCATTGCTATGCGCCTTCCCCATAAACTGATAACCGATCAACCCAACGTTCAACTGCTTCTTTGCCATTCCGCGAACATTTTACACCCGGTGGAGTCTGCTCGAACCCATTCCAGAGGCCGGCGCTCAAGTGAAGTACCGAACTAGGCACAAAAAAAGAGGGAGCCATTAGGCTCCCTGTTAGAATCAACTGTCTACACGCATCAATGATGGTGATGATCGTGGCCGTGGCCCTGATCTTCTGGCTCCGGAATCTCCGCAACCAATG
The DNA here is from genome assembly GCA_037138755.1 of Armatimonadota bacterium. Taxonomy (NCBI): domain Bacteria; kingdom Bacillati; phylum Armatimonadota; species Armatimonadota bacterium. Next base: position 1,981,950 of record JBAXHT010000001.1, on the reverse strand, counting down.
CCTCGGTCGTCAACAAGAGACCAGAGATCGACGAGGCGTTCTCAAGCGTCTGTCGAACAACCTTGGTCGGGTCCACAACGCCTTGCTGAACCAAGTCGCCGTACTCGAGGGTTGCAGCGTTGAACCCCTTCCCTTCGCGTCGAACTGCATCAACAACAACCGATCCCTCAACACCTGCATTGTGAGCGATGGTGCGCAGCGGAGCTTCGAGAGCCTTCTTGATGATGTTAGCGCCGATCAGCTGATCGCCAACCAAACCGAGTCCGTCGAGAACTCGACCTGCGGTCAGAAGTGCGGTTCCGCCACCAGGGACGATTCCTTCTTCCAAAGCTGCTCGAGTTGCTGCGAGAGCGTCTTCGATTCGAGCCTTCTTCTCTTTCAGAGCAGTCTCGGTAGCTGCGCCTACCTTCACAACGGCAACGCCGCCGCTCAGCTTCGCTTGTCGCTCCTGCAGCTTCTCCTTGTCGTAGTTGCTGTCGGTCGATTCGATCTGCTTCTTAATCTGAGTCAAGCGGCCTTCGATAGCAGCCTTGTCACCCTTTCCGTCGACGATCGTGGTCGTCTCCTTGGTGATGACGATGCGCTGGCACGAACCAAGCATCTCTGGTCCAACGTTCTCAAGCTTGATTCCGAGGTCTTCGGAAACGAACTGACCACCAGTCAGAATCGCCATATCCTCGAGCATTGCCTTGCGTCGATCGCCAAAGCCCGGAGCCTTAACGGCAACCACAGGGAGCTGGCCGCGAATTCGGTTAAGAACCAAGGTCGCAAGAGCTTCGTTCTCAAGATCTTCGGAGACGATAACGAACGGCTTGCCCATTCGAAGAACCTTCTCGAGCAAAGGAACCAAGTCCTGTACTGAAGAAATCTTCTTCTCGTGGAAGAGGATCATCGGATCTTCGTAAACGGTCTCCATTCGGGTCGCGTCGGTGACGAAGTAAGGCGACATGTAACCCTTGTCGAACTGCAATCCGTCGACCTGCTCGGTCACGGTGTCGATCGACTTCGATTCCTCAATAGTCACGACGCCGTCCTTACCAGTCTTGTGGATCAACTCACCGACAAGCTTTCCAAGCTCAGGATCGTTAGCCGAAATGGTCGCGACCTGAACGGACTCTTCGATCGTCTTGATCGGGGTGCTGATGTTCTTTAACTCAGCAACAACCGCATTAACCGCGATGTCGATTCCCTGCTTGATGTGGGTCGCATTCGAACCAGCCGCAACGTTTCGGATACCTTCCTTGAAGATCGCCTGAGCAAGAACGGTAGCCGTGGTGGTTCCGTCACCTGCGGTGTCGTTGGTCTTGGACGAAACTTCTCGTATGAGCTGTGCGCCCATGTTCTCGAAGCGGTTCTCAAGTTCGATTTCCTTAGCAATCGTCACGCCGTCGTTGATAACGGTTGGAGAGCCGAACTTCTTCTCTAGGACAACGTTGCGTCCGCGAGGTCCAAGGGTCACCTTAACTGCGTTTGCGAGCTTATCAACGCCTGCTTCAAGAAGCTTGCGTGCGTCGTCTGTGTATTTGATTTCTTTAGCTGACATAGTGCTTACTTCTCCACCACCGCAAGAACGTCGTCGGCACGAAGGATCACATAATCCTCGCCGTCAACCTTTACTTCGGTGCCACTGTACTTGCCGTAATAAACGACATCGCCGACCTCTACATCGAGAGGGGCGAGCGTGCCGCTATCGAGCCTTTTGCCCGGACCAGCCGCAAGAACCTCGCCGCGCTGGGGCTTTTCTTGGGCGGAATCCGGAAGGATGATGCCACCAGCGGACACCTGCTCCTTCTCAGCAGCCTTGACGATTAGTCGATCGTGCAACGGTTTGATATTCATCGTTTTCTCAAGAGTCGTGCTCATACTTTTCCTAACTAGATGAAAATTTGGGGTTTCCACCTCGAACGGGTCGAGAACGGTATTAGCAGTTTACCCCCGAGAGTGCTAACGTCAACCAACCTCGCAGTGTTTCATTTCTCTCCAGGATTCGACGGTATTTCTACGAGTTGTCCACAATTTCCATGAAATTTATGCTGGAACTTGACTATCTGGTATGGAAATTCGTCTCTACTTACAGGGAAGCGAGCGCGACCGTCATTTTATTGCGCCTCGCAAGTTGAGATCATATGATTACATCGGCATTTATCCTCGCACTCGGAACTGGGCAACAAATAGACGCCCAAGAGGTCGCGACACGCTACCTCCGGCAACTTCAAAATGCCAACGCAGCCGCTGGCGTTTTCAGCCTTTCGCTCAGTGGAGGCGCCGTTGGTGTCGGTGAGGCGCAGTTTGCAGTCAACCGAGAGGGTCAGTTCAAAGTATCTACCACCGGTTCAGAAGAGATCTTCGACGGCCGCTACAAGTACGTTCGAGACATCCCCAAGATGACTTATCAAGTCTTTGATAGTCGATCAACCGGGTTCCCTCTCCTCACCCCGTTCGAACCAATCGTTCAGTCCAAGTCGATCGCAGACCGCACGGTCGCGTTATTCACGGGCACCGGTTCTCCTGTTGTAACGCAATTCGAAGGTGTTAATTCGGTACAAATGGAGTTCGGATCGACAAAGCGGTATCTCAATCCGACTACGGCTCTACCTTCCGGGTTCACCATGATCGTCGGCGGAGTCGAGTACAAAGGCGTGTTCAAGCAGGTAACTCTTGAACCGAGACTTGGTAACAATCTGTTCACCTTTTCTGCTAAGCCGGGCGAACGACAAGTTCCCTTCGTGACAAGCGGTCTTCCGAAGGTGGGAATCGTTCTTGAGGGGGGATCCGATAAGGCTCTCGCCGGACGTTTCAGCAATTCGATCCTAACCGTAGTCGTCTACACCAGAGCGAGCCAAGCGGCTTCAAATGATGCGATGATTGCCCTCGGGGATCTTGCTCGCAAGTCGCGTCCAAAGCTTAACGTCATCGCCGTCAACTCCGAAAGCCAGCCGGCGAATCAATATTTCCGAGGACGCCGAACCCCGGTTTCGACGGTCTTTGACACGACGAACTTGACTCAAGCGGCCGGAGTGACTCAATTCCCAACCATGATCGTGGTTGATCGGGAAGGCAAGGTCGTTCACGCCGAAGCCGGCGGAATGGAAGGAACCATTAAGTCCGTTCTGCAAAGCAACGGCTACACGTTCTGAGAGGGGACGATCAGTCCGCTGCTGCCGACGTTCCAACGAAGCGCGGAACCAGGCTCAGTGAGACTCGGTAACCAAACCAAAATGCCCCTATACAAGTAGGGGCATTTCGTGCTCAAATGAGAAGGATCAGCTCTTCTTGCGTCGTCGAAGAAGTGCCAATGCACCCATTCCGAGTGCCGCCATCGAAGCTGGCTCTGGAACTGCTTCGAAGTTGTACGTCTGCACTGGTCCCGTTCCAAACCGGTAGCTGAGGGTGTCCGCAGCGCCAGTCCAGGTTCCGTTAACTCCGCTGCCCGCACCGATGTTGAAGCCGTAAACTGCGGTCGAGTTTCCGCCACTATCGAGTAGGCCTTTCAGGGTGCCGAGAGCCATAGGATTCGACTGGATCGCCTGGGTGCCCGTGTTGCCACCATAGATCGTTGCGCCGATCGTGACCGCTCGCGACAACCAAACCAAGCTCGAATCGGTAATCGTATTCTGCTCCCAAGTGTTCGCGGATGTGAATGCCGAATCAAAAACGAGTTGGTTGAATGAGAACAGGTTTCCAGCAAGCACGAGTCGGGCCGAAGCGTGGAACTGAACTGCCGATGAACCGTCCATGTAGCTCTCGTAACCCCATGCCGTTAGGTTGCTGAGCGAACCCATTGGATTGAATCCGCCTGATCCATTAGGATTGAGCTGCAGGATGTCTGCCTTCGCTGTGGTGCTTCCGTTGAACTATTAAACCATCGAAGCATTGCCGTTCCGAGCAAACATGGTATTGATGCCCGCCGTGGCTCCTGCCTGAACGTCATTGTACGTCCATCCTAGTGTTCCGGTCGCTCCGTTCGCTGTCACTGCATCTCCCGGAGTCGATGCCGCTGACAGAACTGTCTGCCCAAATGCCGATACGCCTAAGAGAGCAAATGCTCCTACAATCAAAGTTTTCATAGCTTTCCGGGGGATTCTCCGATGAACCCCTGACTCAAGACTACGATACATTTACTGGCTGGTACACATTGCAGGTTCGAACCCGGCACAATTAGCAGTACAAAGCTCGTATATTTCACAGGTGAGGAGTTGAGGAAAAGGCTAAACCATGCGCGCCCGAGCCATATCCACTCGCCCCGACTCTAAAAACGAAACCCCCTCTTCCTCCAACCGCTGCCGCTGCTCATTCTCAAACATCGGATTCCGCTTACTAATCGGAAACTCCCCTCGGGCGTTGCAAACTCGCCACCATGGCACCTCCTTCCCCTCCAGCCGAGCCATCATCCGCCCGACTTGGCGTCCGCTGGTGCCGATAATCGCCCCGACGTCTCCGTAAGACATTACCGACCCAGCAGGGATCCCCTTGACAACATCAATAAGCAATTCCTGCAAGTCGGACACATTTAGAGTATAGGCTCTGCAGCGCATAGCCTATTGTCGATCTTAGCGGCGAAGAGACCTACCTTCGATGGACGTCGTAGAGCGAGAAGTTCGGATCAGATTCTTCTTCCATGCGAATGCCTCTTAAGCCAAAAGCCTTGACTCGTTGGAAAGCACGGACGGGTACCAGAAATCGCTCATAGGTCGCCTCCGCGACCGTGGGTGGCTTGTACGTGCTGATGTATCTGAGCCGTAGTTGTAGCCAAGAGAAGACGTTAAGCACAAAAAGTATCGAGGCGAGAACCCATAGGTTTCTCGCCGTCATCTTCTCGATAACGAACCCTAAAAGCAGGACGAAGACGGGGAACTGCCCGAAAAACCGACGATGCCCGAACCCGGCCGTTCCGCTCCAGTCCAGAACGACAGAATTCAGATACAACTGCATCAAGAAAACGATGATCAGAGAGCAACAGAACAATCGATCCTTTCGGAATAGGATCGGAAGCCCAAGCAAGCTAACGAAGAAAATTGGATGCCACAGGAACAGTCCATGATAGGGACTAAACAGGACTTGGAGCATTTTCGGGTCAGTAAAAAACAGGAAGTCCGAACCCTGAGGACTCTTGAAGTAGCTTCCTTGAACAACGTCAAAAATCTTGAGTTGAGGGAAGCTGACTATAAGCATTGCTGTAACCATGATGCTCGCCAACTTAATCCCGCTAAGGACGTTGAGTTTCTTTCGGATAACATTCGCTCCGAGCTCGGCAATGGGAACCACTATAAAGAACACTTCCTGCCAACGCGCCAGGAAGCAAAGACCGATCGTTAGACCGATAGCCGCAAATCGGGTGTGGTCATTTCGAAACTTGCCTATCAGCAAAACGTAAAGGAACAACGATGTGGCAAACATTGACATCGTATGAGAATTTGCAGGATCCAGTATGATGGACTCTAGTTGATTTCCAGCTAATGCAATCGTTGCGACTGATAGCGCAGCGACTCTCTCAGACACTCTCGACCGGAGCACTAAGAAGGCAAGGAAAAAAGCAATCACTCCGACGGCCGAACTTGCAATCCTGGCGGGAACTGTGTACCACTTACTGAGCCCAGTTGCAGCAGAGGGATCGAACTTTTTCGCGGCTAAGTCAGACAGATAAAACCCCGGAATCCATAGTAACGGTGCACCGCAGGCAAAGGAGATTTTTGCCATTCCGTTCGGCTTAAGCGTCGGCTCAACACCGGAGTCAATCAAGTCATTCTTGATGTCCATGTCGTGGTCAAATACAAGAGACCTAGTTTGGGCGAAGTACTGCTTGCCGTCTCCCATGATTTGATTTTCAGCCGGCATCAAAATTGCAGCAATAATCGATAAGCCAAAAACGAGACAAAGAAACGCAACTAGCCACTTTCTGAGCTTCTCGGAACCGGGAGAATCTGAAGCGAGCTGCATTTTTGATGTCCTTCGCAAAGACTACCTTCAGACATACAAAAGAGCCCCCAGCAAAAACTGGGGGCTGAGGGCTGAGAAGTGATAGTTTACTGTCCGACCAGTTCCTTCTTCTTCTTCTTCCCTTCTGGTTCAACCTTGACGAACACGATCTTGCCGTCTTCTTCGACGTCGGCCAGAATGTGGTCACCCTCGGCAAACCGGCCCAGCAGCATCTCTTCCGAAAGAGGATCTTCGATGAACCGCTGAACGGCCCGTCGCAGAGGCCGCGCACCCATATTTGGGTCGTAGCCTTGCTCCACGAGAAGGTTCTTCACCGCCTCGCTCAGCTCCAGAGTGATTCCCATCGCGGCCGCTTGCTCGTTCACTCGCTTCATGTAGAGGTCCGCAATCTGGAGGATCTCTTCCTTCTTCAAGTGGTGGAACACGATGATCTCGTCAACACGGTTGAGGAACTCGGGCCGGAAGGTCTTCTTCATCTCATCCAGCATCTTGTTCTTCATCGCCTCATAGGTCTTCGGATCGTTGACATCCTGTCGTGTGTCTCGGAAACCAAGCGCCTTATCGAGCTCGATTGGCTTAACGCCGACGTTCGACGTCATGACGATCAAGGTGTTTCGGAAGTCAACGGTTCGCCCTTGGCTATCCGTCAACTGACCATCCTCAAGCACCTGCAGAAGCAAGTTGAAGACCTCCGGGTGTGCCTTCTCGATCTCATCGAGAAGAACCACGCAATAAGGATTGCGCCGAACGGCCTCAGTAAGCTGACCGCCCTCATCGTAACCTACGTATCCTGGAGGGGCACCGACCAATCGCGAGATCGAGAATCGCTCCATGTACTCGCTCATATCGATGCGAACCATGTTCGATTCCTTATCGTAGAGGTAGGCCGCCAAAGCCTTCGCAAGCTCGGTCTTACCGATGCCGGTTGGTCCCATGAAGATGAAGCTACCCATCGGTCGCTTCGGATCCTTAAGACCACTTCGCGAACGTCGAATTGCCCGGCTCACCGCAACAACCGCGTCGTGCTGACCAATGATTCGCTTATGGAGGTCATCCTCCATTGCAAGCAGCTTCTGACTCTCAGTCGCCACAATCTTGGTCACCGGAATACCGGTCCACGAAGTCACAATTCCTGCGATCTCCGCCTCATTCACAATCGGCTCAATCTTTTCTTCAGCTTCCCAAGCCTCTTCGCGCTCCTTAACCGAAAGCTCCAATGCCTCCTTCTCGGCGACGAGCTTATCAAGCTTCTCCGTCTCCGTCGAACGCTTCTCTAGGTGCTCGATCTCCGTCACAATCTTATTGAGACGAACCCGATCATCTCGAACATCCTTCGGCGGCAAACTCTGATGCAAACGAACCCGCGAAGCGGCCTCGTCAACCAAGTCAATCGCCTTATCCGGCAGCGTCCGATCCGAGATGTAGCGCTGAGATAGCTGAACTGAAGCGACAATCGCGTCGTCCGTGATCTCTACCTGGTGGTGAGCCTCGTACCGCTCGCGCAGCCCCTTCAAAATCTCAATCGCCTCTTCCTCAGATGGCTCTTTGACCTTAACCGACTGGAACCGTCGCTCCAAAGCCGCATCCTTTTCGATGTACTTTCGGAACTCGTCCTGGGTCGTCGCGCCGATGCACTGCAGCTCGCCGCGCGCCAAAGCCGGCTTCATGATGTTGCTGGCGTCAATCGCACCTTCTGCAGCTCCCGCGCCAACCAGCGTGTGAAGTTCGTCGATGAAAAGGATCACCGCGCCATCGGCTCGCCGAACCTCTTCCATTACCTTCTTCATTCGCTCTTCGAATTCACCACGATACTTGGTGCCCGCGACCAAAGCCGCGAGGTCCAACGAGACAATTCGCTTATCTTTCAGAATGTCCGGAATATCGCCGTTCACAATCCGCGCCGCAAGCCCCTCAGCGATGGCAGTCTTACCAACGCCCGGCTCACCAATAAGGCAAGGATTGTTCTTGGTGCGTCGACACAAAATCTGCATCACGCGCTCGATCTCGTTCTGCCGCCCGACAACCGGGTCAAGCCGACCCTCGCGAGCCAGTTCAGTCAAGTCCCGACCAAACTCATCCAGGGTAGCCGTCTTAGCGCCGCCGGAAGACGAAGAAGATGAAGAGCGCGACGAGGACGAAGAAGACGATGACGCCGAACCGCTGGTCGGCTTCGACGACGTGTCGTTGTCTTGCAACCCCATCACTTCTCGCCGAGCCTTCTCAAGTTCAACCCCGAGCTTCGCAAGAACCCGACCCGCCAGCCCGTCGCCTTCGCGAATCAGACCAAGGAGCAGGTGCTCAGTTCCAATATAGTTGTTATTCAGGTTGCGTGCTTCGTCATAAGCGAGGTCAATGACCCGCTTGGCACGAGGCGTCAGGGTCATGTCCTGATTCGGCCTCGCATCGCCCCTCGGCAGCTGCTTTTCAACCTCCGCGCGTACGCGGTTGAGTGAAACACCAAGCTTGTCGAGTACCCGTGCCGCAACACTGTCGCTCTCCCGCACAAGACCGAGTAGCAAATGCTCGGTGGAGACGTACCCCTCACCGAACTTCTGCGCCTCTTCCTGGGCGTAGAACACGACCTTTCGCGCTCGTTCTGTAAATCTTTGCCACATATGCTTGTTGTTTCCTTTGGCTCACCATTCTTTGGTTCGCCGTCCCTACTACTACGTCAGACGCCCGGTGTTTATTCGAGTTCCTTCGATGGAGCTTTTAGCCCTCAGCGGTCGGCCATCAGTCTTGCTGAAGGCTGAAAGCTGAGGGTTCCCCGCTTCCCCAAAGGTTACCTCGCCACCCTACGTCGTACCTAGCATTATTGGCAGGCAAGGTTAAGACGGTTAGGCTCGATAAAAAGTCCCTTGCGCCAACCGCATACGTCGTGATAACCTCCCGACATGGCACTTGTCGCCGCCATCATCCTCGCACAACAAGTCGATCGCGACATTGTCTACCGAACAATCAACGGAAAATCCCTGCAACTCGACGCCTACCGCGCCGCCAAACCGACTGGCCGAGTCTTCATCGCCATCCACGGCGGCGGATTCACCGGAGGCAACAAAGGCGGAAACACCGGCGAGCTCTGCCAATACCTCTCCCAACGTGGCTACACCTGTTTTGACATCAACTATCGGCTCCAAAATGACGTCGGTGGATCCATCCAAACCGCCATCGATGCTGCCGTCGACGACGCCTCCGCCGCCTACAACTGGTCCGTGGCCAACGCTGCCAAATACGGCGGGGACCCCAAGCGCATCGCCATGGGCGGCGGCTCGGCAGGAGCTATCACAACCCTTTTCACCACCTACTCCCGCAATACGCCCGTCAAAGCCGTCATCGATCTCTGGGGCGGAATGTACGGCAAAGAATCCGACATGAAACGCGGCGAAGCCCCCCTCCTCATCATCCACGGACGCAACGACCGAACCGTCGCCTTCAGCCACGCAACCAATCTCGTCAACCGAGCAAAGTCCGAAGGCATCAAACACAAACTCCTGGCCAACGAAAGCGGCCACAGCATAGCGCTCGGCACCCGGATCGAAGGCAAAACCCTCCTCGAACACATCGAGTCCTTCCTAAACGAAAATCTCTAAAACGTCCTCACCGCCGCCGAAACTTCAGCAACCACTCATAAAATTCGTCTTTCAAATAGAACTCCGTCCAAACGTCGTGGGTCCCGCCCACAACCTGCGTGAAGATCGGTGATGCCCCCGCCGCCTTCATCGCGTCCACCATCGCCACACTCTGCGTAAACGGAACCGCCGGATCCTTGTCCCCGTGCACAACCCAAGTTGGAACCTTGGCAAAAGAAGCCGCCGAACCAGGGTCCCCGCCTCCACAAATCGGAGCAATCGCCGCAAACCGCTTCGGCTGAGCCGCAACCAAAGCCCAAGTCCCGTACCCGCCCATGCTAATCCCGGTCAAATACTCCCTTGACCGATCCACCCGAAACTTCTTCTCGAGGTCGTTCAACAACCCAATCAGCTCATCCGCATCCCAGCTCCGCCGCTCCGGACACTGCGGAGCAACCACAATAAACGGAAATTTCTTCCCCGCCGCCGCCAGCTTCATCGGCCCATGAACCTTCAAAAGCTCAAGGTTCGTCCCCCGCTCGCCCGACCCGTGCAAAAACAGCAACAACGGATACCGCTTCCCCCGCGCGGTCTCATAATCCTCCGGAACCGAAACCAGGTACTGCAACGAAGCCCGCTTAACAATCGGCCCCTCAAACTTCCCCGCCGAAATGCCCTGAGGACTCCCGGAACCCTGCAAAATCGCCCCCCAAGCAATCGCCCCAACCATCCCAGAACTTTACCGCATGAAGGCTCTCCACCCGACAGGCCGCCCCGCGTCGCAGGGCACGGGTCCCAAAGTCAGAGGGAAGGCGCAGCGAGTGCGGAGCCTTCCGTCCGACTTTGGGAGGGGATTGGCCTTGGACTCGCCCGGAGGCTTGCATCAAAATCGCGGATAATATCAACACGATGAAGCCACATGCGCGACGCCTGGTAGCCGGCCTATGCGTCGCGTCGTTGCTGATGAGTGGCCAAGCGGCAACTCCAGCCGTGCGACAAGACGAGCCTCTCTCTGCGTTCGTCACATTGTCCCTCGGCGAACTCTGTGGCGAAAAGTGGTCGACCGAGTTCAAGTCCCTGGCTCAAGAATCAAAGAACGAGACAATCTCACAAGTCCAGTTAAAGCGGAAGACTGACCGTCGAGAGGCGCTTGTCCACCTCATCGGGCTACTCTGCCGAGAACTAACTCGGAGCGAGCTGACGCGGTTGCTGACCATTGAGTGCGTGTTCCACGCTGACGAACGCGTCATTGAAGCCCTCGTCAAGGCGGGTGCGGTGCCCGATGAAGACTGCTTTCAGATCATTTGCTTTAACAGAGAAGGGGGCTACCGGGCTCTGATAACACTCTCAAGGCAGATTGATTTAACCTATGCGATCACTTCACCAAGCTCCAGCCTTGTCCAATACGCTGCGCTTCGGCATAACATTGATGTCCTTAAACTCATGATTCGTCTCGGTGGCGATCCGTTCAAAAGACGCGACCTCCACGTTTCTGGTGGTTGCCTCGGATCCGTTCTTAAAGGCGTTGATGCTGCCGAAGCCGCAGCATATCTCGAGCCCGCAGAGGTCGACGGAGCCGATGAGGTTCTGGAATACCTGATCCAAAACTACTCCGCCGACCCCCGATTTCCATCCCGCAAGCGACTCCTCACCATAGCAAAGGATCGCAAAAAGGTCATTGCCGACGAGGGCTGGCGTACGCGAGACGACTACGAGTGTTTCCTAAAGTGGCTCTCGAAAGTAGAATTCAAATCCAGGAAGGAGCCGGAGTAAATCGAACCCGAGACAACGCCCGTCGATACCGATTTCGAGGCAAAAGTCGCAAAACTCGACGCCCTCGCCAGGATTGTCCGGATGAACCCGAACGATCGGTCAAGCCAAACTATTGGCGACCAATATGCCGGCCTGGGAGCTGAAGCCGGAGAGAAGGGTTATTACGAACGATGCCACGAACTCCTCAATATCGCAAAGAAGTACGGAGCCGGTCAAACTCTACGTCCCTGGCACCACATCGCTCGTGGCAACTGCTTTGGCATGCAAGCCCGCCTTGTCGAAGATCCCGCAAAGAGATCAGTGCTCCGGCAGCTTGCTAAGCTGCAGTATCAGGAAGCGGCCCGAATCAATCCCGCCCTCCCCGAAGCTCAGCACGGCCAGCAGTGGATCGACTCCGAAATCGAACGCGATCTCTCCGTGCAAAGTGCCGACGCATCCGAGCAAACTGACGCCGAGGAGGCGGAGCTGGCACTGCAAACTGAAAACTCAATCGCTAGTGAGGATTCAAAACCAGCCGACACCGAGTCTTAACCCCCGGATGCTGCTAACCGGACCGCGACCCCGAAGTCCTGTAGCAACCAACAAAACACCGCGGCTCCGCCGCGTAGGGCACGGGTCCCAAAGTTGGATGGAAGGCGTAGCGAATGCGGAGCCTTCCCTCCGACTTTGGGTGGGGATTGGCCTTGGGCAAGCGCGGGGTCGGCGGAGTCTAAAACTCACCTTGAAGGCACAACATCATTCGGAGGGGCCGGCCACGACTCCGGACTTGCGGCGGCGGGAGCCGCGATTCTCTCGGGTGCCCGTGGGGCGGATGCGCCCGAGTACAGCAGTACGCCCAGCAAGACAAACATCAGTGCCAGCGCACCAACAATCGCCATCGTGATCTGCGGTCGGCTCGCAACCTGCCGCGCCGGAGCAACCACTTGCGATCCTCGAATCGCAGTCAAAGCCGCCGCGACTTCACCGACGGATCGTCCGCTGACCTCAGCAACATCGCGCAGAGTCGGCTGCTCCGAGTCCATTACGCCATCCGATGAAGCCAACCGGGACAACAACTCCCGAAGCTCCCCCGCTGGAACCCGGACACTGCCCATTTCCTGTCCAAACTTTTCCATGCGAACTACCTTCAATTCAATCTACACGATTCACCCCAACCGGGATGCAGATTATCAAAGAACTTGACCCTACCAAAGACCCACCCTGAAACGTCGGAAAGGGATACTGAGTAGCACCATCATGTTTACTACCGCCGTCGCCGTCGCTTCTATCCTGCTGGGCAAACAACAGTCGCCAAAATTCTGTCCCATCGGCCTCGCCGTCGGAATTGGTAACGGCCAAGGCGAAGAAGCCTTCCTTGGTGCGCTCCGCGAGCAGATCCGCCTTGGCGTTCCTCAGATCAATATTAGTATCAAGTGGCAAGACCTGGAAAACCAAGAGCCTTTTAACCTAAAAATGGTTCAAGATCAGCTTGGACTCGCCAAGTTTATCGGAGCAGATATTCACGTCACGTTCACCGCCATCAACACGAGCACAAAGTCGATGCCACCCGATCTGGGGACCCTCCCGCTCGGGAACGCTCAGACGCAACAACGCTGGGAAGAGGCACTGCTCAAGGTTGTCAAAGTCCTACCCAAGAACATCAAGTCTTTGGCACTTGGAAACGAAGTTGATGTGTACTTCAACGAGCACAAAGACGAACTACCCGCCTGGAACGACATGATGAAGACCTCCCGTGCGCTGCTCCGCGGAGCCGGGATCACCGCACCTATTGGTGTCATCACCACCTACGACGGAGCCAAGCGACACCCCGAACTGGTCAGGCAGCTCCAGCAACCGTGGGACATCTTCATGACCACTTACTACCCCCTCGACCAGGCTTTCTCCGTTCTACCTATGAGCGAGGTTCCGAGCCACTTCAAAACCCTAGATTCTTTCGCCGGCAGTAAGCCGCTCTACATCACCGAGTTTGGCTGCCCAGCCTCCGAAGTCAACAAGAGCAGTGAAGATATCCAGGCCGCATTCGTCGACGCAGCATTCGCTGAGATCAAAAAGAGACCGAACATCAAACTCGCCAGCTACTTCCTCCAAGCCGACTTCTCCACCCAAATGGTGGATGTGTTTGAGTACTATTATAAGATCAAAGACGATCGATTCCGCGCCTACCTGAGCTCGCTCGGACTGCGAAACGTGGACGGTAAACCGAGAAAAGCCCACAAGCACTTCCGAAAGAACCTCAACGACTGGCTGGGAGAACTGGAGTAGATATGGAAAGAACAGGGAGTGAAAAGCGCATTCCTCGTGCTCGTTAGCCTTATGGCTCTAGGCTGCGGAGCCGGCGACCAAGCCGCAAACGAAGCAACCCGAGCAACATTTGGCTCAGCTGACCGAGCTAAAGACGTCGCAGGTCAAGCCTCGGCAAACGTCAAAGAAGGCCAGAAGACTCTGGACGAATCCGAAGCCAGATAGTCCGAGACGGTAATCTGGGAGCATGAATTCTGGCTTCCAGTCCTGGCTCGGCGAACAGCTCGACCAACTCAAAACCGACAACCTCTATAAGATCCCCAAGATTCTTGAGAGCCCGGCGGGTGGTCGAGTCAAGATGAACGGAAAAGAGGTCATCAACCTCGCATCCAATAACTATCTTGGGCTGGCAAATCATCCGAAGGTTCGTCAAGCCGCTCTGGATGCCATCGAGAAGTGGGGTGTTGGCGCCGGAGCCGTTCGCTGGATCGGCGGAACGATGACCGTGCACCAAGAACTCGAAGAGCGACTTGCCGCCTTCAAGCACACCGAGGCAGTTCTGGTGTTCACAGGCGGTTTCACCGCAAACAGCGGCTGCATTCCTGCAGTTCTGACGAATAAAGACGTTGTCATCAGTGATGAGCTTAATCACGCCTCGATCATCGACGGCGTGCGCCTCTCGCCTGCGGCGTACAAAAAGTCGGAAGGGTGGGTTTACGGGCATAAGGACATGAACCAGCTTGAGGAGTGCCTCAAGAAAGCGAACGAAAAGGGGTTCGCCAAGAAACTGATCATTACGGACGGAGTCTTCTCAATGGACGGCGACATCGCTCCGCTGCCGGAGATCGTCGCGCTTGCCGAGCAGTACGACGCCATCGTCATGGTTGACGACGCTCACGCCAGCGGAGTCCTCGGAAAGAATGGCGCCGGAACCGCGTCACACTTCGACCTCTACGGCCGAGTGGATATCCAACTCGGAACCCTTTCGAAGGCACTCGGCGTTATGGGCGGCTACATCGCTGGTTCGGCGAACCTGAAAGACTGGCTCATCAACCGGGGCAGACCGTACTTATTCAGCACAGGCCACCCGCCGATGGTCGCCGCTGCTTTGATCGCCGCACTGGAGATCATGGAGAACGATCCCGAACCAATGGAACGGCTTTGGGCAAACACTAAGTGGTGGAAAGAGGCGCTTGCTGCCGAAGGATTCGACACAATGGGTAGCGAAACCCCGATCACCCCGGTCTACGTGGGCGATGAAGGCGACGCCCAGCGGATGGAGCGAATGCTGTGGGACGAAGGCGTGTATGCCCTCTCGATTTTGTATCCGACGGTTGCAAGAGGCAAAGCTCGAATCCGAACCATGCCCTCAGCGGCTCACACGCAGGCGGACTTGGAAGAGGCTTTGGAAGCGTTCAAGCGAGTTCGGGCTGCTCTGTAGATTGCGGGAGATTAGCACAGCCCTGATCGGCGGGCTCGAGCACGCTAACCCGCCACGGTAAACTCTGCGCTTCGCATGAAGTTCCCCTATTCGATGCTCCGCGACTTTGTCGAGACGAATCTCGACGCTCATCAGATCGGCGATTTGCTGACGATGGCGGGGTTTGAGCTTGAGGGCATCGAAGAAGTTGGCGACGAATTCGTGCTCGACATCAAGGTGATGTCCAATCGCGGAGATGGACTCTCTGTCTTCGGCCTATCGCGTGAGGTTCTTGCGAAGGATCTTGACTCTAAGCCAACAGAGTTGTATGACGAGGCGGCTGGGCGTTTTGCAAACAGCGGGAAGCGAGAAGCGGGAAGTTCGTTGCCTAGGAACGCTGCGACCATTGATTCGGCCGATTGCCGGCGGTTCGCGGTTTGCGGATTCGAGGGAGTGAACGCCAAAGCAGAAAGCCCGGCTTGGATGCAGAAACGATTGGACGCCTGTGGAATGCGACCAATTTCCCTACTGGTTGACCTAACGAACTACGTGATGCTTGAGCTTGGTCAGCCGCTTCACGCCTTCGACCGAACCAGGCTCGCCGAGGGTCGTCTCGTTGTTCGGCATGCAAAGCCAGGCGAAAACCTCACCACACTGAACGGCGAAGAGCACGACCTGGACGGTCAGATGATGATATGCGATGCCGTCAAACCAGTTGGCGTCCCAGGCGTGATGGGAGGACTGGAAACCGAAGTTACGGAGTCGACCACTTCGCTCTTGCTCGAAAGCGCGAACTTCGTCAACAAAGTCGTTCGAAAGACGCGGAAACAGCTGGGGCTAAACACCGAGGCTTCGTACCGTTTTGAGCGCTCAGTTGACCCGGACGGCGTCACTGCCGCAACCCGACGCTTTACTGACCTGCTTTTGCAGGTCCAACCTAGCGTCCAGGTTTCGGAAATCCTTGACCTGTATCCTCAACCACCGACACCTGAAAAGGTGACTTTGCGAGTCGGCCGAGCTTCGATGCTTCTCGGAATGGAAATCACCCCGGATCAAGCAGAGAACTACCTTTCACGCCTGGGAATGAGCATTCAGCGAGTCGGAGATGATCTCAAAGTCACGCCGCCTTCGTGGCGGCCCGACATCATCCGCGAAGAAGATCTGGTTGAAGAACTTGGGCGGGTTCACGGCTACGATCGTATTCCGGAAGCTCTTCCTTTCGGAAGCACGCCAATCGGCGGATCGCGCGGCAAGGAATTGGTCAAAGACCGCTTCCGAGAGTCTTTGTTGCGAAGTGGACTCACTCAGATCATCTCCCACTCGCTGCGCTCGGTCCACCCGCTTGACGAGCCCTGCGAACGGGTCGCTCCTCGCCAGCCGGCTTCCCCAGAGCACGATACTCTCCGATCCTCCCTGCTTCCCTGCCTGGCGGACGCGGCTCGCAGAAACGGCGGAAAAGATCTCCATCTGTTCGAGATGGGAAAAGTGTTCTACCAGCACGAAGGTCAGTTTGGCGAGACGCTTTATGCGGCGATCTTAATCCAGGGGAATCTGGTTCCGCCTCAGCGTCAGGGCGAGAAGGTGCCACAAGCGGACTTCTTTAGTGCCAAGTCGATTCTTGACGATGCCTTCGTTTCCCTCGGAGTTTCGGATCAGCTCGTATTGAAATCGTTTGATCCGGGTGAGGATCAGCGGTTCCACCCGACCCGAACGGCGGCTATTTATGTCGGCGAAACCCATGTGGGAACGCTAGCGCAAATTCATCCCCAGGCAGCCAAGGAAACTGGACTAGAACAGACGACAATATTAGCCGAGCTCGCTCTCGATTGGTTGATCGACAGCGTTACGCCTCGATTAAACATCAAGAGCATTAGCCGTAATCCGGCGACGCGGCGGGATATCGCTGTGCTCGTCGACAAGTCGACGTCGTTCAGGGAACTTGAAAGTGCAATCCGGGCAGCGGGAGGCGAACTGCTGGAGAAGCACTGGCTCTTCGACGTCTTCGAAGGCGCCGGCATTCCGGAAGGCAAACACTCCCTCGGAATCGGACTCCAGTTCCGTAAGCACGGTGAGAACTTTACAGATGAGGAAGGGAACCAGGTGCGCGACTTGATCGTGGCGGAGCTTGCAAAGCTTGGGGCGACACTGCGGTAACCAGAACCTTCCAAAACTGCTCGCAGGCCAACACCGCAAAGAGGGCCATGAATGCGCCCGGCCAGTAGTGGTAGTGACCGAACTGGTGCAGGAATGCCATCGGCAGATAGGCGACGGCTGCGCATCCGACCAAGATCATGAGCGGTTTCCCCGCCGCCTTGAGCCTCGCCCAAAAGGCGAGGTTTGCCAACCCGTTCGCCGCACTGAGCCAGATGCCGGGAGTCAGCAGAATCAATAACCCAGAGGAAAGTGAAATCCAGACGTTGTGGAATGATAATGCCCCCGGAAGAACGTAATCTGCGACAGACATCAACACCCCAGGTCCGGAGCGGAACTGCTGCGATTGGTAACCGCTCGGCCGGATCGGGATGAACTGGACGCGAACCATAATGTAGCCAAACAGAACCAGCCAGAACATCGTTTGCAGCGCAAAACGAGCCTGAACACCTTGAGTTCTGAGCCAGAATCCCAGGCCGAAGACAACGAACGGGAACATTACCGCTTGCTCGTAAGACCCCATCGCTAAAACCGCGGACGCAATCGACAGCCCAAACCATCCCCAAGCTCCGTGAGGCTCAAAGCCTCGCTGAACGGAAGAGCGGGTTGCAGGGACGTCCGTAGAGGATGGCGCAGGCTCGGCGTTTCTAGTTGCACCGAGGCGTTCAAATCGAATATATGAAGCCAACGCAACGAGGCAAAAAACCGTCATTGTCGTAGCGGTTCGACCGGGGAGCCAGCGGAGGGTGTCGCTTGAAAACTTCGAATCAATCTCTACCAGAAGCGAGGTGATAAAGAGGGCCGAAAATGCGACAAGAACTTGATCCCACCTAAAACGTCGTTCGGTAAAGAAGCGGATCAATATCAGACCGAGAACAACCGGAGCCACAAACTCCAGGAACGGTAGAACTCTCCCCAATGTCCACCAGACAAACAATGCCTGGGTTGCAATCGCCTTTGGAATGGATTGAGTGAGCTCCCACGCCAGCCAGAAGACTCCCAAAGCGCAGAAGCAACACAGAATCGCATTCGTGAGTCCAAACGCGGCAGCATCGCCGGGATGTAGCCGCCAATCCAACTCGAAGACCAGAGTTGAAATCGGACGGTAGAAGTGGTTCTCCAACGGCCAATCATGTGTGAACCACCGCAGAGGATTGTTGTACTCGCCTAGCTTCATCAACAGAAACTTGGTATCTGAGTCGTTGAGCAGTCCGGGCGATGTTGCCCTTGCGAGCAAAATCGGGAGGCACAACAGTAGTGCGACCAAAATGCCCACCCTCATGCCCTTCATCCCACCGATTATGAAGCAATCGGGAACTCTCGGCGTCATTAAAGAATAGACTTATGAACATGAAACAAACTCGTTGGTTCGTTCTTGCTGCCGTTGTTGTCTCCTCCATGGTTTTCGCCAAGGGTGGGCCCGAGACTCTGCAGGGCAAGACGATGCCGGCATTTACAATGACAACGTTCGGGGGACAAAAGGTTACCAGCGCGTCCCTCAAAGGCAAGCCCTACATCTTGGACTTCTGGGCAACTTGGTGCGGACCCTGCAAGGCAGCTTCACCTTTGATGCAAAAGCTCCACGCAACTTACGGGGCAAAGGGGCTGAAGGTCATTGGCGCAAACATGGGCGAAGACCCGAAGTCGATGAAAGAGGCACTTGCCTATCCGAAGAAGCACAAGTACAGTTACACCTTCACGAAGGGTAACGACGCACTTGCCGGAAAGCTTGGTGTAGAGGGAATTCCTTTGTTCATCTTCGTTGACAAGACCGGAAAGGTCGCCGCAGTGAAGACCGGCTACGGTCCGGGCGCAGACGCCGATTTCGAGGCCACTGTCAAGAAGCTTCTCTGAGCTTTGGAGTAAACCCTTCCCCCGATGTAGCAAAGCTCATCGGGGGTTGTTTTTGAATCCCTAGTTTTTCGCGGCCACCGCCAGCACCGCGCTTAACGGGGGAGCTGGACGCATTGGGCTCCCAACGTTCATAACCGAAACAACCACCATTCCCTTCTCAGGGAAAAGAGATAGTTGGGCTTCCATGGTTCCGTTCGAGCCGTTGTGGCCATGCATCAACCCGATGCCGGGAACTGTCTCAATCCCCCAACCACATGCGTAGCCGCGGCCAGTCCCATCGGGCAACCCCTTGTGTAGACGTTTGATCGTCTCCGGCTTTAACAGGCCGCCTTTCCCTTTCAAACCATCCAAGTGAGCCTGACCGTAACGAGCTAAGTCCCCGACTGACATGAACATCCCTCCGCCGGCTGAAGCTGTCATGACGTCGAGAACTCCGAAGAAATTAGCCTCTTCTAACCCGTTAGGTGTCATCATGTGCCCGCTCGGACGGCTCTTTGGCAGGGTATCCGTGTTTGTAAAACTACTCTTCAACTTGAGAGAATTGAAGACGTACGTCTTGACTAGTTTTTCGTAGGCAACGCCTGTCACCTTCTCAGCGATTACCCCTAAGATCGCAAAACCGCCATTCGAATACTCAAAGGCCGTGCCCGGTGTGCTCGTTGGCTGCCGATTGAGTAGATCCTTCGCGTACAGAAGCCTCACCTTGGTTGGTTCTGTCTCTCCCCCGATCATCCTGTCCACGGTCTCCCTGTCGAAGCGCAGATCAGATGGAACTCCGCTACGATTTTGCATCAGTTGTTCGACGGTGACCTCTCGATATGCAGGCTGCATCGGAACATCTGGCAACACTTCACCGAGTTTGGTTTCCCACTTGAGTTTTCCAGATTCGATCAATTTGCCAATCACGGTCGTGCAGAGCGACTTCCCTATTGAGCCAATGCTCCATGGTTCATCAGGC
Source organism: Armatimonadota bacterium (assembly GCA_037138755.1). Lineage (NCBI taxonomy): Bacteria > Bacillati > Armatimonadota > Armatimonadota bacterium. The sequence goes on along the minus strand of JBAXHT010000001.1, from coordinate 1,962,047 downwards.
CCCACTTTGACTCGATTGTTTAGACTCCGGGTACCAGCCACCGCAATGTCAATCTTTCCATCTCGTGAAGTGGCAACGGCTAATGCAGGAGCCTTGGCGTCAGCTCGAACCAGTTCGCAAAGCTCGGCCAATGTCTTCCACCCCGCGTAAGTCCTGACAGGCTTCGCTTCAAGAATCTCCGGGGGGCCAACGTTGAGGCGCACCATCTTCGCCGTCGATCCTGGTGAAAGGGTTAAGACGAATCCGTGCTCCAAGCCTCGCGCGTCTGAGACTAGTGCCTTCAGTTGTCCCCCGGACTCAGAAACGACCCGCTTTAAGGTGAACGGCGCCCCGCGCTCAGCGATCATCATCATGCCCTTCACCCGATCCACGAGCGGAACGGAGGAGTCTGCTTTCGACTGAAGGAACTTTTCAATCGTTGCTTGATCTTTCGAGTTCATCACTTGGATCACTTCCTCGAGCAGCGATCCCTCCGCGACCGGGGCACGACAGGCAGAGACGACTCCGACGACCAGAAATAGACCAAGAAGGGACTTGATGATTCGCATAACTTTCCTAGCCCCAAAACGAGGCTACAAACCTTGAGGTAATTATAATTCAAAAAGTTGATATAATTTGAATAAATATGAAAAGTGAAGTCGTGCTTTCGGAAGAACAGCTCAAGTGCCTGGCTTCGCCGGTACGAGCCGACGTGTTCGAGACTCTCAAGTCCAAGGGACGAGTTTCGGCTCGTGAGCTGAGCACCAGCATGGGAATGTCTGCCCAAACCATTTACTTCCACCTGAACGAACTCTTAAAGGTCGAACTCGTTGAAGTCGTCGAGCGAAGAGCTGCCACTAAGCGACCTGAGAACGTCTTTGCTGCGACTGCATTGTCCTACCGATTTCCTGAAGGGCAGCCGGACATCGAACACCTCGTCTTAAAGTCGATCTCTGCAACGCTTCGCCGGGTGATGCGAAACTTCGAGTCCCATGCGCATGACTCTGAAAATGCACAGATCTTGAGAACGGTGATCTGCCTTTCTGAGGAAGACTTGTCCATCTTCAAAAAAATGATCTTTGACGCGCTCGAGTTCGCCCGGGATCAGCGAGACGATAACGCAACCCCAAGGGACTTCACTATGCTTTTGCACCGTAGAGATTAACTCTCCCAAGGTAAACTTGAACTCAAAATGGACGAGCCACAGGTTCAAGAGAAACTTACCGACGAACAATCTGCCGAGCAAGTTGAAGGCGATTTGAACGCGATCTCAGAAGCCGTCGCCAAGCTCACCGAAGAGCGCGACCAGATTCAGGATCAGCTTGTTCGCACAATGGCGGACTTTCAGAATTACAAGAAGCGCCAGCAGGCCGAGCAAGCGATGGTGCGGCAGTACGCAACAGAATCCCTGGTCATGACCCTTCTGCCCGCTCTCGACAACTTCTCACGAGCCGTCGGGGCCGCTGAAAATGGCGGATCGATGGAGTCTCTCCTGACTGGAGTCAAAGCCATTGACAAGCAACTTCGCTTCATTCTCGAACAGCAAGGAGTTCAGGCGATGGTCTCGGTAGGCCAGCCGTTCGATGCCAACATTCATGAAGCAATCGGCACGGTTGCAACGGACGAGTACGAAGCAGACACCGTTGTTGAAGAAGTTGCGACCGGCTATCGGATGGGTGACAAGGTCATCCGTCCGGCAACGGTTCGCGTTTCGGTGAAGCCATGAGCCGTAAATTCTTCGGCACCGACGGAATTCGCGGAGTTGCCAACCAGAAGCTGACAGCCGAGATCGCACTGAACCTGGGAATGGCGGCAGGCCGCTATCTCATCGAAACCGGCGAAACCCGTAGAGTCGTGATTGGCAGGGACACGCGCAAGTCAGGTCCCATGCTCGGAATGGCCCTGGCCGCAGGATTCAATGCTGCAGGAGTCGATGTGGTCGCCGTGGGTGTAGCACCAACTCCTGCCGTTTCGTTCGCGGCTCGGACTGGCGATTTTGGAATGGGGATTATCATTTCGGCGTCCCACAATCCCTTCCCTGACAACGGGATCAAACTCGTTGGGCACGACGGCTGCAAACTCCGGGACGATGTTGAATTGCGGATTGAGCAGCTGATGGAGGAGACCTTCGAGCGCCCAGTTGCTGGTGGAGTTGGTGCGTTCTCCCAGGCTCCGGAGTTGTTGGGTGCCTATGCTGACATGCTAGTCGGCCTGATTCCAGGAGGGCTTGACGGAATGAAAGTCGCTGTCGATGGTTCGCACGGGGCCGCATACGCCCTAGGGCCAGAAGTGCTTCGACGCCTAGGAGCTGAGATCGTCGTCTGTGGCGATGCTCCAGACGGGGTGAACATCAACGAATTCGGCGGAGCCACGAAGCCAGAAGTCGTCCAAGAACTCACCAAGAAGAGCGGCAGCATAGTCGGCGTCGCCTTTGACGGCGATGCAGATCGCGCTGTGTTTTCGGATGGCCAGGGCCGCCTCATCAATGGCGACCGAACGATTGGAATCTGGGCCGAGCACGCACAAGCCCAAGGCAGGTTGCAACCAGCCACGGTCATCGGAACCGTGATGTCTAACGGCGGATTCGAGCACTACATGGCCCTCAATGGCATCCACGTCGAGAGAACCCCAGTTGGGGATAAGTACGTCGCTCAAAAGATCGCCGAAACTGGCGCGCTGATCGGTGGCGAGCAAAGCGGCCACATCATCTTCCCAAACCACGGCCCAACTGGGGACGGCCTCATCACCTGTCTGGAGCTTCTAAAGGTCTTTAAGGAATCAGGCCGGGATGCGACAAGCTATTACGATGCCTACGAGCCTTGGCCCCAGCTCCTGGTCAACATGGAAGTCGCGGATCGTTCTACCTGGAACGATGGGGAGCTAGTGATGACTGCCCTTGAGAACGCCAGTAAGGATCTTGCTGGTCACGGTCGCATCAACGTTCGAGCGAGCGGAACTCAGCCAATTGTGCGGGTTATGGTGGAGGCCGATAGTTACGACCTTCGCGACCTGGTTGCGGCGAGTGTTGTTGGTGCGATCACCAAAGAAGCAGGCGGCAAGATATACAGCCGGGTAGATTTGACTCATGCTCTTGGCGATTGATGTCGGTAACAGCCATACAGTCTTCGGACTGCACGACGGCAACCGCTGGGTGGATACTTGGCGACACCGAACCGACATTGAGTCCACCGAGGACGAACTTGCTGCTTGGCTTAAGTCGATGTTTGAAGTTGCGGACTACGAGTTTGAGACCGATAAGGTGGTGTGTGCTAGCGTCGTTCCAGGGATTGACCGAACGCTGAAGCTGCTCTGCCAGAAATACTTCGGCAAGGAACTGCAGTTCCTCACGGGGAGCGCGAACCACGGTGTGGCGGTTGATTATGAGCCAAAATCCAGCGTGGGAGCCGACCGGATTGCTAACGCACTTGGAGCGCTTGCCATTCAAAACGGGCCGATGATCGTGGTGGATTTTGGAACTGCAACAACCTTTGATGTTATTGACAGCAAAAACGTCTACGTTGGCGGTGCGATTCTCGCTGGCCCTCTGACCAGCCTCAGCGCGCTTGTGAAGAACACCGCGAAGTTACCTGCCATTGACCTCAAAGCTCCCGAAAAGGCGATCGGGAAGACGACCAGCCACAGCATCGCAAGCGGCGTTATGTTTGGGTATGCCGGTGCGATAAACGAACTCATCGGCCGAATTTCGTCCGAGCTTCAGGGAAAACCGTTGGTTATCGCCACCGGCGGTTTGGGAGAGATTTTCACTGAACTTTGCGACGGGATCGATGCGTATAACCCTATGCTGACCCTCGAGGGTCTGCGCCTTTTCGCCGAAAAGACATGATCGCCGCCGCCCTAGCCCTGTCCCTGATGGACACCCCGAAGACCGAGGTGCGGCCTTTTGAGATGGCGCTGAATCCGGTCAAAAAGTCACCACTTAAGTTCACCGACAAGAACATACCTTTCGAGTTTGAATGGATGACCGAGGGGTTCGCCCATGCATGGAGTAGCACCCCTGAACCACAACTTCGCTTTAGGGTTTTTGCCCAAGACCGCAAGGTTCACGCCGAGCTGTCACCATTGGTCACCCGAACTCTGCTCCGGCTCTGGGCTTTCAACTACGATGAACTGAAGATCGACCATAAGCCCGACTACGCCAAGAGCTGCGTCGATGTCTACCTTTGCTGGGCAGGACAAGCCGGAGGCGAACACCTCTTCGATGAAGACCCCCAAGCTCCGGGAGGCGGCTCAAGTAAGGTTAACACGATCTACATTTATGATCTTCCTACGTTCAAGGAGAAGATGGAACAGCTACGAGAAGTGGCGCATGAGTACGGACATGCCACGCTCCCAGCGGTCGGCGGATACGACTATCCCGAGTACTGGGCGAACGGATTTCTTGGCGAAAAGCTCTTTCTGTCCGAATTGTGCGTTAGAAAGGACTATGATCCGGAACAGATGATGGGCGTGAGCCAAGCCGAGTGCCAAGCGTGGGTGCGGGAGAAAGCGCGCCCGCTAATGTTCAAAGCCGCCCAAACTTTTCCCAATGCCGATATGTTCAAAGGCAAAGGCGAATCTGCCATGAACCAATACATCGGATATCTCCTTTGGGTTCAATTCTGCTTCGAGCCAAAGATTGTCAGCCGGCTAATGAAGATCAACGGGGACAAGCCGGGCACGCTCCCGAAAACGCTCAAGGAGTGTCTGGCTGATGTTGTGAGCACCGATATTCCGGTTCACAAGGAACTTCAAGGAAAGCTCATTTGGCTGCCCGATTTGCCTGGTCGATGGAGTGGGGCGACAGTTAAGCTCCGAAAGCAGGGACAAATTGGAATGGTTCCGACAAGCGGAACCATTCGGCTGCGACCTTAGTTGTGAGCTTCGATGGAAATGATTCCGTCCGGAGCCGTCGAAATCGAATAATCTTTGCTCGGCAACACGGTTGAGAGCATGGCACCCGCGTCATCACCCTTCACGTCCCACTTCGTTGTTACTTCCAGCTTTGCGCTTGGCATTCTCAATGAGATCACTTTGTGGAATTTTGACGAGACGCCCTTGAGGAAGTCTGCAACCTTGCCTTCGCCTTGTAGATCAAAGACCGTCGACGAACCAGGAACTACAACGAAGAAGTCGCCTTTGTCGCCAGTGACTTCGATTTGGAAGATGGCTGACAACGGCTCACTGTTGATTAACGGATATCTGGTGGAGTCACCGTTCAGGTCTGCCTTCTTCAACTCTTGACCCGTGCCGTAAAACGTCGCGGTAAGAGTCTTCGGCCCACTCGAGTTGTAGCTTAGAACTGCGTCTGCTGCTTGCATCTTGATTTCGATAGTATCAAGAACCTTCGGAGCCTTGACAGCAGCAGAACTTATTCCGGTCATGTCCGCAGTCACCGGACCCTCGCTTCGGTTCTTGATCGCCATCACCGAACCGACAATCGCGACAGTCGCAATTGCACCAAAGCCTAACGACTTCGACCAATTTAGAAGAGACAACGCTGGCTTTGCGCTGACCGCTGCGTCCATCCGATCCGCGATTCTTGATGAAAGGAAGGATGGAACTTCAACTGTTTCCTCTGGCATTGTCGCCAAGGTCTCCATCATCAAGGAAAATGCTTCATAGTCCTGCTTGAGGTCAGGGTCGGTGTCAAAGCGTTTCTGAATCTGCTGGGTAAGTCCAGCGTCTAGCGAACCTTCGTAAAGGGCGGAAAAGTGTTCTTGTAATCGTTCGCGGCTCATTGGAAATCCATCTCCTGTTAAGGGTTGATGAGTCTTCTGACTCGCTCAGACCTTAAATAGTTCCTCGTCCTGGGCGAGAATTTCTCTCAAGCTGATTCTCGCTCGGTTCAATCGACTCTTGACGGTGCCAATCGGAAGGTCAAGTGACTCTGCGATCTCTTCGTACGAGAGCTGTTCGGCATGATACATCACGATCATTGACTTCTGGAACTCTGGCAGTTGTGCGAGGGCTTTGTGGAGCAGGGCTTCCCGCTGATTCCGCTCGACCAACTCGTCCGGAGTTCGGCCCGGATCCTCGATTTCTCGTGTGACATCTTCGTCATCCTGCTGGAAGCCCGAGTCGAGGCTGAGATTGCCCTTCCCTTTCTCGCGCTTGCGTTGATCCAGATAGCAATTGGTGATGATTCGGTACAGCCAAGTTGTAAACGCGGCGTTTCCTTTAAAGTTTTTGAGGGCGTTGTTGATCCGGACAAACGCATCTGCAACAACATCAGCCGCAATATCTGGATTTCGGGTGAGCCGAAACGCGTACTGGTAGGCCCGATCCTGGTGCTTGCGAATGAGTTCATTGAGCGCTCCGCGATCCCCGCGCTGCGCCTTCTCGATCAGAATATTATCCGGTTGAAAATACTCGCTCAATCCTTCTCCTGATTCAACCTAGCCCCAACAAGTTACCCGCTCTCAGCCAACCCGCGAAGGCGAAGTCACTGCGATCTCAATCGCCTGCTGCTCCTCGTTAGTCAGGTTTCGGTCCGATTTTCCTGCCATGAGAGGCTTGCCGTACACCCTTCCCTCGGCTCGACCGATGATGCTACTCAAAACGATCCCATCGCCATTATCGTCGTATACCGCCATGGCAAAGGATTGCAATCCACCGATATCTGGGAAGGCATCATAGCGGACCAGGCCAACGTGACGTTTTGAGCGCATCATTTTGCGTTCAAGTGTTTCCGTTCGACCATCGATTGAGTCGACATGCCGCTTCAGGTCCTCCCGCATCCGCCCATGCTCAACGAGAACTGCCTCTAAATCGGCCCCTTCGGCTCCGGACAAAATTTCTCTCATCCTTGCCTGAGATTTTTTGACACTCAGAGTGAGGGCTAGCAGAAACCCGCCGAAAACTAGATTGAAAACGAGGAGAACGGCGAGTATGGGACCTGAATTGTCGCGTAGAGAATCGAAGATTGTTGCCATAACCCCTAGAACTTGACGAGCAGTGTGCTAGAACATTAAGTATAGCGGACACGGATGGCAGGCTAATGGAGAACGAATCGATCACAAAACCAAAACCGAAGCGCAGAGTTCGGTTCTTCACCGTGTTCCTCTTCATCGTTCTGATCTTGGCAGGCGTCTTCGGGTTCAACTTCAAAACAGCTGTCGTTGACGGGCAGTCGATGAATCCCACACTTTCTAATGGCCAAAAGGTGTTAACTACCAAGGCCTATTTCCTAGTTGGAGCGATCAAAAAGAACGACATCATCGTGCTTCAGGAGGAGCAATCGGCCTCGAAGTACTTCATCAAGCGAGTTTACGGCATGCCCGGGGATCAGATCCCGTGGGCTTTGGCTCCCCAGGATTGGCCATTGGAGAACGGACCCTACACGGTTCCCGCGGGAAGAATCTACGTCATCGGCGACAACATTCTTCACAGCGATGACAGTCGGAAGTTTGGCGCATTCAAGTTAGAAAACGTGCTCGGCAAGGTCGTCACATGGCGGTAAAGAAGTTTCCTTCTGGAAGCTACGGTCGCCAAACTCTCCAGTTCTATCCCGCGCCCTACAAGTCTCAAATCCGGGCATTTGCGGCACTTGTGTTCCCTTGGAAGGACGAAGAAGTGTTGCTCTGCAACATCGAAGACCGAGGGTGGTGCATTCCGTCAGGTCGAGTCGAGGCCTATGAGACATCGCTTGACGCGGTGAAACGGGAAGCTCTTGAAGAGGCCGGAGCCCAGCTCGATTCGATTCAATACATCGGCTGCTATCACATTCGAGAGAAGTCCGAGGTTCGCTGGGCCGATGTCTATACAGCGCGGGTAGTGGGCTTGCAGGAGATTACGGCCACCGAAGAATCGCTTGGGAGACAATTTGTGACCATGGAGGCACTTCCCTCGATCTATTACCAGTGGGACCCTCAAACTGAAATGGTTTTCGATCACGCTTTGAACGTCATGCGCCGCGCCGCGAACCTTTGATCGTGCTAACATTCCTAGCATGGTCTCTAGCCTGATTCTCGCCGCCGCTCTAGCAAAACCGATGCCCTTCAAGCTGTGCGTCCAGGCTTGGACGTTTCACGAGTTCACCGCCTTTCAGGCCATCGAGAAGGCCGCAGCAGCTGGGGCCAAGTATATGGAGCTGTTTCCTGGTCAAAAGCTGAAGGACGGTGGCGAATCCAGCGTCGGTCCATGGATGTCGCCTGCAGACCAGGCTGCGCTCAAAGCTCAGTTCGAGAAGTATAAAATTCAACCCGTCGCCTTCGGGGTCACCGGAATCGAAAGCGATATCAACAAGGCACGTCCGCTCTTCGTTTGGGCGAAGTCGATGGGAATCGAAATCCTCAATACCGAGAGTTCGGATTCTATGGACACCATCGAGAAACTGGTCAAGGAGTTTGACATCAAGGTCGGGTTCCACAACCATCCGAAGCAGCCGAACAATCCGAAGTACGTGATCTGGGATCCAAACTTCGTTTACAACCTCGTCAAGAATCGCGACAAGCGCATCGGCTCATGCGCCGACACCGGGCACTGGGTTCGCTCGGGAATCAAGCCGGTTGACGCCCTCAACATTCTTAAGGGTCGAGTGGTGAGTAGTCACCTTAAGGACCTTCACGAGTTCACTCCAGGCGGCCACGACATGCCGTATGGCCAAGGCGTCTCCGACGTCCCCGGAATCCTGGGGATCTACAACAAGATCAACATGACCGGTTCGGTGAGCGTCGAGTACGAATACAACTGGCAAACCAACGTCCCCGAAGTTGCCCAATGTTTGGGCTTCGTGCGCGGCCTTTACGCTAAGTAGTCACTGGCAAATACTGCATCGAACGTGGCGGATTTCTTCATCTCATATGCGATTTCCGCCAAGCGCTCCATGTTGACCACATCCTCGCGGTTATAGGCGATCAGCCGATCGAGTGCACCTTGATTCCTGGTCATCTCCCACTTGCGCCACAGCAGAATCGCATCGTAGCCGTTAAGGCCATCGGTATCTCCCCCGCGATCAATCCCGAAGAACTTCTCAATCTTCTTTAGGCCGCCTCCAACCCCAACCGATTTTAACGTTGGGCAAAGGTCAAGGTGAACTTGATCCAAGACCAAACGAGGAAATGCCTTCAGGATGATCGGCAGATCGAATGACGCTCCAAAGAACGTCACGATCATCGAAAAATGACTGATTCGATCTCGAAAAGACTCGAGGGACTGCTTCCGAACGAAACACTCAAACTCGTGACCGTCGTAAAGCCCGATCATCGTGATTGAATTTCCGCCCTTCCCGCCATCGGTCTCGATATCCACATAGGCGACCGAGTCTCGGAACGAGGGAAACGCTCGCCACGCTTCCTTGAGGCCCAGAAGCGGCGTAAAGAACTGGTGCTCACCTTGAGCAAGGGCTTCAACAGACCGGTTGAGAACTCGCTCAACCTTATCTAAGTCAGCTGCTCCGAAAGACAAGTCGCCAAGATTATCCAGCGCATCCTGCCAAGTGAGGCAACCACGCTTCCACAGGGCCTGCTCCATTTGGGTGCCGACCCCGGGAATGTGGATGAATGTGTTTTCTAGCAAGGCTAGTCGATCTTGACCTTAGGCTTAGCCGACGGTGCCAGATCTGGACGAGGAACAACAACCGTCATTCCCCCAGATCCCCAATACCGGAGCTTGTCGCCGGTGATCTGATACGTTCCGGTCATTCCCTTGTTGTCAAACTCACCGTACAACCGGAAAATTCCCATCCCGTTGTAGCGGGCGGACAAGTCTCGTCCAAACCACTGAATTGCCTTGAACGTGCCGTCAACAACGATTCGCCCCTGCCCGTGGAAGAGCAACCGTTCTCGATCCTTGTTCTCGTACTCTTTCCGGACGTTTCCTGTGACTTGAACTGGGGCGTTTTCCTTGAGCCCCACAAACAGAACTGTCCCTTTAAAGTTCATCTCAAGTTTGCCAAATGCGTTCCTCTCACCGGGGCTCACGATCTTAAAGCTACCGATTGCAGCGTTTAAGACGACTTCACCCTTTTCGCTTGCCGGTTGGGCTTGAGCTGGCTTCGCCGGCGGAGTCTGAGGAATTGCCGCCGCAAAGACAGCTAACATCGCGAGACAAGAAACTCGAAAATTCATAGTGATAACCAGTAGTATGGCAAATTTGGTGCCATGGTAGGGCGATTTGCTGACAACCCCAAACGTAGAACCATCATGTCGGACAACTCTCCGGTACCATTAGTTCCAACTATGCGAGGTTCCACGATCATTCCCGTTTTGATTTCGGTCGTCGCGATCGGAGTCGTTGCCGCCGTCTTCAGTCAAGGTGCCTCGCCGTACATCACAATTGCTGAGGCCAGGAAACTATCTTCCGACCGCCTAAATCTTGGATTGGAACTCGATAAAAAGTCAATTTCGCGGAGCATCCAAACCGGAGCCATCGAGTTCGACGGCAAAGACAAGAACGGAGAAAAAGTTCACGTGATTTACAAAGGTGACCCGGTAAACAATCTGGATCAGGCTGAGCGAGTCACAGCAATCGGCAAGCTTGATGGAGACAATTTCGTCGCCGAGCAACTTCTTACTAAGTGCCCGAGCAAGTACGAGGCCGAGAAGAAGTAGCCGATGGATAAAGATGCTCAGTTAGCCCAGCTCGCCGATGCCCCCGCATGGGGCAACATGCTCGGAGCGGTTGGTCGCTACAGCATCATCTTTGCCCTCATCGGATTCGTTTTCGCCATCGTCTTTAGCATCAAAGATTTCGCCAAGCTTCGACGACTTGCTTTCGGTGTCGGATGCCTTGCGATCATCTCCGCTTTCGGCACTCTGATCACACTGTTCGTTACAAACCAGTTTCAGTTCAAATACGTTGCAGAGCATAGCGAAGCGATCAACCCGTTGATCTACAAAATCTCCGCCCTTTGGACTGGGCAACAGGGCAGTTTCCTGCTCTGGGCGTTTTGGAGTTCCATTTGCGCTGGCGTGACCTTTCGACGAGCCCAAGGGCTTGAGAGGGGCTACACCGCCGTTTGGTCGGTGATCCTTGGACTACTTGCCGGAATTCTGACTCGTGAGACACCCTTTCAGTTGATCGAACAGGCGATAACAACCAAGGGCGTTATCAAGATGCCGTTCGATGGAAACGGCATGGTGCCAACGCTCCAGAACTACTGGAACAACATCCACCCGCCCGTTGTGTTCTTCGGCTTCGCTTCATTGGCGATTCCTTTCTGCTACGCCATGGCTGGCGTTCTTCATAAGGACACCAACGAGTGGGTGAAGCTCACGCGTGGTCCGGTCATTTTTGGCATGACCATCCTCGGGGTCGGCATTTCGCTCGGCGGTCTCTGGGCCTACGAAACCCTGAACTGGGGCGGCTTTTGGGGCTGGGATCCGGTAGAAAACGTCTCGCTCGTTCCCTGGCTATTCCTGGTCGCGCTGAGTCATGGAATCATCATGCAGACCACTCGGCAAAAGTGGATCAGCACAAACGTCTTCCTCGGCGGTCTACCGTTCATTGCGTTTGTATACGGCACATTCTTAACCCGAAGCGGTCTGCTTGACAAAGTGAGCAATCACAGCTTCGCCCAGATGGAAGGCGGCGCGCTGCAGATTCTCCGGGCAGGCATGATCGGTCTCATGATCGCCTTCGTTGCGGCTTACATCATCACTGTACACCGACAACCGAAAACTGAGAACCAAGAACCCGCGGCTGGAGTTAACCGAGAGACGTTTTACCAAATGGGCATGCTTAGCCTTTGCCTTTTGGCATCAGTTATCGCACTTGGCATGAGCTGGCCTGTCATCACCGCGCTCCGCGGCGGTGAGGGTGCTCGGGTCGAAGAGGCGGTCTACCACCGTGCACTCATCTGGTTCTTCGTGCCGATCATGATTGCGATTGCCGTCGGCCCGATCGCCAGTTGGAAGCGAGAAGGCCTAAAATCACTCACCTCCCGATTGATCACCCTGCTAAGCATCAGCCTGGGTCTAGTGGGTGCTCTGCTACTGGTGTTTAAGCACGAGAAGTTTGGCGTCAGACTCACTCCTGGCGCGACCCTGCACACGCCCCTTCAGGGCGTTGAGTTCCCGCTTGTTCCCGGAATGGCGATCATCATGTTCCTCGCCATCTTCCCGGCGATCACCAACCTCTGGCGAGCCATTGAACTCAGCAAGCGCTCCAAGCTCGGTGTCGGCCCATTCATCTCCCACTTTGGAATTTGCGTTCTGATTGGTGGCTTACTGATCTCACGCGGATTCGAACGCGAAGCAGACATTACGATCACTGCCCAGACTCCAGGCGAAGGAATTGGATACAAGATCGCCTTCAAAGCATACGACTGGGAAAAGCGAACCGACCGAAACAACCGAGTCAAATTTGAGGTCACTGATCCCGACGGTCGCCAGTTTGAGATCGCCCCAACGCTGTTCTACCACCAGATGGGCGGGCCAGAAAGTCCGGAGAACGCGCAAGTTTGGCCCTATATTGTCCAGAGTTTCAGCCACGACCTCAATTTCGCCATGGCGGAACCGGTCGTAGAATTCTTCAAGCCGGCAATGATAATCAAACCCGGCGAGACGAAGACCCAATCAAACGTGACCGTGAAGCATCTCAAGTCGACCAACAATGGTAAGTTTGGTCAGTCGGGAGCAGAGTTTGGTGCCCAGCTCGAAATCAGCTACGAGGACCGAGGCGAACTGAAGAAGTTCAATGTGACTCCAACCCTCAAGCTAGTTGAAGGCGGACTGCAGCCAACTCTTCACCCAGCCGGAGATTTTCAAGTCGCGCTTGAATCGATGAACGCGAATGACAAATCGGTCAATGTTCAGCTCTACGTCAACCCTCCCTTCTTCCCCATCAAGCTCTTCTACAAGCCCCTCGCCTCACTGGTCTGGATTGGAACCGGAGTGTTCCTCATCGGTGGATTAATGAGCGCCGCTAATCGACGCCTCAAACGAAACTCTGCCCCCGGTTGAAACATTTCGGGGCTTGACGTCCAAAGCGAAAAATGACCGCCGAAAAACGAAGAACGGTTTCATCTGCCAAAATAAAACTTCGATGCGACTCTCGCAACTTCTGAAGGCCAAACTCCACCACGCGAGGATCACTTACTGCAACCCCGACTACATCGGGTCAATCGAGATTGGTGCCGAGCTCATGCGGGCAGTCGGAATTCAGGATGGCGAACTTGTCCACATCTGGAGCGTCACTGGTACTTCAAGAATCACGACCTACGCCTTTGCCGGTCCTAAAGGCACCATTGGCATCAACGGCGGCGCTGCACACTTTTTCAAGTCGGGCGAGAAGGTCATCATTGCGGCCTTCGACCTTTCCGATGAACCTATCATCCCAAGAGTCCTGTTGCTCGACAAGAACAACGCGATCGAACGAGACATGACCCCGTTCTCCGTCATCGGCTGATCCTCCAGACTGCGAATTGCTCGCGGCGGCTCTCAAAGTCGGGATTTAGCACGAGGAAGCCAAATCTGCTGTACAATGGGAGTTGTTGAGGATGCGAAGACTCTTCCATATCTTGCTTTTCTTAGCCCTGGCAGTCTGCCAGGTGCCGGGAAGCGTGGTGATAGGTCATTGCGAGATGGCGTGTTGCAAGCCGGAGATTTCTGCTGCGCCTCAAGTGAGAGAGAAGGAGACTTGCTGTTGCTCTTTCACTAAAATTGAGCATCACACCGAAAATGAAGCATCAGCCTCTCGAACAATCACGGCAGACTTCGAGGCTCTTGCACTTCCGCAACCAATTCTCTATGCACAATCTTTAATAGTTCTGGCGAACGGAGATCCGATTCCAGAAGCCCAGGGTCCACCCGGGTGCGGAGCAGTATGGCAACCGCCGACCAGGGCTCCGCCTGTTTCCTGACGCACCCACTCGTCAAAAGTGCCGGATGGCACCCGTTACCAAAGGAAAACAGAAATCATGTTGAATACCATCAAACTGGGCGCGATCGCCCTCCTCCTCGTCGTTACGTCCGCTGGAATCGCTCAGCACAAGGCTCCGGCCAAGAAGGCTGAAAAGCCAGCTTGCTGCGCAAAAGGCAACTGCTGCAAGGACAAGAAATGCGATAAGTGCGCGAAATGCAAGATGTGCAAGTCGGGCAAGTGCGACGCTAAGAAAGGTAGCTGTTGCGCGAAGGGCGGCTGCTGCGCTAAGTAACGACTAGATAAAACTGCTCCGAGGACGTTGTCCACGGGGCAGTTTCTCAGTTTGCGGCTTCGTCTTCCGGCTCCATAATCGGGGCGATGTGCTCTTCCCTTTGCTGCCGCTGATACTCAGCGATCTCCGTCAGCTCGGGATTTTCGACGAACTCAAACTGGTCGAATTCGTGTCGTCCAAACGACTCTTCGAAGTGAGTCACGCGCGCGTGAAGCTGGGTGACCTTCTTTTCGACCAGGCCGTAGTCCATCGAGTCCAAGTAAGCACCGCTGCGAAACTTGCCTTCCATGTCCGGAATATCGCGTGAGCGCCGGATTCCGGCTTCAAGAGCCTTGACGCCTTCAATTCCAAACTGCGACAGAACAACCTGAACGACGTCTCGGCTATGCTGTCGCAGGCCGAACACGCCCGCCTTGTGCAGAATTCGAGTGAACTCATCGTAGTCCGGGATGATGTCGTGGGCAGGCATCATGAAGTGCTTCACAATGTCGTACATTGCGGCAACTCCTTCCTCAGGGAAGTAGTACAAGATCAAGCGCGACAGTTCTAGGAAGAAGTTGTAGTGCGCAGCTTCGTCGATGGCGATGAGGCGGCAGGCTTGGGCGAGCACCGGGTCCGTATCATCGACTCCGTCGATCTGCTTTTCGCCTTTGGCGACCAAGCCGAGGTTGAGGTAGTTAACCTGGGTTGCTCGCTCTTGGAAAACAGTGTAGAACACCATGCGGAACGGTTCGTCCCACGGCAAGTGCCACTCTTGGCCTCTAAGCTGGTAGTTATACTCGTGCAACCACTTCTCACTTCGACGACCGCTGAACAGTAGGGCGTTTCGCCAAAGGTCGGCATGGCGCTCTTCTTCGCTTCCCCAGCGGATGTAGAACTGTGAGCGACCGTAGCTCTCGCGGATGACGTTGAGGACTTTGCTGACGTAGTCGGGAATGAACTGTTCGACGGCGTAGTAGCCCTCGACGATTCGCATCGTGGAATCCGACAAGTCCTGGCGAAGGTCTCGCCAGTTCAAAGATAAGTCAGCGTTCCAGTTGCGTAACTCCTGCGACCGTGCGATGTACCAGCGATAGAAGCCAGCAACCGAGCGCTCGAAGGCATACCACCGTTCTGCTTGAGAAAGCATTGCAGTTGCCAAAGCTATTCAAGATAGCTGATTTCACGGTTAAAACACCCGGTTTTACGGCGTTAAAGTCAGCGTCACCGCGTTGCTCGTCGTCGTCCCACCGGCGTTGGAGACCTCAACCCTGTATGTTCCAATGTCACCAGCAACGGAGACCGTCTTTGAATAGGTTGGGCTTGTTCCACCAGTAATTGGCTCGTAAGTGCTGGTTGTCGTATTAAGCTTGAACCACTGGTAGTTCAGGCCTGCTCCCGTGGCAAGGACAGCGAAGCCGAAGGCATTTCCAGTCTTTACCGTCTGATTCGAAGGTTGATTCGCGATGATTGGCTTGACCAACTCATCCAGCTTTCCTCCGCATCCGATCATGGCAACGAGCAGGGGAATGGTGGCTAAGAGGGCGGTCTTTCTGGTCATGCGAATATCTTACTGGGTTCGACGGTTGGGTGGCAGTGACGTTTCTGATTTCGGAGCGATTCGATTACAGATGGTAGCCTCTGGGGATGAGTTTGATCGAGACGTTGCGGGAACGGTTGGCGGACGGGATGCCGTTTGGCTTCTGTCCTTGGGAGGACAGCGACGGGATTCTTTGGGGCACCGTGCTCGAGGTTAATCAGGCAAACTTCCAGGTCCAGCTTCTGGGAACTCTTGGTGAGTTCACCGATGTGGAATGGTACGAACTTGACTCCGTGAGTCGCTTCGACTTTGGTGAGCGTTACGCGGAGCGACTACGACGTCTGCGTGATTTCACCCCTTCCCTTCCCGAGGAGTACGAGTTCGTGATTGACCTTGATGAGATCGAACGGACTCTGATGCAGATTGCAGAGTCGGGCGCGGTGGCCCAAATCCAGGTTCTTCCAGATGGTGCTGTCTCGACGGTTCGAGTTCTCTCCGTTGATGGCGAGTGGGTGACGATGCGGGACTACGACGATTTGATGCAGCCTTACGGGTTGGTTGTTCATCGACTGAGCCGGATCACGGGCATCCGGGCGGGGACGGCTTATGAGGAAGCGGACGAGTTCCTTGCGGCGATTGCTAATCAGTCAGTCATCTGACCGACACAAAGAAGCTGACTTTTCTGAAAGGAGTCATCCCTCGTAACATCAAACCAGCCCCGGCAACGGAGCGAAGGAATTACGAGAATGACCCATGACGAAGAACTCCAACTGTCGGTGATGAATGCGCTTCACGCCAACCCACTGATTGACCCGCGACACATCGGGGTCGCAGTGAACGAGAAGGTGGTTACGCTGACGGGAGTCGTCCCCGGCTACTACCAGAAGCTGCAGGCCGAAAAAACAGCGCTGCACGTTCCCGGAATTCGCGGCCTGGCTCAGGAGCTTGACATTAAGTTGGCACATGAGCATGATCGCAGCGACACTCAGCTCGCTGAGGCGGCGGCGGAGCACTTGCTTTGGGACATGGCGGTCCCTGCCGGGATCTCGGTGACGACCGAGGATGGTTGGGTTACCCTGACCGGGAGCGTTCAGTGGCCCTACCAGCGGCTAGCGGCGGAGCATGCGGTTCACCGTCTGTATGGCTTGAAGGGCATCTTTAACCATGTTGTGGTGAAGCAAGAAGCGACGATGGCCCACATCAAGACTCAGATTGAGGACACCTTGAAACAGGCAGCGCAGCGAGAGGCCGATCGGATTGACGTTCGAGTTAATGACGGCGTCGTTACTCTTCGAGGTGTTGTCCAGGGCTGGAGCGAGAAGAACGATGCGGTTCGGGCGGCATGGGCGACTCCTGGCGTTTCAAAGGTCGACAACTTCCTTGAAGTTGGTGTCTGATGAACTTTGATTTGGTGACCAACCCTGGCCGCAGTTGGGCACCTATCCCTGCTAAAGCCTCCGCTTCCGCGGAGCATGCGGCCCACGAACTGGGCAAACGATATGAACACTATTACAACACAGCAAACCGTTACCGGCACATTCGACACTCACAACCTTGCGGAGGCTGCGGTGAGGCAGTTGGTGAAGGAAGGCTACAAGATGAGTGACCTGACCGTATTGGGCATGGATTACCATAGCGAGGAGCATCCGATTGGGTTTATCAACACTTCGGATCGGATGATTGCGACGGGTTCCTACGGAGCGTTTTGGGGTGGGCTTTGGGGCCTTCTTTTTGGCTCGGCATTTCTGTTTATTCCCGGCGTCGGACCGATCGTCGTCGCGGGCTGGCTGGCTTCATCGCTGGTTGGCGCCGCTGAAGGGATCATTGTCGGCGGAGCGCTTGGTGCGCTTGGCGCTGCTCTTCTCAGCTCGGGAATTCCGAAGGATAGCGTTGTGGAGTATCAAACGAGCGTCCAAGCCGGAAAATTCCTCGTGATCGCCCGTGGCGATGAGAAGGCGCTGGAAACGGCGCGCGCTGCATTCTTTTTAAGCTGATCTGTTTGATGGATTATTCGTCCCGAGTGCTTTGCTCTCGGGGTGTTTTTTCGGGTGCGTGTGTAGAGTTAGAGGGGCATCTTAGGTTCAATGTTGCTTGCATTTGGTCGAAAGATGGGCAGTAAGGGGCAGTCCGTTTGGAGATTCTGGGCTTTTCTTGATGGAAAAATGAAGCATCACTTACTAGGCGACGAAAACGGGGAAAAGTCAACCTTCTTATTGAGAGGTTGATGTGGGGAGTTGTCGTTTGTCAATATCTCCCAGGTTCCAGATGAGTTCTCTGTCAAGAAGTGTGGCTCAAGGAGTTCGGACATCTTGGTTACTCACTTTACTTGGTCTCCCCGGATAGCCTTCGTTCGTTGGAACGAACCTAGCGCAGCCGAAACCACGACTAATACCACCATGGGCGTCATGATCAACCCGACCCTAAAGCTATGGTAGACGATTGCTTCCCTTCCGTACGGAACCGCCAGCAGAACTGGGAGACCCACTGTGAAGAAGGCAGCACTACACATGAAGAGGGTTAGCAGATTATGCCGGCGACGATCTCGACCCCAATACATCATTGCTGAGCAGAAAGCAGTCACGGCAGCCGAATACTGCAAGGCGACAGCGGAGTAGCTAGGCGGACCGACTCCCGCCCAATCGCCAACTCCACAAAGCTTGAGCAGCAGCCAATAGCTGATGAAGAACGAGACGAGGGACATCATTATCCATCTTCGCTTTTCACTCGACGCAGAACTTGCCTTTGCCACACTCTTTCCCAATTCTTGAGCTCTCCCAAACTGCGCAATCGCATTCTGGGTCGCGACATCCTGATTGTCTCCCAGCTCCACATTTGCTCGGATAAGCGCATCGAGATGTTCCGCCGCTTCAAGGGTTTCGGCGATGACGGTCGTCCGGTCGCACCGTTTTTCGAGCTCGGAGGCGTATTCGGCTAGGAACTGAGTTCGGAGGTCATGGTTCATGGATGGGTTTCCTTACTAGGATCAGGTCGACGGAGTCGCGGTAAGTTTGCCACTCGTGCCTTCTTTGTTCAAGCTCTTTGCGGCCCTGATCGGTGATGCTGTATTCCCTTTTTGCGGGGCCAGACGGGCTGATGATCCATTCGGACTGGATGTGTTGCTCGGCCTCCAGTTTTCTCAGAGCCGGGTACAGGGTGCCTTCTCCGGCGATGAATTTATGGTCGCTGAGCGCCCGGATTTTGGCGGCGATGGCGTAGCCGTGCGCGGTCTCGTTTTCGAGAACCGCGAGGATCAGGGTTCCGAGGGAGTCGGAGGCTGATGAGCTTTTGCGTGCCACTGATGGCATTATACATCGAATTCCGACTTACCTCATCTTTTCTGAATTTGCCGCTTCACATCTTCATGAAACTGACGTACAATGGTCGTGAGATGAAGGTGTTTGTGGCTGGTTTCGTAGCTGCAGCGCTGGCGCTAACCGGGGCAATGCCGGTAATGCCAGGCCGGATTCCCGGTGATCGTCTGATTGCAAACTTAACAAAACAACTTGTCGATAAGCCCAAAAGTCCAAAACTGTTCTATTTGCTCGGGAGGGCACACTTTGCGACCTACGCGAGTGTCATTGAGAGCAGGTGGATCAAGAAGGGCGAGGTTGAAGTCCTCGGAAACCGGAAAGATCCAGATCAAGTTGCCGACTTCTACCATCTTGGAACCCACACGAATCCTTGGAATCGCAGCAGAGAGATTGAGAATACAGAGGCAAACCGAAAACACATCAGTGAGGCAATTCGATGCCTGACAACATCACTGGAACTAGAAAGGCAACTCCGGGAAAAGTCAGCCGAGAGTACCGACACTGCACTGTCACACCTCACCCTGGCATGTACCTTTGAATCTGGTTCGTTTCTGGCTGCGAGCATTCCCTTAAGTGGCAAATACTCAAAGGCGAACACGCCGGAAGAGTGGCGTAAGGTGGCGGCTGATGAGTATGCGACCGCTTTTGATCAAGCCATAAAGAATGATTCAAAAATCTCAGAAAAGCCGATTTTCGGGCTGGGATCGCTAATCTCGTACGAAGCCGGAAAATCGTATCTGCGACTCGTGCCAAAGGGCAGAAAGTCCGATTTGGTTCGGATGAAGCTTGCGAAGCTGGAGAAGGTTCCAGACTCTGGGATGATCACGCCGATCGTGCTCAGTTTCGACCGATCATCATCTATTGCCGATTTGCTCGATTCTAAGCGAACTGTGAGCTTTGATCTCGATGGTTCAGCACGGGTGCAGCGTTATCAGTGGGTCAAACCAACGACCGCTTTTCTGGTCTGGGATCCGATGCGCGAGGGACGGATCCGATCAGGGCGACAACTCTTCGGAAATGCGACGTGGTGGATGCTGTGGGAGAACGGATATACCGCTATGGCTGCCCTTGACGATAATCGCGATGGCGAGTTATCCGGCAAGGAACTGGTCGGACTAGCGCTGTGGTTCGACCAGAACGGGAATGGAAAATCAGACAGCGGCGAAGTGATTCCGATTGAGAAGACTCAGATTGCCGGACTATCGACTTCGAGCGATGGGAAGAGCGGAGATTCGTTGGTAAGTTCGAGCGGTGTCCGCCTGCGCGACGGCTCAAGCCTTCCCAGTTTTGACTGGGTGACGTCCGCCCTAAAATAGCGGGAATTGGCCGATCTGCACTTTGCAGGGAGAAGACTCTTCCGCTTCCGGCGTGGTATACTCCGTCAGTTCTCTAAAGACAGCAGGTGGAAACTTAATGTCCAGCGCAAGCCGGACGCCAGCCGAGGAGCTTAAAACGGGTTTGATTCATTCCCGTGTCCCTATTCCGGGGACGTCTCTTCTGCGCCGTTTTCCCTTCGAAACTTTTCGAGATCAGGTGCAAATTAATGCCCACAGAAGCAAAAGCACAAGTGATCGAGCAGGCGAAGGAGTGGTACTCCAAGTCGTCGGGCGTGATCTTTGCTGACTACCGCGGACTCAGTGTTAAGCAGATGCAGGGGCTTCGAGCCGACCTTCGCAAGAAGGGCGCCGAAATCCATGTTGTCAAGAACACGTTGTTCCGAGCGGCAGTTGGCGAGGATGTCAACACCCTTCCGGCTGAGTTCCACAACGGCACAACCGCATACGCTTACATCTTCGAAGATGAAGCGGGTTGTGCAAAGGCACTTCTCGATTTCGCTAAATCCAGCAAGAAGCTCGTCGTAAAAGGCGGACTCTTTGGTGGCAAAGCGATGTCTGCTGACCAGGTCAAGGCCCTTTCGGACCTTCCTCCGCGCGATGTTCTCATCTCGCAGGTTATCGGAACCATCGCTGCTCCTCTCAGCAACCTCGTTGGAACCATCGAAGCCCTTTATGCGGAACCAATCCGCACGATTGGCGCGGTGGCCGACCAGGCAGCGGAGAAAGCCGCCTAAGAAGATTCGTTTTGAGCCCCGTAAGGGCTCCAAGATTTAACACACACAGAAGAGAAAAGAAATGGCATCCATCGATTCAATCGTTGAAAGTATTAGCGGACTTACCGCAATCGAGCTCTCCGAGCTCAAGAAGGCACTTGAGGACAAGTTCGGCGTTACCGCTGCAGCTCCTGCGTTTAACCCAGCTATGTTCGCTGGAATGGCTCCAGCTGGCGGCGGCGCTGCTGAAGTCGAAGAGAAGACCTCGTTCGACGTCATCCTTGCTGAGGCAGGCGGACAGAAGCTCCAGGTCATCAAGGTCGTTCGCGAACTCACCGGTCTTGGCCTCAAAGAAGCCAAGGACCTCGTCGACGGCGCTCCACAGCCTTTGAAGCAGGGCGTTTCGAAGGACGAAGCAGATTCGATCAAGAAGCAGATCGACGAAGCTGGCGGAAAGGTCGAAATCAAGTAATCCTCGGCTTATTGATCTTTCAAAACTCGCTCCGATTCACTTTGAATCGGGGCGAGTTTTTTTATGTTTTCTCTGTCTCGGTGATATTGCACCTACTTTTCGGTGCAAGCGCTTTCATTCACGCTTTTTTCTTAACGTAGAGTTATTTGCTACCTACTTTGTTTTCTTTCTTGATACAATTTGTTAATGCAATCACGCAGAAACCTCATCAAGTCTTCGTTTACTATCGCATTGGCAAGTGTCTTTGGAAAGGCACTGCCAGAAACGCAACAACCTGTTCAAGCCCAAGCGATTGCGATCCCGGCAGAGCCATTCCCAACAGGACCGGAAACAACTGCGATGATCGCCGCGATCACACCAATCTACGATCAATGGGCTTCGCAAACGCTTACACAGCGCCGGGCTAGTGTCCAAGGACTCCTAAATGCACTTGGCCAGTATAAGCAGGCCGCGGCTTCTAATCAAATCCTGGAACTAGCTGACCCGACCTCAATCACCCAGCTGGAGGCGGCAGAGACGCAACCAGTAAACTTTCTACAGATGGAGGCACTTGAGCTTGAGTTGCTGGAGATTACGAGTCCCGGTATCCCATTTGCCCAGAAGCCGATAAGCGAGGTTTTGATTGCCAAGTTCCTGGCGGTTTTGGTGGGTCTGTCCAAGACTGAGCTAGAGGAATTGATGAAGATCTTTGTCGCGGAGTTCGGGACTCTGTTCAACTCCTTGGCTGAAGCAATAAAGCGAAAGGCCTGGGAAGAAGTAAAAGCAATTATTAAGGCTATCATTAACTTGCTTAAGGGTTCAGTCGGAAAGAAGATTATCGGCAAGTTTGGAAAGGAGTTCTTTGAGAAACTTATGAAAGCAATTGGGAAGAAATTACTCGGCGTAATCGGACTCCTAATCCTGGCGTACGAACTTGGAGCTGCTCTCAATGCTCAGAAAGATTGATCGTAATCTGTTTGTCACCGTCCTTTTTAGGGCGGTGGCATTTGGCGTAGCCGCCACCGCCTTGATTGCGAGTGTTGTGAGAAATCCCGCGGAAGTCTTGGGGATACGAGATTTCTGCTTACTGACGCTCGCTGGTTTGCTTTTGGTTTGCGCCTCTAGCAACTCGACATCAAGGGCTATCTCATTTGATACCGCATCGGCGGGAGGAAGATTTGGAGCAATGATGATCGCACTAGTCTTTCTTGGCTTACTTGGTGGCAAACCTTTTGAACTACTTTCTCTCCTCTTTGTCCTGCTGTTTTCAATCGCGTTCGAGCTATTTCGAGCCAGCAAGATCAACTAAATCTCGCAGGGCTAACGGGGAGATCGCTCCGATTCACTTTGAATCGGGGCGATTTTCGTTTTCCAGTTCGGTGGTGTCCTTAAGGACGAGCCACATCGGCACGATTCCGACGATGCCGAAAAGGGAGTCGATGATACGCCAGCCGAAGGGGATGCCCCTTATGGGGCCACAGGTGAAGGCGAGGAGGGGGACGAGGGCGCAGGTCCACATGCCCCATTGGATAATGAACTTGTTCTTGACCGGGTCCCGGTAGGGGCCGATGAAGGCTCCGGCGATGGCGAGGTGGCCGAAGGCAAGCCAGTCCGTTCCGTAGGCGATGAAGGGGTAGTTTTGGTCGTTGTTTTGGAGGCCGGCTTGAACGATGCGGAGCCAGGTAGCGAGACCGTCGTCGCCCTGCCCGAACCATTGGACGAGGAGATTCACCTCCCAGGTGAGCGGAAAGGCGGTGACTCCGCTGACGACCACGCCGAAAATGAATCCTCCGAGAAGGATGCGGAGTCGGCGGAGGCGTTGGGCAGGAGTCACGACTTTAGTTTAGCCATGTTTGGAGTGCGGCGGCATGGCGCCGCTCTGGTTGTGCCGAGCTTGCTCGGTTCCGTGTGCGCCGACGCCGGGTTACGGTACACGGCTTCAGCATTAGCCTCCCTCACCCCCCAGCCCCCTCTCCCTCCTGAGAAGGAGAGTGGGAGTTCGGATTAGAATGCGATATCGACGGGCTTGCTGACCGCCAGCGAGAAGCCGCTGGGTTTAAGTTTGCCGGTTTTGGGGTTGATGCGGAAGGACTTGATCACGTTGTCGTCTTGTCCGGCGACAAGGAGCCAGGTGTTGCTGGGGTCGATGTTCATTCCTCGGGGGGTTTTGACTCCGGCAGGGGTGACTTCGATGAGCTTGAGCTTGCCGTCATTTTGGATGGCGTAGCTGGCGATGGAGTGGTGGCCCCGATTGGAAACGTAAACGAATTTGTTTTGGAAGACGCGGATTTCGGCGGTGGAGTTGCCTTTCAGGTCGGTTCCGACGGGCAGAGTAGAGAGTGTGTTGAGTTCCTTAAGGCTTCCCTTCTTTTCGTCGAACTTGAGCGCAGAAACGGTGCAGTTGAGCTCGTTATTGACGAATAGAATGTTTCGCGTTGAGTCGAATGCCGCGTGACGGGGACCCGCCCCAGGGGCGGTTTTGAACCTGGCTGGGTCATTCAGAGAGCCCTTTTTGAAGATGAGAACTTCGTCGGTGCCAAGGTCGCAAGCGAAAAGATTCTTCTCGGTTTCGCCGATGAAGTGTGCGTGAGAAGCGTCTTGGCGCGACTTGTTCGGGCCAGAACCGTTGTTGGTAAAAAACTCTGGAGATTGCAACTCGCCTTTAGCGCTGAGGAAGTAGCGGGCGAAGACGCCTTTGTTGTAGTTGGCGACAACGATACCGTCACCGTCGTGATCGAGGTGGCAGGGGTAGTCACCACCGGTGGGCTGGTGGTTGATCTCTTCGCCCTTCATGTCGAAGCCCCAGATCTCGCCGTTGGCTTTCTCGCTCACGGCATACAAGGTTTCGCCTCGCCGAAGAAGATAGCTCGGGTTTTGGAGCTTGGCGAATAGCTTCTTTTGGGTGAGCTCACCAGTTTGGATGTCGAGCAAGGCTTGATAGATGCCTTCGCTTCCACCGGGGGAGGTGTAGGTGCCGATAAAGATTGCGAGTAAGCGGGTGAGTTCCATGGCGGGAGTTTACTGTGCGATTTCGTAAAGGGTTTTGGTTCGACTGAGTTGTTGGGTGGGTTTGAGCTTGCCTTCAAAGATGGCGTCGCTGACGAGTTGGCGCCACTTGTTGCGGATATCCTCGGCAAGGGGCTCGGAGCGGGCTTGGGTTAAGCTTCGGTTCCACTTGTCGAGGTCAGCAACGTACTGGTTGTTGAGATAGACGTGGGTGATCCCCAGCTGTTTCAGGTTGTCAATCATGTCTTTCGCGGTTTGCATTTTTGCCCAGGCGACTTGGGTGGTGTGTCCGGGGCCGGCCCAGAAGTAGGGTTTGTCGAGGTAGAAGCCAAAGACTTCGTCGAGAAGAGCGATCTTTTTGACGGCGGGATCATCTTTGGTGACTTTGTTGAGGGTGGCGGTTGCGACCTTTCCCGGGACTCTTTGGCCGTCGTTGGTATCAAATCCTTCCAGGAACTCCTGTTCGGTGAGCCCGCCCGCGAGGACCGGAAGGCGTTCTTGAATAACTGACGAGTTGTAGATGTACAGACTGGCTAGGAGCTGGAGTCCAGCGGCGGCGGGGATGAGGTGCTTGGTTGGCTTCCAGTCGATTGCTCTTGCGCCAAGGGCGAGGAGGGGAATGGCGAGGGCGAGGATGTATCGCGACTGCTGGCTGAGGACGGTCCAGGCGAGAAGCTGGATTCCGATCATCAGGGCGATGCTGCGGTCGAACTTGCTTGCGAGCCCTTTTGCGATTCCAGCGGCTCCGGTGGCGAGGAGGGCAAAGCCTAAGCTGACGAAGGCAAAGCCTTGGCCGGTGGTTTGGCCCGGGTTGGTAAAGTGGCCCGGGTTTCCGACGAGGCCGAAGATACTGTTGCCGATATTAGCGACTCCTTGATAGCCGAAGGTTTTCTGCTCTTCGGAGTACATCGCGGCGGCAGCGGCGTCCCAGTATTTGCCACCGAGGACTCCGGAGAAGAAGGGGTAGACGGGGTTTCCAACGACGATCCAGTTCTTGATGTACCAGGGGGCGGCTATTGCAACTGTGATGGTCAGAGCCTGGGCGGCAAGCTTGCGGTCGCCCATGATGAGCATCAGGAGTCCGGCGATGCCGATGCTTTGGAGTCCGGTGTACTTGGATCCAGCAGCGAGGCCGAGCATGATTCCGGCAAGGATGGCATCTTCCCTTTTGCGGCTCTCGATGTGGAGCGCGGCGAAGTAGAAACCGAACCCGGCGAAGAGGCCGTGGGCGACGTCGATGTAGGCAGTGCCGCTTTCCCAGATGACCATGGGGATGCTGGCGAAGATGAGCGCGCTGACCGCTCCGGCCTTTTTGCCGAATCGGTCGCCAAGGACGCCGTAGATGGCGAGGGTTCCGAAGGCAGTGAACCACCAGACGAACGCCTTGGCTCCGGCTTGACCGCCGATCTTGAGACCGATGAGGAAGAGGCCATCGACAGCGGCGGGAAAGTTGGAGTGGTGGATGTACGAAACGCTGCTGACGTGACCCTCCTGGAGCCAGATTTTAGGTACGGCGAGGTGGTACGCGACGCTATCCCAGTCTAGGGATGTGGACGGTGTGAGGACTCCGACGAGGGAGATGAGGAGTGGGATTAGGGCTAGCCAAAAGGCCAACGGCGGGCGAGTTTCTGCAGGAGCTTTGTGTCGCTCTTTAGCGAGCCAATAACCGGCTCCGAACGTCGTCAGTAGTCCAATAAGGATTAGCCCACCGGTTCCGACGGTTTTGGTATCTAGCATTCCTTGGAAGTAAGTGAACATCCCCCATAAGCCAAGTCCAACAAGTCCCGAAAGGCCCTGTTTTGCAGCCCAACACTGGTCCGCAAACAGCCGTCGTCCGTAGTAGGAAAATGCTGCACTAGCACCGACAGATATGATCGAAACAATTGCTAGGCCAAGCATGTTTGAATGACAGTATCCCCCAAAATCGAGCCCTCGGGGGCATCGCCCACCGAGGGAGTTCATCTGAGATTCAGGCTAGCTCTTGATGTAGCCGTGCATGCGGAGCCAAGAGGCGAAGTTTTCGAACCAGCCGGTGCTGGTTGTCTCCTTGGGATACATTCCGAAGCCGTGACCGCCTTGCTCGAAGAGGTGGAACTCTACTGGGCGCTTGGCGGCTTTCCAGCTCTCGATCAGCCCGAAGCCAGCGTTGGCGAAGAAGGGGTCGTCAGCGGCGAGAGCGATGTACAGCGGTGGTGCGTTGGCGGGGACCTTTACGGCTCCGAGCGGTCCATAGATATCTCCGATAAATGCAGGATTGACGTCCTTTCCGTAAAGTGCGGTTTGGAGGGTGAGCATCGCGCCGGCCGAGAAGCCTATCATTCCAACCTTGGTTGGGTCGATATTCCACTCTTTGGCTCTCGAGCGAACAAGGGCGAAAGCAGCAGTTGCATCTGCAACTTGCGGTGCAAAGGCCTGGGATGGATCTGCCGAGGTGGGTGGGCGCCGGGGAGCACCACCGCCAGTTCCCCTGGGTGGTGCGGCAAACTCAGCCAAATCTGCTGGAGTTGGGTTCAGGCGGTACTTGAGAACAAATGCCGCGACGCCCCTTTTGTTGAGGGCTTTTGCGACGTCCCAGCCTTCGTTTTGCATCGAAAGAGTTCGGAATCCGCCGCCAGGTGCGACGATGACGGCTGCGCCGGTGGCTTTGGATTTGGGCGGGAGGAACGGAGTGAGGGTTGCGACGCTGACGTTGCGAGCGAACATGCTGCCGTACTGCGAATGCCAGGACTCTTCTGCAGTTGCCTCGGGTAGCTTCCCTGTGCCGAGCTCAATCGCACCGGGCTGCTTCGGAATCGGGATTGGTGTCATTTTGTCGTTTTGAGCAAGGGTAGTCATGGCTAGCACCAAGGTGATAGTCGTTGTGATGGCTCGAAGTCTGCGTTCCGGAGATAACTGCATTGTCTGTTTCTCACCCTGTCGTCGGGAGTATGTGCCACCAACATCAGGATTCTCCCAATGACTGATTGACCGTTAAACCGAATTATATACACATTGCGGAATGTGTATAGCTGAGACGCAAAGAATCATGCAGTCTACGGAGATCAGAAGTCTCTTCCGGTGCCCGTTCCGAAGGCTTGACCACGTCGCCCGAAGCCGTTGTTCGTATCGAACGGAATGATCTTGAGGCGGATGTAGAAGGCGATTTCTCGACCACTTCTGAAGCCGGAGCCGAAGTCACTGATGGTGAGGATTGCCTCGGCATCGTGGAGGTCGTACACAAGCGAATACTGCTGGGTATCGAACTGTTTTGTATAACCATTGTAGGCTAAATTTGCACCTATCCGTGTTTTTCCTATGCGATAGCCGTCGAGCATCAGGTTGATTGCTGACCATGTCGAACGCTGCGCGTCGTAGCGGGCTCCAATCGAGGACATAAAGGTTGGCGTCTGCCATTGCATGTCAAGGCGAACGTTGCTCCACACCGAATTGAAAGTGTCATAGGAAGAAAGTGTCCTGAGGGAAAAGGCTTGACCAAGGCGGTACTCGGAACGGATTCCGACTTGCTGCCAGGGGACTTCGCTGCGCTCAGCTCGGGTGAAGTCGTAGCCGGTTTGGATTCCAAAGCTCGATTTTTCGTTGGTCATCCAGCTCAGGTCGAAGCTGGAGTAGTTGGTGATTCCGGTTCGGTCAATTGCGAGTGGCGAGTAGCCGAAGGGGCGGAGGTAGGAGTAGCGGAGATTCGCCGTAAGGCGGCGGCCGAGAGAATAGGTTCCGGCCGTGCCGAAGTTGAGGCGGTATTGGGCGGTGTCGTCCGAGTAGAGGCCCTGCTGGAAGTTGCCGTTGAAGTCGAGCTTCCAAGGTCCCTTGTCTCGCGTGGCGCGACTAAAGCCGAGTTGGAAGTTCGTGCGAGTGATCCGGCTTTGAGTGATTGGGTCCAGATATTCGCCCAGCGACATTTCGGTGGTGAACGGGAGAGTTTTGTTCGCCTTACTGCCCATCAAACGATTTGAGTCGGAACGGAGGGTGAGGACGGGCGTTCGGTCGGAGCCAGGGAAGAAGTTGGCGACCTCGCCAATGGGGATGGTTCGTTGGTACTCGAGCGATGCCGATGCGGTTTTAAGGTCGGTTTGACCTTGAAAACGGACGTCGATGGTCTGGCGCTCAGCACCGGTGGAGCCGCCAGAGCGGTTCCAAGTCGCGTCCAGCGAGGTGCTGGATTTGCCGAACTGTCGTCGGTCACCCAAGGTGAAGGTCTGGTTTTCGTTGCTGAAGGTGCCAGTTTCTTGTGCTTGGCGCGAGAACGAGAGGGTGGTCGTGCGACCGATATTTGCTTGGATTCGGGTGTTATTTGTCGTTGCAGAAGGGGTGGTGAGGTAGTTGTTGCGCTGGATGTCTTGGTCGATCAGCAGGTTGCCCCATTTGAGCTTTTGCTCGTGCTGGAGGTTGGCGTTGAAGGTGTTGATGTTTCCGAAAACGCCGTAAAGGCGGGCGATTCCGTTGATATCCTTGTTCCGATAGTAGTAGCTCGTGCCGAGTCCGGTGCCGAGTTTGGACATGTAGTCGGTGCGGACGGCGGCGCGGTCTTCGCCCTTCATGGGGAAGCCGTAGGTGTTTTTGATGTAGAAACCTTCGTCTTCGGTTTGGCCGAATTGGGGGAGATATTTGAAGCTGCGGTCGCCCAGCGGAATCCAAAGGATCGGGAGGCTGACAACGTTTTTTCCAAGGATGTTGAGCTTGACCTTTTTGAAGATGATTTGCTTTCCGGGTTCCACCGTGGCGGTCTCGGAGTCGAGGTGGAAATGGGGTGTTTTGTAGTCGCAGGAAGTAAAGATGCAGTCCACGGCATCGATTCGTTTGCTATTGCCTTGGCTGGTTTTTCCACTGAGGTAGGCATCTCCTTGAATCTTGTTTCCGACGGTACTCGGCGAGATTTTGACCTGGCTGTAGTTGGCGAGGAAGGTTCGCTTGCTGAAATCGACTGTGACAGCATCGCCAACAACGGTTTCATCTTTGCCGATGAGGCGAACGTTTCCGGAGAAGCGAAAGATCTGCGTATCTCGGTCGCCCTCGATTTCGTCGGCAAGGCAGCGATAGCCTCGGTACAGAATCTCCGCTCCGCCGGTGAGCTTAACCTTCTTGCCCGAGTTAGAGACGTTTCCGAATTGGACGATTTCGAGGAGTTTGTCATCAGGAGCCGGAAGCGGCTTCTGCTGGGGTTGAGTTGGGTTTGAGGGTGAAACTGGGGCTTTCAACGGGAGCCGGCGTACGAAGTCACGAATCACTAGCCCCTGTGAAAATCCGAGAGTAGGAGCGAGGACCAGAAGTACGGCTGCAGATCTCACTCTAGCTTCCTCATAAAGACGAGGCCGATTGCAAGGAAGATGATGTCGGGCAGCCAGGTGATCAGGGCGGGGTTCACTGTTGCTGATTTGGCGGCGATTTCGGTGCAGATCACGAGGATGTTGTAGTAGCCCATCACGATGACCATGCTAATCATGACGCCCGCGAAGCCGCCGAACTTCGCCAGTTTGATGCTGAAGAACGGGGTGACAAGGGCGAAGATGACACACATCATGGGAATGCTGAACATCTTATGAAGCGTGATTTCATCGCGCACCGATGACGCGCCCATGGTGCGTTTCAGCTTTATTTGCTCCAGAAGCTCAGGAATCGTAAGGTCGGGTCGCTCCTGGTCCTGACTCTTTCCCATCATTTCGGGAAGGCTGATCTTTTGGTTGATAACAAACTCTTTTGACTTCGAGACGATCGCGTTTTCGCGTCCAGGCTTAACACTGACCGATGCCGCATTTGAGAACCTCCAAATCCCCCGCTGGTAGGTTCCCTCTTGCGAAGAAATGACACTCAAGTTGGATTCGTCGGTTCGGTCTACCAGAATCGTGTCTCGGAGGCTGAGGGTATCTTCATCAACCTTGGTGATCGAACCGATGGAAACCGTATAGTTACCCAGTTTGATCGGCTTGTTCGACACGAAAGTGCCCATTCCGGCGAGCACATTCGAGGACATCTGGAGGTCTTGGGATCGTTTGGTTGCGTACGGAGTTAGCTTAGTGATGCTCCAGAAGTTGAGCAAGCCCGCCGCAAGACCGAACCAAAGAACAGGCCAAACGACGCGCGAAACCTTGCCGCCCGCGGCGCGGATGGCAGTAATTTCACTCTCCCTAGAAATTCGCGAAAGGGCGAGCGAGCTACCTAGAGCGACCGCGATTGGAAAGACGAGATTGAGTCTTTCGGGAGTTCCCCAGAGGATGAGTTGAACTGTCGCTAGAAGTGGGACATTTCGTGTGAGCTCGTTTTTGGCGAGAAAGAGGTAGGCATCGGCCTGAAAAAGAACGGTCACGACCAAAAACGACAGTAGGAATATCGGGAAGATTTCGCGGTAGATGTAACGGTCGATGCGCCTCACTTTGCTTCTCCAGTGACGACGAAAGCACTTACAACAGCCCAAACCGCAACCCCGAGAAGCACGATGACGGTCGGTATGGTTACTGCGGGCGGGAACTGCCCCATCATAGGCACGATAAACAACACGAGCAGGAGCGAGGACCAGATTGTAATGATCTTCTGAGTTTTGCGATTGTAGAGGACGGACGAGCTTCTTGCACGGTCCAGGTGAACGGAGCCCAGGCAACGGGGGCAGATCAGTGCGCTTGGCGGCACCGATGCCCCGCAAGCGGCGCAGTGAATGTCTTTGACGGCGGTTATGTCCACCTTTGACAGCCAGAAGTGATACAATCTGTGCTCATCGCGGAACGCGCTGGCTGGTAAGTGGGGGATCGCTTGGGAGGCAATCGAGGCGCCAACTTCCTTGTCTCCACGGTCCCACAGAATCTTCGCGAGCCGAAACGCTGCCATTGCATTCTGGGGGTTCATCCTGATTTGCTGGTAGCAAATTGCGATTTGCTCACCCTGCATGGCCTTGTCGTCCAGCTTATCCATCGTGCGTTCCAAGATCGGAAGCGCCACAAATAGTGTCAAAACTCCTCCAACAGCAAGATAATGGAGACGAGTATCTTCGATCTTCCAGATGACGAAGAGCAAATAGACGACCGTAAAGGACATCAGAATGGCGGTGAAACACCCTATTTCTCCCATCACCGAGCGGTTCATCAAATAGACGAAAAAGATTGGGAACCCCAAAAACAGCAGGCAGGGGAAAAAGGAACCCAGCGGTGCGTGGATGTCAGCGAGAAGAATCGTTCCTATCGGCTTCCTCCGTTGCTGATTCTTCCCGGTCGGGAATCTGCTTTTTGAACGAGAACTTCGACTCGGTTCCGTTTCGCAACCGCTCGATGTTAGACCGGTGTTTCCAGACGATGAACACGACCATTACAACTAAGATTGGGAGGAGCTGAGGTGAGTCGTGAAAGACCAACATGGAGGCAATCGGCACCGAGATCGCCGATAGAATGCTGCCGAGGGAAACATAGCGCGTGATCACGACCGTCAAAATGATCACCGCGAAAGCGACAAGAGCAGCACCCGTGATCGCGCCTAGGGCCGCTCCGAAACCAGTTGCGACGCCTTTGCCACCTTTAAATCCAATGAACGGCGAGAACATGTGCCCGAGGATCGCAATCACACCCATGATCATGCTCAGCGTTTGAATCTGAATTTCGCCAAAAGGCGCATGAACTAGGTGCTTGGTGGCCACCGCGGGGATCACCCCCTTGAGGACGTCCAAGACGAAAACCGCCAGGCCAACTTTTGGCCCAAGAGCGCGAACAACATTTGTGGCGCCAATGTTTCCGGAGCCGACGGCACGAATATCAACGCCGTTGGCACGCGCAAGCAGCATCCCGAAGGGGATGGAACCGAGGAAGAATGCAAAGATGGCTAGACCGACCAAGATCATGGGGAAATATCGTTCTTAAGTTATGACGTATTCCCTAGCGATTTTGCCGTGCTTGGCTACAGCTTTCCGGTCTTGAACGGGCGGCACAAGGGGTCGCCAATGACCATGTCTTTCCACTTCACTACTGGTGAGGCTGCATAAAAGGCTTCAGCGAGGTTGAAGCCGCTGTAGTAGCGTCCGAACAGGAGTTCAGCCGGACAAAGGGCAAAGGTAAAGGGTTCGCTCACATATCCTTTGGCGCCAGTCACCCCCTGCTGAATCAAATCGCCGATCAAGGACTGTCCTGAGCGGACAGATCCAAATGTTCGAGCGCTCGTTGAAACGTACGTTTCGGCGATAGCGCCAGGCTTAAACTTTAAGCGGTGATATGCCTCGACGTCGAAACTCTTATCGTTACTACCCCAGCTGATGTAGCCCATCAGAGTCTCACGGCCATCGGAAAAGGTGTCGGTTTGCTCGTAGTAGACATCCATACCTTTCAAAGGAAGCGACTGGTTCGCTCTCAACATCTGTTGCTCCATTGGGTAGTAGCCACTCCCCGGTCCGTAGGCGGGCTGGGAGTCCAACAGAAAAGGTCCTTTGCTTTCCTTAGCATTCAAACTGTTGTCAACTAGCTTCAAACAATCCTGGACTGTATAGCCAATAAGGCGGGTGACGAGATACATCCCCCCGAACTTCTTGCTACTGAAGCGTTGAGTCGAGGCAAAGAAGGGGTTTCGAGCTTCTTTGACTGCCATGTCCATGTCGGTCTCATCAGGCATGAACTGACCGACTTTTTGCTTGATCTGTCGGGTTTTCAGATTCATTGCGGCTAGTGCGCCGTCGACCGAGTAGCCGCCTTGGTCTCCAATTCTGATTGGAGTTCCTTTGGTTAGCACAATGAAGTCAATTCCGGGCAGTTTGGAGAGTGCTTTTCGCACCGGAGCTTCTATTTCTTGGGCATACGCTTCGGGAGTGATTTCTTCGTTATGAGTTGTGGTGATCCGAATGATGTTTTGCGCCGGAACCTTGCGCTTGGTGGCGTAATACTGACCAATTCGCACGCTGTCGGTGTTCGTTGCATTCACGACGACTGCGACCCGATTTGCTTCGGTGTTGGTTTGCACCTGGGTAGTTTTTGCTTTAACTGGGGCAGTCTGGGCGCAGCCGAGCAGGAGGATTCCGAGCATCATTGCTTTATTAGACCCATTAACACTCGCCATGATAATGTTGATTATTGGTTAAATCGTGGGTAAATGGATTCGACTCTGCCAATAATAGTCAGACATATGCGTTTTGCGGTGATCATGGCAGGGGGTTCGGGCGAACGGTTCTGGCCGCTTTCGCGCAAATTGCGACCGAAGCAATTGCTTCGCCTAACGGACCCATCGGTAACGATGTTAGAAGAAGCAGTGAACCGGATTGCGCCGCTTCTGGGACGAGAAAATGTGTTTATTGCAACGTCCATGCACTTAGCAGCGCCGATTCGCAAGGCGTCGATTGTAGCCCCAGAAAATGTATTAGCTGAACCAGACAAGCGGAACACGCTTGGTTGTTTGGCTTGGGTAGCGGCTTCGATCATGGCCCGCTATGGCGAGACCGGTCGACAAGCCACCCTGACAATTCTGACCGCCGACCACAAGATCGACGATCCCGATCAGTTCCGAGACGATCATAGCCTCGCAATTACGATTGCCGAAGAGACGGACTCTCTTGTGACTTTAGGAATTCGGCCATCTCGGCCGGACACCGGCTTTGGCTACATTGAATACGGCGAAGAAGTCGACGCGCTGACTTCCAAGGTCAGAATGTTCCGCGAGAAACCAGACTTGGCAACAGCGGAATCATTCCTCGCTCAAGGCAATTTTCTATGGAATAGCGGAATGCTCACATGGAAAGTTTCGACATTCTGTGACGAATTAGCGGCGGTTGACCCTGTGTCTGCCTCAATTGTTCTAAGCATGTCCGAGGCGTTGGGACGCGCTCACGAGGAACACGCAACAACCTTGTTCCGACAGCTTCCAAACATCTCGATTGACTATGCGTTGTTGGAGAAGTCCTCAAAAGTCTTTTGCGTCCGAGCGTCATTCCCTTGGGACGATGTCGGGTCGTTCGATAGCCTTCTGCGTACTATGCCAGTCGACGAGAATGGAAATGTTTCAATTGGGCAGGTAGTGGCGAAGGACTGCGTCGGCTGCGTCCTCTACAATGATTCCGAGGATCGCGTACTCACCGCCGTTGGGTTGCGCGACATGATTCTGGTTCAGACGAATGACGCGGTTCTGACCGCCTCGATGGCTGACGCCCAGAGGGTGAAGGAAATCGTTCAGATGCTTGGGGCTTCCCCTCACCTGTAGGTGATACCGTAGACGTTTAGACCTAGGTTCAGGTCGGTCTCTCGAATAACGAGGCGCTTGATCCGGGTTGATTTGGTTGCGATTAACAGGTTCGTGAAGCCGCTTTGCCTGGGTCCGTACAAGGTCGCCCTTGGATCATCGGCCGCTCTTAAATGTGCTCCGTAAAGTAGCTGAATGGAAGCTGTAGTACCGTCTGCGTACTCGACATCGACGCTGCCGATCGGTGATCCATCTTCCGTTTTGACTGACGTTGCGGCGGCGATGAAGAGGCGACTGACTGGTTTCCCTATTGGGATTTGCAGTTGGGAAGGGGCGTCAAACTGCTCTTGCGAGACTCCGGCTAGTTGGCCGTTCTTGAGTTTACGGAACTTCGTTCCGGCGATGACAAAGGGGGTACCGTCGCCTATCGTGGTCGCCTTTTGGATGGCAAGAACGCTTTGCCTAGGAGCGTACATCTGGGCAAAGACTTCGTCAGCTCGGTAGTCCAAGTCTTCGATGAGTTCGGTCCTTCCGCTCCAACCGTAGTCGGCAGCGTAGACCATCGCCTCGAATTGTTTCAAGTTCTTGAGCATGCCCATTTCGTGACTCTCGTAGCCCGCCCAGGTGGTGATCAGGGTGCCGACTTGCTCGATATCCGCCGCCACGTTGAAGCCGCGAATGTTCTCCGGACGGTACCACGTACTTGCGATTGGCTGGAGTTCTTCGAGCTTCCAGGTCTGGAGTGACTTTATGAACGGACGATGGTTCTGATCGGCCCTGTAGTGCCAATCCGCAATCATCGCCCCTTTGGGAATCACTTTCCTTCGCTTTCTGGCATTCTCCAGGTCGTAACCGTTCGTCGCATCAACGGCATCACTGGGCGATAGCCCCTCATCACCCCAGAGCATCATCTTCGCGCCATTTCGCTTGGCGATGTCTCCCAGGGTGGGGATCATCAGCTCCCAAAGTTCCGTGACATGGGCCGGGTCCTTTTTGGCAAAGCCGCGCATATCAATTTCATCGAGTCCAAAGTGAAAGGTTTGTGGCTTAAGAATGGTTGCGACTTCATCCCACAGCTTTCCGATGAGCTGCTTCGATTCGGGTTTACGGGGGTCAATCGTGTACGGAACTTCTGGGTTGTAGGCCAGATCAAGGTTGGCACCTCCGGCAAAGAACCACTCCATGTGCCCAAGGCTCTGAATCAGGGGAATTGGCTCGACATTTTGCTTCCGATACCAGCCGAACAAATCCACGAGGTCGGCCTGCTTCATCGTCATGTTATCGCTGACTTTCGGGAGGGTTTTCCACTCGGTTCGTTCGCATTGCAGAACAACCTTGTTCATTCCGAGCGGGAGCAACACGTTTTCCCAGAGCCGCTTTTGGAACTCAGGAGCCTTCGGTCCGACGAAGAGATGAGCTCCCCTGAAGTCGTGCCTCGGCTCATCCTCAATTGTCCCGGTGGGAACAACGACCTTGCCGCGTTTTACGAACGCCATTTGCGCGAGGCGATACACCGCATTGCGCAAACCAGCTTCGCCTTCGCCGTACATGCTGATGCTATCGGGGCGGATCACCAGACGGTAGCCGCCGTACCGCTTCTGCAGGTCGCTCATTCCGCCATCGATTTTCATCTTATCGCCGCTCGGATTGGCGGGGAACTCGAATCGCTCGTTGAGTTTCTTGGTGAGAAGGTCAAAGAACTTTGGTCGACCAGCGGGGAAATCCCAGAGTCCCGAAAGGGTTGCGGTGTTCTTCCAGTCGATCAGAGAGTTTTTCGGTTGGGGAATTAGCGGGGGCTGCTTTTCGTTGGGGAAGAGGGCATCTTCGGTTTGGAGGCTCTCGGTGACGATACCTGGCTCGGTGGACTCTCGCTGCCTGGCTCGCAACTGATACTCGTAGTGAACCGTGGCCGGACTTCCCTTCTTCACCGGGATCCCAGTGAAGCCTTGCCAGAGCAGAGCCTGGTCTTCGGCCCATTCTTGGTTGTAGTTGCGCGCATCGAAGCACGTTGCCGCTTGGTCAGCCGTGAATTGTAGACTCAGGGCGGCGCCTGTTAGATTTTGCGAAGAATCAACACCTATTGTCCGTTCTGAAATCGGACTTTTCGTACTGGGATGAGTCGTGATGGGTAGCGTGCTTTGACCGCCAAACTGAAACGTTCCGCCTTGAAACGGCGGTTGCCAGACAAAGCCGGCGCAGAGTTCGATGAGGGCAGGTTCATCGCCGTCCCAGTTCAGTGTGTGGTCTACGATCAGGCGATTCCCGTCACGACGATACGTCGTCAATCCGTGAGCTTGGCCATCTCCCGATTTGAAGCTGACTTCGATGGTATTGGCGTCCAGTTTGCGGACTTGCTGTCCGTTCCAACGCGAGCTGTAATAACCCTTAGTCCAGCCTGGCGCATAGTACTGCAGGCTCGACGCCCTGATAATCGGTATTCCCTGAGCTCTGACGGTGAGCCCTCCTCCCGAAGTGACATCGAACAGAAACGCGTCGCCGAAGAGCATGGCTCCAAGTTTACGACGAAAACTGAGTTTTCGATGTTGGACGCGCCATGAACCACGTCTGAGACTGGTGAGATTTGTCCTTCGGAGCCTTGCGCCGGGTGTACTTGCCGTTCACATCCAACGTCCAGGCTTGGACGTTGTCCTTGAGGCAGTTCTCAAGAATATGAGCTTTGATGTGCTGTTGGAGCTTCTTGTTTTCCACCGGAACGAGCACTTCTACCCGGCGGTCGAGGTTGCGGCGCATCGCGTCCGCGCTACCAATGTAGCAATCCGGCTTCCCAGCATTCTCGAAGTAGTAGATGCGACTATGCTCCAAGAATCGGCCTACGATGGAGAGCACCGTGATATTCTCACTAAGCTTTTTGACGCCAGGACGAAGGCAACATATTCCACGGACGATAAGGTCAATTTTCACTCCTGCTTGTGAGGCGATATAGAGTTCTTCAATCACTTCGGGATCGACCAAGGAGTTAAGTTTCCAGATGATTCTTCCCACCTTTCCGGCTTTTACATTCGTCACTTCGCGCCGAATTCTCTCAAGGATTCCTTCGCGCAGATTCACCGGAGCAACTAGGAGCTTACGGTAGTTCCGTTGTTGGCTTATTCCCGTTAGGTAGTTGAAAAGTTCGGATATATCCTGGGTAATGTCCGGATCGGTCGTGAGCAGACCAAGGTCCGTGTAGAGGCGGCTCGTTGCGGGATTGTAGTTGCCGGTCCCGATGTGAGCGTAGGAAACGAGACCCTGCTTTTCACGTCGGACTACCAAACACAGTTTGGCGTGGGTCTTCATTTCTGTGAATCCGTAGGTGACGTGGGCACCCGCTCGCTCCAGAGCTCTTGCCCAGACGAGATTGTTGCTCTCGTCAAACCGCGCTTTGAGCTCGACCATCGCTGCGACCTGCTTCCCGCTTTCAGCGGCGGCCAAAAGGCTCTCAACGATGGGCGACTCCGAGCCGACCCGATAGAGAGTTTGTTTGATACCAAAAACCTGCGGATCGAGACCTGCTGAGTCAATCAGAGTTTCGACTGGACGGAACGAGTCGTAGGGGTGATGAAGGAGGATATCGCGTTGAGAGACGGTCTCAAAGAGTCCAGCGGACGTTGACATCTGCTCATGCAGATACGGAACATGGGCTTCAAATCGCAACCCCGGCTTGTCGATCTTTGCGAGCTCCCAAAAGACATCCATTGAAATGATTCCGTCGATCTGGAGCACGTCGTCCTCATCCAGCCGAAGGAGCCCCATGAGGGTATTCCTCAGCAACGGCGGCATCGACGTCGGGACTTCGAGCAGAACTGGATCGCCGAACCGGCGAAGTCGAATCGTCTCCTCGATGGTTGAGATGAGATCAGCCGCTTCGATCTCACGAATCTCAACGTCAGCATCCCGAACCACCCTAAACAAGTGGGCCTGGACCACTTTGACCCCAGGGAAGAACGCATCCAGGTTATTGAGGATGAGATCTTCTAGGAGGATGAAGTCGTTTCGCTTTGGAGTCAGCCGAATTGCACGCGGAATCACCGTCGGAATCTTGATCCGGGCCAGGTGAAGCTCACCATCGCCGATATCCAACTGGACTACGATATTGAGAGAACGGTTGCTGATGAACGGAACCGAGACCGCCGGGAACAGAACTAGCGGAGTAACAAGCGGGAACACTTGGGACCGGAAATAGCCGTCAAGCTCTTCCTGTTTCGACTCGGCGAGCTCAGTGTACTGGCGGATGTGAATCGCGTTTCGGTGAAGGGCGGGCTCGAGTTCCTCGGCAAAAAGCGTGCTTGCTTTGGCTCGCAGCGGAGCGACGCGCGAGGAGATCTGCTGGAGTTGCTCGTTTGGACTGAGGCCATCAACGGTGGTCGTCAGAACTCCAGCATCGAATTGCTCGATGAGGCCGCTAACCCGCACCATATAGAACTCATCGAGGTTCGATTCAAAGATGGCGAGGAACTTCAGGCGTTCCAGTAGGGGGTTGGCCGCGTTCTCCGCCTCGGCAAGAACTCGTTCGTTGAATGCAAGCCACGACAGCTCTCGGTTGATGTACCTGCCCAAGTTCCCTTCTGGGGGTTTCTTCGTCATCGAGCCATCTCCAGAACCGCACCCTCGCGGACCCCAAATTCGCTGATAACGAGGTGTTCAACTCCAAAGTGCTTCATTAATTCTATGTAGATCAGCGAGCCAACCAATAAGGTTCCTGCTCGCTTTTGTTTTACCGAAAACCTCGAGCTGACGCGGTCAGTAGGCAGAACTTTAACACTTTTGAACAAATACTCCAGCTCAAACAGCTCAAGAACCTTTTCACCGTCGGGATGTAGGGCGCGCCAGAGGCCGCGTCCAACGCCTCCGCTGACGACGGCTGTCTGCGCTTTCTTCTCGACCTTACACTTTGCAAGCTGTTCGCGGATGTATTCACGAGCTACTTTGAGGGCCAGATCACTTCCGGGATTGGTCAGATTTGATTCAGCCAGGACTTTCCCGGTTCCGATCTTGATCGAACACTTCGTCCCCAATTCTCCATCGTTCACTTCGGCGATCTGGGCGCTTCCTCCCCCGACCTCAAACAGAAGTTCGGCGCCGTAGTGCCTTGCGTCAAGTTGGACTCCTCGGAAACTGAGTTCGGCTTCTCTTTCAGGAGCGATGATCTCCACTCCAACGCCAGTGTCTTTTAGGATTCGTCGAATCACATCGGCGTGGTTTGGTGCCGCGCGCATTGCTTCGGTGGCGAAAACGTAAAGCCTTTTAACCTTTTTAGCCTCAGAAACACGTTTGAATTCTCGCATCGCGAGAATCAACTGATCCGCGACGTCCTTAGGTATTTCGCCTTTTCGGGCAACGACTTCGCCAAGACCGATCCACTCGTTGACATTGTCGACCCGCATCACGATTTCGCCGTCGGAAGCAGCGACAAGGAGGTGGGCGGTGTTGCTCCCTATGTCGGCTGCGGCGAAAAGCTGTGTCATCTCCCTATATGCTTGCATAATCGGGTGTGGCAAAGGGAAAGTTAGAGCAGGCTATCGAGTTCGCGGTTATGGCTCATGCGGGCGATTATCGAGATGGTGACCTGCCTTTGCCTTACGTGAGTCACGCGATAGAGGTGATGTCCTTGCTCAGGTACGTAGGTGGAGTTACTGACGAAGATTTGCTTGTGATCGCCTGTCTTCACGATGTTCTCGAAG
Organism: Armatimonadota bacterium; assembly: GCA_037138755.1. Lineage (NCBI taxonomy): Bacteria > Bacillati > Armatimonadota > Armatimonadota bacterium. Next base: position 1,921,827 of record JBAXHT010000001.1, on the reverse strand, counting down.
AAACCCAATATTCTGCTGCTAGCATTGAAGGAGTTTTCGGGAACAGAGTCGCAAGTGGGGTCGTTAACCTGACTCGATACGAACCCAGCGCGCTCGAACGTGGCGAGCTAACCGAGCAACAGGTTTGGGAGCTACGATCATCTATCCTGCTCGGAGAAATTTCTCAGATGCCCGAAGAGATTCAAGCGATCAAACTCGCCGACCGACTGGCGAACATCCGGCAAGCCAAAGTCACGAGAAAACCGAAGAAACTAGCACGATACAAGCGGCAAACCGAAGAAATTCTACGATTGATCCCTTCCTCCGTCAACCCCACGCTTTGGCAGGCAGTTTTTGACGAATTGTGACATTTCTGTGTACTTTTCTGGCCGCATCCTGCCAGAATTGTTATTGAATCCCACGCAGAGGGATACACCCAATGGAACCAAGTAGTACCGACTAGACGCCGCCCCAACCTTGGCGGCCCGACCGAAGAAGGAGCACGCCATGAGAACGGACGAAAACGCCTTAGTTGACCGCCTTTCCTACCTAGCCACGGAGCCAGACAAGTATGTGGTTCGTGCGGAGCTAGAAAACCAGCGCCCAGAAGACCTTGCGGACGCTTTGCAGCGTTGTGAGTTTGAGATTTCCCTTTCTGTTCTGCAAAAGTTGGACGCCGAGTCTGCTGCTTACCTACTGATCGAACTGCCAGACGACACGGCCCGAGATATTGTTACGCAGCTTCCGGACGCTACAGTCGCACACTATCTTGATATTCTTCCGATGGATGATGCTCTCGCTTTGCGAGAATATTTGGAAGACGAACGATTTGAGGCACTTCTTAACGTTATTCCGGACCAAGATGCTCAAGAGATTCGGCGCCTGCTGAGCTATCCCGAATTCTCGGCTGGTCAGATGATGACCGAAGACTTCGTTGCGGTTATGCCGACTGACTCAATGTCTGACGTACTCGATTTGATTCGAACAACGAACGATGAAGAATTTGAGACGGTCAACTATATTTACGTCCTTTCCGAAGATCGCCACCTTCTGGGACTTCTCACCCTAAAGCGAGTCATTCGCTCCAAACCCTCGGCTCTTGCTCGCGAGGTGATGGTTGAGGATGTGATTACAGTGCCAGTCACAACCGAAGAGGAAGAAGTGGCGCGAACTCTGGCCCGCTACGGATTCTCGGCAATTCCGGTTTTGGACGAGCGCGGTCGTATGCTCGGAATCGTTACGGCAGACGACGCCCAAGAGATTCTTGACGAAGCTCACACCGAGGACGTTCTCATGCTTGGTGGCGTCTCGGGTGATGCGGAGAACTATCTCTCATTGAGCGTTATTGAACTCATCAAGCGGCGACTGCCTTGGCTCGCTGTGCTTTTTGTGGCCGAGTTTTTGACTGGAAACGTATTGCGGTACTACCTGGGGAACCGGGCGGATTCTGACCCAAGTGCTTCGCTGGCTATCCTTGCAAAGCTTCAACTCGTTATTCCTCTGTTGATTGGCGCGGGAGGCAATGCCGGGTCTCAGGTGACAACAACGATTACTCGTGCCCTGGCTCTAGGCGAGATTCGGTCCTCGGATTGGTTTAGGGTCCTTCGCCGGGAATTTCTTGTCGCGATGTGTATTGGTCTGCTCTTAGGAATATTTGGCTTCATCCGCTGTGTAGTGAAAATTCCAATCATCGGCTGGGGTTCGCCCTTGCCGTTAGCTATCGTTGTCGGATTTGCCCTCCCGGCAATCATTGTATGGGCAGCTACGGTTGGCTCTTTACTCCCGATCGGGGCAAAGCGCGTAGGGGTTGATCCGGCGGTGATGAGTGCCCCGTTTATCTCGACCTTTGTCGATGCCACGGGGCTAATTATCTACTTCGAGATTGCGCACAAGGTTCTGGCGACGTTCGGAATGTCGTTCTAAAAGACCGGAACCGGGCATGGGCTTGGGAAGTGAGTGTTATCGTAAACCGGGACCCCGATGGACTGACCGTATTTTACAGCTCTCGCCACGATTCCTCTGCCGTCCATTTGCATATGACCCGTCGATTGAATGGTCTGCTTCTCCAATATCATCAGAGGAGCCCGCTGCTGTTTCCAGTGAAGAACGATGTAGTAGTTGACGCTAATACGATTTAGCAGGCTAGGCTCGGCTAGCTCAACAATGGCATCCAGGTCAGTTGTTGGACCCGCCCAAAGTCGAGGGATGAAACCTGGCCCCTGACGTCGGCGGTACTGCTTCGTCCGACAATCGAACCGAATTCGAGGCACGGAAAAGTGCGCCCAGATTCCAGAAAAGCAAACTGCCCCCCACAAAAGCACTGCCTGAAAGGAGCCACCAAGGAGCGCCGACAGCGCAAAGAAGCCGCCACCATAGATGCATCCGTAGACGAGTGCCATGTAAGGCAGCGCAGCCTCAAACGTCAGAAATCTTTCTTCTCTTGCGTAACGACCAGAGATCGGAGTTTCGAGCATTGGCTTACTTCTCCAATGCGAGCTTTAGAACCTCGTCGCCCGTCTTAACGAAGTAAGTTTTGAGCTGCTTTTGGACATCCGCTGGGACGTCTTCGAAGTAGTCCTTTCGGTTCGCTTCCGGCAGAATCAGTGTCGTGACACCTGCACGAAGCGCAGCGAGTACCTTCTCTTTGATGCCTCCGACGGGCAATACATTTCCACTGAGGGTGAATTCACCTGTCATCGCCAGACGATCCTTCACTTTGCGCCCTGTCAGCAGCGAAACCAAAGCAGTGAGCATGGTCACACCCGCACTTGGGCCGTCCTTCGGAACGGCACCAGCCGGGACGTGAACATGTATCTCCTGTTTCTCGAACTGTTCGCTAACCAAACCAAACTGATCGGCGCGAGAACGGATATAGGTCAGAGCAGCGCTCACTGACTCCTTCATCACGTCACCCAACTGCCCGGTCACCATCATGCCCTTCGAACCCGGCATTTTAGAGGTCTCGATGAAGAGGACGTCTCCACCCACCGGAGTCCATGCCAAACCGATAGCTACACCCGGAACCATCTCTCGTTCGGAAACCAAATCATGTACAAACCTAGGTGCACCTAGCGACTTCTCTATAAACGCCGGCGTGACCACAACTTTCGCACCCCGACCCTCGGCAAACATCCTGGTCGCCTTTCTCGTGACCGAGCCAATTTCTCGCTCTAGGTTTCGCACTCCCGCCTCGCGAGTGTAATGCTGAACCAGAGCTACAACGGCCTCGCGGTTCCATTGCAACCTTGACGCCTTCAGCCCATGCTCCTCGGTTTGTTTCGGAATCAGGTGGCGCACCGCGATCTCTATCTTCTCTGCTTCGGTGTAGCCGCCGAGTTCGATGATCTCCATTCGGTCACGCAGTGCAGCCGGAATCGTATCTAGCCGATTCGCTGTGGCGATAAACATCACGTTCGACAGGTTGAACGGAACATCCACGTAGTGATCCCTAAAAGTCGAGTTTTGCTCCGGGTCAAGGACTTCCAGCAATGCTGAAGACGGATCACCCCGATGGTCTGAGCCGATCTTATCAATCTCATCCAAAACCAAAACCGGATTGTTTGATTCAACTCGTCGAAGAGCCTGAACGACCTGGCCGGGCATGGCTCCGATATAGGTTCGTCGATGCCCGCGCACCTCTGCTTCGTCGCGCATCCCGCCGAGTGAAATCCGAGCGTACTTGCGACCGAGAGCATCCGCTACCGAACGGCCCAGTGAGGTTTTCCCTACTCCAGGAGGACCGACTAAACACAGGATTGGTTGTCGCAGACGTCCATCCGTCTTCACCTTCCGAACCGCCAAAAACTCAATGATCCTATCTTTGACCTTTTCGAGGCCGAAGTGATCGCCGTCCAAGACCGACTGCGAATGTCGCAGGTCGAGATTGTCTACCGTCGACTTGTGCCACGGCAAAGCTAAAACCGTATCCACGTAAGTTCTGGCCACCGAGTATTCCGGCGAGCCCGGGTTCATGCGCTTCATTCGGTCGTAGTCTCGTCTGACTTCTTTATCCGCCTCTTCCGGAAGCTCCGCTGTCTCAATCTTGTCTCGAAGCTCATCCAGCTCTTCAGCGCGGTCGTCGTACTCACCAAGCTCCTTCTGAATCGCTTTTAGCTGCTCGCGCAAGTAGTAATCCCGCTGAGATTTGCTGAGCTCATGATTGACTTCTGTCTGAACCTTGGAAGCAAGTTCCAGAACGCGAACCTCCTTAGAGAGCATCGAAAGCAACTTCTTGAGCCGCTCCTCAAGGTCCGCCGTCTCCAAGATTTCTTGCTTACTGGCAACGTTTAGGGACATGTGGGCAGCAACCAGGTCTGCCATCACGTTCGGTTCGTTCACCGCCTGAGTCAAGGATCGCAGCTCGTCCGGCAAGCCGGGCGAAAGTCGAATCGCTTGGTCAAACAAGGCGGAGACTGATCGTTTCAACGCCTCAAGTTCTTCTTCGCTGTGCCCTTCGGTGGCAGGTTCGTCAATCAGCTCGATTCGCGCTCGCAGGTAGGGCTCCTCCGAAAGTCGCTCCACGATTCGGAAGCGCTGAACCCCTTGAACGATGAGCCGAACTGTGTCGTTCATCTTAACCAAGGTTCGGATGATGACGGCGCAGCCGTACTCGTAGACTCCTTCAAACCCAGGCTCATTGAGCGAAGGATCGCGCTGGGCGACAACGCCAATCACCCGATTTGAATTTGATACCGATTCATCGATGAGCTGAATCCCATTCTCTCGAGACACCGAAAGCGGAGCGATGAGCATAGGATAGACCACACTGTCCCGCAGCGGAAGAATGCTTATCTCCTCCGGCACAACCGGTTTTGGCTGGTCATCCTCGGCGGCATCAATCGCCGCGATTGCCAGCGAGGCCTCAAGGTCGAGCTCGTTCGCAATATCTTCTTCTATGGGGAGTTTTACTTCAGACATCAGTTTTCGCGTACGACCAGTTTGATGGTCCGCGCGCCCGCTTTTGGAATCAAGACGATGAGTAACCCGTGGCGGAAGATCGCCCGCATTTCGTTGGTATTCAACTCAACCTGGGGTAACCGCACTTCGCGCTCGAACTCGCCGTAAAGAATCTCTAATTGATATACGCCGACCCGGGCTTGCTCGGAGTCAACATCCTCGTCTCTTCTGCCCCGAATCACGACAGAATTTCGCTCCTGGATGTAGATCACATCGACGCCAGCCGTCGATACTCCGGCAATTTCGGCCTTAAGCACGATGCGGTCCGTCTCTTCGATAAGATCGACCAGAGGTTCCCAGACTCGCTTTGCCGCGACTCTTGGGCGCGGCCCGCCGAGCTCCTCGCTCAGCTTCGCAAGATCGCCACCACCTTGCCAAAACAGCTCCTCAGATTCGCGCCTCGCCATTTCTTCCCTTCTATTCTGACTCCAAACGCAGCCGCAATAGCCAAGAAGCCGTCGCGAGACCACCGGTTAGTCCCGCCGCCCAAGCGAGGGCTATCTTGAGACCATGATGCTCGGCTAGTAGCCCGAAAGGGTACACACCAAGCGGCCCTACGCCGCTAAGAGCCCAGATGTGCATCGAGAGCACCCTACCCCGTAGCCGTTCAGGCGCGATGAGCTGAAAGAGCGAGTTGCAAGTGTTAAACAGAGTGACGCTCGCCATCCCAAGCATGACGAGAATGCCGAAGACTAGGAAGCGGTTCTCCAAAAGCGCGAGCCCGGCAAGGCCAACCGCCATTGCGGTGATCGCACCGCGCACCAAGTAGCCTTTGATGTGTAGGTCGGCCGTTTTTGCTGTCAGCGTCAGGGCTAAGATTGAGCCGACACCGACCGCAGTGTAAACGTCTCCCACGCCTCTTGTCCCGAGATGCAAGATGTCTTTTGCCAGTGCGGGAAGTTGGACAAGATAGAACAGAGCGAACAAAGACACCCCAGTTTCTAGATAGAAAAGTGCCTTGAGCCGGGGCTCCTGCATCGTGTACAGATACCCTTCCTTCAGCAAGTCTCCAATCGGTTCGCCCTTGCCTTTGCTCATCGAGAGTTGGGTGCGGATCGCAAGGGTTGCGATCACGAGGGCAGCAAACGAGATTCCGTTGACGAGATAGCAAGCCTGAACTCCGATGGTGGCTAGCAGAATTCCTCCGATGGCAGGCCCCACCACCCTGGCAAGATTGAACGTGAGGCCCTGGAACGGAATCGCCACTGGCAGGTCCTCTCTAGGAATCGTATCTGCAATCACCAACTGCCGAGCCGGCATCTCAAGGCACGATACGGTGCCGCCCATCAGGGCGACAAACACCAAAATTTCGATCGGCATGTTTCGCCCCATGCGTAGATAAGAAAAGAATACGATAAACGAACCCAAGGCAAGCATCACTTGGGTCCATATGAGTAGCTTACGACGGTCAAACCTATCGACAATCGACCCGCCGAATGGACCGAGGAATGTGACGGGAACCATCCCACAGAACGAAATCAAAGCCAGTTTTTCCTTGCTCTGAGTGATATCGTAGACCAAGAATCCTTGTCCAACGTTTTGCACCCAAGAACCAATGAAGGAGAGGAATGCGCCCATCCACATGATCCTGAAATCCCTGTGTCGAAAAACGCGAACGAACTTAGAGTCTGGGGCAAACAAGAAGTCAAAAATGCGGCGATTCAACGGACCGTTTTCCGACTCCATACTATCAGTATGACCCCTATCGTTTGAACCTGCTCGGGCGGTACAATCCTGTGGGGCGAGGGGCTTTGTCGGCTGATTCAAATCTAAGAATTCTGCAAATGTGCTCAAGCAGCGCCGTTTCTGGTGCTGAACGGCACGTTTTCGCGCTCTCGACTAACTTGCGTCACCGCGGGCATTACGTCCAAGTCATCACTCCTGGTCCCGGCTGGTTGCCGACTGCGCTCTTTGAAGAGGAGATTCCGAACCACCAAATCGGAATGCGTGGCAGAGGCTGGCTGAACACACTCGGCTACACCGTCAAACAAATTCGCAAGCAAAAGATTGACGTCGTCCACACCCACCTTACGCGAACGGCGTACATAGGCCACGCGGCTGGTTTGATCACTCGGGTGCCAATCATCACCTCCGTTCACATCGCTAACAACGATAACATCTACCGCCGTTTAGCGCGAAAGCACAATCGGCTGATCGCGGTTAGCGACTTCGTCCGCGGGATGCTCCATGGTCGAGGTGTTCCGGATCGATACATTGACACCGTCTACAACGGAACCGATTTGCTGGACATTCCGCACACCGATCCAAGAATCACCAAAGACACTCTTGGGATCGAACAAGACAAAAAGATTGTCTCCATCGTAGGTCGGATTTGCCGAGAGAAGGGGCATGTTGAGATGATTCGGGCGATGCGAGGAGTTGCCGCCCAACACCCAGATGCGCACCTCATGTTCGTTGGTCGGGTCGTTCCTGGCTTCGAGAAGGAACTGGAAAGCGAGCTGACCAACGCAAAGCTCCACCAAAGGGTGACACTCACCGGTGAGCGACAGGACATTCCAGCTCTGCTGGATGCGGTTTCGATTTCGGCGATGCCTTCCTACATCGAAACGTTTGGAGTTGCTGCGGTAGAAGCAATGGCTCGTTCCAAGCCAGTGGTAGCGTCGCGCGTCGGCGGTTTACCGGAAGTTGTCAAAGACGGCCACACCGGAATCCTGGTCGACCTCGAACCAGACGACATCGCCAAAGCCGTTTCTTACCTGCTGACAAATGACAACGAGCGCGAGGCCATGGGCATTCGCGCTCGTCAGGCAGTCGAGGAACGATTCACCACCCAGAGGATGGTGGATCGCTTCGAGGCAATTTATGCCAAAGCCGCCCGAAGTTAGAGCTTTGCGGCGACGGACGGAGGAAGAAGAACCGAGTCGATCACGTGAATCACGCCATTGCTGGTCATGATGTCGGCCTTAACAACCTTTGACTTGTTAAAGAAAGCGCCACCGTGAAGGTTGATCTTGACACTCTCGCCCTGAACGGTCTTGACGGAGCCTTCCTTGAGGTCGGTCGAAAGAACCTTTCCGCTGATAACGTGGTAGGTGAGGACGCTCTTCAAGAGTTCCTTGTTACCTGCGAGCTTCTTGAGAACTGCCTTTGGAACCTTTGCGAAAGCGGCATCGGTTGGGGCGAGGACAGTGAAAGGTCCTGCACTCTTCAAAGTCTCAACGAGGCCAGCGTCCTTCACGAGCTTGACGAGGGTCTTGAACGATCCTGCAGCTACCGCAGTGTCAACGATATCTTTTTCGTTGGTGCGAGCTGGGATTGCCGCAACCATCAGGATTGCAGAAAGTGATAGAATGGAAGTGCGAATCTTCATTGGTTTGTTTCTCCCCCCGGCTTATCCGGAGTGGTAGGAAACTCTACGGTGGCCCAGGATCAGAAGTTAGCTTCATTTTCCTGGGCATTTTACTGTCAGACCGATTCGACTTCTTCTTCCGCTTCGATTTCGCCCGCTTCGTCGGTGATCGCACCTGATTGGTAGCCTTGCGGGCCGCCAAAGCTCAGCGGCTTCTTCATCCATTTCGCGAACAAGTTCGACAGATCGTCAAAAATTGTGTACGAACAAGGGATGACCACCAGGGTGAGAATCGTCGAAAGGATGATTCCTCCGAGGACGATGGTTCCGATGCTCTGGCGGAACTCGGAACCCCGTCCAAGAGCCATCGCAACCGGAAGTAGGCCAAGAACCAGTGCCAGGGTAGTCATTAAGATCGGTCGCAATCGGGTTGGGCCCGCTTCGACTAGCGCATCATGTCGGCTTCTGCCGCGTTCACGAAGTGTGTTCGTGTAGTCGACCACCAGAATTGCATTTTTGCCAACCAGACCAACGAGCGCAACAATTCCAATAAACCCGATGACGCTAAACGCTTGGTCTGTGATCACCAACGCCAGAAGCGCACCAACCATCGCTTGCGGCTGGGCAAGCTGAATGATGAAGGGATAGAGGTAGTTGTTGTACAGGGAGGCGAGAACGGCGTACACCAGGAAGATTCCGAGGAAAAGAGCTGAGAACAAGAAGATTCCTTCCCGTGCTTGGGCATCTGCCTCTCCGAGCTGTCGGAGCTGAACGCCTTCTGGCAACAAATTCTTGTCCTTGATCCACTTATTGATTTCTCCGGCGACCACGCCGTTGGCGAAGCCTGGCAAAAGGTTCGCCGTGACCTGAATCTCTTCAGCTCGGTCGCGGCGGTTGATCGCCGTGAAGCCGGGAGCTTCGTCAAGTCGAGAAACTGAGCCGATATAGACCGGACGACCCTGGTTGAACCGAATTGGAACCGTTGCGAGCGTGTCGCGATTGTTTCGATCTTCATAGTCGAGCATGACCCGAACACCATACTCACGGCCCTCAACGCGCATTTTGCTATCGTCGTTACCCTGGTACATCGTACGGATCACGCTTCCCATCTGGGTTGCGTCAACACCGAGGTCAGCCGCTTTGCGATAGTCCGGGAGGAGCCGGATTTCGGGCTTACCGGACTTGACGCTGACGTCAGGCCCAATAACGCCTTTGATCTCACCTGCAGCAAGTCGGTCTCGAATATCGGCCGCAGTCTTGGTGAGCAACGCCCGGTTATCCGAGATCAGTGCGAGCTGAATCGGAGCACCGAAGTTGAACCCCGAGACGCCTGAGATCCGGACCTCAGCTCCAGCGATCTTTCCGACACCCTTGGTGAGGTCCGCAACGATGGATGGAGCCTTTCGGGTGCGAAGCTTCTCGTGAGAACCCAGCACTCGGTCAATGAATGACTGTCGGTCATACAGCGTTCCGGTCACTTCTGCGAAGTTGGTGGCGTTGCTATCGTTAGCCCGCGCTCCACTTTGCTTTCCAACTTCCGTGATTGTGAACTTGATGTCGGGGTTCTTGACGAACTGCGCCTCGACAATGCGAGCGACCTCGTCCGTCTTTTCTAGCGAGGAACCAACCGGCAGCTCAATCGCCGCCTTGATTTGAATTGGATCGGTGCTTGGAACGAAGGAGAACTTGAAGACTGACTCCTTCTTCCATTGACCGAACATGTGTCCGCCGACCGCAAAAACCGGGAACATCAGCCCGAACAGCACAGCTCCCCAAATAGGGCGGAAAGTAAACCGCTTGTGAACGAAGAAGCCTATGAGGGAGGCAAGAATGCCGCCAGCAACATAGATCACCTGTAACGGCATCGCTGTCTTGATCGCACCAGCCACATTCGCCGCACTTCCTCCCGCAATCAGCATGATGACGCCGAGCAACAGCGAGTTACCAGCAATAAACGTGAACCAACGATGATTCAGGCACCACTCCAAGATTCGGCGATACCGGTCCTCAAGCCGAGCGAATCGCTTCTCAAAGCCCTTGGCAAACCATCCCGTGGGGTGCTCGATATCCTCGCCTCGCTTGTACCAGCGAGCCGCCAAGAGCGGCGTCAGGGTGAAGGAGACGAATAGGGAGAACAGAACCGCGAAGACATAAGTCAACGACAGAGATTTGAAGAACTGACCAGCGATACCGCCGGCAAACGCAATTGGCAAGAAGACGACAACGTCGGCAAGCGTGATCGCGAGTGCCGCAACGCCGATCTCATTTCGACCGTTTACCGCCGCGTCTCGTGGATCCTCACCCATCTTGAGGTGCCGGAAGATGTTCTCTAGAACAACAATCGCGTCATCCACTAGAACGCCAATCGCAAGCGACAGGCCGAGCATCGAGAGCGTGTTAACAGTAAAGCCAACTGCGCGCATGACGATGAAGGCACCGAAGATACAAGTCGGAATTGCCAGCGCGACGATGAGCATTCCTCGGAAGTTATGGAGGAAGATGTAAACAATTCCTGCGACCAAGAAGACGCCAAAGAAAAGCGAGAACTGAACGTCTTTCAGAGCTTCGTCAACAGTTTTGGACTCGTCAAACGCCGCCGTAAACTTGAGTGGGAACTCCTTCTCAAGCTTGGTGATCAATGCTTTGGCCGCGGTATTCACCTCGACCGTGTTCCCTTCCTTAGTCTTTTGAATCGAGACAACGACGGTGTCTTCGCCGTTCAAACGAGCCATTCGAGACCGTTCCTCAACCGAGTCAACAATTTCAGCAACAGCCCCAAGTGGAACCTGCTTGGCCTTCGCCTGCGGGTTATTGGGGTCGTTGACTTTGATGACGACGTTTTCGACGTCGGCGACTTTTGTGAAGTCACCTTTCACGCGGACCGAAACATCTTGTCCACCGGCGACAAACTTTCCACCGGGAACGTTAGCGTTCGCACTTTGCACAGCGCTGAGCACATCCGAGACTCCGACACCGTACTGGAGGAGCTTGTCCTTCTTGATCCGAACCTGGATCTCGCGCACGTCACCGCCGCTCAGCTGAGCTTGGGCGACCCCGTTCACCTGGCTGAACTTGTCGATGATCTTATCTTCCAGCAAGTCCCGAAGGTCGCGGCTGCTGAGTTTGTCGGAGCTAACGGCAAGCGTCAGAACCGGGGTCGAGGAGTTGTCGAACTTTGCAACAACCGGCTTGCGAGCGTCCTTCGGAATCGAGTTGAGAATTCCATCAACCTTGGTTCGGATGTCGTTGACAGCGCTCTCCGTATTCACACCCAGTTCAAGCTGAATCGTCACAACAGAGATTCCTTCCTGCGACTGTCCCTGGACTTCGCGGATTCCGTTAACTCCGGAAACTGCTTGCTCAACCTTTCGGGTGATGAGCTGGTTAACGTCCTCAGGTCCCGCGCCTGGGTAAGCGGTGGTGACAACAACTGTCCCGAAGTTGACCTCGGGGTTGTTCTCTTTTCGCATTCCGGAATAGGAGATGAGGCCGATCAGCACCGTGGTGATAACCAGGACGAAGATGAAAATCGGCCTTGAAAGTGCCAGTTTTGTCATTACTTCACAACCTTGATGACTGAGCCATCAACGAGCCCTTCTTGTCCTTTGGTGATAAGTTGGGCGGTGCTCGGCAGGCCTGTCACTTGAACCATGTCGCCGACCCTCAGGCCGACCGTCACGAAGACTCGCTTTGCCTTTGTGCCTTCGGCAACAACCACGTAACGCTTTCCATCTTTAGTCAGGACCGCAGAATCCGGAACCACTATTGCGCCAGGAATTCGGCTGATGATGACTGAGCCCTTTGCAAACATTCCTGGCCGAATCTGACCGCTGCCGTTGGTGAAAACAACGCGAGCATTAAACAATCGTCCTACCGAATCGCCTTGCGGGCTGATCGAAGCGACCTTTCCACTATAAGTTCCTTCACCCGCGTCGGTTTTAATGTTGACCTGAGTTCCGATCTCGACCTTACCAATCTTGTCCGAGGGGATTTGGCCTTCAAAGTAGATTCCTTGCCCACCAACGATCTTCGCAATTGGGGTTCCGGGAGCGACCACGGTTCCACTTTGAACCGGCTTACCGTAGATCTTTCCGCTGAACGGAGCCCGGATCGAGGCTTCTCTGAGGTTCTTTTCGGCGACGGCTAGCTGAGCTCTTGCCGACTGCACCTGGGCTTCGGCAGTTCTGACTTGGTCGGTTAGGGTCACGTCGAGGCTCTTCGTTGCCTTGGCTGAGGCAACTCCCTGTTCCGCTTGCCGGACGGCCTCTCGCGCAGTTTCGATGTCCTCGGGCCGGATTGCGCTTTTACTGATGGAACTTGCGGCGAGCGCGTTCTCGTACTGCGCAAGAGCCGACTCGTACCCATTCTTCGCTGTATCCAACTGGGCCTCCGCGAGAGCACCCTCTTTCACCAAGGTTCGCACTCGATCAAGGTTCTTCTTCGCGGTCTCCAAGTTGCTCTTAGCTGCACGGAGGTTGTTGGTCGCTTGCTCCTGCTCTTCGGGCCTCGCGCCTTTCAGGGCTTTGGCGAGTTGAGCTTTTGCCGACTTGAGGGCGGCTTCCGCTTGGCGAACCGCCGCCGTCGAACGGCTCGGCGAGAGTCGTGCGCTCGCTCGCGCCTGGTTCAGCTGGGACGTCGCCGAAGCGAGTCCCGCTCGTGCCTGGGATACCGATGCTTGTAGGTTCTCACTATCCAGGACGGCTACCACTTGGCCTGCCGAAACCGACTGCCCGTCGGTGATATAAACGGCAGCGAGCTTTCCGCTCCCGACGGCAGAAATCGTTCCTTCGTCGCTCGTTACAACGTCACCGTTAATGTTGATCACGTCCTCGATGTCTTCAACTTTAGGTGCCGAAACTACAACAGATTTGGATGGATCGGAAAGAATCTTTCCGGTCTCTGCTGCGTCCTTTTGCGCCTGACGATCTACGCAGCCCGAGGCTCCGAGGGCAACCGCCAATGCCAAACCAAACAAACTCCCCTTTCTCACTTTTTCTTCTTTGCTCCCTTTGTAAGACTTGCTTCGTAAGCCCGAAGCGCGGCGTCGATATCGTCAGCGCCAATCGCATGCTGAAGGTCAGCGTGCGCGGCATAAAAGTCGAATTCGGCGTTAATCAGCGCGTTTCGCGCGTTCACCAGCGTCGTTTCCGCGTCGATGATCTCCAGAACAGTTCCCTCTCCGGCGTCGCGTCTGACCCGCGCAATGCGGGCGACTTCGGTAGCCAGCCGGAGCTGCTCGGTTGCAGCGGTCTTTCGCGCTAACGCGTTCTCCATCGTCGTTAGCGAAGTCCTCACTTCCTGAGAGATCCCAAGACGGATCTGAGCAAGTTGCTGGGTCGTCTGATAGATTTGCTCTTCGGTCTGAGCCTTCTTGGCCCGAGCAACTCCTGAGTCGAAAATTGGGATCGAAAGAGCAAGCGATGTGGTGTTGACTTCGCGAACTGGGTTAAACCCTTCCGGGTCGAGCGCTTGTTGATTCTGGATAGCCAAGTTTAAGCTCGGCAGAAGTCCCTGACCCGCGAGTGTCTTTGCCGCATCCAGAGCCTTGACAGTGTTGCTAAACGAGAAGACTTCTGGCCTGGTTTGCTGTCCAAGATTCACTAGTTTCTCTAGGCCAGTCTCGGGCCTTCCTGGGGCTTTGACGTCGGTAACTTCAAATTCGGTTTCGATCGGTCTAGCCAGTTGAAGATTCAAAACTTGCTTTGCGACTTCGTAGTTATTGGTTGCATTGAGCACGTCCGAATCTGCCGACGCCTTCTGAGCTTTCAGCCGCTCGAGGTCGATTCTGGCAATCGCGCCTTCTCGGAGCTTCTTCTCTGCAACTTCAACTTGAGCTTGGATGCTGACTTGTCCCTGCTGGGCCACCTTGACCAGATTCTTGGTTCGCAGTGCCTGAAGGTAAGCCTTTCGGACCGCCTGGCGAAGATCATTCTCTGCAGCCGTTCTGGTGTTTCGCGATGCCTCAACTCCCGCTTCGGCGCCCTTCTTGTTCTTGTTCCAGAACCCAACGATGTCGATTGGCATCGTTAACTGCGAGGTCCAGGTGTTGGTGTCGATAGGAACAAACGTAATCTCCTGGCCGCCCAGATTTCCGCGCTGTGGCTGCCCAAATCGAACGTAATTGTAGTTCGTCGCGATCCTTGGCCCAGTCGCACCCTTAGCTTCCTTAACCTTCTGCTCGTTGCTTCGCACGGTCGCGTCTGCGTTCTTGATGGCGAACGAGTTTTGCGCCGCGATCAGAATCGCCTGTTCAATAGTCAGCGTATCTGCGGGTGCAAACAGCACTCCGAGAGCCATGCTTAGTCCTGTCAATGTCATTCGTCTTCCCCCTGTTTCATACTCGTCTCAACTCGCTGGATGCCTGCCGTGAACTCGTCCAGGAACTCGCGCACAGCGTCGAGCTGAAACATCATGAGCCCCTTGTGGATCGGGTGCCGCATAATCAGCAACTTATCTCCGGGGCTAATCCCCAGCTCATGCCGCGCCTCCGCTGGAATCACAATCTGCCCCCGGTCCCCGACCGTGGCAGAGCCATAAAAGGCGTCATCGAAATTAAGTCCACACTTCATGTTGCTCAAAGATGTATGAAATGTATGATAGCACACACCTGTACGAGTTGACTGATGAAACGTACGAGGTTTAGGATTTGGAGGTTGCATGGAACAGAAAAGTTAAATTTCTAGATATTTTTGCGCTATTTCCACAATTCCCTGTAAGACTATCATATAATGCAAATTGACATGAACCGAAGTACCCCCCCCCGCCATGTGGAGTTTCGTCGCTAAGTCTGCCGTATCAGTCGTAGCGGCACTTTCCCTAATCTCAGCTGGAGCTGCACAGTCGCCGGGAGGAGGAGGGCAAGGCTCGGGAGTAGTCCTCAACAATGGTCAGTTCAAGATTACTGAAGTTGTAACTGGGCGAGGCACAGGGCAGTTCATATCTTTGTTCGGTACGACCCCGACCGCGTTTTTCGCTGCTTCGGCTTCCGCAGGAGTCGACGGAGTGGAGGCAACTGCAAGAGGCGAGGGCACTGGGAAGCGAACGGTTACAATCGAATGGATTGGATCCGGAGCACCACCCCAATACGGATTCGTAAAGCTGTCTTCGGTTGCAAATTATCAAAAGTCCGAAGGCGCAACCGTTGAAGTCGCCCTCGGTCTGCCACTGGTCGCTCCACGACCAGAAGACATCATCCGGCCTATGCCAGAAATCGTGACGATCATCAGAGGGCAAAAAATCGCCAAACTGAAACTGGATACAAATGGCAAAGCGGTGATCGAAATTGAAGGTGGCATCAAAGTGACAGCAGCAGGAACGCAGGGCAACGGCTTCAACGCCGGTGCGCAGGGTGACTGGCGCGCAGAGGCCACTTTAGATTTGAAAGCACTCGGGCTAGCTAAGAGTACGTCCAAGAGAGAAGTCTCAATTATTGGTACACACGAAGGTCCGGGATACCCTGTACCGGCTGGCGGGACAGACTACGAGCGGCAAGAGGCGCACGTCGGAGTCTCAGTGATTGAAGAAACCGGTTATGGACTCCCGATGCCAGTCTACGAAGTGGGTGTCATAGATACTCTTATCGGAATTTCCAGGCTAGGCTCTTGGACCACAAGTTGCAATCCGTCAGTAAGTGTCACCGGGGTCGGAACGGCAAATCGCGTGGATGACGAGCAATCCGGCATTTGCTTTGGTGTCAGGTATGTGTACAATTCGGGGCAATCAGGATTGCAAAACCTTTGGCATTCGCCCGTAGCCACGGAGATCAAGGCAAAACAAACTGACACAGGTTCTGATAATCCGGGCCCTTTCACAGGCAGTTTGAAGATGTATATTCACGCGCCCAGTGAGCTTTTAGAAGGGGTGAATTTTACTCGCACTTCAGGTTGGACTCAGTGGGCCGTAAAACAACAAGTAGGCAGTGCCACGGTGGCAGGGCGACTAACTTTTGTTGGACAGACCGCCGTAATGACTGCAGATGTCGGACAGGACACGACAACCGGATTTCCCGTCGAGGTGTCCGGAGGAATTGAGTTTCCGATCTGGAAAGAGTTAACGGTCAATTTTGATATCTCTAAGGCAATAGGTGAGGAGCAGGGATTCTCGTCTACCACAGGACTCGAACTCGGAATCGGTCCTTGCACAGATCCCGTCGAAAAGTGGAAAATGTTCTGCAGGACAACAACCCAGCACCGAACTCGCTATCAGGCTCGATATGAGGCGGGTGGCTACACAGGTGACTTTCACGACACAATCGATAATACGGGTCCGGCCGAATTAGAATTTGAAGTTCGAAAAGTAGCGTCTGGGCTGGCTGACTAGCGGAGTTTCAAAGACATGGGAATTAATTTACTCGTGGGGGTTATGCTTCTTGCCCAGACCGAACTGAATGGGCAGGAAGTCTTCCCCAAAGGATTCATCGACTATCGTGGCGAGCTTTCAATCTCTGCGCTGGCAAAGGTCACTCCGCAGTCGGAGACATATGAATTCAAGGGGACGTTCGCAGAAAACTCCAAACGGCTGGCGGAACTGCCAATTACTCCGCTCAGAGTAAAAATTCTCTTCGACTCCGCGCGGGATGAAGGCAGAGTTAAGGAATTCTCTCGCTTCGTGAAAGCCTGGCCATTCAGAAAGGCTCGCTCGTCAAACGCCGTAACGGAGAACTTATCCCTCTGTTATGCCGCAGCAGTCACCGAATCCTACTTTGACGCGGTTGGACGCACGTCACAATTCCCAACTCTGCGATTTAGTGGCGATTTCAAGGGCCTTCGACCTTCTAAGTTGTTACACCAAAACTTGGCTTTAGTCGCTACTGGTCAGAACAACTTAGGAGCCGAACTTCGACCGGTTATCGCTGAATGCAAAAAACTGCACCCAGACGAGCCGTTCTTTGCATTCGCGCTCGCACAGGAATACACTGCCGCCTACCGACGATCTGGTGATAAGTCCATACGACCAGAACTCAACTCGAACTACCCGTTGGTGCTGGCAACATGTGAAGCGGCACTAAAGCGATGGCCTGATCGCAGCGTATTTCACCTGTATGCGGGAATCGCGCTCAAGCCCATGAAGCGGTACGACGAGGCATTGAGACACTTGTATGTTTATCGAGACTCCATGATTCGCAAGGGCGGAACCCGATTGGCTAATGTGAACCTGCGAATCGCAGATATCGAAAAACTACGAGGGCAGCAAAAACAGTAAAGCCTTGCCAGTCTCATAGACTGGCAAGGCCAAAGGCTCACTGATCTAACTTACGCAGCCTGAGCTTCGTAAACTGCGACTCGGCGCTTGTTCTTCGGACCTTCGAACTTGACTTGACCATCAATCAAGGCGAAGATGGTGAAGTCGCGACCGATTCCCACGCCAGGACCTGGGTGGAACTTGGTGCCGCATTGTCGGACGATGATTGCGCCCGGCTTGACGACTTCTCCGCCGTACTTCTTAATTCCGCGTCGCTTACTGTTACTGTCGCGACCGTTTCGAGTTGAACCTTGACCTTTCTTATGTGCCATAAATTGCTCCCTTAAATCCTTTTACTTGGCGACGACCTCGGTCACCTTGATGTGGGTCTCCGGCTGTCGGTGGCCCCATCGCTTTCGCTCATTCTTCTTTGGCTTGTAGTTGAACGCGTTGATCTTCTTGGCTTTACCCTGTCGAACGATCTCTGCAACAACCTTAGCACCCTTGATGAATGGGCTACCGACCACGGTCTTATCGCCATCAACAACGGCAACCACTTCGGTCAGTTCCACGGACGTTCCAGCTTCGCCTTCGAGCTTATCAACGATGATCACGTCGCCCTTTGAAGCTACATACTGCTTCCCACCGGTCTTCACAATGACTTGCATAATCCTAAATCTCCGTACTCGTCTCGACGCAGGAAATCCGTCGGCGAGGGCGCGAACATCTATTATGTCTGATGGTTGTCGCTCTTTGCAACCCATCTGGAGTGCGGAAACTTGTTCCCGCTTTCGATTCTAGCGATTCATCGCGGCCGGAGTTGGTTATCATCTCCACGCCGAGCAAGCTCGGCTGATCCAAAGCGGAAACATGTTTCCGCACTCCAGACCTACCTCCGAACCTTCTTGACGCTTCGGTAGACATACGCTAGAACCTCTGCCACGCCACCAAAAAGCTCGCGCGGAACGAAGTCTCCGATCTCGCACTGTTTGTATAACGCTCGCGCGAGCGGAACGTTCTCAACCACCGGAACCTTGGCCTCCGCCGCTATCTCCCTGATCTTCAGAGCAAGGTGGTCGACACCCTTCGCCACGACAACCGGAGCGTGGTTCTTTGCTGCGTCGTACTGGATCGCAACCGCAAAGTGGGTCGGGTTCGTGATGATGACATCGGCGGACTTGACTGCTTGCGATGTCCGCATCTTCATGATCTGTCGTCGCCGCCGCGCCATCGCGCCTTTCAGTTCGGGCGAAGTTTCCGCGTCCTTGTACTCCTGCTTCACCTCTTCCTTCGTCATCTTGAGTTGCTTCAGAATCTGCTGCCGCTGGAACATATAGTCCACCGCAGCTAGAACCAACCAGGCGATCCCGACTCGAAGGCTCACTGTTCGCGCCACCTCGCCAATGACTCCAAAGGATTCAGCCGGGGTCAGCGTCCAAATCATCGCGAGCCGTTGCCAGTGGGACAGCAGCGATGTGTAAACCAAGAACGAAAAGAGAAATAGCTTGACGATGCCCTTAAAGGCATCAAAGATTGCCGGTTTGCCGAATAGCCGTTTGAACCCGTTCATCGGATTCAACTTCTGGAAGGTCGGCTTCATCGCCTCGGGAGAGAAGGCAAAGCCGACTTGAGCAACGTTTCCCGCAACTCCTACGATCATCGCAACGCTCATCAGCAGCGCGAGCGCAGGCAAGATCGGAAACATTGCCGCTTTGGTCACACGCTGAATTCCTCCAACTGTAAGCTCAGTGGAACTCGTTGTAACGGCAGCTTTGAATCCTTCCATGAAGCCGGTGAACCCCATGCGAAAAATTGCGGGAATCGCGATCAGCAGCGCGAGCCAAACGAGAGCGCCGATCAAATCGGTTGACTTAGTGACCGTACCTTTCTTGCGCGCCTCGCGCTTCCTACGGTCTGTTGGCTGTTCTGTCCTTTCTCCTGCGGATTCTGCCATCTGTTAGCCTCCAAAGATCTTTCCGATCAACTCAGCGGAACGGGAAATCCCCGCGTTGGTTGCTGCCACCAGGGCAGGAAGGGTCATTGAAACGGCGGCAATACCCAGCCCAAGCTTCGCCGGAGTGCCAATCTGAATCGGCTGAAGCTGAGGCAATGCCTTCGACATAAGGCCGAGAGCTGCGTCGATAATCATCGAAACGCCAAGCACTGGCGCGGCAATTTGAACCGAGATGAGCATGCCCTGGGCGATCAGTTGCATGATCCCGTTGTGAATCATTCCCATGTGATTCGCGGTGAGAGTCGGGGCGGTTTGGTAGCTTTTGACAATGGCCTGGATGACGATGTGGTGACCGTTCATTGCCAAGAAACACATGATCGCGAGCATCGTCTTGAATTGCCCCATCACCGAAACCTGAATTCCGAGAACCGGATTGAGCGTCTGGCTCATACCCAGGCCAATCTGGAGGTCCAAGAACGAGCCGGCCATCGTCGCGAAATGGATCGTCATCTGCATCAGGAGTCCGATGAGGAGCCCTGCGCCGACTTCATTGAGGAGTGCCATTAGCATTCCACCAAGGTGCTCCGGTGCTGGTCCGATTTTCGCTTGAACGACCATGCTCAGTGCTGCGCTCAGTGCAAGCGAAGTAAACACTCGAATCTGTACCGGTGTGTTTTGGGCTCCGAAAAGCGGCGACGACAAGACCGCCGCACTGCATCGCACAAACACGATGAAGAACGCATACAGGGCCTGGAAGTCGTTGAGGGGGGGCATTTTGGTGGTTAACGGTTTGAAGTTTGAGGTTGGAGGATAGTAGTTCGATTCTCCGCAGTACCTCCCTAAGATTAGGGAGGTCGGTAAGCGAAGCGAACCGGGAGAGTTGATCGACTTACTACTTCTCCGAGGGTGTCATCTGATCTGATTCGTTCATTAGATTTCTGAATAGGTTTTTGAGGTCAAAAGAGTAAGGCAGCTCGGTCTCACCATTCGGTCGAAGTCCGCCCTCGATGACGGTCAGCCGCACTGGCTGTTCAACGGCTTCCAACTGCATTATTGCCACCCGATATTCGCCGCACGTTGGAAGCAGAGGTGGACGAACTGGACCAGCGTGGTCAACATCCAGTTCCCCATGAACGCCGTCGCCACTCCCACTCCAATGAGTTTGGGAACGAAGGCGAGCGTTGCTTCCTGAATCTGGGTCACCGCCTGGAAGACGGAGACGATGAGGCCGAGAAAGAGCGCGGTGGCGAGCACCGGCAGCGAGACAAGAAGTCCGGTCTGGAGTCCGAGTCGCGCGGTATCGAGAGCGAGAGTTTGGTTCATTGCAAAGTCTTGAGTCTTTGGTCTTCAGTCTTAGGCGGGCTATCTGTACCCGGCTAAGATCGCGGAGACTAGGGTCCCCCAGCCGTCGGCAAGTACGAAGACCAGCAACTTGGCAGGCAGGGAGACAATTGAGGGCGGGAGCATCATCATTCCCATGCTCATGAGGCCGCTGGCCACGACGAGGTCGATGATGAGGAACGGGATGAAAATATAGAAGCCAACGATGAAGGCGGTCTTAAGCTCGGAGATCACGAAGGCAGGAACCAGCGAGGTCAGCGAAACTTCCTTCTTGGTCGCGGGCTTCTCTTTCCGAAGATCCAAGAACAGCTTCAAATCCTTCTCATAGGTGTTCTTCAGCATAAAGTCTCGTACCGGGCCGCTGGCTCGCTCTAAGGCGACCTTCTGGTCAATCTTCTTCGCAAGCATCGGCTGAATCGCAGTGTCGTTCACCTTCGTCCAAGTTGGCCCCATGACGTAGAACGTCAAGAACAACGACAGCCCAATGACCACCTGGTTTGGTGGAATTGTCGGGGTGCCCAGAGCCGTGCGGATGAAGCTAAAGATGATGACGATACGAGTAAACGCCGTCGTGAGAATCATCAAGGCCGGTGCCAATGAAAGCACCGTCAGCATCGCCAGAATCTGCAACGAAGTCGCAACTTCAGTATTGCCACCACCTGGGTTAATTTTTGCTCCAGACTGAGGAGCGCCCAAGCCGATACTAATAGAGGGGATCCCTGCTTGAGCGGATGCGATACCCACCAAGCCAAGTACCAGAATGATCCATAGAAGCTTTTTCATGGGTTATCTCATCAATTGATTCAGTCGTTGAAGCGCGATTGCAGCTTCGTTCTCTTCGGCAACACTAATTGCGGCCCGCATCTGATCCATCGAAGGCGGAGTCGGAAACTCGAGCTCAGGGGCGGCTTCGACCATCTCCATAAACGTCGGCCCCGGATCGTTCTTCGGTGCCTCGCCCAAGTCAGCCAGCGTTGAAATCGTCGTCGGAGTCGATCCAAGAAGCAAGGTTCGTCCTCGGACGGTCACCAAGTGAATCGAGCCACCAGCAAACGAAGCCGACTCCTCGACCTTAATCGCCGAGTTCAACCCTGTCGAAAGCTTGGAACCGTACTTTGCCATCATCTTCGGCAAGAACAGCTTCATCAGAATCATCACGACAAAAACCGCAACCACCATCTGGAGCAGACCACCGCCCGAACTCGCGGTCGGGGTGAACTGGGTGGCGGACTCGCCTTTTGTGCCAAGCATTCCGCTCTGCGCAGCCGAAACCGCAGCAGAAACCAAGAGGGCCGGCAGAGCGAAGAAACGTAACATCAAATCCTCTTAAGCAGCGGCGTCCATTCGGAACCGCTCAGCCGGGTTCAGAATTTCGGTGATGCGAACACCGAAGTTGTCTTCGATAACCACAACTTCACCTTTGGCAACCAAACGTCCGTTAACCATCACGTCAACTGGCTCACCTGCCGCCTTATCCACTTCAACTATCGAACCAGTTCCGAGGTCAAGAACGTCGCGAACGACCATCTTCACCCGCCCTAGTTCGACTGAAATTTCCAACGGCACATCAAGTAGCACGTCCATCGAGGAATCGTGCTCAAAGGCAGGCTTAGCAGATCCTCCGATCATGGGCATTCCGCCCATCTGCATCGCAGGAATTCCTGGCACTCCAATCGGGGCCTCTTCCTCCTCGTCTCCGCCGACGATCTGCTTCGCAGTATCGTCGTCCATCAGCCAAAGAATGACGCCCGTCTCCTCGCCAATCTGCATCGCAATGTTGCAACGCAGAACCGAAGGAGCGTGGGCAAGGTTATCGGCGAGCTGGATCATTTGGTAGCGGATGCTCATGCCCGTTGCAACCACGGTGTCAAGCAGCGCGTTTCCAAGTCCTAAACACAAACCTTGAACAATCGACTCGGCGAAGGGCCGAACTTCGGCCATTACGTCATCATCGACTTCTTCCCAAGACATCCCTGTGACGACTTTTGCAACTTCAAGAACTGTCTCGGGCCGAACCAGGATCATTTGCATCGCTTCGGGGTTGTTGGCCATCGCGAACTGGATCGCAAGGATGTTCCCTGCAAGCTCGGCCGAAACCTCGGATACGTTAGCCCGCATTGCGATCGGCGATGAGAACTTCGCCGGGACCGGGGAGTTAGAACTGACGGTTTCGCCGACGGTCTCCCAGATCGACGGTAGCAGCTCGCTAAATTGTTGAATGAGTTGTAACTGAGTCATGTTCTTACTGCTGGATAGGTTCGGTAATGGAGAAAACGTAGCGCTTGCCATTCATCATCGGTCGCCCTTTGAATTTCGGCACGTTAGCAATCATAAAAGTGAGGTCCTTTTCAGTCATCTGGTCGAGCTTGATCACATCGCCAACCTTGACCTCCAAAAACTCTTCAAAAGGAACAACCGCTTTACCCAAAAGCACCTGACAAGGCACTTCGGTGGCGGTGACCTGGTTCGACACAAGTCGACGAATCGCTGGACTCTGCCGCTTGCCGCTTGATGCAAACCACTTCTGAGCACTGAGCTTGATCGTGATCGGTTTGAGAACCAGATAGGGGATACAGATGCTCATCGCCGTCCGCATCTCGCCAATTTTGACTTCAAAGAGGATGACAAGCACGATGTCATTTGGCGGGGCAACACTAACAAACTGGCTCGAAGTCTCTAGACCGTCCACGCTTGGCGATACAACGACGACGCCTTCCCATGACTGCTTGAGTGCGCCGAGCATTCGATCCAAGATAGAACGAACAAGAGGCTTTTCGATGTCAGTGAGAACACTTCGTTCCATGGGACGGCCAGGGCCGCCAAGCATCTTGTCCACCAAAGCAAACATCAGCCCCATCTCGCACTCAACGACAATCTGACCGTTCAGCGGAGGAAGCGAGACGATTCCGAACACCGAAGCACTGATTGATCGCAAGTACTCGTCGTAGGGAATCTGCTCCATCGAGATCATTTCGATGTTGATTTGCGATCGAGTTTGAGCCGAGAGTGCCGATCCAGCCGCTCGAGCGAACGTGTCATGGAGCATGGAGAGCGTCCTAAGCTGATCCTTGGACAGCTTGTCTGGACGCCTAAAATCGTAAACCTCGTAAGAGTAGTTTTGCGTCTTCGGGGCACGTGCTCCGCTTCCTTTTGGCTTAGGAGCACCACCACCACCCATCGGCGAACTACCACCGCCACCACCGCCGGATTCGGCGCCGAGCGTATTCAAGAGTGCTTCTATTTCGGCTTGTGATAGGATGTCTGACAACTGCGTTTCCCCAAAAGGTCTACAGTTGATTTCGGCACAACCCCCAAATTCTTAAGGGGAAACGGCAAAAAACCTAGAGACTTGCTCTAGGTTTTGCCCCACTCTCTGCTTCGACGATTACTGCGTTGCAAATGCTTTGAAGAAAACTTTCAGAATCGGACCCTTTGCGGAGTGCCAGCCCTCTGGGATTTCTTCTTCCTCGACGGGTTCTTCGTCATGACTCGACTTCTTCTTGCCGTGACTAGCCCCTGCGTCCTCGTCACTCTTTTTCTTTTTCTTCTTGGTGTCCTTATCGGACTCCTCTTCCTCTTCGGGTTTCTCTTCGTGGAAGATCTTGTTCAACTTCGCGGCAATCTTCATTTTCATCGCCGTGAGATGAGCTTCGGTAAGGGTTTCTTCTTTCTTGGTCGACTTGATCACCGTGATGACGGCGTCGGCCACTTCACCAGCATGAGCATCAAACGTTGCCGCCTGGAATCCTTCCTTGGGAAGGAACGCAACTTTGCAACGGGCGTAGGTCATCCCGTCCGCTAAGTTGATCGTGAACTCGTCCTTCATCTCGAGCTCAGCATGAGCCAACTTGATTTCAGGCTCCTTCTTCTTTTCTTTGCCCTTGCCCTTCATCATAAAGAAGCCGCCTCCCCCAAGGACGAGCACCAAAGCCAGGATAATTGGTAGCTTCCCGCCTTTCTTCTTTCCGCCCTCTGCGCCTTCTTCTTTCTTTTCTGCTTTCGCTGACATAACTCCCTCTCCGTGCCTAGTAGGTTCCACAGCAGGTAATCGTGCTGACCTAGTGTTTTTGCGAGAGTTGCTTTTCAAACCGATGGACAGTTCCGTCCTCCGGATCCTCAAACACTCCGACGAACTCGAATCCGTTCTTTTGAAGCACCATTTGCGATGCCGGTGCAATTGGGAGAGTATTGGCTCGTACAGTGGTTGCGCCCATCGAAGAGGCGTACTCACAGAGCCAGGTCGTGATTTGAGTGGCCACTCCTTGACCCTCAACTTCGGGAGCGACTCCGTAGCCGATCTCCGTCCAACCTTCCAAAGGTGGATCCTTAAATGCTCCCGACCCGACGACCAGACCGTTACGGATTGCGAGGAACCCCAACCACTCGGGTTGTTTTGCGTACTTTTCAACGATGTCCCTCAGGAACTCTTCCGGGAGAAGGGCACCTTCTGCCGCGGTCAGACCCGTGGCATCAAGGAACTCTTGATGCGATCTTGCCATCATTTGGAAGTCCTCAACCGAGATCCATCGCTTTGTCAGCACGCCTCAGTGTAACCCTCGGCAAGGTACAACCTAGGGGTCTCTCATGCAAGAAGTGCTCGATCTCCAAGCCCAAGCCCTGTCCGAAATTGCTTCGGCAGGCTCTACCGCCGAATTGCGGGACCTGAAGATCAAGTTCTTGGGAAACAACGGATTAATCAGTGGAAAGCTCCGCGAAGTCGGCTCCTATCAGGGCGATAAGCGGGCTTTTGGCCAGGCTGTCAACGCTGCCAAGGGCGCGGTTGAGGAGGCTCTTGCGGTTCGGGAAGAAGACTTGAAGGGAGGCGAACTCGCCGCCCAGTTCGAGGCGGAACGGATTGATGTGACCATGCCCGGACGTCCGACTCAGGTCGGCTACGAGCACGTTCTTCAACAGACGATGAACCGCATCAAGCGGGTCCTCGGCGGACTCGGATTCGAATACCTCGAAAGCCCGGAACTAGAGCATTTCCGCTATAACTTCGACGCCCTGAACTACCCACCCGACCACCCGGCGATGGACGATCAGGACACGTTCTATATCGACGACAACCACGTCCTCAGAACCCAATGCACCGCCCTCCAGGGCCGCGTCTTCGAAGAAGTCCAACAAGGCAAACGCACTCTGCCGCTCCGCGCCTTTACCATCGGTCGCACCTACCGAAACGAAGCGGTTGACCGCACGCACAGCCACACCTTCCACCAAGTCGACTGCTTCATGATCGACGAACGGGTCTCGATGGCGAACCTCAAAGGCACTCTCTGCCTCTTCGCCCGCGAAATGTTCGGCAGCGAAGTTACGGTGAGATTCCGCCCCGACTTCTTCCCCTTCGTCGAGCCCGGCGTCGACTACGCCATCTCGACTCCTAAGCTGTTCGGCGGCAAATGGGTCGAACTCGGCGGAGCCGGACTGATTCACCCGAACATTCTTGAAAACTACGGCATCGACACCGAGCGGTATTCCGGCTTCGCCTTCGGGCTGGGCGTCGAGCGGATTCCGATGATGAGCTACGGGGTCGACGATTTGCGCCACTTCATGGAGAACGATCTCCGGTTCTTAGAGCAGTTCAGAGCCGAGCCGATTGAACTGCGGTAAAACTGGCAAGCTTCAACTCCGAGCGAGCTTCCACCCGCCAGGGGGCACGGGTCCCGAGGCAGGTTTGCTCCTATCGTGTTCGACATAGGAGAATGCGATAGGAGCAAACCTGTCTTGGGTGGGGTGTGGCATTGGGCCGGCGGGTGGAAGTGCGCCTGAGCCACCCGTCCACAGTCCGAGCCCGGCCTAACAGCGAAGTCCTGCAACAAAAGACTCGAACCTGGTTGACTTTCGCCTCGTTTCGTTGCCTATAGAGTGATGATCAAATTTTCACAATCTCCCTCAGACCACCACCATACCGCCCAGCCATATCTCAAGACGAGTGGCAGAAAAGCTGCCTCGTCCTACCCACCATTCAAAAAGGAATCCGCACGTCTGAAGCTAAACCGTTCAACGAACTCAACTCAACACACGACCGCCACTCTGTTTTCGCTACACCCACTCCGCCCTGCAAAAGCTGTCCCCACCTGTCCCCACCAAAATCCTAAAATGAGCAACTCCTTGAACCTGATTCCCCACCAAAATCCGTCGCAGTTCTCTCCACCAAGTCACTCGCTAACCGCATGTCCGCGCCCAGCTCGTAACATCGTCGCCAAAACCCCTGCGACCAAAATGCACCCCGCCAAAAACCACAATGCGCTCTCGAACGACCCCGACCGAGTCTTCAGCTCCCCAACAATCTTTGGCCCAAAGAACCCGCCCAGGTTCCCCACCGAGTTAATCAGCCCAACCGCAAACGCCGCTGACGAAGCCGTCAGCGTCGAAGTCGGGTGCGTCCAAAACGCAGGCAGGTACGAATACAACGTCAGCCCTAACAGACACATAAACACTGTCGCCAAAACCGTCGATGATGCAAACAACGCCGCGCAACCCATCGCCACCGAAGCTAGCAACAACGGAATAGCGGTATGCCACCGCCGCTCGCGAGTACGATCCGAGTGCGCGCCCGCCCAGAGCATTCCTCCAAAACCAAGCATGTACGGCGCTGTAGAGATCAGAGTCTGAACCACGACAGAAGTGCCCTTAAACTTGTCAACAATCGCCGGCAGGAAGAACGTAAATCCGTACATGCCGGTCACGGCAAACAGGTAGATCAGTGCGAGCAGCCAAATCTGCGGATTCCGCAGCCCTGCCTTGATCTGGTCGCCGCCAAGCGACATCTTCGCCGATTTCTCGTTGGCAAGCTCGGTCGTTATCCAAGCCTTCTCTTCGTCATCCAGCCAAGTGGCTTGCTCCGGCCGATCAGTGAGGTAGTACCACGTCACGACACCCATGATCACCGACGGAACGCCTTCCAGGAAGAACACCCAGCGCCAACCGGCCAATCCCATCCAATCGACCGAATGCATGATGAACTGGGACAGCGGCGTTGAGATGATCGTCGCCAACGGAATGCCTATCAGGAACAGCGACTTCGTCTTCGCCCGATCCTCCGCCCGAAACCAGTGGGAGAGGTAAACAATCACGCCTGGAAAGAACCCCGCTTCGGCTAAACCGAGAATGAATCGAAGTCCATAAAACTGATCTTCTAACCCGAAAGCGGAGAAGATAGGGAGACCGATGAAGCCCATCAAGGTAGCGATGATGCCCCACGACACCATGATCCTTGCGATCCACTTCCTCGCGCTCCAGCGCTCAACAATCAGCGTCCCCGGAATCTCGAGCAGGAAGTAGCCAAGGAAGAAGATCCCCGCCCCTGTGCCAATAATCGCCTCGGTGAAGCCGAGATCCTTCTTCATCCCGAGGGCGGCAATTGAGACATTCGTGCGATCTAGAAATGCAAGCAGAAAAAGAATCAACAGAAACGGGATGAGCCGCTTCGTGATCTTCGCACGAGTTCTGGTTGCAATATCCATTTGGCGGATTATAGCCACAAAAAAGCCCCCGCGTCGGCAAAACGCGGGAGCAATGGAGGAAGGCGACGCTCTTCTCTTAATTCTTGAGAGCGTTCATCCGCGGGGTTGCAGGAGCAACCTCTACTAAGGCTTGTTTGGGAGCGACCAGGTAAACGTCCGGTCCAATCTCTTCCCAGGTTCCTTCTTGAACGTAGTTAACGCCGCAAAGGAAGTTGAGAACCTTTTCTTTGACCTCTGGGGCCAGAAGGCTCAGGTTCAAAATCTGTTGTTCGCCGTGCTTCAGGCCGTTTGCGGCCGCCATGGCGTCGTCGAAGTGCTGCATTTCGCGACGAATGGTCACCGTATAGCGGTGGCTCGGTCGCATTGGGCTGTGCACCACGGCTTGCTCCATGACATCGGGCTCGAAATCATCGATTTCTTCAGTGCGTGTGAATAGGTTGGCGATTTTGCCAAACACGGACGGTTTGTCCATTACCATCTCTTCCATGAGTTCTTATTGATTCCTTTTTAATTTCGTGCTCCGAAAAGCAGAGTGCCAACTCTGATGTGGGTTGCTCCTTCCTGGATTGCCACTTCAAAATCGAGGCTCATTCCCATGCTGAGATTCTTGGTTCCAATCGCTTCCCCAAGTTGCCGGAGCTTCCTGAAGTAGGGTCTCGACTGCTCGGGATCCTCTGCGACTGGGCCGATTGTCATCAGACCTGACAAATTTGCCTGCTCACATCTTATGACATCCTGTGCAAAGCTGTCAAGCGAATTTTGTAAAATTCCGCTCTTTTGTTGCTCTTCGGCAATATTCAGTTCGATGAACACGTCAACTCGTCTTGCTGATTTGTGTAATTCTTTCAGTTGAGAAGTTGTTTCTATCGTGTGAAGCGAGTGTGAGATCTCGGCTGCCTTTTTTGTTTTATTCGACTGCAATTTTCCGATGAAATGCCATCGAATGTCTTTGGGAAGCTCTTCCCATTTTGGGATCAGTTCCTGCAGGCGACTCTCGCCAAAGTCGCGATGCCCTAAGTCGTATAGCTCCTTGATCGCCGAAGCAGGATAGGTTTTCGAGACTGCGATGAGAGTGACCGAAGATGATTCCCTTCCTACCGACTGACATGCCTCGTCGATTCGGGTCTGAATTTTTCGATAGCGGTCGATCACTCTTCCATTTTCCCTACGATCATGGCAAACTTGGCGATTATGGCAACAACCCCCGAAGAATTCCTCGCCGGACTACCGGCTGATCGAATCGAAGCTGTAACAAAACTCCGTGAGGTCATCAAGCAGAATCTGCAACCTGGCTTTGAAGAGGGGATGCAGTACGGTGGGATCGGCTTCTTCGTCCCGCACAGCGTTTTTCCTGCTGGCTACCACTGCGACCCAAAGCAACCGCTTCCCTTCTTGACGCTGACCAACACCAAGGGACACATTGCGTTGCACGCCTTTGTCCTCTACTGCCTTCCTGTCGAAAAGGAAAGGTTCATTGAGTCCCACAATGCGGCCGGAAAGAAGCTCGATATGGGGGCAGGTTGCATTCGCTACAAAAAGCATGACGCCATCGCATATGAAGCGATCGGCGAGATGGTCTCCCGGATTCAGTGCGAAGAGTTTGTACGGCGTTACCAATCGATGGTGCCGGACAAGAAGAAAAAGAAGTAACTATTCAGGATTGCCGCCAGTTGCTGGGGGAGGAACTGGTGTTACAGTTCCTGGGGCCCCTGGTGCCGGCGCTTGAGGCTTCGAGGGACCGTAGTAGACGATCCTTGGTGAACCTGCATAATAGCTTCGTCCTAGGGGTTCCTTCTTGATTTCAACCCCGTTTTTGTAGACGTGCCTGAACGTGTAACAGGACCGAGTCGCAGATCCCCGTTCAACCCTCGTTGCCCCTGGCCGAAGCGTCGGATCAAACTGTCGCTTCTCGCCACGACCAGAGGACGTCACTCCGGTAGAGGTGATCTTCACGCTTATTGTAGGATCCTTTTTCCCAAGAATCCGCCATCGGAGCGTGCCAGGCTTATACTCAGCGGCAAGGACAATAGGAGTCTCCATGTTATTCTCCAATACGAGATCCTGGGCTCCCCAGTTCACGGTTGCATCTCGTCCGACGGGAACGTATGGGACTGGCAAGGAGTGGTTCGTCCTCTCAACAATCTTGATGTTCGCGAACAACGATGCATTGTAGAGAGTGGTCGAGACCTGGCAGATCCCCCCACCGATTCCCGTCTCATGACGTCCGTTAACAAATACTGGAGCCTCGCGGAACCCACTTTGAACGGTGCGTTGTCCGACGGTTTGATTGAAGCTGAAGCGCTCACCCGGAAGGAGCACTAATCCGTCTATCTTGCCGGTTGCCAGTCTAATGTTGTTTGACCGATCGCGGACACCAGCGTTAAAGTTTGTTTTGAATTCTCCAACCACGTCTGTGATATGAGCCAGAACTTCGTCAGTCAGCTTCTTCGGAGCTTGTTTGATGGGAACGTCGACGATTTGGTCTTCTTGAACAGCCGCGATCACAGCGGCGGAAAGTCCCGGCTCGTCCAGAGTCAGCACCGGAGTCTCTGGCGTGCGCTGAATTTGTCCATCCACGAACTTCACTTTGGCAGGAGTTGGAGGACCGAAAGTCTTCGAGACGACAGATTTAAGTCGCCCAAGGTCGACAACATTGGGCTTAAAGATGGGATTGAAAACTGCCTTTTCGTCTGAGCCGATAACTTGCCCAACGACTCCTTCGACTGGCACTTGAGCCACCGAGGCGACGTCATCAACGACGATTCCCAGTTGAGTTGCACTAAACGTCTCCTTCGCAGTTTTATCTTGAATCTTGAGAGTTAGCGGCTTTACTCGAACAGCTTCCCACCAGATTCGGACCTTTTTCTGGGCTTCACTGACAGTCAAACCACCGACTTCGACGATGCCGACTTGACTGCCTTTTTTCAGCTTTGGTTCGACAGTTTGAGACACCCCTGCGAGAACGATTGATACAATCGCGACACTCGACAAAGCAACAACGCCACCGCGTTTCATAAAAGCATTCATACCTGCCAGTAATGGCGATACAATTATGACGAAGTTACCCCGTCGAATGATCCAGGTTTTGGGCGGTCATAATAGAGATTGTGCAAAAGCTTGTTTGGTTCAATGGCACGGTTGGTCCGCTTGAAACGGCGATGATTCCTGCGGCAGATCACTGCCACCTTTATGGCGACGGTTTGTTCGAGGGAATTCGCATCTATCACCACAAGGTTTTCAAGCTTGATGAGCACCTTGATCGGCTGTATCACGGCATCAAATATCTTAACTTCAAGATGTCGATCTCGCAGCCCGAGCTACGAGCAATCATCCTGGACACCTGCATGAAGTCGGACATGGAGGCGGGCTACATTCGGCTCAACGTCACCCGAGGAACCGGACTTGGCCTCGACCCGAGCAAGATCGATACCGAACCCAACGTGATGGTGATGATCAATACGCTTGCGCTCTATCCGCCCGAGTCATACGAAACGGGGCTTGACGTGGTAACCACAAGTTTCAAAACGATCCCGGCTGACGCTTTGGATCCTCGCTTGAAGTGCATCGGCAAGTACGCTTCCAACATTCTTGCGAAGCAAGAGGCTAACTTCCGGGGAGCTGGTGAAGGCCTCATGCTGAATCACCAGGGGAATGTCGCTGAGTGTACGGGCGATAACATTTTTGTGATCCAGAACGGCATTATCCGCACCCCGGACCCGGCGAGCGGAATCCTGAAAGGCGTTACTCGAGATGCTGTGATGGATCTGGCTCGAAAAGCCGGATACGCGGTTGAAGAGTGCAAGTTAACTCCGTTCGACCTTTACGCCGCTGAGGAATGCTTCCTGACCGGAACCGCTGCCGAGGTCATCCCAATGGTTACCCTCGATAGCCGCCCAATCGGCGACGGGAAACCTGGCCCGATTACGAAACAGCTCGTTGAACTGTATCGAGAAGAGACCAAGAACGGCGTTCCGTTCTAGCCCCAATGTCCTGCTCCGATTGCCTCCGCCCGAAAACTCATCGTGTGACGGAATGGGGACTGTCGGAAACGGTATGTGGGGGGTGCCCGAAGTTAAACCCTGTCAATCGACTCCTCCAACATCGGAACCAAACCCGACTGATCGACGCCTGCCCCGTCTGCAAAACCAAACGAGCGGGCGTCAAAAAGACTGGTTTAGTCGGCTGCCCGGTCTGTTATGAAGTTTTTGATGACAACATTAGAGAGATTCTCGGTCAAAATTAGATTCAAATGAAATCAGCTCGAATTCTCGGTCTCGGAGCGCTGGCGATCACGATTCTCGCCTGTGGTGGCGGCAGTGGTACGACCGCTGAATTGCCCGACCCAAATTTTCGAGTGATTAACCTGGCTCCAGCGGTTGCATTAGATTTCCTTGTTAACGATTCGGTTGTGGTTTCGAATGCAGCTTCAGGAGGGTTAACTACGACGTTCAAGCCGGTTGCCGCTGAAGAGAAAGACTTCTCGATCAACGAGAACGGCAGTACTATCGTGATCGATAGCCAGGCCCGAACCCTGAATAAGGACACTGACCATCTTGCGCTGGCGTTTGGCCTGAAAGATTTCGGAACAGAAAACGCCAAGAGGCTAAGGTTCGACTTTTTCGGAGTCAATCGGGTTGCTCCCAACGGCAATAAGGCGCGCGTTTACGCCTTCAACTCGTTCGTCCGCGCCACGGGAGAAGATTCATATGCCGTTATCTTCAAGAACCCAGGTACGAACCCAACGATCTCGTTCAATGCGGTCGACTTCGGACAAATCACCTCCAACGAAATTGATGCTGGCCCGACGACGCTCACAGCGCAACGACAGTTCACTGAAACTGAAGTTGTCACCACAACCAAAGACTTTGAAGCAGGCAAGATTTACTTGATGGTTTTTGGTGGACAAGAACCGACTGCAACGATCACATTTTTTGAGATTCAACCGAAATAGCCGAACTTCTTTGGCGTTGAATCATAATGATGATTATGATTGCGTCTTCGCTGATCGCTCTTTCGATGGTCGCGGCTCCCGTGTTGGAGTTCAAAGTTTCGGCAACTCCGGGGAAGGACGGCGTGGTTAACGGAACCCTCACCGTCAAGATTCCTGACGGATGGCATGCCTACCAAAACCCACCGAAGAGTGAGTACGAGAACCCGATCACGCTCACCACGAAGACTAAGAAGTTCAAGCTCACCAAGGTGACCTACCCGAAGGGTATCGAGATGATGTCCTCTGGAAACGATTCTCTCGTGTACGAGGGTTCGATAAAAATCGACTTCGTTGGCACTTTTGAAAAAGGCATAAAACCTGGGAAGACGGGGTATGAAGCCGTCTTGGATTTCGGATACCAACTCTGCGATGCCTCCACCTGCATTCCTCCGACTTCGACAGCGGTCAAGCTGGTGTGGAAGCCAAAGAAGTGAACTCGTTCCCGGTAGGTCCGTTCACCATCGGCGATGGTTCGCTGACGATTATTGGCGGCCCATGCCTTGCCGAGTCCCAAGCCTTGTGCGAGGATGTTTGCGGGACGTTGCAAGCGGTCTGCGCCGAATTGGGCCTGAACTACATCTTCAAAGCCTCGTTCGATAAGGCGAATCGCACGTCGGCTGGTTCAGTCCGTGGAGCCGGTCAAGAGGCCGGATTGGCAATCATCGAATCTGTGGGCAAGAAATTCGGGGTTCCGACGACCACAGATATCCACCTACCCGCGCAGGCTGCCGAAGTAGCATCTGTAGTGGACATCCTCCAGATTCCAGCTTTTTTGTGTCGACAATCTGATCTTCTTGAGGCGGCGGCGTTGACCGGGACGCCCGTTAACGTGAAAAAGGGCCAGTTTTTGGCACCGGGCGATACTCTGAATATTGTTGAAAAGATGAAGGCGTTTGGCGCGAAAGGAACGATGCTCTGCGAGCGCGGAACAACCTTTGGCTACAACACCCTCATCGTGGATATGCCGGGGCTGGAGACAATGCGCTCTTTCGGCGTTCCGGTTTGCTTTGATGCGACCCACTCGGCGCAACGTCCAGGCGGAGCGGGCACCTCAACCGGCGGCGTTCGGGATTCCATTCCCGCGATGGTTCGAGCCGGGGTTGCGGTGGGCATTGATGCGCTGTTCCTGGAGTGCCACCCTGATCCGGCGAACGCCATGAGCGACGCCGCGACCCAATGGCCCCTCCACCGAATCCGCGAGATTCTGGAGCCAGCCGTCGCGATCCGCTCTGCACTAAGGTGACCCCGGCGTCCCACCAAGGCTACTCTGCAAATGCAGACCGCATCGAATCAGCGACCTTGGTAAGACGTTCATCTTCTGCAAGATCCTTCAACGTGTCGTCAAACGGCTCGGCTTCAACGGGACCAGAGTAGCCGATTTCTCGCAGCGCAGCCATAAACTCCTTCAACGGCAGTACGCCAGTTGAGCCAGGGAGGCCTCGCTTGTTGTCAACTAGGTCGTCGCGGTCAACCCCCAATGGCGCATCGTTGATGTGTACAAGACTGATCTTGCTTTCTTGCACTTTACGAATATCGTTAATCGTGCCACCAGAGGTATGAAGATGCCAGAGATCGAGCAAAACTCCCACGTTTGAACCAATTTCCAAACCCACACGGAGCATCTCATTCATCGTGTATACCCACGGGTATCGGAAAGAATCGCGGAGGGTTTTGGGGCCAATAAACTCCATCCCGAAGGTCATTCCATGGTCGCGAAGTATCTTTGCCACTGGCGTCAAACGCGCGACGTGAAACTGTCCAAACACGTCGAAATTCATCTCATTCGAACCCGGCAGAATCCACGTCGCACAGCGAGTTACCCCGACTGTCGCCATTAACTCAGTTTGCGAGCGAAAGGATTCCAAACCGGCCTCATGCTCTTCAGCCGTCCCTCGCCAATTGAACGGCACTCCCCATGCTCCGGGCGTCACTCCAGCTTCGGCCATTAGCCTCTTCACCTCGCCCGCGTTTCGATTTGCAAGCAGGCCAGGAGACATCGCGAGTGAGTCAAAGCCGCCCATTCGGCACAACTCCAGTCCCCTTTCGAGCGAAGGAATCGAGATGTGGACGGCACCGCCGTTAAGAGACTTCTGCATGCAGCAAGGTTTACCCGAACCAATCGCCAGCTCCATCCCGTATCATAAATACGATGCCTTTCATGCGCTTCGAAGCCCAAGATCCGACCGGTCGGGTCGTCTCGGGAACTCTGCAAGCGGCATCGGCCAAAGAGCTTGAGGGCCTCCTGGCGAAGCAAAATCTGACCTTGGTCACCCTGAACGGACGTCAGGTCGGGCCAGCGTCTCCGCTTCCCAGCCAAAGAGTCGCACATACCACTCCCGTCCGACGAACTCCAACTCCGAACCCAGCTCCAGCCCAGCCAGTGAGTGATCCAGCCTGCACGGCGATGGGTCGCTACTTTTTGCTTTTCACTCGCTGGGCAGATCTGACTCGAGCCGGAGTGGGCCAAGCGTCGGTACTGAACACGCTCGCGGGAGGTTCCGTCGGAAATGCTAGCGGAATGTTTCGAGAGATGGCAGCCGAGGCGACAAACGGATCGATGCTCGCCGACTCCATGGAATTGCGGTCGCGCTACTTCGCGCCAAACGTCGCAAGTACAATCCGAGTCGGAGAGATCGCCGGAACTCTGCCCGACGCAATGCTCGCCATCGCCGAAACGGCGAAGCGGGCTTGGGCGTTCGCCTACTTCCAGTTCGCTTATGGCTTATTCATCGTTCCCGGCCTGATCGTTGCCAGCATGAGCGGCTGGGCACTTGGCCTGGCTTCGAAGGAAGCAACCCGAGCGCACTTCAATGAAACAGTCAAACCACTCGGAAACGAGTCTCCCTCCGACTTTGGACGCCGAGTGCTCATAGAAAAACTCCACGATCACTGGGGGCTTTTCATCGGCGGATTCATCGTCTCTGGAGTATACGTTTGCCTCTATCTTTTGTTGATGACCCCCAGGTTTCGTCAGTTCCGTCACCGACTTGGAACGTGGGTGCCCTTTTCCCTACCCCGTGCTAGGTCGGAAGCCGTTGAACGAGTCTCGTGGGCGCTTAGTTCATTGCTCAAAGCCGGAGTCTCACCCGCCGCTGCGATCTTCAACGCGCTCGGAACAATCCCAAACCTGCACTTGAGAGCAAAGGCGCTCAAAGCCTTGGGAAACATCCGCGAAAACGAACCTTTGACCAGCATTCTCCCTCGGCTCGGCCTCCTTGAACGGCAACAGATCGACATGATCCATGTTGGCGAGCAAGTTGGTACGCCCGATAAGTCCATGGAGCAAATCGTGGAAATGGAGCGAATCCAATATGGATCAAGAACCCGAGTTGCCCAAATCGCGAACTACATCGGTCTTGCCCTGGGGCTGGGCATTGTTGTCGGAGGAGTGGTCATCGGACTCTACACAATGTATGCGACCAACATGGTGGATATGATCAACCACGCGAGCGACGTTCCATAAACCGTTTCTAGGGAGACGTTTTCGGGAAATCAACCGATAGAATAGGGGTATGCCCACGTATCAATACCAGGCAGTGCAAGCCGATGGGTCGATCACCCAGGGCCTCTTGCATGATGCCAGCCTCGATTCTGCGATGCAGAAACTGGTGTTACAAGGGCTGCAAGTTCACTCCATTGGAGTCGCCGCCGCTGCAGGAGACCCCCTGGCGGCCCGGCTTGCTCCGGCTGAACGACCCGTTGTGAACGAATCCATTCCTGGAGTTCATGCCGACGCTCGAGGCGCGACCTACAACGAACTGAGCGTAGACTACGCCCCGAACGCCGAGATGGGCGGATATTCTGGCCACGAAGGAGTTGGCGGACCGCCGACCGGACAAAGGCATTACATCGCGACCAGCGTGGTCGGCCCACTCGTCGGAAAGATCTCACTTACGAACCTCTCATTTTTCTACACTTCTCTTGCCACAATGCTCAAGGCAGGCGTCCCGATGGTTCAGAGCCTTGATACGCTTTCCAAGCAAGCGAGAGACCCTCGGTTCGGAGCAATCCTGCGAGAGATTCGCGGTCACGTCGAAGCGGGCCGACCCATGACAGCGGGCATGCAGCGCTACCCCGAGGCGTTCAGCCCGGTGATGCTCAGCATCATCCGAACTGGAGAAGAAGGCGGGTTTCTTGACGAAGCCTTGGAGACCGTTGCCAAGTACACCGATGACGAGATCGAACTCAGAAACCTTTATCGCCGGGTCACCATCTATCCAAAACTGCTCGTCTGCGCATCAATTGTCATCATTCTTGGTGCCAACGCAATCATTGGCTCAATCAACGCGCAAGCCGGAAAACTCTCGTCGCCTCTCACGACAGCTTCAACCTGGTTCTGGCTAGCCCCCCTGCTGGTCGGGCTTTTCTTGTTCTTCCGGGTTGGCCTTGCGAACTACCGGGTGAAGTATTTCTGGGACATGATCATGTCCTACATCCCGTTTGTGGGCGGCACCGTTCGGCAGATGGCGATGGCTAAATTCGGTCGCGCCTTTGGAGCTTTGTACCGAGCTGGAGTCCCGCTTCAGCGTGTCATTCCTCTATCTGCCGACTCATGCGGCAATGAATACATGCGAGCGCGGATTTATCCGGCAGGAAAAATCTTGGAGAGCGGTGCTGGTGTTACCGAAACGTTGAAGGCAACGGGAGCCCTCTCGCCAATCGTTATCGACATGCTGAGCACAGGCGAAAGAACCGGAAACCTCGACCATATGCTGAACAAAATGGCCGACTACTACCACGACGAGGCGAAAACCAAGTCGGTCCAGCTCGGCTACTTTACCGGAGTCTTGGTGCTCCTGCTCGTTTCCGCATATATTGGCTCGATTATTGTTAATTTCTACCAGAACTACGGCAAGGGCTTTACCGATATTATGAAGTAGCCCCTGGCTCGAAACGCGATGCAGCAAGACCATTACCGAGTCCTGGGAGTTGCCCGCAACGCTACGCCGAACGAGATCAAGTCGGCGTATCGAAAGCTCGTTCTTGCCCACCACCCAGACAAAAGTGCGTCTAGAGAGTCAGCCGACATCTTTCACCGGGCGACCACCGCCTACGAAGTTTTAGGAGACCCCGAACGGAGGCGTCACTACGACACGGTGGTCGCGGGCGAAAAACGACGCAGTGTCCAGGCCCAACGGCCCTCCGCACCGTCAGCGAGTGCTCCAAGGACCCAAACCCAGACTCAGCCACAACCTCAGAAGGCTGGTACGGCAGGTTCAAAAGTCACCACAGTGGCCGCCGACGTCACTCGCCTTACCCTGATCTTTACAAGAGGCAACTTCGTCGAGAGCGAAAAGCTGGCCAGGGCGATCTTAACCCGAGATAACCGCCAACCAATTCCCTACGCCGTGCTAGGCGACCTCGCCCGCGCAAAAGGCAATCTTGATGAGGCAGCCAAGATGTACGCCTACGCCGCGCAGATGGATCCCCGAAATCCGATCTACCAGCAACGCCACGAAGAGCTTGTGAAAACTGGCCGCGCCGAGCCCAAGACGGGCCGAGTGGCAATCAAGGAAGATCGAGCGATCCTCAGCGCAATGGTTGGCGCACTACTCCTCGTATCAACAGCGCTATACATCTGGATCGCCAGCGAACCGGCGATCGCCCCTGGAATCGGACTGATCAGCACCTGGACGCTCGGCCTGGTTGTCATGCTTTTTCTTGCCGGAGTTTCTGTTGGAGCCGTCATGTGCTCCGGCAACTTCTTAGATCGCTTTTCCGTTTCCTCAACTAACTCTCTAGGCCGAGTATCCTCGCCGATCCTTGCGCTCACCACGGTAGCCATCGTCAACTTCTGGGCCGCAGTGGCTCTGTACGCGGGTATCAGCGTGGCGCAGCGATCCTTCAACTACTCTCACCTTCGCTTCGTAGCGGGGATCGCGCTGGTCGTGGTCGTCCTCTCCCTCGCCTGCGCGGGCTCCGCGACCCGTTTCCTCCCGATGCAAACTTTGCTCTGGGGCGGAAACATCGCCTACCTCGGCGGGATCTGTGGCTGGATGATTGCAGATTCTTTTAAGCGAGTTTGATATCTGCGTTCGATATCAGATGACGATAAAGCCATAAAAAGAAGCCGCCAGCTTCCACAGGTGGAAGCTGACGGCTGACGGCTGAAGCCAGAAGGCTTATCCTCACCAAGCTCGACGGTCGTTGGTCTCGAACTCTCGAATGACCATCTGTCCACGTCCCTCTCGCTGCAAGAGCATCGAGTGGTAGACCTGCTGACGACGACCCCAAGGATCGTTGTAATCGTGGATCATCACAACTCTCGCGGAATCTCGATAGGTGCGGACTTGATCCACGCGGTAAGAGTTCGTTTCAGCATTGCTTGCGAGGTCGTTGATCAGATCGTAGAAGTCATCTGAGTTCATTGAGTAGTCGTATCGACCGTCTCGCATGATTGCAACCTGACCGTTGCGAGGCACGAGCCGACCGAGTGACCGTCGATCGTAGCGCTCGAACCCGTCTCGAAGATCTTCAAGCGAGTTGTCGACGTCGATGTTTCGGCGACTGTTATTGTTCCAATCCCAGCGGTTGTCCCAACCTCGGTCATCGTAAACGTACGCCACGCCGGTGTTCCAAAGCCAAGGGCTACGATAGGTGGTCACGACAACCGTGTTGCAGTTGAGGTAACCCGGAAGGAACGGATACAGGTACCACGGCGAGACAACAACGTTGACTCCTATTCCGACCTGCCAAGGGTTGAAGCAGTAGTTCGGGAAGAAGAAGAAGTTGTCATTCCAGCCATTGTTATAATGGCAGTAACCCGTTCTCCAACCGTTATCGAAGAAGAACCCGTTGTTGTTGTTGCCTCGGAACACGCCATCTTGGCGTCGAGCCTTGAGGGCAAGTTCGTCGGTTCGCACGATGCCAGGAGGAGCGCTGATAGGGTTGATCGTTGGAGCCCGATCAACGCGAATGTTGCTATTCGTGTTGTAGTTTGTTCGGCCACGATCAGGTAGGCCTTGGGAGGCTCCACCACCACGGTTACGGCTCAAGCCGCCATCGGTGGAAGGTCGGCCCAAACCGCTATCGCTTCCGCCACTTCGAGTTGGACCTCCTGAAGTCGAGCCACCACGATCTCTGCTGGGACCGCCTGATTGAGTGCTTCCACCGGAAGAACCTCCGCGATCACGAGATGGTCCGCCGCTTTGGGTACTACCGCCGCCGGATGAGCCGCCCCGATCTCTCGATGGTCCGCCAGATTGAGAGCTTCCACCGCTCGAGCCTCCTCTCCCAAGACCAGAGTCTTGGCTAGGTCGTCCCAAACCAGAATTACTGTCTCCGCCGCGTGAAGGAGGTGGTGAACTCTGAGGTGGGTTGGAACGTGCAGGAGGGCTGCTCGAAGGTGGAGGAGACGAGGGTCGGGATGGAGGGCTCGATTGACCGCCCCCGTTTCCGCCGCCGCCACCTCGTCCTCGACCGAGACCGCCGTCTTGAGCGGTCGCCAGCACCGTTGCCAGGGCGAGAAGACTAATTGTTGAGAAGTAGCGAAGGCTTTTCATGGCTTTCAACTGGTTATACGCGCAACACTTGTACCAGTTACTACCATTGTAGCGGCGATTTCTTCAAAACGCTCATCCAAGCCAGCAATCCCAGACAATGCATTCCCCCTGGTCGATTGCGACTACCTGCGAAGAGTTGCCTCTTTACGCCAGTTTGAAGCAATGAGGACTCCCACGCTGGAGGTTAATGAGGCACCAAACAACATCCGAAGCCGGGGGTCACCCGGTTGAATAAGTCCACTAGTGATCCACATCGTGAGAAGAATAAAGGGCAGACAGATTGCTGAAAATGCCAAAAACTCTCTCACCAAATTTGCGCCTGTGGCCCGCTTTCTCTTAGGGGTCAACGCCCGCTGGATTCGAAAAGCGAGGGAAATCGATGGGAGCGTGGCAAAGGGGAGCACCAGGGCCGCGTTTGGGAACGTCCCAGTCGCCGCGTAGCTGATCTTCATGATTGCCCACTGAATCAGGGTGGAAATCATGGTGAACCCAAGAATGCTACAGATGTCGATCACGGCTTTGGTCGGGAACAGTCGACCAAACTTCCGATCCCACATCTGCAGACCGAAGTCGATAGCGGCCAGCGGACTGAGCTTGCTGTCCCCGTGCTCACGGACACCGAAGACAATGGGAACTTCTGCAACCCGTACATCCTTCGGACCTACAAGCAAAATATCAAACAGCAGTTTTTGCCCACGCCCACACAGGTGTGGGGCGGCCTCCTCCAGGACGTTTTGGCGGAGCATGAAGAAGTTGCCCATCGAATCTTTCAGCGGCAAGTTGAAGAGCTTCTGAGCAAGCGTATTGCTGTAAAGACTGAGCTTGGTCCTAAAGTTGGAAAATGCTTCCAGTTCTGCGCCTTCCTTAAACCGGCTCCCAACCACCACGTCGGCAGAATCTGATTGGATCAGACCAAGCATTGTCTGAAGTTTGGTTTCATCGTGTTGCCCGTCGGCATCCATGACGGCGATAACCGGCGCAGCCGAGCTCAACATCCCTTCGGTACAAGCCGTTGAAAGTC
This sequence comes from Armatimonadota bacterium, assembly GCA_037138755.1. Taxonomy (NCBI): domain Bacteria; kingdom Bacillati; phylum Armatimonadota; species Armatimonadota bacterium. The sequence goes on along the minus strand of JBAXHT010000001.1, from coordinate 1,880,125 downwards.
CACTTCTACCGATTCGCCTAATGAACCGGAAGTTATGATGCTTCTGAGACATTTCGCGCATCACTTCAGGTGAACGGTCGCTTGAATTGTCATCCACAATGACCATCTCCCAGTTCACCCCTTTCAAAGCGTTCGAGACCTTCTCGAAAATGATCGGAATGTTCTTTTCCTCGTTGAGAGTCGGGATTACAACGGTCAGCTCAAGTCCCGAAGCTACCTCGAGTTTTAGCGGAACTCTATCTCCATCAAGTGAAATATCAACCAAGCGCATAGCACACCAAGAAACAGCCATAAGTGTAGCGGTTTGAGAGGTTTTCTGCAACCAATGTTAATGTAATCAGGTAGTTGTTTCGGGAACCTGGAGGATCGTGGCAGGTTTTCGCAGTTCTTTGGGCCTGATAAATACAACAGCACGGAATCAAGACGACCGCAAATGCAAACCGCCCGAGTAATTTTCCGGCCAAATCAGCCAACATTACTCCTAATGAGCAAACGACAGATCGGCGTGATTCCTGGCGACGGAATTGGACCTGAGATCACCGATGCGACCATCGCCATTCTCGAATCCGTTGGATTTGAAGCCGACTGGGTCTTCCTGGAAGGGGGTCTCGGCGCCGTTGAGAAAGGCATGGATGCAATGCCAGAGCAAACGGTTAACCGGATCAAGGAACTCGGAGTTGCGCTCAAGGGGCCAACTACTACACCGGTCGGCAAAGGGCACAAGTCCGCCAACGTCATTCTTCGCCAAGCGCTTGACCTCTTCGCAAACGTTCGCCCGGCGAAAACAATGCCTGGACTCGAAGGACACTTTAGTGACCTCAAAATCGACTTGATCATCGTTCGAGAGAACACCGAGGATCTGTACGCTGGCATCGAATATCAGGCTCATCCGGATGTTGCGCAAGCCATCAAAGTGATCACCCGTCCAGGGTGTCAACGGCTTGTTGACTACGCCTTTGACATGGCCAAGAAGCAAGGACGAAAGCGAGTCACCGCCGTCCACAAAGCTAACATCATGAAGCTCACGGATGGGATGTTCCTGGAGGAGTTCTACAAGGCCGCGGCTCGTTACCCCGAACTCAAGTCCGACGACATCATTGTTGACAACTGCTGCATGCAGCTTGTAACTCGCCCTGATGAGTTCGACGTTTTCGTAACCGAAAACCTGTACGGCGATATCGTCAGCGACCTCTGCGCAGGTCTTGTGGGAGGCCTCGGTTTAGCGCCCTCCGCAAACATTGGGAAGAATTGCGCTGTATTTGAAGCAGTTCACGGCTCAGCTCCGGATATCGCTGGAAAGGGCATAGCGAACCCTTCAGCTCTGCTGTTTTCAGCACTCATGATGCTTCGGCACTTGGGTGAAAATGAGAAAGCTGATCGGATTCAGAACTCCGTACTTCGTGTTTGCGATGCAGGACAGTGCCTAACAATTGATCTTGGCGGCAAGGCTAGCACCGAAGAGTTTAAAGTTGAAGTGATCAAGAACGCCCGAATATAGCGACAGTTACCGCAAATTAGTAGACCAACGCCAGCATAGTTTTCGAAATGAGGCAAGTATAGTTTCCGACGTTCGAGACATTTGATCTCTCGGTTTTCATTGAAGCTGGTGAAAACAAAGTTGCGGATGCTTGGTTAGGATCAGGAACCATCGAGAAGTGGTTTCTAGCCCGAGCCAACTACGTGGACCTTTCTCGTGAGGCTCGGGATGCCGACGAGCCGTGCGGCTCAGGAGTCTCCAACTGGAGGGAGAAGTTCGATCGGTCAGGTGAAGCCGGAGCCGTGATCGTCGCGGAAACCAATATCATAGAATTCTCGTTTAGTGAAGGAATCCAGGTGACGGTTCAGTGGGAAAAGGTTCGCGACGGAACTCAACTGGTCCTAAACAAAATCCACGACATCGCCGATTTAGACCGCTTGCGAAAAAATGTATTGCATCTGCTTTCAAGGATGGACATTCTATCTCACCAACCTCAAAGCATTGTCAGAGCACGGAGTTGACCAAAGGGAGGAAGCTCTTACACGGAAAGACCTCGTAAACGTCTAAACTGATAGTCAGATTGCCGCGCGTTTCAATCCTGCTCACTTGCTATCAACACCTAAAATATCTTCCCGCAGCGGCGGATTCGGTTAGGGCACAAACTTTTCGGGATTTCGAGATCATCGCTCTAGACGATGGATCGACCGATGGGTCGCGAGAATGGCTCGCCGCCCAACCGGATCTTCGATGTGTTTTCAATGAGAAAAACCTCGGTACCTACGGGACTTTGAACCGAGGTTTGGAACTCGCCACTGGAGAATTCGTAGCCGTTCTCAACGACGACGATGTTTGGAAGCCCGAGAAGTTGCAGCGGCAAGTCGAGCTCCTGGATGCCCACCCGGAAGTTGGCTTGGTTCACACCGAAGGTGAGTTTATCGATGGCAAAGGGGATGTGTTTGAAGGCAAACCGCTCGGATTTGCGTTCCCGCGATTCGAGACGGGTGACATCCTGATTGATCTGGTTTACGAGAACAAAATCATCGCCTCTGCGGCAGTGTTTCGACGATCCTTGATCGACCAAATTGGGCCGTACAATGAGAACTATTTCGGTTCGGGCGACTGGGAGCTGTGGTTCCGACTTGCAGAACAAGTAAAGGTCGGTTGTGTTGACGAGAATCTTACGCAGTACCGCGTCCACGGAGCGAACGCTTCGCACAAGCTCGAAAAGATCTGGCGAGACGACCAGATGCTGCGCGAGTGGATGTTGCCTCGCTTGGATGATCTCTCATCTCGATTTACAGAAGAACGGATTACAGCGGCAAAGGCGCACTGCTGGGCGGCACTTGGCACCGTCCGGATGCTCAACGGCGATGCTCGATCTTCTCGCGAGGCCTACAAGGCTTCGATGCACTTGATGCCGGGACGGTTCAAGAATTACCTGCGGTTTGTGGCGACCTATCTGGGTCACAATACATTTCGGAAACTCTTATGATTTACCTTGATCACGCGGCAACGACGCCGATTTGTGACGAAGCCCGAGCGGCAATGTCGGATGCGATGGATTTCTTCGGAAATCCGTCTTCGCTACACACTGCCGGTCGTAAGGCAAAGGACTTGATCGATATCGCTCGAGAGCGAATTACCGCCACGCTTGGATGCACTTTCCCCGAGTTCATTTTCACGAGCGGTGGAACTGAAGCTGCCAACTTGGCTTTGGTCGGCGCCGCTCTGGCTAACGAAACTTCTCGTCGCAAGATTGTTCTCAGTGCGGTGGAGCATCACTGCGTCCACGGTCCAGCGTTGTTGCTATCCAAGCTTGGCTACGAAATTGTCGACTGTCCGGTGACGCGCGAGTCTTGTTTCGACCTTGATCGGCTTCGAGAGCTGGTTGATGACAACACTCTCATGGTCGGGATGATGAGCGTTAACAACGAGACTGGGTTCATTCAGCCAATTGGCGAAGCGGTTTCTATTGCCCACGCGGCAGGGGCGATTTTCTTCTGCGACAATGTCCAAGGCTTCCGCAAGGGCGCGATTGATCCGGTGGCTCTTGGGGCCGACTTGGTGAGCGTGAGCTCGCACAAGATCAATGGTCCGAAGGGTATCGGCGGGCTATACGTTCGTCCGGGGACGAAGATGAAACCGCTGATTTCTGGCGGTGGGCAAGAACGCGAGGTTCGCGGTGGGACCGAGAACCTGATTGGTGCAGTCGGTTTTGGCACGGCTTGCACACTGGATTACTGCGATGTACGATCCATGCGCGATCATTTCTGGGACGCGCTGGTGGACGCGGGCGGAGTTCCCACGGTTTCGGCTCGGGAGAAGCTGTTGGGCTCGCACGCACATTTTCGCTTCCCTACTGTGGATGCTGGAACTCTGCTGATTCGGCTTGACCGTGAGGGAATTTGTGCTTCGGGTGGGTCGGCTTGTTCTTCCGGAGCGGCGGAGCCGAGTCATGTGTTGAAGGCTTGTGGACTCAAGTCGTGGGAGTGCAACGAGGGGATTCGATTCTCGTTTGGTCGAGGTAACACCTTGGAGGACGCACGCCAAGCAGCGGATATTGTTATCCGGGTTGTCGATGAACTACGGGTCCGTCGATAACGATTGAGGTCGTCATATCGGCGACAACGTTCGTTACTGAGCGGGCCCGGGCTAGGATCCAGTCAACGCTTAACAGGACGACTAGGATCTCGTTGGAGAGGCCAAGGGTTCCTAGGATCACGGCTAGGGAGATGAAGCCGGCTTCGGGGACTCCGGCGATTCCCATTGAAGTGAGCACGCAGAGGACGGCGATGCTGAGCTGTTGCGCGAAGCCATAGTCGAGCCCAAGGGATTGGGTGACGATGATCACCGCCATCGCTTCATACAACAGGATTCCGTCGTTATTCAGGTTTGTGCCGATGCAGGCGGCCATTCGGCTGCTGGCTTTGCTAACCTTCAGATTATCCAAAGCCTTGAGGGTGAGCGGCAGCGTCGCGAGCGACGAGTTGATGCCAAAGGCATTCAGGCACGGCGTCATCGCCTCTTTCCAGAACTCTCGCAAATTTTGCTTCTTAAGTATCAGCCACAGGTTGTAAACGACGAAGGTTTGAATTCCGAGCCCTAGAAGGCCGGTTCCAAGGTAGAAGCTGAGGCCCTTGAAATTCTGGAATCCGCTGTCTCCGACACTCTTGGCGATGACGCCAAACATGGCGAACGGAGTGAGCGTTACTAGCCAGGTGATGACCCGCTCGGAAATACGGAGTCCGCCGTGGATGAATTGGTTCCAGCTTGCCACCCAGGGGTCGTTTTCTTTCTGAAACGACTTGAGCGCGCAGCCGACGAGGACGGCGAGGAAGACGACTCCAAGAACGTTTCCCTGGGTGAAGGGTTCGACAATCGTGTCCGGTATGAGGTTGTCGATGAATCCGATCAGGTCGGCCTTCTTCCCTTCGGCTTGCTGCAGCAGCCCGCCGTCGCTGAGTCCCTCCTTGTTGAGGGTCAGGTGCCTTCCGGGCTGAATCAGGTTCGCCAGTCCCATTCCGATGATGGTGGCGAGGACGGTATTGACGGCGATGACTCCGAGGAAGCGCTTGGCCTGGAGGATTTTGACGTCGCTGGTGATGATGGCATCGAGGATCGCGAAGAAGAGCAGCGGCGCGGCGACGGCTTTGATGAGCGTGATGTAGAATTTTCCGATGTTGCCGAGGGGGGCGGCTTGTTTACCAACCAGGAGTCCGACGACGATTCCGGCGGCGATTCCGACGAGGATGAGTCCTGTGGATCGGAGCGCTTTGTGGCCAGCGGCGTTGTCGGACATGGACGGAGTTTACAGTGAGCGGTGAGTGGTGAGTGGTTTTTGCTGAGAACTGCGACGCGCTTTGTGGGGTAGTCAGGTTCAAATGTTGTTCGCTTTTCGATTTCACCTGGGTAGGGGTGGGTAGGAGGTCTTGGGTCTTGGGGCTTGAGCGGGGAGAGAACTGCGACGCGTTTTGGTGGGGACATTAGGTTCAAATGGTTTCTCAATTTTTGATTTTGGTGGGGACAAGTGGGGACAAGCTTTTGAGTGGGGAGTTGGAGCCTCGTTCATTGCCTTGCCCCGACTTCATCGGGATCTTCGACTTGAACATCGGCGGAAGCAGGCGAGACGCCCGCGATCCCAGTCGGGCGGGTGAGACATGCGGGCTACTTCGGGATGTTCCACTCGCGGCATCGAAATTTGATCATCACTTAATAGGCGACGAAACGAGGGGTTTGTCAACCTGCTTTTGGGCTTTTCATTCGTCGTTTTTCGCGATTCGTTCGGAATACGCCGAGTAGCGGGTGTCGAAGGTCCTGATCTTGCTGCCGTCCATGATGGCTGTGATGGAGCCCAGCTGGTCGGTCAGGAAGTCGTAGCGAAGCGTGCTTTCGATATAGCTCATCATCTGAGACTCCACGGTGTGGAACGTCTTGATGGTGCTTGTGCCCCGAACCTGCAGATAGTCCGTACCATCCCAGATGATTGTCGAAAGCGATCCGCCCACGTTCTCGACTTTCTTGAAGCCGTCTGAATCGTAGGTGTAGGTGTTCAACGTCGCATCCTCGGCGAATACCGCCATCCGGTTCTCTTTATCGTACGTCATCGTCGTCTTCTGCCAAGGCAGAGCTTGGTTCGTCTGGTTGCCGTTGGCGTCGTAGGTGTACGTTGTCACATACCCTCCCTGAACGCTTGTCACGAGCTGACCTGCCAAATCGTAGGCGAACGTCGTGGGCTCAACAAAGCTGTCGAACGTCTTGTTGTCCACGGCGTCGTAGCCGTAGGCATACGTCTGAATGTATAGACGTAAATCGAGTTCAAATGCGTTCTGATTCACGCCTATTACCAGAGGCTCATACTGCGATAGAGCTTTAAGTCAGATTTCCGTACAGCCCAAACTGCGTCTGTAACTCGTGTTCCATAGTAAAATCTTACGTGATATCGCCAAAATTTGCTATCAGGAATACGAGCAAGTCGCATCGGCATCGTGATACCAAATTCCTTCATAGCCTTCGCGAGCGCAATCGCTTCTTTGTGATTTCTGAGCTTGGTTGATCTGTGGCGGAGTGCATTCCCAGAATCTAGAATTCGATCTATGTTACACGTTAAGACTTTCTCTTCTTCGGCTAGCAGTAACATTCCTGCTGAATCATCGGTAAGTTGTACGACTTGGAAAAGACGAACAGATATTGCTGGGTTCCTCGCACATAGGTATGCAACTGAGTCAATCAGATATTTGCTATCTGTTTTTGGAGCGGTCGCGGCTCCAATACCGTTCGGGGTATTGGAACTATTCGGAGGCAGCTGGCCATATGTCGCACGAAGGAGCACCGCTGCCAAACTCGAGCAGATCATCGCTTATTACACTCCTTCGGGATGTTAGGGCAATTGTAGAGACGCATGTTTTTACACGAGTTACGAATCCACCAACCATAATATCCTACACATGCAGCGATCTCAATAGATCCAAAGGCACGTTTGAGGCACGCGTCAAGTTTCGATTGAAAGCACGGAATGTCTATCGCATGTGCAGCACATTCACTTGGAAGATATTTTTCCGACGGAACTACACATTCAAGGCCTCCCTTGCATTTGCAGTCCTGATGGTGCCGATCTTCATGTTTCTTAAGACACTCGACTACGTCTGCATTCGGGAGAGGTGGGCGACGCCGATCTTTGGGATTCCACCAACTCGGTTTCGGCCAGACACACGTAATCTTTTTGCCTTTGCAACACAAAACTGTTGCGAACCTAGGTCCCCCGCCTGCGTTCATATCGTAGGTCCAGTTTCTGGCACAGAAGTCGGCCGGATCGCACTCATCTGGGTTGCCACATTCAGAGAGTCCGCTAGGGTCAATATGTTTTCCGACCCTTCCCCCCACATACCCATACGCACTCTCATCCGGCCACAGCGGGTCAACAGTTGACCAGCCTCCCGTCAGATACGAATAGTGCCTTGCTCTGACATAGTGGCTCATGTGGAACAGACCGGTCTCTCGGTAGCCATACGAACCAACCCATCCGAAGCCACAGTTTGTTCCGGTGGACCACAGGTTGCGTCCATATGCCGAGTACCTTGTATCCCACACCCGTATCTGGCTCCCGTCCATGATGGCGGTGATGGAGCCGAGGTTGTCGGTGAGGAAGTCGTAGCGAAGCGTGCTTTCGATGTAGCTCATCATCTGAGACTCCACGGTGTGGAACGTCTTGATAGTGCTTTGCCCCCGAACCTGCAGATAGTCCGTTCCATCCCAGATGATGGTGGAGAGACTTCCGCCTACGTTCTCGACATTCTTGAAGCCGTCTGAATCGTAGGTGTAGGTATTTGTCATCTAATATTCTTTACGTATTCCAATCTTCCTGTTTTGAGGTCAAGGTTTCCGAACAGACCTGCTCCAAATTGCAACGGAAGCGCTACAACACTTAGAGCCGCTTGAGCTTTGCTCACTTTGTAGCCAATGCAGAATGAGTCAGGGTCGCCATTCTGTTTAATCATCGACCAAAGTGCATTAGCTACTTGTACCGGCATCCGCTTCCGTCTCTTGAACTTTTCAGGATCACAGTGATTGCACGTAGCGATCTGTCCATGAGTGCGTGCAGTAACCATCCAATAAGCTCGGCCCTGATGATTTAGGGATCTCTGAATGATGAAATCTTGAGCCACAGGAAGACTTAGAATGACTCTCTGTAACTCCACCTTGGATGGCTCCCTTTGAAAAGCTAATCCACATCCAGCCGCGCCAAGAATTAAAGTCGGAATAATCACTTACACTCCTTGTGCTTCCTGCATCCCAGTAGGGTTTGAAACTTACATGAATCCTTTATCCAGTGTTCTATCTCGGCGAGGCAGAACACCTTTTGCCATCCTTGAAGCTTGTCACACTCTTTTCGCGAGTTAGCATAGCAGTCAATCTCGACGGCGTATCCGTTGCATTCATTCCGAATATACTCTTCAAGGCTCGTTTTATCAGGAGGTAAGCATTCCTTAGCCCCTTGCTTTGGACAACTGCACTGGCTGTGGTGAGTTTCTTCATGCTTCCGGATACATGATTTGATCCGATCTGACGTCCCAGTCGGAAGATTAAAGTCGAAGATGCATGTAATTTTCTTACCATCGCAACATAGCACGGCTCCCTGTCGAGGTTTCCCATTTTTGTCATTCCCGTACCTCCACATGCGATTGCAAAACGAAGTCGCATCTCCACAGGGGTCATCATTGCAGCTAGCTAGACCGCTCGGATCAACGTTACTGGTCGCCCTACCCCTCACATACCCACGCGCACTCTCATCCGGCCACAGCGGATCGACTGTGCTCCAGGCTCCCGTCACATACGAGTAGTGCCTTGCCCTCACATAGTGGCTCATGTGGACGAGTCCGGTCTCTTTGTAGCCGTAGCTTCCTACCCAGCCAAAGCCACAGCCGGTTCCGGTTGCCCAGAGGTTACGGCCGTACGCCGAGTAGCGGGTGTCGAAGATCCTGGTCTGGTTGCCGTCCATGATGGCGGTAATCGAACCCAACTGGTCGGTGAGGAAGTCGTAGCGGAGCGTACTTTCGATGTAGCTCATCATCTGAGACTCCACGGTGTGGAACGTCTTGATGGTGCTTGTGCCCCGAACCTGCAGATAGTCCGTTCCATCCCAGATGATGGTCGAAAGCGACCCGCCCAAGTTCTCGACCTTCTTGAAGCCGTCTGAATCGTAGGTGTAGGTGTTCAACGTCGCATCCCCAGCCAATGTCGCCATCCGGTTCTCTTAATCATACGACAGAATTTGTTGGCGTCGAGAGGTGGTTCCGCCGATCAGGTCCGATTCCGAGTTCGCCGAGGGTCGGAGTTATTGTGGATCCAACTGCGAGTGTTGATCCTGCATGATTTGGCTCGGGCCACCCTGTTTGGAGGTATGCCTTTCGGGTGGGCGCAGTTCGGAGGGAGGTTTTCGGGGCGCGACGTTAGGAGGGTCTCGGAAACCTTTCTCCGAAAGGGATTGGCCTCGGGCACCCGCGGTTGTATGTCAGAATCAAGCTAGTGAATACTCCTCCGGTCGAAGACCTTACTCCGCGCCAGATTGTGGCGGAGCTTGATAAGTACATCATCGGCCAAAACGCCGCGAAGAAGGCGATTGCGGTGGCTTTGCGGAACCGGTATCGGCGTCAGCAGTTGCCTGAGGCGGAGCGGGCGGACGTAATGCCGAAGAACATCCTGATGATCGGTCCGACGGGGGTTGGTAAGACCGAGATCGCGCGACGGTTGGCGCAGATGGCACGGGCGCCATTTGTAAAGGTGGAGGCAACGAAGTTCACGGAAGTGGGCTACGTTGGGCGCGATGTAGAGTCGATGATTCGGGACCTCGTCGCTACTGCGGTGAGGCTGGTTGAAGTTGAAAAGCAGGCGGCGGTTGAGGCGGAGGCTTCGACATTTGCTTTGGATAGGGTGGTCGATCTGTTGGATTCTGAGTTGAATTCAGATGTGGTTTATCCGGATGCGGAAGAGTTTGATTGGGATCGGCAGTCGGCGGAAGTAGAGCGGCGGAAGGCGATCTTGCGGCAGGAGATTATTCGCGGAGAGCACGATCAGGCGTTCATTGAGTTTGATGTTGAGGAGCCTTCAAACCCATTCTTGCAGGTGTTCACTCCGGGGGGAATGGAGGAGATGGGGTTTGATATGAATCAGCTCACCAATCCATTTGGGAACAAGCGAGTGATGCGCAAAGCGACGGTTGCGGAGTCTATGGCCTTACTGAAGGAGGAAGAGGCTGGGAAGCTGGTGGATCGCCATTCCGTTCACCGAGAGGCGGTTCAGCGGGCCGAGCAGACGGGGATTATCTTCATCGACGAAATTGACAAGGTCGCTGGGAAGGGCGGCGGATCTGGGCCGGACGTTTCACGTGAGGGTGTTCAGCGCGATTTGTTGCCGATCATTGAGGGTTCAACCGTTCAGACGAAGTTTGGGCCGGTTTCGACCGAGCACATTTTGTTTGTGGCAGCGGGGGCGTTTCATATGTCGAAGCCCAGCGACCTGATTCCTGAGTTGCAGGGACGACTACCAATTCGGGTTGAGCTGGAGGCTTTGTCCGACGTTGATTTCAATCGTATTTTAACCGAGCCTCGTAATGCTTTGGTTGGGCAGTATCAAAAGCTGCTGAAGGTTGACGGTGTTGAAGTTTCGTTTACTGCTTCTGGCATCAAAGAGATCGCACGGCTTGCGGCTCAGGTGAATGCGACCACGGATAACATTGGGGCTCGGCGGTTGCAGACGATGATGGAGTTGTTGTTGCAGGATGTGCTGTTCGAGGCTCCGGAGGGCGCTCAAGGAAAGATTGAGTTTGACGAGAAAGCGGTTAGAGCGAAACTTGAAGACTATGTCGCCAACCTTGAACGAGCAAAAATGATGGTATGAGAAAGTCGCTACCTTATTTGTTGATGCTACTGAGTTCAACTTCGATGGCTCAGATGTGGACTGAGCTTGAAAAAGATCAAATCATCAAGTACTGGGCTCCGACCAATCGGCTGGTTACCTCCTCAACTGGCAAACCAAGTGTTCGGCTAACGGTCGAAGGCTCAAAGTGGCTCTGGGAATACAATCGGTTGCGCGGCAAAGCGAAGTCTAATCCCAGCCTCGTTCCGGTGGCAGCCAACCCCCAAGAAGCGGTTTGGGAAACGTGGATCGATGCACGGGTGGCGTACGATCGTTGGAAGGCGCAGCCCTTGGCTACCCTAGTTAAGGATCCGGGCCCGGCTCCGGCAGATCTGATTTCGCTGGCGGGTAACCCGCCTCCATTTGCTAGTCTGGTGACTCCAAACAAGTTTGTAGTGAACATCGATGGTCAGCAGTATGTTTACGAAGACAACCTGGACATGCGTCCTCGGTTTGCCTACTATCGGTTCACGGATGGAGTGCGATCTTTCGGGACCAAGCTCGGCACCTTGCCCATTACGGAGCTCAACGAGATTCTGGATTCGGCTGGAGTTGACGAATCGGGGGCGCGAATCTTTAAAGCAGTTTCTCTGCTGGAAGGTGGATTCGATTCTCTGAACACGTATGATACTGGGTTCATCTCGGTTGGTTTCATCCAGTTTGCGGCGCTGGCAGAAGGTGGACACTCTCTTGGACAAAGTTTGTTGCAGTTCAAGACGGACAACCCAATTGAGTTTGGAAAAGATTTTCGCAGATTTGGAATCGATGTCACTTCGGCAGGCTTAATCGTAGCTCTCGATACGAATACTCGTTCGGAGCGGGTTGGGGCGGCAGCAAACGAACTTGTAATCAAGGATAAGCGGCTGGCTGCAGTATTCCAGCGGGCGGGGCAGTTTAAGCCCTACCGAGTGGCGCAGGTGAAAACCGCTAAGCGCATGTACTGGCCTGCTAAGGAAAAGTGGTCGATTAAGAAGCCCACCGGAGAAACGGTTTCAGGCACGCTTGACGAGATTATTGAGAGCGAAGCGGCGAGGGCGGTGTTCCTGGATCGAAAGGTGAACACCGGTAATCTCGGCTTCCTGAACTCTGTGCTTCAGGCGATTGCTGACGACCAGCAAGAGTACTGTATCGACGTACTGAAGAAGTTCGAAGGGGTGGTTGTGGAAGCCTTGTGGTACCGCTACAACCCGAACAAGGATATGCTACTCTCGAAGCCGAAAGCATGCGAGATGCTTCCGGCGGTGATGGCTAAGTTCAAGCGATCTTGATCACCAAGGAAGCTCTTTTTCCATGTGGAAGAACTTTCCGCTTGGACCATCTTCTGGCAGCGTTGCAAGGAAGACACTCGTCTTCGCTCCGTCCTCGATCTTCATCGGAGCTTGTTCGCCTCCCATGTCAGTTTGCACCCAGCCAGGGTGTGCAGAGTTGACTTTTATGTTCGTTTCCCGAAGTTCTTTTGCAAGCAAGACGGTGAACATATTGAGAGCAGACTTACTTGAGCAATAAGCCACCGCTCCGACGTAGTCCTTCAACTCTCGAGAAGTAGATTGATTGGTTAGCGAACCAATATTCGAAGTCAGGTTGACGATTCTTCCGGAGGCGCTCTTCTTTAGCAAAGGTAGCATTGCCTGAGTCAGGGCGATGACGCCGAATACGTTGGTTTCGTAAGTTTCTCTCAGTTGCTCAACCGAAACTTCGGACGGGGGGACGCCCCAGTCGAGTCCGATTCCAGCGTTGTTGACGAGCACGTCCAATTTGCCAAACTCAGCTTCGATTTGCGACGCAACCTCCTGGAATGAGGTGCTCTTGGTCATGTCCAGGTACACAAAGTGCGCTCCAGTCCCCAGTGTGGCGGCGGCAGCTCTTCCCTTCTCAGCATCACGGGCCCCGACAAGCACGGTGTAGCTGAGCGCAAGAAGCTGGCGGGCGGTTTCGAAGCCGATACCTTTGTTGGCACCGGTGATTAAGGCAATTTTATTCATGGTAGTCAGAATCTGGTGGTCAGGCCGATGGATGCGTAGTTAACCCACGCAAACGAGTAGACCCTAGGAACGTCAGCTCCACCTTCGAGAGTTCGCAATCCGAAGTAGAGGTCTTGACGATCGTTGATTCGTTTGTTCAACTGTACACCGATGTCAAATGCTCGACCTGGTCCGCCTGCAAGGCCGTCGAAGTCAAAGGTCACGTTCCAGCCGTTACCCATCTCCTCGAATCCTGAAACGTGGAGGAGCGGAACGATTCCCCGGGGGTCAAGTTCTGATCGCGAGAGGGCGCCTTGTCGCAGAGTTACCTCGGCGTCGCGGACCTTCAGTGTGTAGCCAAATTTCCATTTCCGGCGCTCGGATGAGAACCATGGACGTCGGTAAGTGATTCGGTAAGAGTTGAATTGGTAGATGCCAGATGCTAGTCCGGAGGCGAAGGTCGCATCCTGGAAGTTGACAGGGCCATTCAGCGTTCCGCTACCGGAGATTCGGAAGGGAGCGTAAAGGAATCGCCACTCCTCCAGATCATTTTTTCTCCATGCCAGTTCGACGCGGGAGAATTGGAACCCGCCTCGGCCGGTGATATCCGTCATCGAAAACTCGGTACCGGTCGAACCAGGTATCCGCTGATCGTTTCGGTTGACGAACGCGGAGCCGCCCTCGACCTTTAACGTGAACTGCGGAGGAGTTGGAGGAAGATCAGTGAACATCTGCCATCAATTTACGAGAAATCTTTACGAAGATTTCACATACTCGCTCGAACTCGGCTGGTAAAGTTCGCTTGTTATGGACCTCATCCAACTCGGCAACGAACTTAAGGGATACATTGAATCGGGCAACCCTCACGGTGCTTTTGACAACCTCTACCACCCAGACGTGGTTTCGATCGAAGCAGGCGGAAGTGCTGAATCGACGACGACAGGAATCGCATCATGCCTCCAGAAGGCGGAGTGGTTCGGCAACGAATTTGAGGTTCATGGCGGTAAGGTGACCGGCCCGTTCCCGGACGGAGTTGATCAGGTCGCGATCTTGATGAGCTACGACGTGACCCAGAAGTCGAGCGGTCATCGGTTCCCTCTAGAGGAGATCGGGATTTACACGTTTGCCGACGGCAAGATCGTGAAAGAGAAGTTCTATAACACGATGCCTTCTGGCTAGTTCATGCCAAATGTGCTTTTTGTTTGTTTAGGGAATATCTGTCGCTCGCCCATGGCAGAGGCTTTGTTCCGCCACAAGGCGGGCGACGGATTCGAGATCGAATCAGCGGGCACGGGGAATTGGCATGTTGGTCACGATCCGGACCGACGGGCGATCGAGACCTTAGCGAAACACGGAATCCACGAGTACAGCAGGGCCAGGCAGGTGACATCGAGTGACTTTGAACGGTTTGACTTCATCATTGCGATGGATGAGCAAAACCTCGATGACTTGTATGCCTGGCCGGGCGCACGTCGCGAGAAAGTCAGCCTGATGATGTCGTGGGTCGAGGCCCCGCCGACCCTAAACGTTCCCGATCCTTATCACGGCGAGATGGAAGATTTCGAGCTGGTCTATGTGCTTCTCGATGAGGCAACTACGGAATTGCTCGAAAAATTGCAACGCAAGTAGGATTTCAGCGTCAATTAATGTGATGGCTCTCGTAGCGATGGCGGTGGGGTTTTACGCGATTCAATGGAATCGCTCGGCCTATTTGGGTAAGTCTCCTGAGCAGATTGTGGCCATGGGACGCGATAAGTGGTTTGCGGCCTACACCAAGAAGTACGGGGAACATACGCGCGGAATGTGCGATGCGGAAACGACCTACGGAGATGCACTCAAGAACCTAAATGATCGAGCACTCAAACGCGTCAGTACGGAGCGGAGAAAGTTTTTGGAAACCGCTCGTTACCACTGCAAGCAAATCGCTTTGAGGGGGCACGAAGTTGGGTACGCGATCACCGGTGGCGGGACCATGTGGCAACCCTTTTTTGCCGGCATCCAGGCGAATGTCGAAGAACTTATCGCCGAGAGCATTGTGAATAAGCCGATGCCGATGTACAAGATGAAGTCAATTGAGTCCCGTTTCACCGAAATGGACGAGACATCGAAGAAGGCGTTTGCCGACATGACCGAAGAGTCGATCGCTGAGTGCAAAAAGGCATTTAATGAATTCCGATACCAGGAATCGGTTTCTCGCAGCTTCGTGCAAAACGCTCCCGAGAACGACCGGACTCGCCTTCGACTGTTCATTCACAAGCAATTCGATGTTGCAATTGCAAAAGAGATGATCGGCGACGGCGCACAAACGCACTAGTTTTGCGTTAAGATTCCATCATGGCAATCATTCGACGTCTCATTGGAGCGTTCGTCGTTTCGTGTCTGGCGGTCTCGGCTTGGGCCCAGGAGCTGTCGGCAGAGCAGAAGACCAAGATTCTCGCCGATGTTGAGGGAATCGTTACAGAACGGGCCTTCGTTCCTGGAGTGGATTTTTCAAAATGGAAATCGTTCTTAGAATCGAAGCAAACAGCAATTGACGAGGCGAAGGATGTTTCTGCTTTTACTCGGATAGTGAATCAGACTCTGCGAGAGTTTGGGCTGTCTCATATGGCGCTCCTGAACCCGCGCTCCACCAAAGCTCGCACCCAAACGACGGCGGTTGGGCCAGGAATGAACATGATTCTTGAGGACAAAGGGCTGCGCGTTCGGGCGGTTCTTCCTGAGGGGCCAGCCAAGGAGGCCGGCATCAACGAGAAGGACATCATTGTCACCGTCAACGGCACAAAGCCGACCTCTGTCGACGCTCTTAACGGTGAGAAAGGGACTAAGTTTAAGGTCGAAATTGAAAACGAGAAAGGCGAAAAGCGCGAGATTGAGATCGAACTGAAGGAGTACTCAACCGTCCGTAAGAACACCGTGACTTGGTTTGGCGAAGACGCGGCAGTTCTACGAGTGAACTCATTTACCCGAGGCTACGAACGCGCCAATATTGACGAACTCGTCACGGAAGCCAGCAAAGCCAAGTACCTGATTCTGGACTTGCGTTCGAACGGCGGAGGTGCGGTGAACAACCTCCGGCATTTACTTTCCTGTCTGATGCCTGATAACACGGCCTACGGAACGTTTATTAGCCGCACCACAGCAAAGGACTTCACGACCGCTCGGCCAACCGAAGAGGCTACGCCAGAAAAGATTGCAGAGTGGGCACCGGTGAAGGCAAAGACGACCAAAGGGAAAGTGGAGCCATTCAAGGGCACATTGGCGGTACTGATCAACCGAGGCTCAGCTAGCGCAAGTGAGATTACAGCTGCGGCATTGCAGGAGCTTCGCGGCGCGAAAGTGATCGGAACAAAAACTGCTGGCGCAGTGCTTGCGTCGGTGTTCCGAAACATCAGCGAGGGCTTCTCAGTTCAGTATCCGGTCAGCGACTACGTGACGATCAAAGGGAAGCGGCTCGAAAAGGGACCCGTGGTTCCGGACGTCGAGGTCACTGCGGTCCGGCAAGGCGACGGTCCTGATCCGGTGATTGAGAAGGCTCTGGAAGTCCTGCGTGGCGGCTTGGGGTAGCGCTTGGAGGAGGTAGTCAATTACCGCCCTCACTCTCCCAACCCCCTCTCCCTCCCAGAAAGGAGAGGGGGCTTCACTGCTCGCTTCGCTTGCTGAGTCAGGCGAGACCCCCCGCTTCGTTGGGATCTTCGGTCTGCGATCTCAGTGGTGCTAAACAATCATGGTGCCGACGCCAGCGTCGGTAAAGATCTCGAGCAAGAGGGAATTTGGGCTGGAGCCGTCGATGAGGTGGACACTTCCGACGCCTTTCTCGACGGCTTCGATTCCTGCTTCAAGCTTGGGGATCATGCCGCCGTCGGCTCGCTTCTGATTGATCATCGTCCTTGCTTCTTTGGCGGTCAGTCTGGAAATCGTTGACCCAGGATCATTGCGGTCTGAAAGCACTCCGGCGGTATCCGAGAGCAGGATCAGCTTTGAGGCGCTGATAGCGGCGGCGAGAGCCGCGGCGGCGGTGTCTGCGTTGACGTTGAGGGGCTGGTGGTTTGAATCGGTGGCCACGGAGCAGACAACGGGAATAAAGCCCGCAGCTAGCGCGACGGAGACGATCTCGTCATTCACCATCGTTACGTTCCCAACTCTTCCTAACTGATCTGAAATCGCTTCGGCCTGAAGAAGATTGCCGTCCCTTCCCGAGAGTCCGACTGCCTTGCCTCCCAACCGCTGGATCAACCCAACCAAGGACTTGTTCGCTCGACCAGCAAGTGCCATTTCAACAACTTCCATTGTAGTGTCGTCAGTGACTCGCAGGCCCTCGTGAGTTACCTTTTCGATCCCAAGTTTCTTGAGCCAAGTGTCGATTTCTGGGCCGCCGCCGTGGACGAGAACGATACGTATTCCTACCAAAGAGAGCAAGAGCACATTACGGATGACACTCTCGGTTGCTTCGGGTGAACGCATCGCCGAGCCACCAAATTTTACGACGAATGTGTGGCTCTGGAATTGCTGGATGTACGGTAGAGCCTGATTGAGAATATCGCCGCGAATATCGGTCACAAAAACAGTATGACTGCTTAACAATCTCATAAAAAAGTGGCACAATTAGGAGGCTGGAAACCGTTATGCAAGACGTTGTTGTGCTCCTCGAAGAACTCCAAATCTTAACCTTGGAAGAACCCCGAAAGATCATCGGGCGACTCACCTACGGGCTGGATCAGGAAGAGATTGAGTTGCAAATCAACAAGATTAAGCAGTCTCTGCCGGTCGAAATTGTTGGGGCAGCCCAGAACATGCGACAGTCCGAAGAGATCAAAAAGTCTGCTCAGGAGACAGCCGACCAGATTATCGAAAATGCAAAGCGAGAGGCGACACGACTTGTCGACACCGCAAACGAACAGTCGATGCAAATCATCGAAAGCGCGAAGATTCAGCAGGAGCGACTGGTAGCCGAAAGCGAAGTTTTCCGACTGGCCAAAGATCAGGCCGAGGGTCTGCGAAACGAAGCCGAGCGAACTGCAGCGCAAATTCGACGCGGAGCAGATCAGTACGCTGCCGATTTGTTGACGCGATTGGAATCAAACGTTGACCGAATCGGGGCATCGGTTCGAGCGAGCCGAGCTGAGCTCGGAGCGCCGGAGACGGTTTCCTCCGTTTCGACTCAAAATCGACCGGCAGAGCGAATTCGAGTTTGAGATAGCCTCAAGTTCGGATGAGGGCCCAAGCCACTCGCCGAACTCTTTACCCAAAAATTTCCACAAAAAAGGGCGACTCTTTTAGAGTCGCCCTTTTCAACAATCAACCCTTTTTCTTTGGGATTGGAACGTGATCGGCGTCCTTGTACTTCTCTGGATCCTTGTCGAAAGCTGGTTTGCAGCCAGCGCAGCAGAAGTAGTATCGGTTGCCCTTGTAGTCGCTGAAGAGCTTAGCCTTCGTTGACTTCTTGACGTCGATCTTGTCCTGCGGCATTACGGCGCAGTGCAGTTCCTTCTTCTTCTTGTCCTTATCCTGAGCGTTGATGGCCGGAACCACCATCGCGCAGAGCATGAGAGCTACCACGAGTTTCTTCATAACTCTTCAAGTATAGTCACGGACGGTGGGAAAAGTTTCGTTTTTGCACACAAATGATATGCACGGCACCTTGACGGATGAGGTGTTTGACGCTCTCTCCGCACTTCGGAAGGAAGTGGATTTGTACGTCGATTCGGGGGATTCCATCAGGACCGGCAACCTCGGGATTCCGCTGGGTCCCGATCCGGTTTGGGCAAAATTTCAGGAATTGCAGTTAGACGTATCGGTTCTCGGAAATCGCGAGACGCATCCGATTCGAGCGGCGTTTGAGAAGAAAATTGAGGGAGCTTCTCATAAGATCGTCGTTGCGAATATGAACCAGTCTGATGGTATTTCAGCATATGCGGGGGGATTCACGCTGGACGTCAATGATCTTCGGATTGGCTTCTTCGGAGTCATGGTTCCGATGGCGACCGAGGCAAAGCGCGACAAGGCACTTTGGGCTCACCGCTGGACTCAACCGATTCCCGTTGCCGTTGAGTGCGCGCGGCAAATGCGCGCGTCTGTCGAATTGCTTTGCGCGGTTACCCACATCGGCCATCAGCGCGACATCGAACTCGCCCGAGCCGCACCGGAGATTGACATCATTTTTGGAGGACACTCGCACACTTTCTTGCAAGAGCCTTACCGGGAAGGCAACACTTACATCTGCCAAGGTGGGTCGCACAATCGCTTTGCTGGCGTCTACCAGTGGGAGAATGGGGTACTTACGGGCGGACTTCGCCCGCTTCGGTGACTAGAGTTTGGATCGTGGGCCAAGCCGCCTGCAGGTCGGAGATGAGCGGAGTGGAAGCCCGTGCGATCTGAACCAGTCCAAGGTCAAGTTCGGCGACGATGATTGCTTCTTTCCCCACCGGGGCCTCGACGAGGACCCGGCCGAATGGATCGGTAATCATCGAGCCACCTACGAATCCCTTTCCGCCCTCGAACCCGACAAGCTGGCAGAGGATGCAGAAGACGCCATGCTCCTCGCTGATTCCTTTGACAAGACGACCGTACCGGTCGTGGTTCTCGATGTGATCGCCGTTAAAGCCTCGCGCGGGTGAGGCAGAAGGAATCACCATCGTCGTCGCTCCGGCGACCGCCGTCATGGTCGGAAAGATCGAGTGCCAGACGTCTTCGCAAATCATCATCCCAGTCTTGCCGAGCTTAGTTTCAACAACTCCCAGCGAGCGTCCTCGGGAGACAAAGCGGTCTTCATCAAACACTCCATAGGTCGGCAAAAAGAACTTCTGATAGCTGCTCTTGTGCTCGGCACCATGTGAATTGCAACTTAAAAAGGCGGATGAATTGTATATGTTTCCGTCTTCAAGTTGATAATATCCGGTCACGACGTCGATCTCGCGCGAGAGCTTGCCACTCAACCGCTGGCTCAGTTCGGTGGCCAACTCGCCGGCGGTCATACAGAGCTCGACAACTCCACCTTCCAAGAAGTAGCCGGTCGTCGCCGTCTCGGGAAACGCCACCAAATCACAATTCTCATTCGCCGCCTGAATGATCCCTTCGGCAATCCGATCAAGGTTTGGCGCAAGTTTGCCCTTGTCGGGAGCGAACTGAACGGCGGCGACTTGCATCGTGCTTAGTCTACTCCGGTGTCACGGCGGTAGTGATGATGCTCGAAAACGCGGCTGAGCCGATACTTGAGCGAACGAGTTCAATCAAGCCCGCCCGGTTCCCTTCCCATCCCACCAGAATAAGCTTCTTCTTTGCCCTAGTCATCGCCACGTACTGGAGCCTTAACAACTCAGCCGCTCGATTCTCTTTCTCCTGCTCCTTGATAAACTCGCTTGAGTAGGTATTCGCACCACGTTGCCAGTAGCCAAACCACCCTCGCTCGGGATCAAAAACGGGTGCGTATACCGAACGCACCTTGTGCATCATTGCATCTGCGAGGATGACAACCGGCCACTCGAGGCCCTTCGCTGAGTGGATTGTGATTGTCGTCACCAGGTCTTCAGTCGGGTCCACGATTGATGGATCAACTTCCGCGTCCGAAAGCCGCTCGATGTCCTTAATCATCGCCGCATACTCCAATGCATTCAGTTCTGGCTTCGCAGCGGCCATCACGAGCAACTTCCGAACATTCTCGATTCGCTTCCTTCGCTCTTGGCGAGTGGCAAGGTTTTGAAGGAGGTCCGATTCCGCCATGATTTGCGAGATCACCTCCCATGCGGGAAGCCGATCTGAGAGTTCTCTCAGCGGCAGAAACCACTTCTTGAACCGTTCAAACTTGGCTTGGTCTTCGGCCAATTCGGGTTGGAAATCGAAGGGTTTCCCTTCAAACGCTCCGATCATCACGGTGGTATCCAATGAGAGTTCGCAAACCGGACTCCGAAGGCAGGCGATAAGGGCAAAACGGTTCTCTGGGTCGGCTAACGCTGTGAGGGTATTGCAGATGTCTCGCACCTCCAACTTGGCGTAATAGTTGGCCTTCCCAGCACTTTCTCGGACTCCGATGCCGTTGCGGCGAAGGTAACTTGCGATCACTTTGCCGTGCTTATGGTTTGCCGTGAGAACAGCGATATCATTCAGTTTAACGCCTTCTAATTGAAGATTTCGCACGCGTTGGACGACTTCGTGCCAAGCCTCTTTTGCTCCAAGCATCAGCACCTCGGAGTGCGTCTGGCTTGGTTGCCAGGGAGCATCTTCGAGGGTCGCATTAAGGACGCTAGTCATTGGCTGATAAGTGGCTTGCATCGCAGAAGCGAAGACCATATCGACCAGCTGCTGGATCGGCTGTTCGCTGCGATGACTCTTGCTGAGCCGCAGGATCTGGTCGCTCTCGTAGCCTTGAATGAAGTTTCCGACTGCGTTTCGGAAGAGGAATATCGACTGCTTATCGTCGCCAACCAGCATCTTGGACTCAGGCTGTATCGCCTTCAATAGCCTCATTTGGTTGGGGTTTAGATCCTGGCTCTCATCAACCATGACGTGACGATACTGTCTGTTAAGCCGGTCTCGAACCTCAGGGGAACTCTCTAGCAACCGCACTGTTCGAGCTTCCAGGGCGGTGTAATCGAGGTGATTATTTTTTCGATGCTCGTCTTCAAGCATCGCCCAAGCAGTGAGGGCAAGTTGAGCGAGACCGACGATGATTCGAGCTCCATTGAGCGAGTCACCGGGAGGAATGACCGGTTTGAGCCACGGATAAGCGCCTTGCTGCTTATTGGCCTTGAGGTCTTTGAATACGTCGCCGTGCCAGTTTGTCTCGCCAATCGGCGGTCGAAATGCCGCAGGGAGAAGTGCTTTCAGGTCTTCGTCAGTGTTGCGCAAAAAGTCCTCTGGCGAAGTGTAGAGACTAGCCAGAGACGTCCGAGGGTGACCACTGTCTCGGAAACTTCGGAGTGCGGAGCCGACCAAGTCCATGAGCTTCGCATAGCTACCGTTTCCGTCGCGCTCCGTCTTTCCAGCAAGACGTTTCAACGCGAATCGAGTCTCTCCGCCTTCTTCCTCGGCATAGCTGATCGCCCTCTTGATGCACTCCGTGGTCAGACGTGCCGACTCACCTCCGGTCACCACTTCAAATTTAGGATCGAGCCCAGCCGCCGGAGAGTTCTCCCTGAGGACCCGCTCGTAGAAGCTATGAATCGTCTGGATCGGGCCAGTCTCCGCTTCCTGGGCTTCGTCAAGCAAGTGCCGTTCGCGGAGCTTGGCCACGATACGGCCCTTCATTTCTGCCGCCGCTCTCTTGGTGAAGGTAATCGTCAGGATTTGGCTGGGCCGAATTCCGTGATTCTGTATCAGATTCAGATATCGCTCGGACAGAACGGTGGTCTTGCCGGAACCGGCAGATGCGATCACCACGAATTCTCCAGTGGTTCGCTCGACAACCGATTTCTGCTCGTCAGTTAGCTCAATGGCCTTCATCACCACCTCCAAAAACATCCTCTTCTTCGCTGGCAAGCTGTGACCGCCGGCAGAGATCGCTGACGTTGCAGTAGGCACAGTGGTCACCGGGGGTCGCCAGTAACTGGCCAGACCGAGCATTCTTTAGTCCGTCGCCATAAAGCTTTTTCAAGGTCGCTCGGAGGTCATCGCGAGTAGCATCGCCTTGTCCCAAGTTGATGACGTTCAGTTCGTCGGTTGACCGATGGTGCGGAGCATCCTCTGGAATGTAGATGATCTTGGTCCGCCGCTCGCCAAGACCTTCGATTTCGACCTCAACTTCATGCACATCGACCCAAGCCGCTTCAATCATAGAGCCGTACTCCAAGGTCAAGTCCTCTCGATTTGAACCCGTGATCTTTTCGGGAGGGTTCATTCGGTAGAGGTGAAGCGTTCGCCTCGAGTTCTGCTCGGTGACTCCCGCCAAAGACTCTTTGTAAATCGTCGCTGGATTGAAGTCCTCGAGCCGCCCCCCGATTCGGGTGTTCAGAGGATCGCGATGCCACAGCTCGCGAGCGGCAAACTCCCGCTCGATCAGAGCGGCAAACACCCGCTCCGATCCTTGCTCTAAGAGATCAAACTCCCAGGCGGGAAGCTGGGGACGGATTTCATCCAAAACGCTGGTGTACGCGGCGCGAAGGGCTCGGTCGGCCGACTCCGGGTCAGGACTGGTCAGCAATTGCGCCCGCTCCGGAACGCGGAGCAGCCTCCGCCAATAGTCGCCTTGCTCCCAAGGGACTGGCAGTTTCCGCTGAGAGAGGAACTGGAACGAACAGTTCCGCATTGCCTTGAGGTCCTTGGGGCGGATCGGCGACTTGTCATACCGGATCAGGTCCTGTGCCGACTGGCTGGTGAGCTGGTTACTTGGTGGTTGCTCGGAAGGAGCCTGAAGTGCGACCGAAAGCACGCGATCTGATTCGAGCTCGCACTCATCCGGCGGGGGAAGCAACTCTCGACGAGGATGAACAAACTCTCGCACATCCGGACAGACTCGTTTGATTTCTGCCAAGTAGAACGCCGCGATGTTATCCCGATCTCCGTCGATTTGAGGGTAACTGAGGATCAAGCCTCGCGACGGGCAGGCGCACAATCGGTAGAAGTGATCTCGCTCTGCAGCGGCGATATCGAAGCTATTGGTAATGGGTGGGACTGCCGCAAAAGCCGCGAGGTCGTCGTCGCTGAGGATCGGATTCTCAGAGCGTCGGCGGGGGAATGCGCCTTCCAATAGGCCAAGTGCGATCACATGATCAGTGAGCCCAATCTCATCGACCGAGGTGACGATGTCAAT
Source organism: Armatimonadota bacterium (assembly GCA_037138755.1). Classification (NCBI taxonomy): domain Bacteria; kingdom Bacillati; phylum Armatimonadota; species Armatimonadota bacterium. Next base: position 1,856,535 of record JBAXHT010000001.1, on the reverse strand, counting down.
CCCATCCGGGGGCTTCGGAACGCTTGCGTCTCCCGAATCCAGGACCTGCTTGAGAATCTTGATCCAAATCGCAAACGCGATTGGTTCCGGTCGATTAGCATGGCGTACGACGGCATCCTGCCCTAGTGCGGCCAAAAGCGCGGTAAACGCCCGCTGGTCTCGCCCGTCATGGCCCCGCTGGACGACGGTCTGAAACCAGGGAGCTTGCTCGATGGCGGACCGCAGGAAGGCATGCCACTCCAAGGTTGTTCGCGCCTGCGACGGGATTGTGGAGCGGAGCTCTCTGAGGTGCTCGACGGTTGCCTTCAGCTCGTCCGACATCTCGAGTTCGCTGGTTAGCGTGCCGAACTCTTCCCATTCGTGGCCGCCTCGGAGATGGGCTTGTTCGATTGCATTTGCTACATCTGAGGAGAATCCGAGTCCCAAATACCCGCTCTTGAGCAGGGTTCCAAGTTTCCGAATGTCGCTGGATTCCAGCAAATCGAATAGCGCCAGCAAACTCTTCACAAATCCGTTGGCGAGTAGGGGAGTCCGACGCGCCAACCTCACTGGAACTCGCATTCGCTGACTTGCCGCGATCAGAACCGGGAGGTATGTGTCCCGATCCCGAGCAAATATTGTCACACTTCCCTCTCCGGTCAGAGCGGTCGCGCGGCGCAAAGCCCATTCGGCTTCGGAAAACGGGTCGCCAACGGTGTGAATCTCGACAAGATCGAGAGCGGGTCCCTCAGTGTCGAACTCTGAAAACAGGTTATTCAGCAGCCCATTGCCCTGACCCGGGGATATTGAAGGCTTCTTCAAAAGTTCACTGGTGATCTGCGAGGGTCGAAACAGCGGAGCATCCGTCGCGTGGCGATCCAGTACGAGTTGCACTTCTGCTCCTTGTCCAGAGAGCCACGTCAGCCATCGCAACCCAAGCGGGTGCAGTTCGCCGCGGTTGAAGACCAGCAACCGAGCCTCCTGCCCGTCGAGATCGAGCGATTGATCGAGACAAGCCTTCATCAAACTTGCGGTTGAAGTTGCCGAAGCTTCTTCGAGTGTTCTTTGAACCTCCATCGCGATGGCATGGAGAGCTTCGGCTTTTGCTCCAGTCACACTTTCTGTAACTGAATCGAAGCAAACATCCCAATGCTGGAACTGCCGAATCACATCGCGCACGACCTCGTGAAACCCCGCCTTTTCGCGAACCTTTTGAAAAGGGCCGAGGTTTGGCAGAGTCTCACATGCAAGTTCTATGGCGGTCAGCACCTGACGCGAAGATGCCAGCCGAGGGCTACTGCCCTCCACCTGAGTATGCACTTGCCGAACAAACTCACCAAACGGCTTCAGATCAACAAGCGACGATTCATCGAGTAAGGTTCGGAGAGCTCCGAGATAGGAGTCCGATAGCGAAGTGACAACGCCGTAGCTGTGCTTGCCAAACCGCTGAACAAGACCCGAGGCGATACTGGGCGAGGGAACGATTTGGATCACCTCGAATTTCCCCTTCGCCATACTTCTACAAGTGTAACATCACCGGATGATCTGGTCGCGACGGAGGAGGTGGATGGGAAACATTGTTCCGCTTATTCCGACGGCACTGGTTGTGGCAGTTGCGGGCGGTTTGGGGTTGGGAGTTTGGAGTTTGGGGCTCGGAGTCTTGGTGGCGATTCCGCTGATCAGCCGATTTGGATTTTGGGAAAACTCTCAGATACGCTCGGAGTTGCTTGCCATTTACGCTAGCGACGGGTTGCTTGTCGGCTTCGTATTCGACCGTCCTGCTGACTACTTGGACGCCCATGCCGAAGTTGGCCTGCTGACTATAAGCCGGAACAAGCTCAAGATTAACAGCGAAGAGCGCACAATCGAAGTGCCGATCAACGCGAGCACTCGAATCACCAGGCAGTTTAACATTCATCAGCTCATCGGGCTCGGGGGATGGATCCGAATTCAAAACGAAGGACTCCCGGATCTGAGGATTGAGAGCCGAGAGCAGAACACGATGTTTGCCAGCAAACGAAAAACGAATCAGCTTTTCGGGCAACTTCAAAAAGAAAAAGGAGGCTCCGAAGAGCCTCCAATTTCGAATCAACTTGCCTGAGCTTATCGGAGCAAGGACATGACGCTGCCGAGGCCGCTGTTTGCTTGGCCAAGGATCGACATACCAGCCTGCTGCATAACCTGAAGCTTAGTGTAGTTGGTCATTTCCTGAGCGATGTCGAGGTCTCGGATGGAGCTCTCGGATGCCGCCAGGTTCTCTCTCATGTTGGTGAGCGATCGGCTGTTCGTTTCGAGAACGTTTCGCTGGAAGTTACCGATTCGACCTCGGACTTGGCTGACTTCTTCAATCGCCTTGTCGATAACCGTCAGAGCGTTAGTAGCAGCTTGAGCCGTACTCACGTCGAGGTTGTTGATGGTCGTACCCGAGATAACACCGGTCCCGAGCTGACCCGAAGCCATGTTTCGAAGTGCAAGGTTCGCGGTGACTCCTGAGAGGAATCCAATCTGGAAGCTCGAGTCTTGAGCGACAACTCGTCCGACAGCAGCTGCAGCGGAAGTAGCGTTACCGCCTTCACCGATGTTCAACTTGTTACCGTTGGCATCTGTGAGGGTAAGACCGTCAGCACCGCTTCGTCCGCCAGTGAACAGGGCGGCAACGCCACCGATGGTGACTGTTGCAACTGCGTCCACTCCGGCCACGTTTGCCGTGGTGTTCGCAGCAGAGCTGATAACACCAGTGGTATCCGTGAAAGTGATCTGCCGGTTGGATCCGGTCTGTGTCGCCTGGAAGGTGAGCTGGTTGGCAGTCGAGTTCCATGCTGCGGTAACACCGGTTTGCGCCGAAGCCGCATTGAAAACGTTGGCAAGAGAAGCGCCCGACGTGGTAGCCGAGATGTTGAAGTTGACACCGTTCAGCGCAACCGTTCCGGACTGAAGCGCACCGGTGGTGAGCAACGAGGTTGCGGTGTACAGAGCGCGAGTCGCGGCCGTACCCTGAGCCAAGGTGATGAGACCGTTAGCCGTAATCGACACGGTACCGAGAGCACCGCCGAAGCTGAATCCAGCGACCTTGGTTGCGTTCGAGATCTGCGTCGTGGTACCCGCCGATCCGTCGAGGAGCTTTCGGCCGGAGTAGGTGACGCCGCCAGCAATTCGGTCGATCGACTGAATAATCGAGTTGACCTGATCTTGGTTTGCAGCGACCTGGGCAGCCGTAAGGGTTGCCGAGTTACCGGATGCAATGGCAAGACCTCGAGCATCGCTGAGTAGCTTGCTCATTTCACCGAGAGCGTTCTCAGCGGTCTTGGCATAGTTCATTGCCTCTTGGTTGTTGCGAAGCGCAGCGTCCATCGAGTTGATCTGTGAGCGGAAAAGCTCAGACGAAATGAGACCCGCCGGATCATCCGACGCGTCCTTGATTCGTAAACCAGAGCTCAGTTTGCCCATGGACTTGCTCATCATGTCCGAGACTTGGTTTACGCTGTTAAATGCACCTTGTGCTGTTGTATTGTTATTGATTCGAAAAGGCATTTCGATTCCTCCGTGATTGTCCGTTGAGCCGTGACTTTGGACATCCTTGCCCGCAGTCTCCGAAGACTCCCCGTCTCCGTGAACTTCATGGCGACTCACCAAACTAGCTCGGGGAAGATTTTCCACCCAAGGTTGCTGGGTTACCTGGTAAATACACGGTGCTTAAATCGAACTGATATTGTTACCAGCTAGCAATATTTACAGGTGTGATCCTGGAGGTTCGCATCGGTTCTGACTCATGCAAGATTCGACTCGACAATCGCCTCATCCAATAAATCTTCGATCGTCGGAAGCCGAGCGATGCCACTTCCGTCGGTCATCGCGGTTGCCGCTCCGGCAGCGAGCCCCCAGCGCAGCGCGTCCTCAGGAGTTTTTCCGGTGTCGATTGCCCACAGGATTCCCGCAATCATTGAATCGCCGCTTCCAATGGTGCTGGTTGAGTGAATTTTTGGAGATCGGCCGACCCAAACTCCACCCCGTGTCGCCATCACGGCACCATCCTTTCCTCGCGAGATCACAGCGATTCTGTCGCCCCCCCCAAGGCCTTGGTGCAGTTCCAAGACCGCTTCCACCGCCTCGAGATCACTCTCAATTTTTGTCTTCAACAAGCGACTGGCTTCGGCGGCGTTAGGCTTGATGAAGTCAGGATTCGCGAGCAACCCGTGGACTTGGGCGACGCCGTCTGCATCGAGAATCACTTTGACTCCTGAAGAGTGAAACAGCTCACCCAGTATTTGAAAGGCCTCATCCGGCACCCCAGGTGGGAGTGAACCCCCGAGGGCCACCCAACGTGCGCCACGACCAAGTTCTTTGCAGTCGATCAGCAGTTGGTTCCACTCAGCTGCCGAGATGTTTGGACCTCGGCTATTCAATGTCGTTGGGGGGGTTCCAGAATTGTCTTCCACCGAAAAGTTGGTGCGAGTTTCTCCCTGGATGTTGACAAAAGCGTCCTCCACACCCTCCACCTGAAGGACGTGACGGATGTGAGCTGCCGTTGCGCCGCCAAGGAATCCGGTTGCGGCGGTATCTCCGCCAAGCTCCGAGAAGACTCGACTAACGTTGACACCCTTTCCGCCGGCGTCTTTCTCTACCCTGATCACCCTGTTTGTGTCCCCAACCGTGAACTTCTCGACGAAAAGCGCGTGATCGACGCAGGGGTTGAGGGTGACGGAGACAAGCATGGCTAACTCGACATAACTTCGGCGAGGAGCAGTTTTTCGGGGTCGATGGATCGCTCCGTGCTTAGAACATATGTTAGCGGATGCGACACGAGTTTTGATCCATCAACCCCCGCCATTTCGCCCTTGAATCCGCTCAACATCCGATTTGCCGCAAGGGCACCCAGCCTTAAAGCTAAGACCCTATCAAAGACTGTTGGGCTACCGCCCCTCTGAAGGTGACCCAAAACCAAGTATCGAGTATCGAAGCCAGTGTTCTTTTCAATGAACATCTTCACGTCGCTCGCCCGAGCGGCACCCTCAGCAACGATGATGATCGAGCTCCGCTTCCCTTTCTCGGCAGCGGTTCTAAGGTTGTTGGTGATGTCGAGCAGTGAGTAAGGAACTTCGGGGATGAGGATCGCCTCGGCTCCGCCGGCAAGGCCAGACTCGATGGCGATAAAGCCGTTCCGGCGACCCATGACTTCAATGACAAACACTCGCTCATGGGAATACGCCGTATCCCGCACTCGGTCAATCGCTTCAACCGAGATGTTTACGGCGGTGTCGAATCCGATGCTGTAGTCGGTTCCGCTAATGTCGTTGTCAATCGAACCCGGAACTCCCATCACTGGGAAGTCAAATTCTTCTTGGAGCTTCAGCGCTCCGGTCAGCGAGCCATCGCCACCAATCACAACGAGACCTTCGACACCGTTTTTCTTGAGAACTCCTAAAGCTTGCACGCGCCCTTCGGGTGTTCGAAAAGTATTGCTGCGAGCCGAGCGAAGAATTGTGCCGCCTCGGTCGATGATTCCGCCGACCGTCTTTGACTCCATTAACTGGGATTCATCGTTGATGACGCCTTCCCAGCCGTGGGAGAACCCGATCACCTCGGCTCCTCGGTGGAGGGCAGCGCGCACAACCGCGCGGATCGCTGCATTCATGCCGGGGGCGTCGCCGCCGCTTGTGATGACGCCAATTCGCTTCACTGCTACTGATTATGCCCAACAAGCACCATACTAAGGGTGTGATTCTCGACCGGCTTAACCAACCCGCCGGTCGATTTATGCGACCTTGCCCGGTTGCCGAGACCTTTTCTAGCGTCGCCGTCGCGGCCGAGCGAATGGAATCGGCAGGTTTAGCGATTCTGCCGATTGTGCGAGACGGGCGATATGTTGGCGTTCTGACACAAGCTGCGATTCTGGTATCGCTCGCTGCGGACGAGTCTTCGCCAGTGGGAGACTATGCCCGAGACTGGCTCTCGATTCCGCCTTATGTCACGGGGGCTGAGGCGATGCGGAAGCTGGAAGCGGCAAGTGGCACTTTGATTGTCGTAGCGGACGACGGTGAGGTTTGCGGAATTCTAACCGCTTCGGCCTTCTTGCACTCCGACCATGAACGGGTTAAGCCGCCCATCGTCGGCGGAATGGCAACTCCTTTCGGGGTCTACCTGACGACCGGAGCAGTGAATGCTGGACGGAAGGGCTGGAACTTGATGCTGACCGGGGGCGCAATGTTCTCAGCGATGTTGGTCGGCGAGATGATCTACCTGTTGGTCTCGCCTCGGATATCACCAGGATCTGCGTGGTTGAATGTACTTGCGCTGCTTCCCATCGTAAGCTTGGTGGTGATGTTCCGACTATTCCCGCTTTCGGGATACCATGCCGCCGAGCACCAGGTTGTTCATGCTATCGAGCAGGATGAGCCACTTCTGCCAGACGTGGTGAGGCGAATGCCCAGGGTTCACCCTCGTTGTGGAACCAACATCGGAGTAGCGATCTCTCTGTTCTTGGGGGTCTCTCAGAGCAAGTGGATTCCTTATGAAGAGCTCCGACTGCTGATGGCGGTTTTGGTGACGCTGTTCTTCTGGCGGCCCCTCGGTAGCTTTGCTCAGCAGTACATCACGACAAAACCAGCAACTCCCAAGCAGATTCAGAGTGGAATTGATGCGGCCCACGAGCTACTTCTCAACTATGAGCAAGCCCCGAACCGGAAACCTACCCCGTTCGGGAGACTTCTCAACAGCGGAGTTCTTCACGTCATAGCGGGCTCGTTTTTGGCGTATTTGATAGCAAGCCTGCTCGCGGTGCCGCTCGGAATCAAGTTCGGAGACCTGTGACCTTGGGTATCATTTGGGGTCGCTGTGGAATTATTCGCCAAACTCGTACTCGGACTCGCGCTTCTCGTCGCGATTGTCTTTGCTCTCCTCGTCCTGGTGACGGGTAAGGGAGATGCGATGAGCGGCGGCGGTAGCGTGCGAACCTCATTCAAGGGTAAGGCCAGCTTCGACGACATTATTTCCAAGTGGACCTTGTACATGGGCGTCTCGTTCATGGGTCTCGTCTTGCTGTACACCGTTGTTTCCAACCGAGTTCTTGAGGCCGGCACCTCGGCCCCAGTCACCACTGACTCAAATGCTCCGGCGCCAAAGACTCCAGCAGCCCCTGAAGCCAACAAGCCTACTGAAGCTGCAAATACACCTGCTTCAGCTCCAGACACCAACAAGCCAGGGGAAGCCGCCAAAACTCCTGCACCAGACACCAACGCTCCGGCGAAGAAGTAACTACTTCGCGACCGTTCTAGTATCCTCATCGCGGATCGTAAATCCGCTCTTGTCAAAATGCTCCAGAAGCGGAATGACAAACCGTCTTGACGTATCCAAGAAATCACGTAGCTCAGACGCGTTGAACTCTCTATCGCCAGCCCACAACGCCACTTTCCGTTTGATCTTTTCCAGTTGGGCAAGTGTGTAATAGGTGCCATCCGAAACCTCGACCAATCGGCCCGCATACGCGCCAAGCTTCATGATTTCGTCCACAGCTTGAGTCGGAGTCACAAGGGCTTTTGCGACCTCGCTGATGTAGGGAGCATTGATGCCGTGCTTATCGAGCTCTTGCTCAACACGCGCCAAGAAGCTATCTTGCTTCCCAGTCAACTGGATTCGGAAGTCGATCATGCGGACTCTGGAATTCCCTTCACTATCAATCTTTTTCAGGGCGACCAGTTGGGAAATGATCAGGTCGAGACACTTTGCATCCCATGAACGGTTCATCTGCTCCATCACGAGCTCGGCAGGTTGAAAAGCCACACCTGGCTCCTTAACATGCATCTCCGAGAGGCAACCAAGGAACCGCTGAGCTTCTCGGAGGAAAACTTCGGGTGTAAACCACGTTCCGCCAAAGCTCATCGCTTTCCGAGAACCCTTGAGCTCAGCGAACACGTCCCCGAGATCCTGCTGGGTTACCCCCATTTGCTTGCAAATCTCGTGAGTCATGACGCCTTCGTTTCGATCACGAAGAATCCTCATAATTGCCTCGGCTGGGTCCTCTGCATCCCACTCGAAGACCGTTTCTTGGCGCCGATGAAGCGTCGCCTGAAGAGTGGTCACCACTCCACCTCCCAAAACAAGCGGAGGGTGAAGTTGACGAAGTATGAGCGGCTGGCCGACAAGGGCGGCAATGCGTTCAGTTGGCCGAATCTGAGCTAGCTTCGGATTCTGATCGCTAGGGAAAAGTCGGCCGGTGACATCTTCGGTTCCAATTGTGATCCGAACCTCGGAGGCGTATCCGGGTGTGTGTAGCCAGTCGATCTCCGCTTCAAAGAAGTCGGTCGAGCCCATCTCATCGATCGAACCAACCAACATCCCTGGACGGAGTTTGTAGTGATCAATACCCAGCAGGGTCATCGAAACCCGGCTTCCGGCGTCCATCAGCGTGAACACATCGTCAGTTTTGCTCACCGAGCGCATCGTTGTCGGATGCCCGCCAGGAAAGACGCTGGCTCTTGATCCGGCCTGGGGCAAGCCCTGGGCAATGACACCCGTCACAACATATCCTTGACGAGGGAGCGTGTCGACCCCATCAATGGCCATGTACCAATTGAATCCCCCAGTTTTCGGGGAGACTTTGTGGATTCCTTCAACCACTGCAGCCCGAATCTCTTCTGTCCGTTCGATTTCAATAATCGGGGCCGAGCTGAACCGGCTGCTCGCAAGCAGGTTTTGCAGTTCGAGGGGCGCAAGCCGACCTCTGACAGTCACGACAAGGGCCGTGGCGGGTGATGCGATTACGACCTCGAGAAACTCTCGCCAAGTTGGGTGATTCGCGTCGCTTGGTCCGATGCAGACGACGGCGACGTCTGTCACAAGTGCAGTTGCATAAGCATGGTGAACATAGCGCTCGTAGCCTGGAGTGTCGACCAAGGTAGCTCGAACCGCGTCGAAATCCCAGGCATAGTAGGCACACTGGCTGCTCAACAGGGTTTGGCTGGTCGGACGCTGGAGCAGAGCCTCTACTAGGCTCGACTTGCCCGCCTCATGCGGCCCAAAAACTCCAACGACGACACCCATAGATGATTACAGCACTAATGCGGGGTACTCGCGATACTCCACATGTTCATTTCGGCTGATCCATAGGGGAAATTCACCCTTGGTAGTCGCCGCTCCAAAATCCCCATCCTTTCTCAGGGCAAAGACGACGCAGGGCAAAGTGAGTGACTCGGGCTGGCGGCGCATCATGTGGCGGATGGTTTCTTCACAGGCTTCGACAGCAGACATCCCGGCCTCCATGTTACGAGTAGTTCGGAACGAAGCACTCGCCTTCCAAAGTTCTTCACCCAGCCCAGTCGCTCCGGCTGCTCCGATTTCATCGTCTGCGTAGATCCCTGCTCCGATGATCGGCGAGTCACCTACTCGGCCTGGCAGCTTCCAGGCGAGTCCGCTGGTCGCAGAGGCGGCGACTAGGTGCGGCTGACCAAGATCTTCAAGTGCGAGCATCGTCACCGTATCGTGGCTCTCGGTTGAAGAGTGAACGTAGAACTTGTCCGCCTCGCCTCGCTTCCACTCGTCGTATTTAGCGATATTCTCGGCGGTCATGAGGTTCATGGGCTCCATTCCAAGCGAGATGCCAAACCTGCGGGCTTGATCGCCAGACAGCATCACATGCGGAGTCTTCTCCATTACCGCGCGCGCGAGAGAGATGACTGGGCAGAGTCCCTGGACCGCGCAGACCGCACCTGCGTTTAGATCAGAACCGTTCATGATTGAAGCATCGAGTTCCATCACGCCGTCGGCGTTCGGGAGAGAGCCGAGGCCGATAGCCAACAACTCTGGGTCCAGTTCGCAAGCGGCAAGACCTTTTTCGATCATCGTGAGCAGATCGGCTCCGGCACGCCGAGCAGCTAAGGCCGCATCCATACCGACTTTGCCAGGCTCTTTCCATGAGGCGAGAACAGTTGTCATGCGGGAGAGTGTACAGCCTGGGATTGTCCGCAGGTGACTTCGCCCCCCAACTCCCATCTCCCAACTCCAAACCCAAAAGTCAAAACTCAAAAGTCAAAACCCAGCACATATACCAATACTGGTAATTTTACTAGGATGGTAATTGTGCTGGGGATGGAAACAAGTAAATGAACGAGGATCGTTGAACCAGCGATCTCGATCACGAAACCGGTTTAAGGAAATCGAAACGGGATCGTAAAAACTGGAAACCAAGGAATGGTGGAAAGTCTGGTTCACGACACAAGGAAGGTCACATGTCATTTCGTATCAACACTAACGTCGGCGCCCTCAGCGCATTTAATAGCGTCAATCAAGTCTCAGACATGCTCGGCAAGTCGCAAGGCAAGCTCAGCTCAGGTCTTCGCATCAAGGATGCATCGGACGATCCAGCCGGATTGATCTCTTCGGAGCTCTTCCGCTCACAGATCAACTCGATGGATGCCGCACTGCGAAACAACCAAGAGGCTCTCAACTATGCAAAGACCGCCGAGAACGCTCTCGGTGAAATGAGCAAGCTACTCAGCGACGCTCGAGGTCTTGCCATCGCATCCGGTAACTCGGCAACTCTTACGGCTGCTCAGGTTGCTGCTAACCAAGATCAGATCAACTCGATCATCTCGTCCATTGACCGAATTTCGACCACGGTTACGTACTCGGGTCGAAAGCTCCTCGACGGATCGGCTGGTACCACCACGCAGATCTCGAACCAGACCAAGATCGCAGGCTTCAGCTTCGGCGGATCCCTGGGAACCACTTCAATCACTTCCAACGGTCTCATCACCTTGGCTCAGACTACGGCAGCTACTCGAGCGCTCTACACGGCGACTTCGTTGCTCACCACCGGTGCCCTTCAATCGGGAACCGTTGCTCTCAACGGTGTCAACTTCAACATCTCGGCCGGTACCACTGGTGCTTCTCTCGCCAACGTCTTCAATGCAGCTTCGGCTCAGACCGGCGTCACGGCGTCATGGAACGCAGCGGGCAACCAGCTCACCTTCCAGTCCGTGCAAACCGGATCGAACCGACAGATCACGTTTACGGATACGACTGGCGTTGTCAGCTCCGCTGCCAATACCACTGCGAACACCACAGGTGTGGATGCTGCGGCAACCGTCACCATCGGCGGCATTGCAGCACTGTTCACCGGCGGACGATCAGGCGCAGACGGTCTCACCCTTTCGGATCAGAATGGTAACAAGCTACAGATTGGAGAAGGTGGTAACGCAGTCTCGGCAGCAGCAGCCGTCGGACGAGTGATGGCGGCTGACTCTAGCTTCCAAATCGGATTCCTTGCTGGCGTCACTGCTAACCTGGCCCTCCGAAACATGGGATCAAGCCAACTCGGCACCGGAATCGTTTCGGGTACCACGATGAATAACTTGGACGTTTCGACGGCCCAGAACGCCACCAATGCCCTTGCGGTCATCGACAAGGCGATCGAAGAAGTCAGCTCGATGCGTGGAAAGATCGGTAACTTCCAGCGCAACGTTCTTGAGACGAACAGCCGGTCACTTACCAGCATGCGAGAGAACCTGTCGGCTTCCGAGAGCTCGATCCGAGACCTCGACATCGCACAGGAAATGACGAACTACACCAAGCTTCAAGTAATGGAGCAGGCAGGCATGGCTATCCTCGGACAAGCCAACCAGTCCGGTCAGGGTGTCCTTTCTCTTCTCCGCGGCTAATAACCTTTGCTCAACGAAAGACAAGACCAACCCCACCCTCGGGTGGGGCTTTCTTGTTTATCGGGTTCTGTGATTCGGGATGCGCTTCGTCGCTAGTCGTTGGCGACTCCGGCTGGTGGGTCAGCCCATCATTGCTTCCACGAACGCGAAAAACAGTGAGGTGATGATCGCGCAAATAGCACCGATAAACACGATCCAAGCCATAAGAGCTTTTTGAAGACGAAGAGTTTGAACGAACAGGATCAAGCCACTCCCGAAGAGTGCTGCAATCAGCAGCACCCAGTTTCCGAGAAGGTTTTGTCCAAGCATTTGAAAGAAGATTGCGACTCCGAAACCCCCACACACGCCAACAACCCAAACCCAGAACCATTGGCGGCGAGATTCGATGGCGGCTTCGACTTCGGGCTTCACGCTAGTTGTACCAGTAGCCGACAAGGATGAGGGTCCCTAGAGTTGTTCCGAGTGTTATTGCTTTTAGGCGATTCTTGAGCCGCGAAGGCTTAGTGACAAGGAGGGCGAAGTACAGCGCGGAGAGCACTCCGGGGTAGAGGACGACGAGTAGTGGCAAGAACATGTAGTCCAGCTTTAAGATCAGCGGGGATAGCGGAGGGAAGATGGAGAGGATGAAGAGTCCTTCGGACCACCATGACATATCCGGTCTGGGGTCCGACGTGAGGGGTTGCAGGTCTTTTAGCTCGGGGTCTGGTGTCAATCGTCTAACTCTCCCGGTTCGCCGGAGCTCACCGACCTCCCTTATCTAAGGGAGGTACTTTGTTGGCTCGATCCCGGGCGGCTTTTCTAGCGAGGAGGCGTTGTTTGTACTCGTAGGAGGCTTGTTTGTTTAGCTGTTCGAGGCGGTCTTTGCCGGTGGTTTCGAACCATAGCCCAGAGGCCATCAGGAAAACATGGGGAATGTAGAAGGGGAGGAGGGTGAGCATTCCGAGTTTGCGGAGAGGTTTGAGACCTTCCTTGCTGGCTCCTCCCTTTCGTAGCCTGGTGAGGCGGATCATGCAAGAGCTGAATGGCACGAAAGTGCACAACAAGCCGATGACGGTAAGCACGAGGAATGCCACTGCTGAATTGTTTAAACGGTCGTAATTTAGGCTCATAACGCCTAGCAGATAGAGGAAACCTCCGGTGCATCCTACGGTGCTTCCAGTCAAGATAATAACCTTGACTGTTCGGTCGCTGAACGGCCACCAGGTTTTCATTTTGTTCGCCTTAGGAGAGAATACTTCGGTTCTTCGGGGTTGGTTTCGAATTGGTGCATCCTGGCTTTTTGGAGATTAGAAGGTGGCTTCCGCGTTCCAGGAGAGGTCACTTTTGCGTCTGGAGGATCGACTGTTCTCTCAAAACTGACGCCAAGGCAACTGCCGCGCCAGCGACGAGAGCGAGGGCGATCCACCGGCCGTACATGCGGGTCTTCCACTTTCCGATGTCGGTCTGGTTTTCGCGCCGAGATCGAAAGTAGAACCAGTGGAAGCCGCAGAAGGTTGGGAGGAGAAGGTCGGCCCAGCGCAAGTCTTGGAGTTCGGCGATTTTGGCTGCGGGTTCGATGTCTCCAGTTCCGGTGCCTTGGGCAAACATGCTGATGTAGAGAAGGAATGGGCAGAGGAAGAGCGAGGTCGCTAAGAACTTCAGAGCCAGTTTTGGGATTCTCCAGAAGAATCTGAAGAACTCGGTGAATGAATCGTCGGGGACGTTTTCGACTTCACTGGGTGCATGGTCCACCATCTCGCCTGTGGCATGTAACAGGGCGTGAACTATCTCAGGGTCGGCCATTTTTTAGTTCATCCTCAGAACTGAGTATTGGGCGATGGAGCGGAGGGTGGGGGCGTTGGGGAAGTTTTGGATGAGGGCGGAGGCTTGGGCGGCTAGGTCGAGGGCTTTTTGTTTGGATTCTTCGAGGCCGTAGAGGGCGGGGTAGGTGGCTTTTCCTCGTTCGCGGTCGGAGCCGACGGCTTTGCCGAGTTGTTCGGCGGTGGCGGTTTCGTTGAGGACGTCGTCGGCGATTTGGAAGGCGAGTCCGATGGATTCGCCATAGGTTTTGAGGGTGATGCGGGGGGACGTGGGCCGGTCGGAGATTACAACAGCCCCACCGGTTCGCTGGCGCTCACCGACTCCCCAATTCTGGGGAGTTGTAGTAAGTGCCCCTATCTCGCAGGCGGCGGCGATGAGGGAGGCAGTTTTGCGGAGGTGGATTTGGTCGAGAGTTTCTTTGGAGACTTCTTTGCCTTCGCTAAGAATGTCAATCGTTTCTCCGCCGACGAGGCCCTCGGAGCCGACGCATTTGGCGGTGACTTTGAGGATTTCGACGACTTGGGCGGCAGGTAGTGGGAGGGAGGCGAGGACTTCGAAAGCGAGGGCGAAAAGTGCGTCACCGGCGAGGAGGGCGACGGCTTCGCCGAACTTGATGTGGCAGGTGGGGAGTCCTCGGCGGAGGTCGTCGTTGTCAAGGGCAGGCAGGTCGTCGTGGATGAGAGAGAAGGCGTGGATCATCTCGAGCGCGCAACCGGCGTCGAGCGCGGCTTGTTCGTTGCCGCCTACGGCTTGGGCGGCGAGGAGGACGAGGGCGGGGCGCAGGCGTTTTCCGGGGGCAAGGGCGGAGTAGCGCATTGCCTCGTGAAGCTCGCCGGGGGCTTCGGTGGTTTTCGGCAGGAGTTCGCTTAGCCTTTGGTCCACCTTTGCAGACATTTCGCCCAGAAGGGTCATTAGCTGTGCGGTCTCGAGTGCGACTTCTGGGGGCATCAGAATAAGGATACCAAGGGGTAACCTAGGTTCAATGCTGGAGCTTCGCCCTTATCGGGTTCTTGAGTATCACGGATCGATCGACGCTCTTCTTGAGTTGCTTCAGCCAGAGCGAGAGCCGGGGGATCGGAGCCAGTTCGTTCGGTACGCCCGGATCGCGGCGCAGATGGCAGCTTGGGATCGGGATGGGACGAATAAACGGTCTACAGCTTTGGCTTCTCCCGTTGCGGACGGGCTTGAGTACGGGGTAGCTCGGCTTTCGGAATTGACTTGCTCGGTCGAGGTTGCGCCAAGAGATCAAGAAGAGCCGCGGCGGATTTTGGAGGCAACACAGATTTACTTTTCGCCGATTGTGGTCTCAGCTGAAGGAGAGGTTCTGGACGGATTTGAGCTGTTTGCCGCGGCCCGGGCGATCCAGGAAGAGCTTGAGAGACCGGGCAAAGAGCGGGCAAGCGACTTCTGCCTCGTCGCCAAAAGCCTCAATTCGGAGGCCTTAGACACTAGTAGTTCGCATCTTGTTCCGAAAATCGGGGTTAATATGTGGAGTCTTAAGGACTTTTAGTACGATGCAGGTTCGACTCCTTGGCACTGGTGGCTCCGACGGCATCCCCGCGTTTTATGGGAACGACCGGGTGAGTGCATATGCTCGACAGCATCGCGGGAAGGAGATCCGGACTCGGGCGGCAGCGATTGTTGATGGCACCCTGAAGATTGACTTAGGGCCGGATACGCTTTGCCAGCTCAACGCTTGCGGGCTAGAGGCGCGGGATTGGACAGCGTTGTTCTTTACTCATTCAGATGGGGATCATCTTTGTTTGTCGGAGCTGCAATACGGGTTATTTCCGTTTGTTGAATGCGAAGAGCTGGAGTTCACGGTCTACGGCAATGAGACGGTCTGCGGCTTGATCAACGAGAAGTATCCGAAATGGCCTATCGATTTGGTTAGGACGTTTAAGAACGAGGTCTATCTTCACGAAGGGTATGAGGTGATTCCGGTTGAGGCAACGCACACGCCCGGAGAGGAGTGCCACAATCTGATTTTCGCCAAGAATGGAGTGTCATTCTTGTACGCAACCGATACAGGGGTGTATTCGGAATCGACGTATGGTGTTCTGGTAGCGCGGCAGTTGGACGCTTTGGTGATCGAGTGCTCTGACGGCAAGGTGAAGACACCTTACGTCGGTCACATGGATTTGGCGCAGTGCGTCGAGGTTGTCTCGCGCTTGCGCCATTCGGGTGCGCTGCGCGAGGGAGCCCAAGTGGTGACGACGCACCATACAGCGGGCGGGGATTTAACCCACGCTGAACTCGAAGAAATCCTGCGACCCTATGACATCGTTCCGGGTTTTGATGGCATGGTCATCGAAATCTGAATCTTTTCTGTCAAACCTCGCGTCCCTACCTACAGCCAACGGATTGGCGGGCGCAATAAGGGCCAGGATGGCCACTTAACTCCTTTCTTGCCAGTACACTACAGGAAGGTAGCCCAACATTATGTTCATTCCGTTCGCTCTTCTTTTTCACCCAGGGCAACCCGCAGCGCAGGGCGGAAAAGTAAAGGTTAAGCCTCCCGTAGTTGCTCCTAAGGGCAACTTGAACGGTAGGGTTTTCATCGTGATGTACCATCACATTAAGGAAGGAAACAACTTGATGTTCCGGTCTGCCTCAAAGTTCCGGGGCGACCTGGAGCGAATGTATCGGATGGGCTTTCGGCCGGTCACCGTGACCGACTACGTGAACAACCAGATGCAGGTGCCGAGTGGCAAGACTCCAGTTGTCATCACGTTTGATGATGCACACGACAACCAGTTTCACATCCTCAAGGACGGCTCAATCGACCCTGCTTGTGCGGTAGGAATCTGGAAGAAGTTCTCTGAAGAGCATCCCGATTTTCCGGTCGTGGGGACCTGGTACGTGTTGCCAAATCTTTGGGGCCAACAGAGTCTGCAGAAGAAAAAAATCCAGATGTTGCAGGGCTGGGGATCGGAGATCGGAAACCACACGATTCACCATAACGATTTGCGCAAGATGAGTGACGCGACAGTTATGTCCGAGATTGCAGGGATGAATCTTAAACTCCAGAAGCTGGGGGTTCCGGCAAACATGCCATTCTGCCCACCCTATGGTTCGTTTCCCAAAAACCGAGCTTTGCTGAAGTCATTTAAGTACAAGGGACTGACGATTCAGCATTCCTCGGCTTGTCAGGCCGGCTGGTGTCCGGCGTTTTCACCGAACGACAAAAAGAACTTTTCGAAATACTACATGCTGCGGCTCCACGGCAATGGTCGCAAGTATGGCATCGACTGGTGGCTCAACGAAGTCGAGGCCGGAAGGTGTAAAGTATATATAGCCCCCTAAGAATGGGCTATCTCGATGAGCGAAGCACCCTCTGGCCATCCGGCCGTCAACATCGGTATCAGCATTGCCCTCGTCGTGGCAAGTGCTTTGTTTGTCGGAGGCGAGTATGCGCTGGTTGCAATGCGCCGTGGGCGAATCGAGCCGCTCGCTCGCAAAGGCAATAAGTCCGCGCAACGCCTGCTTCGGATTCTAGATGACATGTCGCCGTTTATCGCGGGGACCCAGGTAGGAATCACGATTGTCGGAATCGCGATGGGAACCATCACGGAGCCTTTTGTTGCGTACCACTTGGGCCGGTTTCTGACCTTCTTAGATCCCGCGGTGGTCAGCATCGTTTCGTTCATCTCAGTCTTGTTTGCGCTCGTTGTTTTGGGTGAACTTGTCCCGAAATACATCGCACTAAAGAAGCCAGAGCAGTTTATGTTCATGGCGTACCGCGCGCTTGACTTGTTCATCGCGGTCTTCAAGCCGATCATTTGGCTTGCGACGTTCACTTCCCAGCTGATTCTGAGGCCAATGGGGATAAATGTTAAAGAGACTGGGAAGGAGACGATTGAGCGAGACGAGCTTCTAACGATTTTGCAGACGACTTCGACCGACGGAGTCTTAGAAAAGGAGCATGCGAACATGGTGACGCGAGCGCTGCGGTTGGACATGCTTGCGGCAAGGGACGTGATGGTTCACCGGCTAGATATCCAGTGGCTCGATATTGACCTTGCGGGGAGCGAATTGTTGGCGAGGATCAACAAGATTCGTCATACCCGAATCCCGGTTTGCCGGGGAGATGTCGACGATATTGTTGGCATCGTTTATCTTGTTGATGTTCTTCGATTAGTACAGACAAACGAGTTCAAACTTGATAAAATCGTTCGTCCGTTTGTAGCAATTCCGGAGAACCTGCCCATTGAACGGATCATCACCACGATGCGCGACGAGAAGACGCAGATCCTGATCGTGATGGACGAGTACGGTGGAACGAGCGGTTTGATTAGCCTGGAAGACGTCGTTGAAGAAGTCTTTGGCGAGATGGAAGACGGACCGGAGAGCGAGCGGCAACCCGTCGAAGTTCATGCTTCGGGTCGTGTCTCCGCTAAAGCTGAGCTGCGGTTGGACGAGCTGATTTCAAAGCTCGGCCTCGATCCTCAGTTGGACGAGTCGACAGAAACTCTGGCGAATATGATCGTGAATGGCCTGGAGAGGATTCCGCGACCTGGAGATACGATTGAGTCGAGCATTGGCTTGATGCGAGTTGAGAACATGGCACGGCGACGGATTACGCGGGTCGGAATTCAGCTCAAGCCTTCGCTGCTCGCCTCTGAATCTGAGGCCTGAGCTGGCGGTTCGTGAATGACTTGCATCCGCTTTGAGATAGCAACTGCGTGATCGGCAACGTGCTCCAGCGCGTGAAAAATCTCAATAGTTCGCAGCATAGCTCGTGCGTTTGCTGGATCAGCCTTGATGAGTTCCAGAACTCCGTTTCTCGCGGTGGCGTAACGGCCATCGATCTGGTCATCGTCGGCCACAATGCTCCGTGCAAGCTCAACCTCGTACTCCATGTACAACTTCAACGAACTCGTGAACTGTAACTTCGCGGCGTCACACAACTCGCGAAGAGTCCCCTTGAGTTCAGATGGGAACAGGGTGCCAAGTTTTGTCCCTCGGCGTGCCAGCTTCACGGCGTGGTCCGCCACGGATTCGATTTCGCTCACGATTCCCAAGGTCGAGACAAGGAGTTTGAGATCGCTGGCAACGGGGCCTTCCTGCGCAATAATAAGCGCAGTTTGGAGCAATAGCTCGCGCTCCAATCTGTCCATATTGTCGTCTGCCTTGACCACTTCATTCGCCAGCGATGGGTCGGCGTTGACGATAGAATCCACTGCCTTCTGAACCATGTCATTGGCAGACATACCCATCGAGACAACTTGTGTTCGAAGTCCTTGGAGCCGTTCGTTAAAGTGGGTACGCATGTCAAGCAGAGCGTCGACAGTGACGCTTTCTTAACAATAGGATACTCGAACTTACTTGTACTGAGGTGAGAACAGGGGTCGAGAGTAGTCTCCAGTAGTCCCCGTGAGGTTTCTGGCGTTCGATCCGTTGGAATCGGCGATGAAGACTGCTCGGTGGGCCCCTTCCCGCTTAATAAAAGTGATCTTTGTGCCGTCTGGGCTGTATGAAGGACTCGATACTGAACCCTGGACCAGCGGCGAACCCGCAGTGGCGCCCTGCGGCTTTAGAGGACAGGAGGCAATGCCAGCACTCGCACCGTTTCCATCGCCCGAGTAGGTCGCTGGGATGAACAGAAGCGTCGATCCGTCTGGACTGCATTTGATTTCAGTTGTGCACTGCTTGATGTCGGGTGAGAGCAGTACCGGCGCGATCATATCCCGCCCTGTTTTTGTTGGATCAATGATGAAGATGCCGTGGATAAAGCCCATCTTGACCGGCTTCCCGTCCTCACCCTCTGGCGGGCTGACTTCGATGACATTCGCGACTAAGTTTTGGGAAGCAGGATCAACGTCAATCTCAATCCTTTCAGCCGAGAAGATTTGAATTGGAGGCTTAATCTTTCCGTCCTTGCCCGGCTCGAAATCCTGGATGATCAGAGTCTCTCCACGCTCTTCGCGGCGCATCACGGCAGCTATGAATCGCTTCGATTTGAGCCAGCGGGCAACCCGAAAGCTCTTTCCGAATCGGTTATACAACAGTTCGAAAGTATTACCCGCCCCTCCGCCTTCTTCGGCTTCGACCCGTTGTTTACTTGGGGGAAGGATTTGGCTACTTTTGCCATTGACAGGGAAAAACTCTTGGACTGTTCCCCTGACCGTGACTAACCCTGCCAGGTCAGCATCAACCGCCGGCTTATCTTCAAAGACGAGATTGCTACGGCCTGCTTTGTCGATCGATCTTTGCTCGGGCTCCGCATTTCGCTGCGGATCCCAACGGAAAATATGAAACGAATCTTCTTTCCGATCACTGATGAAAAAGAGACGGTTGCCGTCTGGTCCCCATGCCAAATCTCGATCTGTTCGCCCAGCCAGGTACCCCGATGATTTCGTTACGGAGCCCTTGGGGTCGATTACGACCGCTTGGGAACCGTCCTCGTGGAGAACCATCGCACCGATCATTGTGCTTGTGTCTGAGCCTAGTTGGATGTCACCCTTCTTCCCCATCAGCCAGACGAACAGCCATCCGACCACACCAAGTGCTACAACAAAGACAAGTAAACGACGGGCGGATCGAGATCGCATATTACTTCTCAGAATTATGTCACTTCTAAGCGTCCAAGTTCCCGAAAACAACAAGGGCACCGTTTTAGCGGTGCCCTTGCAGTTTTCACGAAACTGGAGTTACTTGCTCTTTCGTCGTCGAGCGAAGGCTAGCAGACCGAGTGATAGTCCAGCAATGGACGCAGGCTCAGGGACTCCTTGAACCGTGACGCCGCTAAACGTGCTACTTGCGATTGTGTAGTCTCCGAGGTTGGTTGTGTCTCCAAAGAACGCCGTTCCGATCAGCCTGGTTTCAACAGTGAGGGCCTTGGACTGGTTGTAAATATCTGCTGGAGTCAAGGTGATTGAAGGGATACTGCTCAGTGCAAGGCTGGAGCTTGTGGAGCCGATGTTGACTCCCAGCGTCGTATTCGATACAGTTGCCGTCGATCCAACTTGGACACCATTCAAGAAGGCTCTAACTTCCAATCTAAGGTTGTCTCTGTGTTGGCTCGCAACGCTCAAGCTGTCCAGACCACGAGCGAAGTTTGCAGCAGCGTTCGAGAGATTGATCGTGGCCGTTCCCGTCGCTGGGTCTCCTGGGAAGTTAAACACCCAAAGAGTGGCACTCGACAAAACGCCTACGACCGGCGATCCCGCGGACGCGGAAGAAGTCGAAGAGAACGATCCCGTGATCAACGGAGCTTGGGCAACCGATATCAAGGTTGAAGCTGACGCGGACTGTCCAATAATGTTTCCGTGAGTCGCACTTGCGCCTAGTGTAAACGTTGCTCCTGACTGTCGGCCAAACAGACTGGTAGTCGTCACGTTGGTGTTAGATGCCGTCGAAGTAGTCGTGACGCCATTAAGCGTCGTGCTGGACGATGGAGCCGGAGGATCAATCAGGCCGAAGGGAGCAATGACCCGGTTCTGCGTAACACGAACATCGTAGCGGTTGAATCCGCTTCCTGCAGGTTGAAGTGTGTAGGTCCCGCTACCAGTTAACGTTTGCCCTGGAGTACCTGGCACCACGTTTACGCCCGCGGCGCTAACGCCACTTCCAGATGTCAAGCTCGTCGTAAACGACTGAGCATAGATTGAAGCCGATGAAGAAACTGCTAATGCCAATACGAGAATCCGATTCATGAGTAATTCCTAAAGCAATCAGTAAGATTATAAACCCGAGAACCTCAGAATGCACTCGTAAATTTGCTAAATCCGCGAGCTTAGCAAATCGTTAACACTTACCCACGGATCGCAGGTTTGCCACCCATTCGCGACCTGACATGGGTCTCTTGCCTTCGGGAAGCACCCTAACTAACTCGAAGCTGCCATTGGTTGCACCGATGACGGTTTGTTGAGCGTAAGATAGCTCTCCAACTAAGAGATCTGGTGAGTCGGTCATGAACCTGATTTCTAGGAGTTTAAGCTTCCCATAACGCGTATTGATCGCAACACCGGGATAGGGACTAAGTCCCCTGTATCGGTTGTATTCGTCGCGCGCGTCCCTTTCCAGGTTGATCTCTCGTTCCTCGTTTGAAATCTTCGCGGCGTACGTGGCCCTCTCGTGATCCTGCGGCAGGCGCGGGTAGTCGCCAGTGACGATTCTGTCGATCCAACCTTCGATCTGAGCCGCGGCGATAAGTGACAGCCGGAGATGTAGCTCACCGTAAGTTTCGTCAGGGCCGATTGGGGTGTGGATGATATCGATGATGTCACCTGTGTCCATCCCCTTATCCATCTGCATCAGGGTGACGCCGGTTTCGGTTTTGCCGTCCATGATGGCGCGCTGGATCGGGGCGGCGCCTCGGTATTCGGGAAGAATCGAGCCATGGAGGTTGATGCCTCCTCGCTTTGCCGTTTCCAGAAGCTTTGTTGAGAGGATTTGGCCGTAAGCTGCGACGACATGGACGTCGGCTTCTAACTCTTGAATCCGTTGAACGAACTCTGGGTCGCGGGCCCTTTCGGGAGTTTCGAGCGGGAGGCCGAGTTCGATTGCCTTAAGCTTGACGGGGGACGACTTGAGCTTCATCCCGCGTCCGCTTGGGCGGTCGGGTTGAGTCACGACGAGGACAACGTGTTCGGCTAGCTTTTCAAGAGCGGGAACCGCGAACTCACTCGTCCCGAAGTAGACAATTTTCAAACGTTAATCCTCGTCCCGGGAATGTAATTCAGGGTCTTCCCAGTGGAGAGTTGCAGGGTCGACTTTGTCAATGAACAGTACTCCGTCGAGGTGGTCGATCTCGTGTTGGGCGACCCGGGCGGGCATTCCTTCGAGTTCAAAAACAAGTTCCCTTCCCTTTCGGTCCATGGCTTCGACTTCGATGTAGTCGTAGCGTTTGACGTCGCCATAGAGGCCGGGAATGCTGAGGCAGCCTTCTTGGCCGATCTGCTCGCCTTCGGCTTTGATGATTTTGGGATTGATCAGGGCGGTTGGGCGGAAATCGAGCGGGGCCATGACGAACAGACGCTGGCTAATCCCAACCTGCGGGGCAGCAAGGCCGACTCCGTTAGCTTTGCGCATGATGCGCATCATTTCATCGATGAGAAAGTTTGTCTTCTTGGTGATGCCTTTCTTGTCTACGGCGACATCGGCGGCGATTTTTCGGAGGACGGGATCGGGGATTTTGACGACAGGGCGCTCTACGGTTTTGACGTAGAGGTGCTTGAACTCATCTGGAACCACGATTTCCATCAGCTTTATTTTGGCAGATAGGGCGAATATTCCGCCAAGGTGAGCTGAGAAGGTATCCCTGGTGTCTCGCCAGGATTTCCCGGCGGGACGCCGGGGGTACTTTCAGGGAGCTACCCATTTCCAGCCGGGTAGACCAGCTTTCCGAGGGTTCTGCTGGATGTACTCAATCACCCTGCGATAAGCTGGTTCGGTACGGATGATGTGGTCGTAGTATTCAGGCATCCAACGCGCGCCACTTCGACTTAAGTGCTTGTTTATGGCGTGTGATGAGAATGATTTGAGGCTGTGCAAGATTGCGGGAAGCTCGTGAGGCTGGAGCGGCTCGATGAGAAGATGTACATGATTTGGCATGACGCACCACGCATGGAGTTCATAGCGTTCCCCTTGGAAGTGGCGGATCGCCTCAGCAACGAGGTCGGCAATATTGGGTTGTTTCATGAGACATTCCCCGGCACCGCTGTCGAGGTAGTCCTCTATTCGTTCGGAGTAGAGGTAGTCAAGTGCACGTTTGGAGTCGGGGGAGAGTTTTTTGATCCTCGATAGTCGCTCTCGTTCCTCAAGCATTTCTTGGAGCACCTTCTTGGGGAGGCTGTCGGCGAGTCGGAACGTGACGTGGTAGATGGCAGAATCTTGGGTCCAGTGGGGGAGGCGATCTCCCTCTTTCTTTGTGATGAATCCTTGTCCGGGGTGGAAGTCAGATTCTCCACTTGCCGGGCCGTCGGATTTCCCGGCGAGACGCCGGGGGTACCTTGCGACGGCCCGGTCGTTGCCGCTGAGGTCCTTTAGGATTTGGCCGTTGAACAACTCGGCGACGGCTTTGCCCTGGGTTTGACCTATTTCAAGGATGATTGTTCCCTCCTCAGTTAGATAATCGCGGTAGGTGGCGGCTAGCTGTTGGTAGATTTTGAGGCCCTGGTTGTCGGCGAAGAGGGCGGTGGGGGGTTCGTGGTTCTTGATCTCATCCGGGAGGGGTTCTTCGACTCCGATGTAGGGGGGGTTGGAGAGGATTAGGTCGAACTTTTCGCCCTCGAGTCCGGAGAAGAGGTCGGAGTGGCGGAAGGTGATCTCGGCACCGAGGGTTTCGGCGTTTTCGCGGGCGACTTGGAGAGCGGCTCCGCTGATGTCGACGGCCCAGACATCCCATTCAGGGCGTTCGAGTTTTAGGGTGATCGCGATGCAGCCGGAGCCGGTGCCGATGTCGAGGACTCTAGTGGGAGAGTTGGAAGTTGGAGGTTGGGAGTTGGAAGAATGTTGGGTGACGCCTCCCTTCGGTCGCGGGGCAGACGGGGGCGTCCGCGTTCCAGGGGAGAGCTGCAGGGCTTCTTCAATTAGTAGCTCAGTTTCTTGGCGAGGGATGAGCACAGAAGGGGTGACTCGGAATTTTCGGCCGTAGAACTCGCGGTAGCCAAGGATATAGGCGAGAGGCTCTTGGGCCTCTCTTCTTTGAAGCAGCGTTTCGCCGGCCAGTTCGTTGAATTCTGCTTCTGGATGGGTGAGGATGTAAGTGCGGTCGACGAGCAGCACATGGGCGGCTAGTAGCTGGGCTTCGAGGCGAGGCGAGGCGATTCCAGCTTGTTCGAGCCGTTGGGTTGCCGCAGGAATCCAATCGCCAAGGGTCATGCGCCACTATTGTACGCATCCTCCGACCCCGCAGAACCGTATTGTTTTATGTCAGTGGGAATCATTCTTGAAACGATTCTAGGAATCTTGCTCCTCGTGGGCATCGCGGCGGCGGTTATTGCAATTGCTTTCAAAGAGCAATGGAGTCGCCTCCTCAAATACTTAAAGCTGTGGCAGGCCGACGATGCACGTCGCGAAGCCATTCAGCAGCGTCTCGATAAGGAGATGCGCGAACGCCTGGCCAACGAAGAGCTTCAGGCATCTCTTGCCCGCGAAAAAGCCGAGGCAGAGATCGAAAAAAATCTATGAGATTAAAACGACCATCATTCAAGGGCGTTCTGCGAGGAGTGATCCTCGCCATCGTTCTTCCACTCTTTGCCTTGATCATCTATTTGTGGCGAACCGACTGGGTTCCGGCTGGGTACGTAGGGGTCATCTATGATGCCAACAGCGGACTGCAGAAGGATTACTACAAACCTGGCGCCGTTTGGATCGGTTGGCGACAGCAGATGTATGTTTATCCGACTCGCCTGCAGGCAGCCATCTATACCGAGGACCCCACTGCGGGTGAGTCAAAGACGGCCGACGGAATCATGATCACGACGAACGATAACGCCAATACGATGTTCGATGTAGCGGTGATGTACCGGGTTGACGCCGAGAACGTCGTGAATGTCTTCAACTCATTCGGCGCCGTGCCGATCGAAGAGATTCAGCGGACATTCATTCGACGAGCCGTTAAGGAAGTTGCGAACGAGGTTGGGACCCAATACGACCTTTTTGCCTTGATGGGCGTCAAGCGACAAGAGGCCTCGGCCAAGATCGGTGAGAACCTACGAAAGAAACTGATTGCAAAGGGGATTACGGTGGAAAATGCCTTTCTCGGCGGTTGCTACCCTTCACAAGACATTCAACAAAAGATTACGAGCCGGGTGAACAGTTATGTCGAGTTGGAGATTTCGAGGTTGAAGCGGCAGATCGCGGAGATCGAAAGTCAGGTGGCAGTTGTGAAGGGCGGTGCTAGTGCGAAAGCGAGCGAGCTCACAGCGACCCAGGCAGTCGGCCGTTCGGTTGAGATTTTGAAGCTAGAAGCTGCAGAGGCAGCCCTGGAAAAGTGGGATGGAAACCTGCCACCTTTCAACACAAAACCCGGGCAAACGGTGGTGATTACCCAAGACATGATGCGAGCACTCGGAGGTGCAAAATGAAGAAACTCTTACCTCTAATTCTCTTGGTTGGTGCGACTCAATGGGGCTGTATGAAGCAGATTCCGCCGGCGTCGGTGGGTGTTCGATTCAATGCCCGCACCGGAATCAGTGAGCACTTGGTAAAGCCGCAAGTCGTCTGGCTCGGTTTTGCCGAAAAACTGATCGTCTATCCCACTTCAATTCGCAACGCGACGTACACGAAGAATTCTTCCGAGGGCGAAAGGCAGGGCGACGATAGCATCAAAGCCAGCACTAGCGAGGGAAGTATCTTGCCGGTGGATATTACGGTGTCCTACCACGTCGAGTCTTCCAATGTTTTGAAGGCATTCCAGAATTTTGGAACGGAGGATCTTGAGCAAGTTCAGCGAGACTTCATTCGTTGGACAACGATCTATGGCCTAAACGTGGTGGCAGGAAAGAAGTCGATTTTTGACCTGACATCGAAGGACCGAGCCGCGCTTTCAACCCAGGTGAAAGACGTCATCAAACCAATTCTGGAGGGCTGGGGACTCACCGTTGACGACATCTACGTCGGTGAAGTCTATCCAAACGAGCAAGTTCGGGCAAAAGTTGACGAGCGGATCGCGAATGTTAATGCTTTGGAACTCGCTAAAGTCTCGCTCGAGCGAGCAAGAATCGATGCAGATACAACTTTGACCAATGCGAAGAAGCAGGCCGAACTGAACCGCTTACTTGCACTGCAGGGTGATAAGGTGATCGAACTCAAACGGCTCGAAGTGCTCAAGAAGGCAATCGAGAAGTGGAACGGAAAGACCCCGATCATTGGGTCCGGGACGATTCCGTTTACCAACTTGAGCTTGTAGCCGTCAGCTGTCAGCTGTCGCTTGGTTGGGGCTCGGGCTGTTCCAGTTCCACTACATTTTCTGGCGTTGGATTCAGTTTCTGGTCGATGTATTTGTACAACTCGGCCAGAACCGCCATGCTGACGGGCCCCAGGATAAGACCGACGCTTCCCATAACCGCAACGCCGCCCAGCACGGAGATGAAGATCACGAGCGGATGTTGATTGCCAATCAAGAACGACTTCAAAACATTGTCGATCTGGCTAATAACAAGTACGCCGACGCCTAAGACGGTGAGGGCGCTCTTCACGTCCCCCTGAGCCAGAAACAGGAGTCCAACTGGAACGTAGAGAACTGGCGCTCCAAGAATAGGGATCAGGCACATCAAGACCGCAACCACGCCAAGAAGGATCGAATTCGGGACACCCAGGAAAGCGAAAGTGATACCCATGAGAAAACCCTGAATCATGGCAACGAGCACCGAACCGCGGAAGACCGCGTGAGTGGTGTGCTCAACAGTGCTAAGAATCTTCTCGCCCCACTCACGCTCAAGGCCACAGTAGCGCAAGAACGGTTCCCGAAGGCTCTTTCCGTCCTTGAGAAAAAAGAACATGGACAGGATCAGAACAACAGCCATGAACAGGCTGTTGCCAATGCTCTTGGCAAACTTGGTGGCAGGTGCGCGCAGATTCTGAGTGATTTCCGCCCCATTTTCCTCCCACCAGGTGCGGAGGTGGAAGTCGTGCATACCCACTTTTTCAAGGATCGGATTAAGAGCCTTGTCAATTCGATCCGCCGTCTCCCAGCCGGTCGTACCCTCCATTGCATTCAGTGCCGGTGAAATCTGCCGAACTGCCAGGGAGACAATCAGAAGAAGAGGTAGGCAAATGAGGAGCGATGCGACAATTGTCGAGAGTCCAGATGCCACTGACGGTGACCAACGCTTCGCCCAAATTCGATGCATCGGAAGCATTAAAATGGCGAGGACTGCCGCCCAGAGCATCGGGGCGAGGAACGGTACCGCCATGGCTACGGCGAGCCAGAGGAGTCCTAGGATGCCGGCAGCGAGGATGACTCTTGGTAAAGTTTGCACCTTCATGAACTTTAGCGTTACTCTACTCGGAAGGTGCGGCTCGGGTTGCGGGCTTGCCGGGTATCCTGTTGGTTAATAATGAAGTTCAATGAAGGCGATCGCGTGCGAGTCAAGAGCCGCGAAGTGACGGAGCAAGATCGGTCTACTAATCGATACTTTGAGCACATGGGCGGGCTCACTGGCACCATCCAGAACGTTTATGAGGCTTCAGAGTACGCCGTCCGCGTTGACGAGTCTTCCCTTTCCAAGCCTTCGAAGGCGATCCACAAAGAAGCGACTGTTCGGATGCGAGCTAAGTTGCTCGATGGACTTTCTGAAATTCAAAAGAAGGAACTGACGAAAGAAGAGTTGGATTTTGACGTTCACTTTATGTTGCTGATCCACGGCGACGACATGGAGAAGGCTTAAGACATGGCGGCAGCAGAATATTCGTTCGATATCGTCTCCAAGGTCAACGAGATGGAAGTAAAGAACGCCATCGACCAAGCGGACAAAGAGCTGATGAACCGCTACGACTTCAAGGGTTCCAAAGCTGAGATCATTCACAACAAAGAGGGTATCAAGCTGATCGCCGACGATGAGTTCCGGATGGATCAACTGAAAGACATCGTTTTCAGCAAGATGCTCAAGCGAGGAATCGATGCACGTTCCCTAGAATGGGGCAAGCTAGAACAGACTGGCGCCATGAGCGTCTTCTGCAAACTTGAACTGAAGTCGGGGATTGCTCAGGACAAGGCAAAGCCGCTGATCAAGCAGATCAAGGACAAGGCGCTGAAGGTCAACGCTCAGATTCAGGGCGACGAAATTCGGGTTTCAGGGAAATCGAAAGATGACCTTCAGAAGGCGATGGCTTTCGTGAAAGGTCTCGATCTGGACTTTCCAGTTGACTTTGTCAATTTCCGATAAGGGCAGTCTTCGTTGTAGTCCGAGAAATTCGTGGATCTACGACGCATCGCAGTTGCTCCACCAACTCCCCACTTCTGGGGAGTTCTGAGTTTTTAGTGGCCTAGATTCTCGTCAAGAACTCTAGCTGAATACCATCTGGGTCTTTGATGAAGCAGAAGCGAACTCCGAGGTCCTCGTTGGTTGTGGGCGGGACGAGTTGGTCCAGGCCCTTTTCGACGAGAGTTTGCCAATAGGCGTCGACGTCGTCGACTTCAAACGCGAAGTGTTTATAGCCTTGTACGGCGAAGCTGGTTCCGACTTCTGTGTCGATCGCGGGGATTGGGGCGGAATTGGGTTGTTCGAAGACTTCGATTTCGAAGATTCCGTTGGTGATATAGACAATTTTAAGCCCTGAATCTGTTACTGTTCGACTGCGTTCCTTGAAGCCGAAGTTATTGCCGTACCAGTCGAGGGAGCGGTCGAGATTGGCGACAGAGATTCCGATGTGGTGGGGACGGAGGGTCATGGCGTGATAGGATGTTACCGGGAGATTGTTTATGCTCGCCGCTTTGGCTATGTCTTCGATGCTGTTTCAGGTTCCTTCGCAAGCCGATATCAAGCGGCATCTTCAAACCGAAATTGGGGGGCGCTGGATTCCTCGGGCGGTTGACCCAGAGAGTGGGTTTCATCAGAACTATGACTCGGCGTGGAACCCGTTGCCGGATGATTCGCGAGGGGTGGTGTATCAGGCTCGGTTGACTTGGCTGGCTTCGATTGGGGGGAACAATGAGGTTGCTGAGCATGGGGTTCGGTACCTGATGGACCACGTTTGGGATCAGAAGAGCGGGGGCTTTTGGTGGTCGGTGGGACTCGACGGGAAGCCATCTGCGGAGAAGCACACCTATGGGAATGCGTTTGCTATTTATGCGCTTGCGCGGCACGCGAATGTGACTCGCCGAAGTGAGGACAAAGCTCGTGCAATGATTGCGTTCAGTTGGTTCGACCGGAATGCATATGACCCGAGGCTCAAGGGGTGGTTCGAGACTCTGGACGGCTTGAATAAGCCGGTTCTGATTTCCGATCCGGGTTCGGTGGACTCGATTGGGACTCCTTTCGGGATTCGCTCGATGAATACGACCATTCACATTTTGGAAGCCCTGGTGGAGTTGTTGGTATTGACTCAGGATCCGATCGTAAAGGAGCGGCTTGAGAGGGCTTTTGCGGTGGTTCGGGATCAGTACACCACTTCGGCAGGTGAGCTCCACTACTACAAGTCGGCGGATTATGCGGAGTCGCGTTCGGATCTGGATTCTTATGGTCACGAGCTCGAAACTGCTTACCTTCTCCTTGAGGCCGCAGAGGTTCTTGGTAAACCGAATGACAAGGAGACTTGGCGGAAGGCGAAGTTGTTGGTGGATCACTGTTTGAAGGTGGCATGGGACGAGAAGAATGGGGGGTTCTTTTATGAAGGGCACATCGGGAAGGGGCCGAGTGAGCGGAAGAAGGAGTGGTGGACGACGGCGGAGGGGCTGAATGCCCTACGGATTTTTGCGAAGAAGTACGGAGGGATCTATCAGACCAGGTACGAGCAGCTTTGGAAGTTCGTTTTGGAGCATCAGCTAGATAAGGTGAACGGCGGATGGCACCCGACGATTGATGAGAACAACCAGCCGGTGGCGAGAAATAAGAGCGATGCTTGGACGGAGGGGTATCACCAGGCAAGGGCAATCTTCTTGGCGTCCGGGCAAGCCATGTATTCTCGCCACAATTGAATTCATTTTTTCGGTAAATCAGTTGGGATGGTCTCGATTTTGTCGGATAATTGAGTTTGGGCGTAGCCGCGTCCGTAGAAGCTGACTATGGGGACTGCGAACAAGACATGGATTGGGTTGATTGCTGGGGCTGGGTTCCTCAGTGCGGTGCTTGCGCTGCCCATTCAAATATCGGCTCAGAAGAAGCCGGCTGCACCTGCGCCTCAAGCTTCAAGTTTTGAAAAAGACGTGGCGCCTTTGGTGACCAAGTACTGTGCGAGCTGCCACTCTGGGAAAGAACCGAGCGGTGGAATACTGCTGACCGCGGGCATGTCGGCGGCGGCTGTTCAGAAGAACCCGACTGCATGGTCGCGGGTTGCGGCCCGAGTTGGGAACGGAACGATGCCACCGAAGGGACTTCCGGCTCCGACGGACGCTCAACGCAAGCAGATGGTGGCTTGGATCGACAAAAACTTGGCCGGTGACTGCAAGCTCGCGGACCCAGGCAAAGTCACGCTCCGAAGATTGAACCGCGAGGAGTACAACAACACCGTTCGCGACCTGATGGGGGTTTCGATTCGGCCCGCAGATGACTTCCCTTCCGATGACGTTGGGTACGGATTTGACAATATTGGGGATGTGCTGTCGATGTCTCCACTGCTGATGGAGAAATATCTGGCAGCTTCGGAAAAGGTTGTAAAGGCAGCGATTCGGATTCCGAAGACGAAGGTCCAATCTGTTGATGGCGGATCGTTGTCGACGACTCCGGGTGCGGTCGCTCGGGACGGCGCGATGCTTTTTGTTTCAAACGGTACGGCGAGCGCCAAGTTCAAGGTGACAACGGCAGGCTGGTACCGAATTCGGCTGAGGTTGGGCGAACAGCATGCAGGAGATCAGAATGCACTGGTTGATGTTCGGTTGGACCGCGACAAGCTCACGACTTTTGAGGTTCGCGACCCAATGGGAGCTCCAGGAAATTATGATTTCCCGACGAAGTTGACTCCAGGCGAGTACAACATTGGCGCTACATTTACGAACGACTTCTATCGCCCGCCGCTGAACGGCCAAAAGGCGCAGGATCGGAATGTTGTTTTGACTTCCATGGAGTTGATAGGGCCAATCGAAGACGGCCAGATCAAGACTACCTTCCAGCAAAAGATGGTGCCCTCCGTTCCGCCTAAGGAAGGATGGGACTTGGCGGCTCGTACTGCGCTTTCAGGGTTTGCGACTCGGGCCTACCGGCGTCCGGTGACCACGGAGGAACTCGACCGGCTTGTAACGGTGTTCAAGTACGGAGCAAAGAGTGCGGATAGCTATGAGACGGGAATTCAGCTTGCTTGTCAGGCGGTTCTTTGTAATCCAAACTTCCTGTTCAGGGTCGAGCTTGACGGGACTTCTTCCGCCGCTTCTCGGTCGTTGAACGGGTACGAAGTGGCTTCGCGACTGAGCTACTTCCTCTGGAGTTCGATGCCGGATGATACGCTGTTTGCTTTTGCCAAGAGCGGGGAGCTCTTGAAACCTGAAGTCATGGCGGAGCAGGTGAAGCGAATGATTCAGGATCCGCGAAGCGATGCTTTGGTGGAGAATTTTGCCACCCAGTGGCTCCAGCTAAGAAAGCTCAACAACTTTGAGCCAGACGTAAAGCAGTATCCGGCGTTCAACAGCGATTTGCGCGAGGCGATGCTGACGGAGACGCGGATGTACTTCACCGAGGTCATGCGTGGGAACAAGCCGATCACTGAGTTTTTGGATAGTAAGTACACCTATGTGAACGAGCCGCTGGCCAAGCTGTATGGAATCGCAGGAGTCTCTGGGAAGGAGTTCAAGCGGGTTTCGACGGAGGGGACACCGCGCGGAGGAGTGATCACTCAGGCTTCAGTATTGGCGATCACTAGCAATCCGACCCGAACCAGCCCGACGAAACGTGGAAGATGGATTCTGGAACAGATTCTCGGTACCCCTCCTCCGCCTCCGCCACCGGGAGTTCCAGACCTTGAGGATAAGCACATCACGGAAAAGATGTCGGTGAGGCAGAAGCTGGAAGAGCACCGGAAGAATCCGACTTGCGCAGCTTGCCACCGAGAAATGGACGCGCTTGGGTTTGGCTTTGAGAACTTTGACCCGATTGGAAAGTTTCGAAGTGCCGACGGTGCGGCTCCGATTGATGCATCGGCGGACCTGCCAGGTGGGCGCAAGTTCACTGGGGCGACCCAGCTGAAGACGATTTTGATGGCGGACAAGCCGTTGTTCGCGCGGAGCTTTGTCGAGAAGTTGATGACCTATGCGATTGGGCGAGGCGTTGATGTTCAGGATCGCTGCTTCGTAGATGCGGTGGTTAAGGAGACGGCGGCAGGAAATTATAGGTTTGGTGATATCGTAGCCAGGGTTGTAGCAAGCGATCCGTTTAAGAAGCGAAAAGTAGAAGGAGCAGCAAAATGACAGAGAATCAGATCGATCGTCGTAGGTTTTTGAAGGGACTAGGAACGCTGATGGCGCTTCCAGCGCTGGAAGGCCTGGCTCCTTTGGCCCGGGCGGCAAATGCTCCGGAGAATCCGGTGAGGATGGCGTTTATGTTCGTTCCGAACGGAATTGATATGCGAAACTGGACTCCGGCGAACCCTGGTGCTCTGGAAATTACGCCTCTGCTTGAGCCTCTGCGGGCTTTGAAGAATGATTTTTCAATCCTGACTGGCCTCGCTCAGAACAATGCGAATGCTCTGGGCGATGGCCCGGGCGACCACGCTCGTTCGACAGCGGCCTGGCTCACGGGTGTCCACCCGAAGAAGACGGCAGGGTCGGACATCAAACTCGGGATTTCGGCGGACCAGGTTGCCGCCCTGGAAATTGGAAAGAAGACGCGGTTCTCCTCCCTGGAGCTAGGCTGTGAGCGCGGCGGAAATGCGGGGGATTGTGACAGCGGGTATTCCTGCGCTTACTCCTCGAATATCTCCTGGCGGTCTGAGAACACTCCGGTGGCGAAGGAAGTGAACCCCCGACTCGTGTTTGAGCGACTGTTTGGTAACGGCCAGAAGTCCGAGCAGGAAGAGAGCGTTGCGCGGCGGGATCTGTTCAATAAGTCAATTCTGGACTTCGTGATGGAAGACGCTTCGTCTTTGAAGGGTCGTCTCGGAAAGCGCGACCAGATGAAGATGGAGGAGTACTTCCAGGCGGTTCGCGAGATTGAGAAGCGAGTTGTCGCTTTTGAAAACACTGCGAAGCTTGAGGCGGCGGCGGGAATTGGAAAGCCCAAGGGTATTCCGTCGGATTTTGGCGAGCACATTCGGCTGATGGGCGATATGATGATCCTGGCCTTCCAGGCGGATCTCACCCGTGTGGCGACGTTCATGTTTGCCAATGACGGATCGAATCGGTCTTATGCGCAGATTGGGGTTTCGGATGGTCACCACGACATCTCTCACCACGGTCGGCTTGCCGACAAGTTGGAGAAGAAGAAGAAAATTGATACCTATCACGTAGAGCAGCTTGCCTACATTCTTGGACGCATGAAGGCGATCAAGGAAGGTAACGGCTCCATGCTGGACAACACTCTGATCGTGTACGGAGCGGGAATTAGCGACGGCGACGCGCACAACCACAACAACCTTCCGATCCTGCTGGCTGGACGCGGCGGGGGACTCAAGACGGGTCAGCACTACCAGTTTGCCAACTACACTCCGATGAACAACTTGTTCATCACCATGCTCGATAGAGTTGGAGTGAGGGTTGAAAAGTTAGGCGATAGCACTGGAAAGCTTCAGGGTCTTTTTTGATTCTTAGGTTTCTGGCTTATGCCATTAGGATCAACCAGGTGTGAGGGGCTTCTTCGTGCATAATTTTATTAGGCTATGAAGACCGTTTTGGACGAGACCGACATTCAGCTCCTGAAGATTCTTCAGTCAGACGGGCGAATTACGAACGCCGATTTGGCGAAGGCCGTTGGCTTGTCGGCTCCTTCGGTGCTTCAGCGGGTGCGTGGCCTAGAGGCCGCAGGCGTGATCAAGCAGTATGTCACGCTTTTGGACGCTGAGAAGCTGAATCGGAAGCTGATAGCGGTTGTTCACGTATCGCTGGCTTTGCATGAACAACAGCCGATTGAGCGGTTCCGCAAAGCGGTGATGGATATTCCGGAGGTCACCGAGGTTTACAACGTTACTGGCGACTATGATTTCATCTTGAAGGTACTCGCACGAGACATGCGGCACTATGAGTCGATTGTGAGGGACAAGATCACTAAGATTCGGGGGATTCATCGTCTCAATACGAGCTTCGTACTGGGCACCACTAAGTTTACAACCGAAGTGCCGTTCTGAGGAAATCACGCTCAGGCTCTATGAAATGTGGTTAAACCTGGTAAATCTCGATTGCGGACTCGAAGAAATACTAGCTAATCTATAAATGTCTTGGCCGGGGCGGGACCGGTTTTGACTATGCGATTTTTATCTTCTCTTTTTGCGGGACTAGTTCTGTCTGGCTTCGCTGCGGCGCAACTTGTTCCGACCATCCTTACTCCGACAGGCTACGGGGCAACCGGAGCAACGGGAGTTACCGGTGCGACCCAGTTCGGGTTTGCCTTTCCTTCTGGAAGCGGCTTCTCACACCCGATCACCTGGAACGGCTCGAGCACTTCATACGTCGATTTGCAGCCGACCGGCTTTAGTGGTGGAGCTGTGATTGCCGCCGATTCTTCTAGCCAAGTTGGGTTTGCCTCGAATTCAACGAACAACGGGGACTCGCGCGCCTTCCTGTGGACCGGCACGGCTAGCTCCGGTATTGATTTAGGGCCGACAGGGGCGACTTTTAGCCGAGCTAATGCGGTCGCCGGTGGTGTTCAGGTCGGGGCCGCGACGTTTGGGACGGCTGAACGTGCTTACTCCTGGACCGGAACTCAGGCAAGCGCGACGGATATCCACCCGACCGGCTACAGCCGGAGTCGAGCGATGGGGACTAACGGAACTCAGCATTTTGGCTGGGGGACTCTGACGGGGGTCGGAAATCGCGCAATTTTGTGGACTGGCGTTGGAAACACGGTTTTGGACCTGAACCCGTCGGGCTTTCAGTCTTCGTTTGCTCAGGGGATGGACGGCTCGCGACAGGTGGGATACGGCTTCATTCCGGGTCAAAACGCCCATGCGCTGATGTGGAACAGCACGGCTGCGAGCGCAGTCGACTTAAACCCAATTGGCTACTCAGCTTCTCAGGGCTTTGGCATCAACGGCACCACCGTTGCTGGTCAGGCATTTTTGTCTTCAGATGTGAACCTCGAATTTGGCCGAGCGACGGTTTGGTTGGGATCTGCTTCGAATTTCATTGATCTCCATTCGACCCTCGCTGGGCTTCCGGTGACCTTTGTGAGTTCGGTTGCCCGAGGGGTTTCTAGTAATGGGGACATTGTGGGAACTGCGTTTGACGCTAACAACGTCGGCTACGCAATCCGTTGGAGCCAGCCAGTTCCTGAGCCGGGGACTTTGGCGATCGTTGGGCTCGGACTCGGTTGGCTCGGTCGGAGAAGACGAATGCTAGCCAGAGGGCATCAAGACTGAGTGCACTCAGTCCAAGCGATGGGCTTTTCGACAAAACTACCAAATTCCCTGAATTCGACCATGGGCATCCTTGCTTGGTCGGATTCGAGAGGGGTTTTAGTTCGGTGCAACCTGCGTGAAGCGACAATGCACTTCCGGCGGACGGATCGATGATGTTCTGCTCCAGAATAGCCCTGTAAAAGAGCTCAGGCTGTAAGGATGGTTTCCACGGTCTAAGAAAGTTTAGGGGCAAGCTATGTCTACCGCCGAGCAGGCGACTATGATTTCATCATAAAGTTGCTCGCGAGGGATATGCCGCATGACGAGACGATTGTATGGGACAAGGTCTCGAAGATTCGTGGAATCCATCGGCTCAGCACCCGCTTCGCGTCGGAGACCCCTAAACACACGACCGAAGTTTCCTTTGAATTCTTGTAAAGAATCTCGCATTTTCTTGCCAGAAAGCCCGAATCACGCTACAATTGGGTCATCATGGCTGGTCGAGTAGTAGCGGCGTTGTTGATCGGAGCAAGCGTTGTAGGATGCGGGAGTAGTCACTCAGACGAATCGGTAACGATTTCGGACGGAAACGGCACCAAGATGACCATGAGCCAGGCCGATGGTGCCATCCAGGTTGAAGGGAACGGAGTGACAGCCTC
Source organism: Armatimonadota bacterium (assembly GCA_037138755.1). Taxonomy (NCBI): domain Bacteria; kingdom Bacillati; phylum Armatimonadota; species Armatimonadota bacterium. Next base: position 1,820,360 of record JBAXHT010000001.1, on the reverse strand, counting down.
AATGGGTGGCAAATCGACGGTTACCGAGGAGGAGCTTGGGCTTCCCTTCTATCCGGGCTCGTCGGAGAAGGACGGCGGCTCGATGAAGGTGGAGACAGGGGACGAGAAGACCTGCGTCAGTGCCCGCACGACCTCGGACGAGGTGGCTAAGGTCAAGGCGTTCTATGCGGAGAAGTTCCCGGCGTTAAAGTTTGTGGGCGGGGCAGCAGACGGTGGAAGCTCGGAGATTGGGGTTGGAAAATTGGCGGACGATCTGGAGGTCAGTATTCAAATTGTCCGGGCGAAGGACGCCAAGGAAACTTCGATTTCAGTCGGGACCGCAAAGAAGGCGAAGAAGTAGCCTAAGGACGCCAGCCGAGGCTTATCGTTCTGGTCCTGTACCATTCTTGGAGAAATCCCTAACAATCTTAGGAATCGAGTGATAAGATGAGGGTCGGATGGTTCGACTCTCTGCCGCGTTGCTCCTCGTTTTCTGTTCACTTGCTTCGGCTGACGATAAGCCTGGCCACTCGAAGCATGGGTCGGCGTTCGACTCGGGGATGCGGACTCGCCCCTGGGTGATGAAGGGGATTGGGGAGAGCCCGTTCCTGATCTTGACCAAGAACCCCGAAGTGCAAAAGTGGTTTGACCAAGGAAATGCCCTGCTTCATTCGTTTTGGTTTGAGGAAGCCGAGCGGTCGTTCCGATGGTGCCATAAGCTTGAACCCGAAAACCCAATGCACTATTGGGGAATGGCCCGTTGTGGGCTCAACTGGTTCAGCATCAACACTCCGGAGTTTGACGGGAAAGACGTTATCCGGTTCACGGCGTTTTTGAAGGAGGCAGTGAAGCGCAAAGCCTCGGCTAGCCAGCGCGAGAGAATGTACATCGAGGCTTGGGAGAAAGCCTTTGCTCCAGGCGAGAAGAACCGAACAAAAGTGATGGTGAGCCGACTTCAAGAGATCGTGATTGCCTTTCCTGACGATATCGAAGCGAAGAGCCTGTTGGCTCTCTTCAACATTGGGCAAGGGAGTAACTTTGCCAACGAGCTTCTTATCCAGCAGGTGCTGGCGAAGAGCCCGATGCACCCAGGGGCGCACCATGCGAGCATCCACAATTGGGACGGGGTTTCTTCGGAGCAAGCAATTCGGAGTTGTGAACTTTACGGAAAGGCGGCCCCAGAAATCGGGCACGCGCTTCATATGCCAGGGCACATCTATAGCAAGATCGGCATGTGGCATGAGGCGGCGATTGCGATGGACTCGGCGACCAGGCTCGAGCTGAGGTACATGAACGACCGGCTTGCTCTCCCCTACGAGACTTGGAACTATTCTCACAATCGCAACTACCTCTGCTATATCCAGGAGCAGCTCGGGATGGCATCGGCCTCCATCCAGGGCGCGGCGGACCTGCTGAACGCACCGAAGGATCCTGACTATAACCCGCCCGAGATGGGAGTGTTGTCTGGCCAAGGCGAGGCCGCGATGGCGCGGGCCCTGATCAAGTTTGAGCGATGGGATCAGATTCTCAACCCAAAGGGCTTCGCTTGGAGCGAGAAAGACGACATGGCTAAGATTGCCAAGGCGTTTGCGGAATCTATTGCGCTTAGTGGACTTGGGAAATCGGAGCAGGCTCGTGAGCAGGTGGTCGCGCTCAAGGCGCTGGTTGCGAAGCTCAAAGCGGCCTCGAAGGAGCCGATGCCTTTCGATCAGTACGTTGAGATTGCGGACGGTGTGGTGAGTTTGGGTGAGGGAAAGACTCTAGAAGGTCAACGGGCGTTGCTCAACGCCGCCGCACTTGAGGACACGAATCGGGCGGCGGGAATGTATTCGAATGATCCGCCGTACGATGCGTGGCCGGTCATGCGAATCCTTGGTGACCATTACCGCAAGGAAGGAAATCTGCGGTTGGCGATTGAGTGCTATGAGCGATCTTTGAAGAGCGAGCCTAACGACGGCTTCTCGCTGTCTGGCCTGGCGCTGTCGCACTTCGCGGCTGGGAATCGGGAGAAGGCGACGATGTATGCCGGCCGGTTGGAGCACGTTTGGTCACAGGCTGACACGGGTTTGAAGTGGCTGGAAGAGGTTCGAGCGTTGAAGTTGGGAGCGACACCAATTTCGGAGACTCCGCGTCCGGAGCGGGTGTATCGTCCTCGGGATTTGGATGCGATTGGGCCGATGAATTGGGAACCGTTCAAGGCACCGAATCTGCAGGTGGTGGATCGTCAGGGCAAGCCGGTACGGCTTTCAGATATGAAGGGTAAGAACGTGGTCCTGGTGTTCTTTCTTGGCGCGGCTTGTACGCATTGCGTGGGGCAGCTGAAGGCGATTAATGATCGGGCGGCAGAATTCGGGGCGGAGGATGCGGTTGTTTTGGCGGTCTGTAGCGCGACTCCGGCGGAGTTGAAAAAAGCGACGGCGTTGGACCAGGCCAACGTCAAGTTCCTTTCGGATAACGCGCATGAGAATGCGCGGCGGTTTTCGTCTTACGATGACTTTGAGGACATGGAGCTGCACTCCACGATCCTGATTGACAAGCAAGGACGGATCCACTGGAAGCGCACTGGCGGCGATCCGTTCATGAATGTAGATTTCATGCTCTCGCAGTTAAAGCGCATGAATGGCGGGAAGTGAGTCGGAGAAAGGGGTAGGCGGGACCGGGAAAACACCGTCCAAACCAATGATAGACCTGTGCCGGAGCGCAAAGAAGCCCTCGCTCGTTGAGCGAGGGCTTCTCACTGTAGATATCAAGCTTAGGCTTCGACTTCTTCGGTCTCAGCAACGATCAGCGAAGGATCGAACACGACTACGCTCACGTTAGCGTGAACCGAGAGGTGGAGGTCTAGGTCGACCTGGTAGGTTCCGAGTCGCTTGATGGCGTCGTGGAGGGCAATTTGCTTCTTCTCGAGTTGGACTCCGAGTTGGGCTTTGATTGCGTCGCCGATCATGGCAGAGGTAACGGAGCCGTTGAGGCGGACGCCATCGGCGCCGAGCTTGGCTTCGATCTTAACCGACTGGCCGTCGATCTTTGCCTTCAGCGCTTCAGCTTCTGCTTTCTGAGCAGCGGTCTTCTCAAGGAGGCGAGCGTTTCGCTTCTCAAGGGCGTCAACCTGGGCTCGGTTGGCGACGATTGCAAGTCCGCGCGGGAACAAGTAGTTGCGGGCGAAACCATCTGCAACGGTTACGACGGTTCCGGCTTTGCCAACCTTTGGCACGGTTTGATTCAGGATTACCTTCATCTTCTAAAATTTCTCCAGCGTGGTTCCCTTGCTCTGGCTCAGCGCACAACGCCAAACCCGATCATGGGTGAATTGTCTTTGAACATTTTGTTGACCCCGATCCAGCCGATCACTCCTTTGCCAACATCGTAGCGCATTCGGAGGTCGAACCGAGGGTCGTTCAGACTGAAAACGTCAGCCCGCAACGATGCTCTCGAACCAAGAAGATAATCTACCCCAAAACCGGGCTTAGATGCAAATATCCCGTAGCGCAGGCTCAAATTGTCGTTCAGCTTCTTGCTTTGCTGGGCGATGAACTGGTTGGATTCGAACGCGTTCCAGAGTCCGAGTTGGAAGCTATCGCCGTTCGCCGACGGGAAAATCGCGGTGAAGTCTGTGCGCAGGAAGTTAGGGTCGGTTTCCTGGATCAAGTCGAATCGGGTTTCGATGTTGCTGAAGGCGCTCGTTGGACTCTTTGTCAGAACTTCTGTGACCTTCTTGACGCTGCCTTTCACGTCGGTTGTGATGCCTTTAATCTCGTCGGCGATCTCGTTGGCTTTGGTCATGAGCTCGCTGATCTTGCGGCTAATCTCGGGGCCGTCGACGGACATCTTCTCGACGTTGGCGGCGATGGCTTCGCCGTTCTTTGCCATCTTGGCGCCACTCTCGGTCATGGCGGTGATGTTGGCGGCACTGCCCTTTAGCGAGGCACGGAGATCAGGATCAGCAACTAGCGCATTGATCTCGGTCATGAGCTTGTCGCCTTTTTCAGTGGCCGATTTGAGGTTCGCCATCGTGGCGGTCAGGTCGCCCTGAATCTTGCCGCTCTTTGCCATGACGTAAAGTTCCTTGGTCAAACCGTTGATGTTTTGCATCCCGTCGCGCATGGCGACGAGGGTTTTGGATAGGTTTGCCTGGTTAGAGGTCATCAAGTTGTTGACCCCGGCGGCGGTCTTGCCGAACTCGCCCATGGTGGCGTTAGTCGTCGACATCAGCTTTTTGAGTCCACCTGTCAATTCAGGGTCTTCCAGGAGCTTGCGGAACGCTGCCATCGTTTTCGTCAGCTCTTCGACAGTGGCTGGGGCGTTAGGCAGTATTCCGTCAAGAGCGCCAGCTTTGCCGCCCGGGATAGTGGCCCCGGCGGTGAGGTTGCCCGAGATGACCTTAGGGGGATTGAGCAGGATGACTTGCTCTCCAAGCCCGACGAGGCTCGCGGGGAGCACGAGTTTCGATCCGGCGGGAATGCCGACTCCCGGCTTAATTGCTAGGGTCGCTTTGGCTTCGGTTGGGCTCGCCAGCTCAACACTTGTCACGAGGCCAACGTTCACACCGGCTAGCAAAACCCTAGTTCCGGGAGTGATTCCCCCTGCATCAGGGAAGGATGCGTAAAAGATTTGGAACTTAGGTCCAAATAGGTTCTTGCCCAGAAAAGCATAGGCCCCGACTAGCATCGCGGCAAAGATGACAACTAGCCCCCCGACCTTCGCTGCATTCCCCATACCTCGTATTTTAGCCGGGATTTCTCTCAATTGGTTCGCGTAGAACCTGGAGATGGCAATTTTGGAGCACCGGTATACAGCAGACGTAGTGTGGAATGGCGGCAGAGACGGGTCGGGATCGATCACTCCTGGGCCAAGCGGTCAGGGCTTTCCGATCAACGTTCCGCCTGAGTTTGGCGGAACGGGTGGACAGCTCAATCCTGAAGAATTGCTCACTTCAGCTATCGCAGGCTGTTACTCGATCACCTATGGAATCGTCGTAGCCAACCGAAAACTTCCGGTTGCATCGTTCGAAGCAAAGGCAGAGGGTGTCGTGGAGCAAAACGGAGCTTCCTTCAAGTACCGCGAGATCGTTATTCGACCAACGATCACTCTTGCTGCCGAGGCGACAGATGAGCAGCTGAAGTTCGCCGAAGACATGGCTCACAAGTGCGATGCTTATTGCATTGTCACCAACGCGGTGCGGGCGTCTGTTGAGGTGAGGATTGAGCCGGTTGTGGTTATAGCATCTTAACGATCTCCGCTACGATTGTGGATGCCCGTTGTTAGGACCACTACTTATGGAGCAATAAGGACCCAGGGCAGAAAATGTTAGAATTGATATTGGAGGATTCAGATGATCTACCTGCCACCATATGCTCTCCAGGAAAGCGAGTACATCGGAAGATACGAGATTTCGATCCTGTCGTTTAAGGCGACTGATAGACTGGAACTGAAAGTCAAGTATCTTACGTCGCGCACGAGCGGCATCATCAAGGTGAGGGACACGATTCTTTTTGAAGACCCCCAATTGCGTAAGCAACTTGCCGCATTCTTCGAGAAGCAAAAGAACGGATGGATGGTGAAACCCGAGAATGGTTACGATGTTCCTATTCCAACCCGGTCTAACAAGTTAGCCAAGTACGATCTGCAAACAGAGCTGGTGTTACGCGGGCTTGCGCTCAACGTCTACTGGGGCACCGAGGGCTACAGGATTGACGGCGGTGTCAGTGAAGCAAAGCGCAAGAAACTCGGAGTCTATGCGTTCGACGCCGCGAAGCAACAAAAACTGTTCCTACTAGCGAAAGAAGCTCAAAAGCGGATGCTCGGGAAAAAGTGAATCCAGCCGTACTCCTTGATTCTTCTCGTCAAAACTCAACTTGCAGCTGACGGGTACAACGTTGGGTTAGATGCGAAAGAAAATTGTTGTTGGCAACTGGAAAATGAACCTACTGGCTGCGGAAGCGGCCTCCCGAGCGGCCGAACTTGCAAAGCTCGTCGGATTCGATGATTCTGTTGAAGTCGGAATCTGCCCAGCGTTCTTGTCGCTTGCTGGCGTCTCTTTGGTTTTGCGAGAGTCGGTGATCGATGTTGGTTCGCAGGACGTTTTTTGGAAGTCGAGCGGAGCGTTTACGGGGTTTGTTTCGGCAGAGATGGTTCGCGATGCGGGTTGCCGGTATGCAGTGATCGGCCACTCAGAGCGGCGCGGACGGTTTGGGAAGTTGGAAGTTCCAGAGTCAACACTTGGTTTCTTTGCGGAAACTGACGAGACAGTCAACCTTAAGCTCAAGTCAAGTCTTGAAGCTGGGTTGGTGCCGATTGTGTGCGTTGGAGAGTCTTTAGCCGAGCGTGAGGCGGGACAGACGGATGCCGTGATTGCCACGCAAATCGCGGGTGCGCTGGATGGAGTCTCTGATCTTTCCACGCTGGTCATCGCATACGAGCCGGTGTGGGCAATTGGAACAGGAAAAGTTTGCGATTCGGTAGAGGCAAATAGAGTCTGCGGCTTCATTCGATCTCAAGTTCCTGCCGAGTATCGCGAGTCGGTTCGGGTTCAGTACGGCGGAAGCGTTAACCCAGGAAATGCGGCGGAGCTGTTCTCTCAGCCAGAGATTGACGGCGGGTTGGTCGGCGGAGCCTCGCTGAAGCCAGAAGACTTTATTCAGGTCATCAACGCGGCTAAGTGATGGGCAGATATCGCGTTTGCAAGTCGTTCACGGTGGAGTCCGGGCATATGCTTTCAAAGCATGCGGGCATGTGCAGGTTTCCCCACGGACACACGCGGGTGATTGAAGTGGTTCTCTCTTCCGAAACGCTGGATTCAAACGACATGGTAGTGGACTTCAAAGCGATCAAGTTGCTTTGCAAGGAGCACATCGAGCGATACGATCACCGGATGGCTTTGAACTCATCCGATCCGCTGTTGCCAGCGATGCAGAATGTCCATCCAGATTCTGTTTTGGTCTTTGATGAGACGGACCCGACGACCGAAGTAATTGCTCGGGAGATTTTTGATTTTGTCGCATCCAAGTTGGCAACGGGGTTTGAAAAGGACGGCTACTGGATAGAACCTGGAAGAGTTTTGCTTGAGAGAATCCGGGTGACCGAAACTCCCTCAAGCTGGGCTGAATATAGGATTTAGGCAGCGAGATTCAGCTCTTCCGCTCGCAGAGCAGCGATAACTCGCTCTCGAGCTTCCTGTCCACCCTTCGAGATTTGGCCGAAGACCCAGAACGCGAAGTCCATGTCGCTGGCTCCGTTCAGGAGGTCGACTTCTTGACCGTTCACGACCGCAGAGTTTAGCGGGGCGATTTCCGCTTCGAGCGGAACGTAAAGCTCGACGCCGGACGGGATCGACGTCATGTTCATGAAGTCAGAGTGGTCTTTGAGTTGCCACTTGGCGAGGAATTTGGCGAGGTTGTCTTGGATCGACTTTTCGTAATCCAGGTTTAGAGCGCCAAAAGTCTGCGATCCTTCGTGGTACAGCCAGGCTCCATCGACGATCCAGTTGCTAAATCCGGCCATTCGAGCACGGATTGCATAGTCATCGTCCTCAAGGTTGCCGAGACCGTAGATGGGGTCGAAGCCGCCGATGGCATCAAGACAAGCCTCGGGCATCACGAAACACAAGCCGCGGATTTGGGTCCACTCGGTTGCGCTCGACTTGTTCTCGCCGAGGAACTTGTTGGCTTCGCGCATCATCTCGACGATGTTCGTGAAGGCGGGCAAACCAGCGTGCTGCTTGCCGTTGACCCGGTTTGAAACGACTCCCACAAGGCCAGGATTCTTCTCAGCCTCCTGGAGCTTGTTAAATGCGTGCATCAGCTCCGGCATACAACCTAGCGATGGGAAAACGTCGTCGTTAGTGACGCCATACGCATCAAATCCGCCCTTCTTCCGAAGAAATGCCAGGCCTGCATTCGCACCTTGGCCGTAACCTAAGTTGTAAGGTTGCTCGATAAGATGAACCATTCCGCCCATCTGGGACGCGAACTCTTGCCAGAGGCACTTGTGCTCTTGGTTGGTGCCGTTCAGCACAACTGCAAACTCAACTTCACCGGGATAGTAGGTTACAAAGCTCGAAATGCACTCTTTGCCCATGCCGAAGTTGTTGACGGTTGGCATGGAGAAGCCAACCTTTGGCCACTTGGGCAACTCGCCATCGCCGATGACGGCGACGATGAACCAACCCATCGGGTCAAGGCCCTCGTACAAGCGGCCCGGAAGTTCGGTCTTCTGGGAAAGGAAACGAACTTGGCGATCCGGGAAGTGCTTCTGAATCAGTTCGGCAAACTCTTCAGCGGTCCACTCGATGGTGTGATAGGGATTGCTCGGCTTGTCGCCCAGCTTCGCATTCGGATCGTAAAGGAGGCGATTTGGGGTGCTGATGACGATCCGGCCCGTGCAAGCCTTGACGGCTGCCAAGAACTTCTCAGGATCCGGAAGGTGCTCGATTGTCTCGAACGAGACAACCATATCAGCTTGGCTGTAATCGTATTCGCAAACATCACCGGTGACAAACCCTGCGCCGGCGTAAACCGATCCAGCGTACTTCGTGGCCTCGTCGGAGAGGTCAACCCCAGTCGCAGTTGAGGCAAACAGTGAGGCGTAATCGGTTCCGTAACCTTCACCGCAGGCGGCATCGACGACCTTCGCATCCTCGTACCATGGGCGGAAAAAGAGGTACCGCTGGAAGTGGGTTGCTTGGGTTGCGTAGTCACTAACGAACGGAATCATGCGCTCGCCGGTCCAAGCCAGTGTCGGTGAAGAGTTGCTCATGGCACTGTTTTTGTCGGCAAGTTTGCAAAGAACTCTAGGTTTTGTCGTGGATATGTTGTGAACGATGTTCCTTTTGGTGCTCAAGGTCGTATCTTGTTACTGGAGCGCATGAAAGTTGTGATCATGGCAGGGGGCGAAGGGTCGCGGCTGAGGCCGCTCACTTCGCAGCGACCGAAGCCGCTAGTCCCTGTTGCAACGGTGCCAATCATGGAGCACCTTGTCGGGCTGTTGCGAAACCAAGGTTTCACAGATTTTTTGGTGACCACCTCTTACCTGGCCAGTGAGATTCAGTCGCACTTTGGCAGCGGTCGGGACTTCGGAGTTTCAATTGCTTATCCAGACGAACCGATGCCGTTAGGCACCGCTGGTGCGATCAAAAACGCCTCGGCGACCTTGATGGACGAGCCTTTTTTGATTGTAAGCGGCGACGCGCTCACGGATTGTGACTTCCGGGCGGCGGTCGATTTTCACAGAACGAAAGGGGCCTTGGCGACACTGATTCTGAAGCGAGTCATCGACCCTCTAGAGTTCGGAATTGTCGTGACCGACGAGGACGGCAAGATTCGCAAGCTCGTCGAAAAACCAGATTGGTCAGAGGTTCAGACCGACACTGTGAACACAGGGATGTACATCATCGACCCGAGTGTGTTGGATTTGATGGAGCCCGGTGCCAGTTACGACTGGAGCATGGATATCTTTCCTGCGCTCATCGAAGCTCAGAAGGGTGTCTACGGTTTCGTGATGGATGGGTTCTGGTGCGACGTTGGTTCGCTGAGCCAGTATCGCGAGGCGCAAGAGCAAGTCATGAGCGGAGTTGTTCAGCTCACGATCCCCGGCTCTCATTCTGGAGGAATCTCGCTGGGGCACGGTTGCCAGATTGATGAGACGGCTCGCCTGATCCCTCCAGTGGTCTTGGGAGAAAACGTTAAGGTAAAGCGCGGGGCCCAGATCGGACCCTACAGTGCGCTCGGCTCTAACACGATTGTCGAGGAATACGCCGTCGTTGAGCGCTCCGTTGTTTGGGAGAATTGCTACATCGGCAGCGAGGCTCAGGTGCGCTCCGCGGTTCTTGGGGCGAAAGTGATCGCGAAGAAGAATGTCTCCGTTATGGAGGACGCCGTGGTTGGGGATCGCTGTTTACTCGATCTCGGCGCAGTGATCCGACCACGAGTCAAGATTTGGCCTGACAAAGTTGTCGAACGCGGCGCAACGGTCACGATGTCGATGGTTTGGGGACATCGTTGGCAGGCTTCGCTTTTCCGTGATCTTGGCGTCGCGGGCATCAGTAACATCGAAATGACTCCTGAAGTGGCGAGCCGGTTGGCCGGAGCTTACGGGTCTCTCTTTCCGCTGGGAAGCACAGTGATCGCCGCTCGAGACACCGCTCGCTCGTCTCGGATGCTAAAGCGAGCCGTGATTTCCTCGTTGGTGAGCGTCGGCTGCAACGTGTTGGACCTAAGAGGGGTGCCGTTACCGGTTGCGAAGCACACGATGAGCCGAGTTGGTGCAGCAGGCTCAGTGCTGATCCGAAAGCTCCCCGGAAATCGCCGGATGTCGTTGGTTGAGCTCTTCGACGCGCACGGCAAACAAATCTCAAAGGGCATCGAAAGAAAGGTCGAGGCGCGCTATTTCCGAGAAGACTTTAACCGAGCAGACGCCGACGACATCGGGATGATCGATTATGCCCAGGGTCATGTTGAACATTATTTGGATGCGCTCGCTGTCTGTTCTAAGTTGCCTCTGCCAAGATTTCGAATTGCTTGCGACTACGCTCACTCATCGATTGGAACCCTGTTCCCTTCGGTTGCCGATCATCTGGGCGTCGATGCCGTGGGGTTCCATGGCCACCCTGACTCGCGTCGTACGCCCAATACGGCTTCTGAAATCGAAGCACATCTTCAGGAGCTGAGTCACTCGGTTCGACAACTGAGCTGCGACTTGGGGATTCTGTTCCTCCACGAAGGTGAGCGATTTGCCCTTGTGGATGACCAGGGGGCCATAGTTGATGGACTCCCTTTGTTTGCCTTGATGGCGAAGGCGAGAATAATCGAGAGTCCCGGCTGCAAAATCGCCATTCCCTCTTCGTTCCCCGCCTCGTTCGGAGCTTGGCTTGAGTCAAAAGGGGCGTCGGTACTTAAGGTTCCTAATTCTGCGAGGAGTATTCAAAGTGATGGAGTTGATTTCAGCGGCGACGGCAGGGGAGGGTTCTTTTTCGGAGAGATGCCTACCGGATTTGACGCATGTTATTCGGCGGCCTGGCTCATCCCACTGCTTGCCCGTTCTTCTCAGAGCTTAAGCCAATATCGGGCCGACTTGCCAGACTTCGCGATGTCCTACGATGCTGTCACGGTTCATGGGCCAGACAAGGGCGGGGTGTTGCGCGAGCTTACCGACCGGTATCCGCAAGATGATCTCGAACCCGAGGGCGTCCGAATTCCCCTTGCTCGAGGAACCGCACTTGTCACTGCAGACTCCTTCGAACCCATGTTTCATGTCCACGCGGAAGGAGTAACGACTTTTGACTGTGAAGAAACTGCCGAGGAAGCCGTTAAAATTATCCAGTCGATCATCGCTCACGCCAAGCCATAATGAACCTAGATGACACTCAGAGTTCCGTATGAGGGGTTTGTTTCAGCAGTCGAGCAGCAGCTTGCTTCTCGACACGTTTTTGTTCACTCGCAAGCAGGGAAAGTTCTTTTGACTGCAGCGGAAGCAAAGCACTCTGTTGTGATCGTGAGTTCCACTAGGAAGCCTGTGGATGAGGTTCGGAAAGAGCTTCATGCGGCGGGTTTGCACGCTCATGACGGCTTTTGGTCGGTCGACGACGACCAAGAGATTCTCGCCCTTCCTTATGTGGCCGCGGTTTCCTACCGGGCGTCCAAAGAAAAAACTGGCGTGTGGGTTGAGGCCTATCCCGAAGAACCGAGCTCAGCAGACGTTATTCGTGACTTTTACGACGAGATTTCCGACGAGCAGTCGATGCCTGAGCTGAGTCTTGAGCAGTTTTTTGAGGCCGCTCAGGTCAACCTTTCTATCGTCACTCCACTCGAGCTTGAACGCTTCCTTGAGGTGAAGAATTCTTAAGCGCGGAGTTTCGACAGGAATTCCGCTTCGCCGGACGAATGGACCGCGGATTGAGATCATCAATGACATCAAGAAGCTTCCCACCTGCTGGATTCGCGAGCAAGCGATGTTATGGGAAATTTATGCGGACTACGACAATCCCATGTGGCTTGACCTCGAAGATCGAGTTCGCGCGGCAGCAAATGGTCAGAAAAAGCTTCTGCTGGGGCTCAGCCCAGTGCCACATCCTGGAAATCCGAACTGGCATCGTCACACTGGCGGACCTTGGAAGGAGTGGTGGCGACCCGACTTTAGGTTGTGGGATGCAAGTCGGGAGCGCGGCCAACAGATCATTGACCGGGCAGTGAACCTTTGGAAACAGCTGGGAGGAAGTCCAGCCGGTCTTCGCTTCGAGTGGTTCAATGAGCCCGCTCGGGGTCACGTCGGCGGACCTTCGGATTCTAGCGGGCAGCCGATCGGAACATGGGACACAGCCTTCCATTCGTTTTGCAACTACATGCTAGTTGACGATGGACACCTCAACTTCCATGGTCATGTCGTCCAGGGCTCTACAATCTCCTTCTGGGGCGAACCGGAGCCGGAGGCGGTCGAACTTCGAACCCTCGTCGGAGGAGACGACGGACAATGGTGGACGAGAATGAACAGACGGTGTGCGAACATCTCCCATTACTACCGTGGCCAAGTTAAACGCCCAGAAGAGTATGCCGCGCAGTATGGTCAGGCGCTTGAGTCAATGATCGCGAAGATCACCGCGCTCCCAATTCCGACGACGTCAAAGCAGATCTGCATCCACGAGTGGTACGTCACCAAACCCATGCTCGGTTACTACAAGGGCGAATGCGACGAGTCACTTCGAGCGGAGTGCATCATCGCAGCAGGCGAGAAAATCGCTTCTTACAAAGAGATAGAAATGGCATTCTTCTTCGCACACTACTTCCAACCTGGCGACCCATCGAACGAATACGAGAAGTACGGAGCCTATTCAGGCCCGAGCCGCAAGGCTCTTGAGCGGTTTTTGCGCGGAAAGCCTTGAGCTCGGGCTCCCATGTTGGGGAGCTTAGCCTCTAGTTGTAGCCTTTGCCTTTGAAGAACTCAAGGCTCTGGGCAACCGCGTCGAGCGGCGCGCAAGGCGATTCATCGAGTTCGATGCAGCCGAATCCAATGTTATGCTCGTCGGCGAACTTGAGGCCAAAGTCAAGGTTAACAGTTCCCTGACCAGCGATCTGCCATCGAGGGGTTTTGGAGGTATCGACGTCTTTCAAGTGAAGTGCGCCAACTCGACTTGCGTAATTCGTCAAGATTTGAGCCTCATCGTAGCCGCCCACTTGAACCCAGGCCATGTCCACTTCGAAATTGACCCAGGCAGGATTCGTGAGCTCTACCATGTGCTCCCAGGCGGACTTTCCGTCGATCTGTTTCAGGAACTCGAAATCGTGATTGTGATACAGGTATTCGAATCCGCCAGCATGGCAACCCATCCCAGCAACCGTGAGCTTTTCGCAAAGTGCTTTCACCCCATCAAGAGAATCGAAGTTAGTTGGCTGCTCCCAGGGGTCGATGATGGTGTTACACTCCAGAATCTCCATCGCTTCAAAGACTGCATCGGGATTCTCGAAGGCGGCGAGTCCGTAGTGCGCCCCGCTAAACTTCAATCCGTTGTCGTCAAGCAACTTCTTCCAAGTCTTGGCTTCTTCGACGCTCAAACCCCCACCCTCCACATACTCCAGACCAGTCTTGGCCAAAGCGGCAAGAGTGCCGGGCAGGTCAGCGGCAATTTCGTTACGGACGGTGTAGAGCTGGAGGGAGACTCGCATCCCCTTGATTATGAACGACTACTTTGGTGGAACGCCGGTCACTTCCTGTGATCGGAAGTATTCGTTCTCCAGAACCGAGTCGATCCACGCGTAATCCGTCTGCCCTTGCAAGCTACCTTTCTCGGCTTGAGCTTCCATCACCTTTTGTCGGGTCACGTCTGCCATGTAAGTCAGAATGCCGTTGCGTACTCCTCGAAGAGTAACGAGCGAAGCCTTGGAGTGATACTCAAGGGCGGTGATTGCCACCATCGCCCCCGTGTAGCGTCCATGCTCATCCGGTGCAACCGAGTAAGTGATCACCATGGAATGGTTGCGCGGGTCATCGAGGATGCTGATGATATTCTTCGAATACTTGCTTCGCTCCCGAATCGCGTTCAGCAATGTCTCGTCTTGGGCCACACTCCCAGTCGAGCCACCGGTTTCGCTCTTCTGCCCGTTCGGAGACTGAAGTTCAGCGGGTCGCGAGCCATCTGTAGCGGAACTACCCACAACCGGAAGCTGATTAACCGGCGGCTGGGCCTGGGAAGCGGCAACGAATCCACCGAAGTCCTTCGGAGCAGAGATTGAGTTACCGGAAAACTTCTGAGCCGACGTCCCGGTCGAAGCCCGAGTGGGCGATTGTTGCCCGCCAACCATGAAGGCAATCGCCGCGATAGCGATCGCGGACGTGGCAACGGCTGTAATCAACCAAGGCGATACTTTCCGGCCTGAATCGATCATCGCTTTCTGGGTTGCAGCCTGCTTTGATATGTCCAGGGCGGCCCGTATCCGGTTGAGCTTAGTTTGTGCACCAGGCGCGTTGGGGTCAAGGTCAAGTGCTAATGCGTACCACTCCGCGGCTGGCTCCAAATCAGCTTGTTCCGCGTGGAGGTCGCCCATCATCGTATGAGCATCGACGCTCGCGGGGTACTTCTTCAAAGTTGCAAGGCAAAGAGTTTTGGCAGAAGAGATATCTCCACGAATCCTGAGCAGATTGATACGCGACATTTCTTCACGCAACTGCGCGCCATAGTCGTCATTGAAATCTACTGTTGATGCCATCTTCTTCCTTAACTTTTCCCAGTGCTTCCGAATCCGCCGGAGCCTCTTGCTGTTTCGCCGAGTTCTGCAACGACCTTTAGCGACGCCCGAACCACCGGGCAGATCACAAGTTGCGCCACACGATCACCGCTCTTGAACTCTACGCGATTTTGGCCTAGATTCACCAGTAGCACCCCAATTTCACCTCGATAGTCTGAGTCAATAGTCCCGGGAGCGTTGACCATAGAGATTCCGTGCTTCAGCGCTAATCCCGAACGCGGGCGCACCTGACCTTCGAACCCTCGAGGAATTGCCATCTTGATCCCCGTCGGGACGAGTCTTCGCTCAAGGGGTTCCAGGGCAAAGTCCACGGTCGAGCAAAGGTCCATTCCGGCTGCGTCGGCGGTCTGATAGGCTGGCAATACGGCTCCGTCCCCAAGGTAAACAGGAATCTCAATGCTCATCGACCCTCATTTTGACGCAGAAAACGACGATACTTTACATTGTGCGGATCGATGAACTAGGAGAGTCGGCGTATATTCTGCGCGATCTTGAGGTCGAGCCATACGTTTTCGCCTACTCGATCGAGCTGATGAACTTGCCCGGGGTGGAAGAAGTGATCGCCTCGGTCGACACTGTCGGTCTCTACATTGACCCTGAAACGTTTTCAATTGAGTCACTCAACTCTATCGATTTGGCACCCAAGCTGCCAACCAAAGAGCACAAAATTCCGCTACTTTTCGACGGATCTGACCTCAAAGGGATCTGCCGAGAGCTTTCGATGGAACCTGAAGCGGTCTCCAAAGCATTCTGCGCCGCGACCTACACCGTGCAGGCAATCGGATTCCTGCCCGGGTTTCCCTATCTCAAAGGACTGCCTGAGATTTTCCATCGCTTTGAGCGAATTGACACGCCTCGAATCCGAGTTCCTCGCGGAGCGGTAGGAATCGCGAAGGGCCAAACTGGTATCTATCCGCAGGAATCTCCGGGAGGATGGAACCTGATTGGCACGACTCCCATCTTGGTCGCAGATGCAAAAGCTCGGTACTTCCCGTTGAATCCGGGTGATACAATCAAGTTCTTCGAGATAGACGGAGATCAGGCGAGGATGCTTGATGAACAACGACTCACGAGCTATGAAATGGATTGACCTCAACGCCGATATTGGCGAAGGATTCGAGAACGATCTTGCGCTGATGGACGTCGTTTCGTCAGTCAACATTTGCTCAGGGTTCCATGCTGGATCCCCAAAGCTTTGTTACGACCTTCTCTGCGCCGCCCGCGACCACGGCGTCCGCCCCGGTCTCCATGTCGGCTTCCCTGACCCTGGTTCCATGGGCCGTCGCGAACTTAAAGAGGGATACCCCGAGACTTGGATTAGCAGCGTCGCGGTACAAATACTTGAAGCCGGACCTTACGCTTACATCAAGCCCCACGGTGCCCTCTATCATTGGCTAGCAATTGATACGGTTTCCACTCGTACCGTCTGGGATGCGCTGGAAGAAATGGAAAAACCATTGATGGGACTGTCGGGCACCGAGCACGAATTCCAGGCCCGTCGGAGAGGATTGAGGTTTATTCGCGAGGGATTTGCAGAGCGTGGCTATGACACGACCGGAGGACTTCTTCCTCGGTCGGCGGCAGGCGCGATGCTGGATTCGATCCCTGAGATTCAGGCTCAGGCGTTGCGACTCGCTCCGACGGTAGAAACCATTTGTATTCATGGTGACCGACCAGATTGTCTCGAGATCGCTCGATCTGTGCGTACCGCACTCGAAGGCTCGGGAATCGGGGTGGGTGCTTGAGTCTCAAGATCGTTAAGACTTACGGACAAACCTCCGTCTTTGCCGCGCCTCCCAAACTGAGAAAGTATGGTGTTCCGCCAGGCGGCCCACTGGACCCCTTCACCCCTCCGCTCGTGCGAGCCGCACTTTTGGCGGAAGACGACACGCCGGTCCTTGAAGTCCTGGGAACCCTTGAGTTCGAAGCTAAGCGAGACATGACGATCTGCTGGATGACGCCTCACGCCGGGTACGTGAAGCGCCTCAAGAAATTTGAGCGGTACCGCGTGACGACAATTGGCTCGTTTGCGGGCTACCTTGGGTACACCTACCGACCGTTGCCGGAGCGGAAGCTGGCGGGTCTCTTTGAGCCAGTCCGCCAGTTGCGATACATCCCGCTGGAGCAGCGGGTTCCCTTTGATGCGTCTTCGACTTTGGACATCAACCGGCAAGGGTACCGATTCAACTGCGAGCTATCCTCGGAGTTTACGCAGTCGCCAAGTGAGCCAGCTTGCCCTGGTTTGATTCAGCAAACCCCTGGTGGCCAAATCATTATTTTGGGCCCAGACGGCCCTGTCTCGGGCGGCTACCGCAGGCTGGGCGTGGTCATCGCCGCCGACTGGCCCTATCTGGCCCAGGTGTCCGTGAACTCGGATTACGAGTTCATTCCGGTGAACCGTGAGATCGCTATTCATGCTTTGACCGACGTGCGACGGGCGGTCGCCGTACGCTCGCAATTCCTGCGGATCATTCAGCAACGCGAGATTGCGAAGGCGAGCTGACTTAAGGTTCTCGGTTCTCGGTTCTCGGTTATTGTCCGATGGTTAAGAGCTGAGAACTAATAGGCATGTCCGCGTTTCTGAAAAATCTCTGCCAGAAACCTCCCTGTGTGACTTCGTTGGACTCGCGCCACTTGCTCAGGAGTGCCGGTCGCGACGACTTCCCCGCCACCGTTTCCACCTTCGGGTCCCATGTCGATGAGCCAGTCGGCGGTTTTGATGACGTCGAGATTGTGCTCGATGACGAGCACAGTGTTGCCTTGGTCGACGAGGCGATGGAGAACCATGAGCAGACGTTTCACGTCGTCAAAGTGCAAGCCAGTTGTCGGCTCATCCAGGATGTACATTGTATGGCCCATCGCTCGCTTTGAGAGCTCGGTCGAGAGCTTCACCCGCTGAGCTTCGCCGCCCGACAGAGTGGTCGCGGGTTGACCGAGGCGAATGTAGCCCAAGCCAACGTCGAGCAACGTGTCGAGCTTTTTGTGAATCTTCGGGATCGGCCTGAAGAAGTCAACCGCTTCTTCGATGGTCATCTCCAGGACATCGGCGATGGACTTGCCCTTGTACTTAACCTCAAGGGTCTCTCGGTTGTACCGACGCCCCTTGCAGATTTCGCATGGAACATAAACGTCAGGCAGAAAGTGCATTTCGATCTTCAAAACGCCGTCGCCCTTGCATGACTCGCAACGACCCCCTTTCACGTTGAAGCTAAAACGCCCCTGCTGGTAGCCGCGAATCTTTGAGTCCTGCGTTTTGCTGAATAGGTCCCGAATCATGTCGAAGGTTCCGGTGTAAGTCGCCGAGTTGGAACGGGGCGTTCGCCCGATCGGCGACTGATCAATATCGATCACTTTATCAACCGCATCGAGGCCTTCGATTGCATCGTGAGGTTGCCAGGTTGAACGTGTGCCGTGCAGCTCGAACATCAAGCGTGGAAACAACGTGTCCTGAATCAACGTTGATTTCCCCGAGCCTGACACGCCGGTCACACAGACGAACAGGCCCAGCGGGATGTCCACATCTACCCCGCGCAGGTTATGCCCCCGCGCATTCTTGACCCTGATCCACCCCTCAGACATGTAAACGTAAGTCTACACTACGCACTTATCTTGAGAGCAAGGCTTTTTGGATGTATCCGACCGCAGGTTTGGCGTTGTAGTTGGCGTCGAGAATCAGTGCACATCCGTTTTTGCCTTGCGAGAAACCAGGAATCCAACTGTGGCGGTCGGTGATACCCCACATTTGCACGCCTTTGCAGCGCTTGCTATTCAGGGCTAGTTCCATGATCTCGCCATACGCAACGCCCTGTACACGGTAGTCCTGGACTTCTTTTGGAATGATCCCAAAGTTGGGATCCGTGCGTGAAAACGGTTGCACAGGGATTGCGTAATCCAGTTCGGTGATCATCCAGTCGTAGCCGTTCTTTTCGATCTTTTCGACCGCCTGATAGAACCCACTTCCAGGAACAACTTTTGCCCAAGTGCTGACGTGATACTGGAGGCCGATTCCGTCCACGACCCCTCCTTCCGAGCGGATCCAATTGCACATGGCGATGGCGTCATCAAGCTTGCGACCGCCAGCTTCGCAGCCGTAGTCGTTGTAGTACAGCTTGGCTTTCGGGTCGGCCTCCTTTGCCCACTTGAAGCATAGCGGAATGAACTCCATTCCGAGCTTGCGGTACCAGATGCTCGAGCGGACGTTGAACTGGTTGCCGTTGGGAGCGTCGGAGATTACTTCGTTGATGACATCCCAACTCGAGATCTTGCCTTTGTATCGTCCAGCAACGGTGAGAATGTAGTTCTTCAGGAGTTCACGCGTTTGGTCGGCAGTAAGGTCCTTCTCTTTTGCAAGCAACCAGCCAGGAGTGGTGTAGCCCGGCTCGTTGGGATAGCAAAGCACGTGACCCCGCACCTTCATCCTGTTAGCTTGTGCCCAGCCCGTTTTTCCAGGTTCCCCGAGGAGGTAGTCAGGCTTGGAGAAATCAATCTCGTTTAGTCCTTTCCACATCGCGGCGGGCTTAAGATCATTTTCTGGCTCGATGAGATTCACGTGGTCTTTGATTGCCTGAACGTACTTTCCATCATCGGCGTTGCCCTTGATGAGGTCGCTCACCACGCAGGTTCCGAAGTCGAATTTCCGGCGGTCTGCAGCGGATCGCAGTCCCTCGGCACCAGGTTGGGTAAGTAAGGCCAGAGCAAGCATCATCGTCATGATTTACCGTTAGAGCTACTATACACCCCAGTGAGACTCTACCAGTCACGGTCTTGCTACTGCTTCGCCCCGGAGTCGATCCAGTTTTTGATTTTTTCAATCTCTTCAGCGGTCATCTTTCCGCCGCCCTTTGGCATTCGCGGGTTCGGACCGGAGATGACTTTGTAGAAGTTGCTGGCCGCCGAGTTGCCTGGAGCAACGATCCTTGAGAGCCCTGCGAAGGTGTCTGTGATCACTCCAGCCTTCTGACTTGATGAACTGTGGCAGCCGTTGCAGCGCTGAGCCATGATCGGCGAGATCTCGGCGTAGAGGACTTCGGCGGCGGCTGGCTTTGGCTCTTCCTTTTTGGCGGTTCCCGGCACGAAGGTGAACTCCTTGACATCTGGAGCATCCTTCAGCGGGGCAACAGAGTTCGCGATGATGATCAGGTCGCCACCCTTTCCGCTACGGCTGTAGCCCTTGGCGATCCCGTTCGTCGGGTCGATGTAAAGCGAACCAGTGTCTCCACCTGCAATGCGGAATGCGAACTCGTCCAACGACGCACCACGAATCTGCTTCTTGCCCTTCGCCTGCCATCCACTCAGGTCCTTGGTCGCCTTTTCGTCGAAGAATCCGCTCCAAGCCCAGGTGTCGGAATCCATTGCGGGAGCCAAAACTGCGGCCCCCTCGGTGTAGGTGTTCTTCTTCTTGTCAAGCGTAAAAAGCGTCTTGCCGTCGCTAATTTTCAGAGTGTTCTGTGACTCGATCTTGTACAGATTAGGCTTGGCGTAAGTGAGGCTGATCTTCTCCGCTCCACCAGTCAGACGCAGCACGCTGAACTCGACCTTGAGTCCTTTGGCGGCTTGAAGGTTCTTGTAATGGTTGTCAACTGCACCTGGCAGCGACGACTGGAGACCCAGACCTAGGGTGGCGAAAGCGGCAAGAAGTGCAACGGATTTCATGATGGCTTTTGCTATCTTACAGCAATTTTGATGGGGCGTGCGACAACTTGCGATGTCCACAAAGTTCGATACAGATTCTTGAATCGCCCGCTCTGTACTCTGAGAGACGATGAAACGATGGATTGAACTCACTCGCCCCAACTCCGTAGGCATGTCTCCTCTTTTCGCCTGCGTTCCGCACATCCGGGTTGTCCGGGAATATGAGATAGATCCCAAGAACTCTAGGATCGAGTTCGACCAGGAGCACCATTTGGTTGTGCATGAGTCGGTGAACGAGGTGATGAGCCTGATCGAGGCTGCTCGTCACGATGATGAAGATGAGTAAGTCGGCGGGTATACCGTAGGGAGTGTTTGACCAGCCACATCGCCGTTATAATCCTCTACTCGGCGAGCATGTCTTGGTTTCTCCACACCGAACCCAGCGACCCTGGCAGGGGGCTGAGGAAACGGTGGTTGATGAACGGCCTTCCCATGATCCAGGGTGCTATTTATGTCCGGGGAATACTCGGTCAAATGGGGAGGTGAATCCTGATTACCCGTCGACCTTCACATTTGTGAACGACTTCTCGGCGCTCCTCCCTGATACTCCGTTCGAGATCACGCCAGCGGCTGAGCACCTGTTCCAGGCGCGAACCGCCTATGGAGAGTGCCGTGTCATCTGTTTCTCTCCGCGTCATGACCTCACCCTTGCACAGATGTCGCAGGAGGAACTGGAAGCGGTTATCGAACTCTGGAACCAGCAGTATGTCGAGCTGAACGAGAAGTATCAGTGGGTACAGATTTTCGAGAACCGTGGGGCGACAATGGGCGCTTCGAATCCGCATCCGCACGGGCAAGTTTGGGCTTCGGGTCACACTCCTTCATTGGTCGAACGAGAGGACGGCCAGCAAATGCAGTATTTTGATCGGACGGGCACGCCCATGCTTTGCGACTACGTTTCTAGCGAGCTTGAGAAAAAAGAACGGATTGTGGTGGAAACGGACCACTGGGTTTGGCTTGTCCCATTTTGGGCGACTTGGCCCTACGAGGTGATGCTTCTTCCCAAGGCGCATCGACCGGTGTTTACCGATCTAACGCCAGAGGAGAAGAAAGATCTCGCAACGATTCTGAGCATCGGGCTTAAGAAATACGACGCCCTCTTCAACTGCTCGTTTCCTTATTCGATGGGCTGGCACGGCGGGCCGAACAACGGCGAGCCTGTGGACCACTGGCAACTTCACGCACACTTTTATCCGCCGCTGCTACGCTCGGCGACGGTGAAGAAGTTCATGGTGGGCTATGAGATGCTAGGCGAGTCGCAGCGGGACATCACTCCGGAGCAGGCAGCGGCGACTTTGCGAACTTTGTAGCCGCGCTTACACCGGAGAGTCGGCTGAGGGCTCTAAATGTCAATAGTTTCGCTGCGCTTTGGCCCAGCGAAACAGGCAGAAGATTGCGAGTGAAAGAATGAGTTGAAGAAAGAGGCTGCCGAAGTCCATGGGTTGAATCTTCCTCTTTTGGTAGAGACTCCGAGTGGCAGTCTCACCGGGATATATTCCAATCGCTAGATATAATCCTGAATTGATGAAGCCGAAAGATTGGATGGGGGTAGTTGTTCGAGGGCTGGGTCTATGGTTCATTTTGCAAGGAATCACTGGTTTCTTCAGCCTAGTCTTCTTGGTGATTCGGCCAACGGTGGCTGATCAAGGTTGGACTTCGAAGGATTATGTGTTTGCGATCATCATGAACGTTCTCGTTGGACTTATCGCAATTGGATCTGCGGAGGCGGTTTGTGGTTTGTTGTATCCGGATCGGCGAGTCGAAACCACCACTGAGCCTCCGTTATAGCCTCGCTGTCGCTCGATAAGCAGACGAGGGAGTCCGCTGTCCAATGAGGCACAATAAGCTGTGAAAGTCGGCGAATGGCAAGACCTGAAGGTAAAGCGAGAATCCGAGTACGGGCTTTATCTGTCCGACGGCGGGGAGACCGAGGTTTTGTTGCCGGAGAACCAGTGCCCCGATGATGCGCTGGTTGGACACTCGCTGAAAGTCTTCATTTACACCGACTCGGAAGATCGGATCATTGCCACTCGCATGAAGCCCCATGCAGCGGTGGGCGAGTTTGCGGTGATGAAGGTTTTGATGGTCACCGGGCAGGGAGCGTTTCTCGATTGGGGGCTGATGAAGGATCTCTTCTGTCCTTTCAAGCAGCAGCATTTTGAGCTTAGAGAAGGCGATGAAGTTCTGGTTTACGTTTACTTGGACGAGAAATCTAACCGAGTAGCTTGTACAACTCGATGGTCGAAGCACCTGACCCCGCATCAAGACGAACTCGCTCAGGGTGATGCCATCAAGATGTTAGTAGCGGACATTACTCCGGAGTTTGCCTCGGTCATCGTGAACGGAAAGTTCAAAGGGGCGATCTTCCGCGATGAGTGGGTGGACGAGCTGAAGGTTGGGCAGAAGCGGAAGGGGTTTGTGAAACGGGTCCGTGATGACGGACAATTGGCGCTTTCGTTGCGCCCTCAGGGTTACGGTGCGGTATTGGGAGAACGGGATCGGGTCGTTCGGGCATTGGAGGCAAATGGCGGCTCGCTGCCTCTGTCGGATAAGTCGTCGCCCGACGAGATTTTGCGGGCGTTCGGAATGAGCAAAGGGGCGTTCAAGAGGTTGATCGGGACGATGTACCGCGAGGGGATCATCGTGATTGAGGATGACCGAATCGCGCTGGTGATCTGTTGATGATTTCGGTGGTTCGGGGAGCTCTGACGGATCAACCAGTCGAAGTGATTGTGAATGCGGCAAATACTCGAATGCGGGGTGGTGGAGGCATTGACGGTCGAATTCACCATTTGGCCGGAAGAGGGATGCTGGAAGAATTGCGGCGAGTTGCTCCAAGTGGTGCGGAGGTTGCCGAGCCGGTAGTGACTTCGGGGCATGATCTTCCCCATCGTTACGTGATCCACATTGCCGGACCAGTTTGGCGCGAGATCGGGGACGAACCTGACTTGCTTGAGGCAACGTACAGGAATGCCTACTTGAAGGCGGTTGAATTGGGCGTTGAGTCGATTGGGTTTTGTTCGATTTCGACAGGAGCATTCGGATTTCCGCTTGAACTGGGAGGGGAAATTGCGGTGCAAACGATTTCCGCATTGGTAACTGAACAACCTTTGAAGGTCGTTTTTGCGATGTACGGCCTGGAGGAGTTCGAAGTTTTCCGACAACTCCTCTCAGCTAGAGGATCCGAAAACTCTTGATGCTAAGAAGTCGTTTATGAACTTCCCTTCTGGGTCGACTTGTTGGGAGTAGGCTCTCAGATCGGGGAGCCGGGGGTAGACCTCGGCTAGGCGGCTTGGGTCCATCGTGAATAGTTTGCCGAAGTGGGGCCGGGCGCCGAACGGCCTTAAAGCAGCTTCGACCTTGGGAAGGATGGCCCGCACCTGCTCCCAAACTGGTCGCCAAGTGAAATGGAGCGCAACGATGTCCGTGCCAAACGCGGGACTCATCGGTAACTCGTCCCCGGCGACGAACCGAATCTCGGAGACGAATAGCAGAGGCGCAATCTCGTCACCGAGTTTTCGCAGTTCGGCGATCGCCGCCGTGGCGAATTCAAAATCAACAAAGTATTCCGACTGTAATTCTTCTCCCGCACTAGGCGTGAATTCTAGCTTGAAGTGCGCCAACCGCTCGCTCCACGGACCAGGGACTCCAAGTTGATCGGTGCAGTTGACCGGGTCCATCTCGCGTAGTGGGTGACGTTTCACCGTTGCTCGCTTGGCTCCAAAACAGCTCTCCCGCCCTTCGAACAGTCCGCCTTCACGCTCCTTCACCCACATCTGATCGACTGTTTCCCCGGTCCATTTTGTGAACAGGCTCAGGCTGTAGCCATGCTGGGAGACGATATCGAAGTAGGAGGTAAGTGTTGCAAACTCCAAATCTTCATAGACCCATTGCCTCACCTCGTAGCTGGGTTCGATTCGCACAGTTGCGCCCGTGATGATGCCGATTGCTCCGAGGCCGATGGTCGCTAGTTTTGTCTCCTCCGATCCTGCCTCTAAGCGTCGAATCGCGCCGTTCGGACCCATGACGTCCAAGCTCAAGATGTCGTTGGAGAGGTTTTTGTTCTTGCGACCTGATCCGTGAGTTGCGGTGGCACAGGCTCCGATGACGGAGATGTGGGGCAACGACGCCAAGTTGCTCAGCGCCCAGCCTCGGGATGCGAGGTGAACGGCTAACTGGCCATAAGTCACCCCGCCACCGATTCTCACAGAGTGAGTTTCGGCATCCGGTTCTCCAATCTCGTTAAGGCTCTGCATGGAGACCAGAGTGTCAGTGGAATCCGCGATTGTATTGAAGGAGTGTTGAGAGCCTTGAACTTTAATGTTTCGAGAGTTGGCGACCAAGTCGGACAGCTCATCCAGCGATCCGGGCGTGACGTGACGTTCGGTTCCGAACGTCACGTTGCCGGCCCAGTTTTTCACTACCCTTCGCTTGCCTCGTAACGGTCCTTCAGAGAGGCGACGACAGAGGAGTCGGCTAGGGTGGAGACGTCGCCCAAAGCTCGCCCCTCGGCGATGTCGCGAAGGAGCCGTCGCATGATCTTGCCACTTCTGGTCTTCGGTAGTTCAGCCGAGATGTAGACATCATCTGGTCGCGCCACTGGGCCGATTTTCTTGCCCACGTGGGCTTTGATTTCGGCTGTTAATGCGTCCGAAGCGACGAAACCGGCACGCAAAATCACGAATGCCGCAATCGCCTGCCCCTTCACGTCGTGGGTCTTGCCGATAACGGCGGCTTCGGCGACGGCAGGATGGTCGACGAGGGCGCTTTCGACTTCCATAGTCGAGATGTTGTGTCCGGCGACGAGCATGATGTCGTCAACTCGGCCAAGCAGCCAGAGGTAGCCATCCTCGTCGAGCTTGATTCCGTCGCCCGCAAAGTAAGAGTCTGGGAAGCGCGACCAGTACGTCTTTTCATACCTCTCGGGGTCGTTGAAGATTCCGCGCGTCATCGAGGGCCAGGGGTGGTCCATGACGAGGAAACCGCCTTTGGGAGTGTTGGTCGCCCCCGGCCCAGCGACATCGACGCCGTTTCCGTGCTCGTCAAGAACCTTAACTCGAACACCCGGGAACGGATGGGTTGCCGAACCTGGCTTCGTCGCCGTTATCCCAGGCAATGGAGAAATCATGATCGCACCAGTTTCGGTTTGCCACCACGTGTCGACGACCGGACATTTCGACATTCCGATGTTTTGGTGGTACCAGATCCACGCTTCGGGATTGATCGGCTCACCGACCGAACCGAGCAAGCGGAGCGACGACAGGTCGCATCGACCTGGGTATTCAAGGCCCCACTTCATAAAGGTGCGGATGGCAGTAGGAGCGGTGTAAAGAATCGTCGCCCGATGTTTTTCGATAATCCGCCAGAAGCGGTCTTTGTCGGGGGTATCGGGGGCACCTTCGTAGATGAGAACTGTTGCGCCGTTCGCCATCGGACCATAGGTGATGTAGCTGTGCCCGGTGATCCAGCCGCAGTCGGCGGTGCAGAAGTGGATGTCGTACTCTTTCAGATCAAAAATCAGCTTGCTCGTTGCGTAGACGCAAGTCAGGTAGCCGCCGGTGGTGTGGGTGATTCCCTTCGGCTTTCCGGTCGAGCCGCTGGTGTAGAGGATGAAGAGCAAGTCTTCGGCGTCCATCGGCTCGCAGGGGCAGTCGGTGGATTGAGTGGCTACGGTCTCGGACCATTTGAAATCCCGCCCTTCTCTGTAATTGACCGTGCCAGTTGCCTCGCCAGTTCTTTCCAGAACCAGAACTTTTTCGACCGTATCGCATCCCATTTCTAAGGC
The DNA here is from genome assembly GCA_037138755.1 of Armatimonadota bacterium. Classification (NCBI taxonomy): domain Bacteria; kingdom Bacillati; phylum Armatimonadota; species Armatimonadota bacterium. The sequence goes on along the minus strand of JBAXHT010000001.1, from coordinate 1,794,173 downwards.
TTCGTCGGTGATCTTCTTAAGCTGAACAACGTTCCCTCGCCGCCAGCCGCCGTCGGCGGTGACGATCACTTTGCAGCTTGCGTCATTCGCTCGCTCTCTTACCGAATCCGCCGAGAAGCCGCCGAATACAACAGTATGAGCCGCTCCTATGCGAGCGCAGGCGAGCATCGTCATCGGGAGTTCGGGAACCATCGGGAGGTAGATGCAGACTCGGTCGCCCTTTGTCACTCCCATCGATTTGAGAGCGTTGGCGATTTGGCTAACTTGGTCTTTGACTTCGCTGTAAGTAAGAGTTCGGGTGTCGCCAGGTTCACCTTCAAAAATGATCGCGGGCTTGTTCGCTCTGTCGCCCAGAGCGTGGCGGTCGACGCAGTTGTAAGCGGCATTCAGCTTTCCCCCAAGGAACCACTTGGCGTTCGGAGCATCGAACTCCATCGCTGTGTGCCATTTTTCAAACCAATCGAGCTGCTCAGCCCAGCCTTCCCACCACTTCGTCGGATTGTGGTACGCCTCATCATAAATCGCGGGGTCGTTCGCGTTCGCCTGGGCTTTGAATTCAGCGGACGGTTCGAACGTGCGCTCTTCGTGGAGCAAAGACTGGATCGTTTCGGACATGGGCTGGAGGAGATTACCTTTCGAGTTACCCAGTTGCGCTGTTGCCTCTGAGCTCAATGGTAATCTCCCCCAATGGTGCTTGCTTCTGCCTTGGCGCTCCTGAGCTCAGATATCTCAACCGCAAACTTGCGCTCGACTTTGACCCACCTTTCCACCTACCCAAACCGGAATATCAACACCGACTACTGCACGAAGTCTGCCGAATGGATAGCGGGAGAGTTTCGGAAGATTCCGGGGATGGAGGTGGAACTGATGCACTATCAGGTGAAAAAGGGACGCCGAGTTGTTGAGGATCGGGATGTTGTTCAGGTGGTGGCAACCCTTCGCGGAGAGACAGATCGGCGGGTAATGATGGGGGGACATTTCGATACGATCAACCTTGCGGGGGACCCACTCACGGCGATCGCACCGGGCATCAACGACGACGGCTCGGGAGTAGCGGCAACAATGGAGTGTGCACGTCTCATGGCTCAGTCTAAGTGGAAGAACACGCTGGTTTTTGTGGCATTCAGCGGCGAAGAGCAGGGATTGTTGGGTTCTGCGGCTCTGGCGGCTCGGGCAAATAGCGAGAATTGGCAGATTGAAGCTCTCTTGAACAACGACATTATCGGCGGATCGCAGTCGGGGCCACTAAAGGATAAAAAGCGCGTTCGACTGTTTAGCGAGGAGAGCGAGAAGCACAATAGCCGCGAGTTGGCACGATGGATCGAATGGAACGCCCGGGGAAAAGTGAAGGGGTTCTCACCTTGGTTGGTACTTCGCAGAGACCGGTTCCAACGAGGCGGCGATCATACTTCGTTCAACAACGCTGGCTTCACTGGCGTGAGATTTACCGAAACCATCGAGGCACTGGACCAACAGCATAACGAGAAGGACACGATTGAAGGCATCGACTTTGGGTACTTGGCTAATGTCGCCAGGGTGAACTTGGTCTCGCTACAGGCGCTGGCTAACGCAGGCCCTGCTCCGACGGATGTCCGCTACGACCCGAAGCAGGCCCATAGCACCACGATCAAGTGGAAGGGCGCACCGGGGACCAGCTATCGGGTGTATTGGCGATCTTCATCCTCAATGTTATGGGAAGGTTATCGCGATGCCGGCGAAGCGAACGAGATTACGATCCAGGGCGTAAACAAGGACGACCATGTGTTTGCGGTGGGTGCCGTTGGTGGCGTCCCCGTTTCTGTGGGGTAGGGGAAGTGTTAGAACGATGACAGAGGGAGTTTCAGCGAGTCTTGAGGTGGGTTACGAGACCGGCGGTGGATGGGTTGTGATCACCGGGGCTACCGGCGGATTGGGGGAAGCCTTGGCGAAGGCGTTTCGTTTCTAGCGCTGCAACATGATCTTGACCGGGCGAGATTTGAAAAAGCTCGAGGCGCTGAAGGCGGAGCTGATCGCCGCCGACCAGAAGCCAGAGGGTCTAGTAGAGAGGGACACGATTCAAATCGAGTGCATTGTCGCCGAGTTGGGTAAACCCGAGTCAGCTCGCGAGCTGTTTGACAAAGTCACTGCGCTGGGCCGACCAATTGGAGTGCTCGTTAACAATGCCGGCTTCGCCGATTTCGGGCCCTTTCATGAGGCACCTATTGAGAAGCTCGTAGAGATGCTCCTAGTCAACGTTCGCGCAGTTACCGAACTCACTCGACTGTTCTTGCCCGCCATGGCCGAGCGAAAGCGTGGCTACATTCTGAATGTCGCCAGCACTGCCGCATTCATGCCCGGCCCGCTGATGGCGGAGTACTATGCGACAAAGGCCTATGTGCTCTCGTTAAGCGAGGGGATTCGTGAAGAGCTTAAGGGGACTGGTGTTTCGGTCACTTGCTTATGCCCAGGTCCGACTTCAACAGGTTTTCAAGAGCGAGCTGAGATGGGTGCATCGAAACTGGTTAAGTCAGGCTTGATGAAGCCCTTTTCGGTTGCCCTGCAAGGCGTACACGGAATGTTTCGAAGAAAGGCCATCGTCATTCCTGGGTTCAAGAATAAGATTCTGGCGTTTATCCCCAGGCTCATGCCAAGATCAATTATTCCAGGAATCGTCCTAAAAGCCCAGGAAGAAAGCCACTAGGCCAGCTTGCTCGCCCCGGTGTCCAGAGTGAAGAATTCTACGACATCGTCCAGTCGATCTGCTTCGGTCTGACATGCGCCAACCGCCTTTCCGAGCATTGCCTGTGTATCGGCAATCTCGCTTTTGATGCCAGCGATCTGAGTCTCCAGGTCTTTTATTTGAGCCTCAAGTTTGCCAACATAAGTGTTGGTCTTGTGGTTCATCATGTCCTCGTAAGCCGATAATGCAGCAAGCTTTCGTGAGGCATCGGCAACGACGCTTTCAGTGTTGACACCCATTGCCTTACCCATTGCGCCCAGGGTCGCCTGCACGGTTGTTCGCTTAACGTTCAACGGAAGCTCGGCAGGCAACGAGTTGATGACTTCCAACGCCTGCTCTGCACCAAAATCTGCTTTCGGCAATCCGGCCGAATCGTAAACTGCCTGGAACTGAACTACTCCGCCCGGAGCCATGACAGGAGTCGTCGTCGTTTCGGGAACCTTGATCTCGTTTAGATTTGGACCTGGCGCGTCGGCCACGATCTGTTCAACGGTCTTTGTCGGTGCTACCGCCATTTTTGTCGAGGTGTCGATTCCCTTGCTCTCGGGCATCTCCACGAATAGCCCCGCCGCTTTATTCAAAACGTTTCGAATACTCATAATTGCTTACCCAATCGTACCCACGAGCTCTTCCATGGGGGTCACTGCCTCGATCGCCTCCGTGAGCGAGTTGGTTTGGATGACTACCTCATCAATATCCGCCAGCACCTGCTCCGGCGAACGTGCCCGGATTTCGTCGTTGATGAGGCCAAAGGCGTCCGACATCAACTCCATCTGGTGGCGGAGGTTTGTTAGAATTTGCCCAATTCGATCCACAAACTCTCGCCGTCTTCCCAGAACCTGCACTCGCTTCTCAAGAATCGCCTTTGTGGCAACTACTTGCTCACCGTTCACACGATCCTGAATTTCTCCAATTTCGCGATCGTAAAAGCTTGCCAACACCTTTGCAACCGTGGAACTCCAATCCTCACTGGGCTTGGGGATAAAGAGATCGCCGGGATTCTTTTGCTTCCGGGTTTCTCGTTCAGAAATTTGGTCCAGTGCGCTCTTCTCTTCACGCGTGAGCTGGTCGTAAACCTCGTCGATCAAGCTGACGAGGTAGCGCATGAACTGTGCTTCTTTGAGGGCAAAATGGAGGTATTTCTCCATCAAGAAATCGAGTTTGCGTAGGGCTTCCCGAAACCACTTTTCTTCGCTTCGCGATTGCTGACCGATCTGGTCTCGGGCGGATTCGAGCCGAACAAAACGCTCCCGAATATCCGGATGAACCTGCGGGAAGACTTGGTTCTTCAGTTCGCGCAGTCGGGCTCTGACTTCCTCGTCGAACTTCGACTTCATCCGGTTCTCGTACCACTTGGAATCTGGAACAAAAAGCAAATAGGCCGCCTCGGCAACGAGTCCGACAAGAAGGGGAATCGGGTTCAAAAGTGCCGCCGAAGCCGCCACAAACCCCGCCAACCCGACCAGGTTGAAGTTCTCGCTCGCCGCTGCGGCGAGGCGGTTGCGAACACTTTTGTATGTTGGTTGCGAAGGATCGATGTTCAGTATTATCCCCTACAGAGTTCGGAAGAGGTCGCGAATCTCGTTCACCAGCAACTGGAACTGAGGCTGTTCTCGGATATCTTTGCGCCAGGCGAGTCCACGACCAATGAGATCAATCGTGTGTTTGATGTTCGCACCAGGGATGGGTTTGCCATCTGCGTCGCGCTCTCGGCCCAGTAGCCACAGCGTGTCGCAAACGGTGATCGCCGCCTCAATATCGTGGGTGACGACGATGAAGGTTTTTAACTCGTCCGTTCGCGCCATTTCGCAGATGAAGTCGCACATCTCGTCCAGTGCAAGCGGATCGAGGCCACTGAACGGCTCGTCCATCAACAAGAAATAGTCGCTGCACATGAACTGCTGGGCGATTGCGACGCGTTGGCGCATTCCACCCGAAAGTTGAGCCGGATATTTATCGCCGTGCTCAGCCAGTCCGAAACGGGTAAGAAGCTCCTTTCCTTTGCTCGACGATTCTTCCGAAGACAGACCCGCCTGACGGCCCGCGATGACGAGGTTCCCGATTACCGTCCGGTGACGGAACAGCGGATACTGCTGGGCAACAACCCCGACCATTCCTGCTTTCACGTCGATACCGTTTTCTGTGACCTTCACCGATCCGCTGTCGGGGTGGTTCAGTCCGGCGAGAATTCTAAACAGCTGGGTCTTGCCCATTCCCGACGGACCGAGTAATCCAACAACTTGCCCTTGCTGCATCCCTGGTCGGTGAATGTTCTTGATTTCAGCGTGGACATCGCGGAGTATTTGGCGTCCGCCGAGTTCGAGGTTGACGCCCTCGACCTTGAGAACTGTCTCCTTGAGTTCATGTTCAAAGCTCATCTATTTTCGCTCCAAGCTCAGGTTGGAGTAGGGGCAGAGGAGGTTTCGGACAAAGCCGATGAGATAGTCTTGGAAAAGCCCAACCACTAAGATCGTGATCTGAATCGCAAAAACTCCATCGATGTGAAAGAACCGCTTCTCACTTTCCAACAAGATTCCGATCCCGCCTTCGGCGCGGGCGATACCCTCAACCATTGTGAGCATCATCCAGCCAATAGCAGCATTCTGTCGCATCACTTCAAACGCTTGATCGAACGTGCCGAGCACAACAACTTCCCAAACGACCTTCCACTCCGGCATTCTTAGCGTTCGTGCGTGGTCGAACTCTGCCTTTGGGATCGCGCTCACCACTGACGCCATGGAAGTTAGAAAGAAGACCGACATACCAAAGACGAGCAGGCTCAGCTTAAGCGCGGGTCCGCCACCAAGCGTTAAGGTGAACACCAGCGAGAAGCCGATCAAACTCAGAAACCGAGCCTTACTAAGCGCGCTTACGATCGGTCGGAAGAACGGAATGACCGTGAAGTAAGCAAGAACCAAGCAGATCGCCGACGAGATCATCACAGCCTTAAAGTTCAGGCCGATGCTCGTCAGAAGCTCCTTACCAAGCCCCCTCGTATTCCAAAGGTTTGAGAAAGCCGAGGCTACTTCGCCAGGCTTTGGCAGAACCTTGAAAGGTGAAGTGATCCAAATCAGAAGAAACAGAGCGATTTGGATGACGACAATCGTAATTAAGGTCGTTCGCGAGATCGAGCGGTTCGGGAGGAATGCGTCAAGCAGTCCTCCCGATTTAGCCTGCGCCATCTCAGTTGCTCGCCTTGATCTTGATCTCGACGCGGCGGTTCATTGCCTTGCCTTGAGGAGTGTTGTTTGGAGCTAGAGGCTGGGTTTGTCCGTGAGCAATGACCGTGATGCGCCCCGCCGGGAATTGCCTCGGCGCCTGCTTCTCTAGCCACTGCTTGACCGCGAAGGCTCGTGATTCGGAAAGTGCCATGTTCGAGTTTGGATTGCCGACGTTGTCGGTATGACCGTGGATCTCGACGAACGTGTTTCCGGCAACAAGGAGGTCTTTTATCAACTTGCTCAGTTCAGACGGAGCTGAGCCAGTGAAGGCGGCTCGCCCAGATTCGAACTTGATATCCCAGTTCCGTTTACTGATGGTACTGGCCGTTGACGCTCTGCTCTTATCCACCACCGGCGCCGTTCCTGCATTCGTTCCCTTAACAGAAGCAACGTTGATTCCCGTCTGTTTCACCACATTCTTAAGGTAGGTGAGGTCTACGATGGAGTCGTAGGCTGGATAGCTACTGATCACCTCGGGGTACTGCGAAACGACAAGTTTCCCGAAGGTGTCGTAGACTGCTCGGAAAACGTTTGCCGACCCTGGAACTTCGCCGAACAGGAGAAGGTTGTCGGCAAGGTTGTTCACCGCCGAACCGCCGAGTTCAATCGGCTGACCCGTAGCGTCATTTTCAACCGTTCCCTTGTAGTACCTCTCCCAGTAACTGGCATCGGCACTCTTTTCTTGGTACACCTGCTGGCTGATCTCGGCGCCCTTGCGCAGAGCGGCCGAAGAGGATCGCACGGCGTCTCCGCCATCAAAGATGGCTTTGAGCATGCCTTCGACCTTGTCGCTGTTTTGTCGGCACCACTTGTCAATTCCGATGATCACGCATGGCATCTGAGCCGAGTATTCCTTCGTCGAGACGATGCTCACCACTCCACCTTTCTTGGAGGCAACCGCAACATCGCCGGGAGTCCAGGTGACGACGCCATCGACTTTGATCTGCCGCTTTTCGCCGGTCTTCTTGCCGTTGCGGACAACGTCCCTTGTCTCGGTGTAACCCGCAATATACTTTTCCGTCGCATCCATGTAGTCGTTCGCAGCAACCCAGTTGAGGGCGTCAGGATCGTAAGTCTTTTCGTCAGGGTTGTTCTTGAGGCCGTTGTCACCGAGCCACTTGAGCGCGATGTTCCAGTCGCCATCTCGAAGGTAACCAGCAACTACGCCGCCTTTGGATGCCGCCGGATTCTGCTTCCAATCTCTCGGTCCCATGAACTTGTCCTCACCGCGAGAGAAGCCAGCGGTGCCGACGATCTTCGCCGTGTACTCAGGGCCAATCTTCTTGAGAGTATCGTTTAAGCCTGCAAGGAACGCGGCCGAACCGTCGCCCATAATGCTGACGAAATGCGCGCCCCGCTTGGGCTGAGGGTTGCCTTGGCTGAGCTCGGTCGCGAACGCGACGAGGGCCTCCTGCATCTTCATCGCATCGTCTTGACGCGACAGGTTCAGGTTGACTCCGTTCGCGTTCATCAGGCTTCCCTGAGTGGTGTTTGGTCCACCGTTGGCAAACATCAGACCCATCTGAGCGTTCCAAGCCCACAAGAGCCACCGCATCTGATCTCCACCGCCCGCCTCGCGAGTCGTTGGTAGAGTCATGTTTGCTACACTTGATGCCGTCGGTGCTCCGTTAAATGTCGGAAGATCGGCTTTTATGGGCACCGCACTCTCCTTGATGGCGGCTCCCGGGATCAACCCCGAAAGACCACCGCCTCCGCTGAGGGCCTTCCATCCCCCAAACAGGACTCCACCAAGGACGAGAAGAATGGCGACTTTTCCAGCAGGTTTCAGTTTCACTTTTACGTTGCCCTTCGAGCCTCCGCGCAAAGCACGAAAACTACAGACACAAATTTATACTAAATTGGGGGGCAATTGGGTGCGATTTCGTGCTTAGTTTCCTAATAACTTATCCATCGTCTCACGCCAGTTCCCCACTCCGGGTACTGATCGAACGATGCCATCAGCATCGATAATGATCGTGGCGGGGTAGCTCAGGATTCCAAAATCCATAGGGACGTTACTTGTGAGTCCACCGGCGAAGTGGTTGGGCCACCAATACTGCCGATCTTTGATCCGCGCTTGCGTGTAAGTGATGTTCCAAGCATCGGTGTTGATTCCCATCACTTGGACCAGATTTGCGTTCTTAAGGACCAGGTCACGGTAGTTGTTGATCTCCTCTCCGCACCAGAATCCCCAGAAGTGGATAATCGTGATCTTCCCTTTCAGGTTCGCCAGATTGATCTTTTTTCCGTCACTGAGCGCGAACTCGTACGCGGGCGCTGGCTGGCTGAGAATGAACTTGGTCCGCAGGTCGTAAACTCGTTTTGCTCTCGCACCTGCCTTCGTTTTTGCGTGAGTTACTGAGATCGCTCGCAGCCGGTTTAGGTCACCTTTCTCGTCGGCAAACGCCAAAAGTTCTTTCGCTAACGCTGTGGAGGCAAGCACCTCGGGATTCTTGGATTTGAGCAATACAGATTCGAGTTTCCTATACCGATCAATCCCCAGATACTGAACAAAGACCGATTGCTCGATCGGCTCGCAGAGTGCCTCCGAGTCGCGATACTTCTCAATCAGGTTCGCCGCGATCTTTTCGATCTGCGTAAAATCGTTCAGATAATTCGCCATCGTCTGGAAATACACCATCGATAGCCGACACTTTGTTCCTTTGTCCTTTGCGTTCGACTCAAACATCCCGGCGTCTTCCGCAATTAGCTTCAGGGATGCGAGGTACTGCTTGTACGTGTTCTCCGCCTGCTTCTGAGTCGTGATCTGATTCATCATCAGATCAAAGTTCGTCACGCTCGCTCGTAGACGAACCATAAGCGGCTCAACCCTCGCGTCAAACTCCTTCTGTGCGGGCGAAACACAAAAGGCTCCCAACAACACCAGAGAAGCGAGAGCCTTCATATAATCACTATGACGCAGATTTAGCCTCGTTGTTTACCTTCGACTGCCGCAAGCAGAATCGCTGATGCCAAAACCAGGCGATTGTCGATCATCCCCTGAATTTCACAGCGGAGATGGTAGCTGAATGGGTTAAAGTTTTGACGAAGGTCAACGACTCGTTGGCCGTTGATGAGAATGTCATAGTTCTGCGGAATCAGGCCATCGGCGAGTCGCCGCAACATACTCAGCAGCATCGAGTCCTCGATCAGCGTCGCGATCTGAACCCCGCTTGGGTCGCAGATGATCCATTCATCGCGAACCATTGAACTCCAACCCTTTCGCTGGAGGATTCCGATGCCCTGATTCGTTGTGTTATCCCAGATGTCGTAGGCGGCTGAGAAATCGACAATTTGCCGAGCGCGAATCGACATCAACGACTGGGTCTTTGCCTGATCGGCGTAAACGTCAATCGCGAGCTTCCACTTGAACCCCTCTTGGTGAGCCAGGAACATGAGGTTGTTGGCTTCATCGTAAACGAAGTACTCCGCCCCGATCAGTTTGAGTAGGGATCGTTTGATCGTAAAAACGCGCTGAGTGAGCCGCTGTGCGAGCAATGACATTGCTGTTCATTTTGCGCGTTTCGTTGCCCTAACGCAACTACTTTTCTGAGTTAAGTTCAAGTCTTCCTGATTTGCCTTGCAATCTTAGCTTTACCAGATCTCGAAGCATTCTTGGTCCATCCCTCATCAGGACCACCTTGGACCCCTCTTGATGTCGCCAACGGATGGGCACCTCGGCGATGTCGTAGCCTAAATCTCGTGCAATCATCATCGCCTCGAAATCGAACCCGAATCCGTCGAGTTTACAACGCTTGAAGACATCCTCTGCAGCGGCGGCTGTGAACATTTTAAAGCCACACTGGGTGTCATCAATGCCTTTAATGCAGAGCAATTGCACGGCTCGATTGAACGCGCGGCCAAGCTGCTCGCGGTACCACGGCTGACGAACTTCGAGCGCAGAATCCTTCAGTGGACGAGAACCGATTGCGATTGGTGCCCCTTCGTCCATGGCCTTTAACAGCTTCTCTGTTTCCTCTTGCGGGGTTGCAAGATCGGCGTCGCAGAACAAGACCCTGTCTGCGTTTGCCCGAAGGATGCCATACCGCACCGCAAAACCCTTGCCCCGATTCCCACCGTATTCTAGAAGCCTAAAGCGTGGATCTGCCGCTGCAACACCATGGACAATGTCGGCAGTTCCGTCTTTCGAGCCATCGTTCACGACTGCGCATCGCCACGTATAGTCCTGCGAATCGTAGTATTCGGCAATCCGAGCGAGGGTACGACCAAGTCTTTCTTCCTCGTTGTATGCAGGAATAATGACTTCTAAGGCGACGCGATCGGACAAAGCGAAAGTAGTTTACAACCTAGCCACTTTTTTGGTTCCCGCTAGAGCAGCCTTCGTGGCTTGGAACAAGGCTTCGGCCATCACTTCCTGACCCTTCTGGCTGGCAATGAAGGATTCGTCTTTGGCATTTGTCAAGCAACACATTTCGACCAAAACAACCGGCACTTCGCTGAAGATTGAACCAGTGAGCGCGCCCTGCTTTGCCCCGACTCTGGTCTTGACGTCGCCCATCAGCCCGTTATCTTTGAGGTGTTTCGCCAGGTGCTTGCTGAGTTCGGCGTGAAACAGCTTGCCCTTCTCGGTTGAAGCATCAATAATCGCCTGCGAAGGGCCAGTCTTTCCGCCCGAAGTTCCTTTCTTCATCGGGACGTACACGGCAAATCCGCCGCCCTCATTTGCGTCGCAATGGAGCCTCACCATGATATCTGCTTGTACCTTGTTGGCCACTGCCGCACGATCCTTGTTCTTCACGAACTGACCTTCTTTCGCTTTGGTCAGAACGACCTTGAACTCAGCTTTTTTCAGTTTCTGCTCCAGGAGCTTGGCAACTTTCCACGCTGCGGTCATCTCGCTGATTTTCTTACCTGCAGTCCCGCGTCCGACTTCGCTGGGGTGTCCAGGGTCGATGCAGATGGTTTGCGCGTTAGCCATCATCGCGACTGGCAGTGCTAGGAGCGAAACAAAGCAGCGACGAATGACTTCCAACTTTCGACCTCCAACTTCAGGCTATGCGGTGACTTCTTCCGGCTCAGAGTCTTCGGCACCGATCACGTTCGCCTGCATCTTGCTAATCTCGCTTTGCATGTCGACGAGCTTGCGATAGATACCGTCTTCCTTGGCAAGAAGTTCCTCGTGCGTTCCGACTTCGGCAACGCGGCCCTCGTCCATGACGACCAGACGATCCGCATTTCGGAGAGTCGAAAGCCGGTGGGCGATCGCGAACACAGTTCGTCCGTCAACAAGGTTTTCGATCGCCTCTTGGATCATTCGCTCCGTCTCAGTATCGACGCTGGCGGTTGCTTCATCCAGAATCAGGATCTTCGGATTATGAAGGATTGCGCGGGCGATGGAGATCCGCTGCCGTTCACCACCGCTGAGTCGTTGGCCGCGTTCGCCGACGTAGGTGTCGTAGCCGTCGGGGAACTTGCAGATGAAGTCGTGGGCGTTGGCGGCCTTCGCCGCTTCCATGATCTCCTTTTGGGATGCCCCGGGTTTGCCGTAGCTGATGTTGTGCCCAACCGAACCTGGGAACAAGTAGCTCTCTTGGAGCACGACGCCGACTTGTCGCCGGAAGTCTTCCAATTTGATCTTGGTGATATCAACCCCGTCTATGATCACATGGCCCTGGGTGGGGTCATAGAACCTCAGAATCATGTTGATGAGCGTGGTCTTTCCAGAACCTGAGTGACCGACAATTCCGATCATCTCACCTGCTTTGACTTCGAGATCGACACCGTGAAGAATCGTTCGCAGTTTGTCGTAGCCGAAGTGAACGTCTTTGAGCGTCACCGCGCCCTTCATGGCCGGCATAGGAACCGTATCCTCGGTGTCCTTGATATCCACCGGAGTATCCATGATTTCAAAGACTCTTTCTGCGGCAGTAAGCGCCCGCGTAGACCAGTCAATAATCCGCTGAAGGTTCGAGAGTGGATCGTTCAGCCTTTGAACTTGGGTGATGAGTGCGACTAGCTGACCAACAGTAAGTGCACCCACCAGCACCGCGTTTCCGCCAACTGCCCAAACCGTGATCAGCCCGAGAAACATCGCGAACATAACGAATGGGAAGAAGGTTGCCCAGCTCGTTTCTGCTACATAACCGCTGTCTGCCAGATCGGTGATTCGGCGATTAAATCGCTTGACCTCGCGGTCCTCACCGAAGAACGCTTTGACCACTCGGGTCCCCTGCAAGATTCCGTTGAGGGTCGAACCCGTACGGGACCACTGGTGCCAGTAGCGGCTCCAAACTCGGTTCATCTTCTTTCTGAAAAGGTGAACCGCAATGATGACTAACGGCACGGGAGCAAGGGCGTATAGACCAATCTTCCAGTTGATGCTCATCATTGCGATGGGAATCGTGATGATCAGGAGCAACTGGTTCAGAAGGACGGGTATGCCATCCACGAGTACGTCGTAGAGCGCTCCTGTATCGTTGGTCATGCGCGACATCAGCGAGCCGACGTTGCGCTTATCGTAGAAGTTCAGGCTCAAAGACTGCAACTTTTCGAACAACGAATTGCGAATTTCGACCGCGACTTTTGCGCCGAGGTAGCCAACGTTTCGCCCTCGGGCAATCTGAACTCCAAGCAGAGCAACTCGGGTGACAAAGAAGGCGACGATCAGTGTCCAGAACAGTTTGGAATCTTGCTTCTTAAGCGCGTTGTCCAAGATGTTCATGATCAGGAACGGCGGGATCAGTTCCAGAATCGTTGCGGCGAAGCTAAGTAGCGTTCCCCACAGCAGCCGTCCGCGATAGTTCTTGGTGTAGCCAAACAGCCTAAGAAGAGTCTTGCCGCGGTTGACGCAAGCCTCGCAAACGTTGTTGTACTGCGGCAACGGCCGTCCACACTTGGGGCAGACACGTTCGGCCAGGTCGAGTTCTGGTGCAGGTTTTCCTTCAACCAGTGCTTTGAGATACTTTTCGGCGTTGGCCAGCGGAAGGTTCTTGCGGTTTGTCGCCCGGATCAGCTCGACTGAGTGCCCTTGATACTCGGCAATGAGTGCAGTTGAGTCAACCAAATCCTCCAGCCGAGGCTTCGTCAATTCGCTGATTTCATACTCAGCGATGAACTCCTCGCCAGCCGGAGTTTGCTGGGTTCGGCGGGCCTTCCCGTTCTCGAGCGTCAGTGTGGTTGCGCCGAGTCGGCCCTGTAAGTTCAGGTCCGACTCGACGACAATACGCTCACCTTGCTCGCTCATGGGAAGGGTTGGTTTTACCCGATTTACCGGCAAACCTGGCAGAGCCGTCCGCGTAGAATGATCTTAATCGTGTCCAACAACAGAGCTCGAAAAGCTGTTATCGCTGCATTCATCGCGGTTCCGATTGTTTGCTGTGCCGGGGGTGTGTTTCTCGTCTCCCGAAAGGTTGACTATTTCCAGGAATCAGCCCGACTTGATGAGATGATGGCACTTGCAAAGGCAGACCGCCTGCCGATGACCCGAGAAGAGGTCGAGCCCGAAGTCGTTCCGGACGAGTTAAATGCTCAGTTTGTATATCAGGATCTGATCCAGAGCTGGCCCAAGTTGGCGCCAAAAGGTGAGGTTGACAGGCAGTTCCGAGACCTAGCTACGAACACGAAGCGGTATCCCGAGTTCGATCCGATAATTGAGAAACTTGAGAAACGTCCGCTTCTCAAGCTCAACAAAGACTGGGACATCGGCCACTATGTTCTCTTCCCGGAGCTTGAACAAGCCAAACGACTCGCGAGGGTGATGGCACTTCAAGCAGTCGCTGAGGCAAGAAAGGGCAACGTGTCATTTGTCAAAAAACGCCTACGAACGCTGTACACGATGTCTGACACACATCGAACACGATCTCACATGATCCCTTATCTCTGTGGAATCGCAATCAGGGCGATCGCGGATAGTGTTGCTCTACACAGCGTTGTGGCGTCGAACGGTGATCCCCAAATGGTCGAAGAAATGCGCGCAGTTTTAGCCGAACCGCGGTCGAAGGTTGATCTACTCAAGCCTCTCGGAGGAGACTACTACTTCGGGCTCGCCCTTATGCGAAACATCAAGTCGTCGCGAGGCGCAGGTACGACTGAAGAGGAAGAGCAAATGCCCGCCTGGACCAAGAACCCACGCCGAAGCGGCAATCCTACCAACACCATTATGAAGGGGAGCCTCGCCGCCTTCACCCGGCACATGATTGAATATCGCCGAATCATCCGCACCAACTACGACGCCAAGAATCTGGGCCAGAAGCTGAACGCCTACGAGGAGTCAATTCCATCAACCGCGGCAAACCTCATGACTTCGATTATCTTGCCTGTCTATGGCCAAGGAATTGATGCGAACCGTAAATCCGATATCCGACCCCAAATTGCCAGGGAAGCGATAAACCTCTACCGCTGGTGCAAGGCGAATGGCCGTGTTCCCAAAGCAGCGGCCGAAGCCGGGATCAGCTACACCGACCCCTACTCCGGCAAATCTCTTGGAATCGCCATGCGAACAGACAAGCTCTATTTGTACAGTGTGGGCGTGAATGGCAAGGATGAAGGTGGACCAAGATCCACCGGAAGAGACTCCGACGATTTCGGCTTCTGGTTCGAGTTTGAGCCGAAGTAGAGGGTCTAGAGACTCATCGGCGGCGCAGAGCCTAGATTTGTCGATCTAGCTTTCATTGTCCCTACAAAGGCACGGAGTGCTTTCTTGTTAGTGGAGAACAAGCCTCCCTGGAAGCCAAAGGCTTTGATCCCATTCATCGCTTTGCCCTGAACAACCATGAACCCGATTCCGCCAAAGCAGAGCCAGAACAGCAGGGCGATTAGAATTGTGTACCCCGTCACCGTGGCATCGCTCCATCCAAGACCTTTTCCTACCTTCATTACTTCAGGTCGGGCAAGGAAAAACAGCACAATGGGAATGGCAGCTACGATTCCCAGTGCTGCCACTTCCGAGCTAACAAGGTTGGTACCTCTGATCAAAACGTTCAACCCAATGAGCATCAAAAAATTGATCAAGAACGGCCTATTGAGACCGAGATATCCGTTAACCAAATTCTCAAGTCGCTCGACATCCAGTTCGCTCGCCCTGGGATAGTTTGAGAAGTTCTGCTGCGGAGGAATGTTTGACATTACGTAACGGACGTTTTTGGCTTTCTGTTCGACGCTGACTTCTTCATCACCTTTTCGGTCTTCAACACAACTGCTTTCTCAGGCACCCTCGGCTGACGCCGAACCTTCGGAATCTCGATTTCGCGTCGTCCCGACAGGTAGTCGGCCGTGGACGAGGAGGCCTTCATGAACTCCTCGACTGTGCCCTGTGCTACGACAAACCCGCCGTGCTCTCCCGCTCCTGGACCGAGTTCTAGGAGGTGGTCTGCGGCTAACATTGTCTCCTCGTCGTGTTCCACGACGAGGACCGTATTCCCAAGGTTTCGAAGCCGCATCAGGGTCTCGATGAGCTTCCGGTTATCCCTTTGGTGCAACCCAATCGAAGGCTCATCGAGTACGTACAAGCAGCCCATGAGGCCCGACCCGATCTGAGTTGCCAGCCGAATCCGCTGGGCTTCGCCGCCGCTCAGCGTCCGCGCGTTGC
This sequence comes from Armatimonadota bacterium, assembly GCA_037138755.1. Lineage (NCBI taxonomy): Bacteria > Bacillati > Armatimonadota > Armatimonadota bacterium. Next base: position 1,778,686 of record JBAXHT010000001.1, on the reverse strand, counting down.
GATCCAAAGTCAAATAACCAAGCCCCACGTCGAGCAAGAAAGAGAGCCGCTCAAGTATTTCCTTTACGGCTCTCTCGGCGATCAGAAGCTGTCGCTTTGTCAACTTCGGAGTCACGCCGGAGAAGAAAGCCACCGCGTCGCCTATCGACATGTTCGTAATCTGGCTCATGTCATGATCAGCCACTTTGACCAGCAGCGATTCTGGCTTCAATCGCCTCCCGAGGCAAGTCGGGCAAGGCTTGGTACTCATGTACTGATCCAAGTCCTGCTTCACCCACTCGCTCTCCGTCTCTTCTAACCGCTTCCTAAGCGATCCCAGAACGCCGCGCCACTCGGACGTGAACTTGCGCTCGCTTCGCCCGTACTTCATCTTCACCTCAATTGGCTTAGGAAGACCGTTCCAAACCGCATCCATGCCCTCAGCTGGAATCTGAGAAATTGGGAGTGAGGCATCAAATCCGCACGCCAAGCCGACCGCGTCCAGCATCTCCGGCCACCAATCCTTCACTTCGCCGGACTTGTAAACAAACGGCTTGATGGCCCCATCTCTCAACGAAACCGAGTGGTCCGGAGCGACTAAATCCGGGTCAAACTCCGTCTTCGTTCCCAGACCAGTACAGTCCGGACATGCTCCATAAGGGGAGTTGAATGAGAACATGCGCGGCTCAAGGTCCGGCATCGAATAGCCGCAGACCGAACAAGCATAAGCCTCGCTAAACAGCAAGTCACTCCACCCTTCCTGACCCTCAACTTCGTCCAAAGGCTGTCGATCAATCATCGCCTGAACATTCGGCGGTAGCACCGCCCCATCCGCAGGCTGAATCGAAACAGTCACCAGCCCCTGGCCCATCTTGAGAGCAGCTTCGATCGAGTCGGTCAGTCGCCGCTCGATGCCTTCCTTCACCACAATTCGGTCGACAACAACCTCAATCGTATGCTGCTTGTATCGGTCCATCGGGATGTCGTCCGTGACTTCATACATCCGCCCATCGACCCTTACGCGCACATAGCCAGCGCGAGAAATATCAACAAGTTCCTTCTTATACTCGCCCTTTCGGCCCCGTACAACCGGTCCCAAGATCTGTAGCTTCGTTCCCTCGGGCAGAGCCCTGACGACGTCGACGATCTGATCGGTGCTCTGCCGCTCGATCGGCCCATGTCCGTTGATGCAGTGCGGAATTCCCACCCTTGCAAACAGGATACGGAGGTAATCGTAGGTTTCGGTGACCGTGCCGACGGTCGATCGTGGATTCTTCGAAGCCGATTTCTGGTCAATCGAAATCGCCGGGGAGAGCCCGTCGATGTGGTCAACATCCGGCTTATCCAACTGCCCTAAGAACTGCCTTGCATACGCCGAAAGCGATTCGACATACCGTCGCTGCCCCTCGGCGTAGATGGTGTTGAACGCCAGCGAAGACTTCCCGCTCCCACTCAGCCCGGTGATCACCACCAGCTTGTTACGCGGAATCTCCACCGTAACATTCTTGAGATTATTCTCCCGAGCACCCACAACAACAATCTTCTCGTGCGACATAGACTGGTAGACGAAACTATACCACCACAACTCGGCCAAAACCAATGTCGATGTGGTTCGTCAAGAAGGTCATGGTTTCTATTGCCGTCGCGACAACCCTACTCGCTCTTCAGTCCAAGCCAGACATCGTTTCGCCCCGCATTGTGTCGGTGTCTATGTTCCGAAACGGGTACGCGTTCGTGACACGCGAATTGCCGTTGAAGGACGGGGTTGCTAACCTGGTCGACGTGCCAACGGCAAGCGAAGGGAGCCTTTGGTTTTGGACTAAGGATGGAATGCTCGAGTCGGTGACCGCTTATGACGAGCACTCTGCTGAATCTCAGAAGGTGCCTTTTGAGACCACGGAAAAGATTCTGAGCGCAAACATCGGAAAGCGATTCGCCTTGACGACACTATCTCAAACCGAGAGCGACGGCAAGAAGACAGATGTGAGAACAACCCATGAGGGAGTACTTCGGCTCACAAAGGGGAGCCTAGTCGGTCTCGAAACCGCGAGTGGGGTCGTGCTTCTTCAAAAGAGTTCAATCGTTGCCTGGGAGGCAAAGGACAAAGATATTGTGCTTGCCGACACGATCCAGGTAGATCGACCGACCCGGCTCTATAAGGTGAAAACGGCAGGTGGGGCTAAGGTCGCGTATATGCTCTCGCTGGAATACGGGATGGCTTGGAAGCCGGGTTATGCGATCGACCTCAGCAAGCCAGACAAGCTCCAACTCACCTCAAAGGCCACATTGGTCAATGACCTGGTGGAGATCCAAAACTCTCGGGTCAGAGTGATTACGGGGTTCCCAAATGTTTCGTTTTCCAAAGTGATTGACCCGCTCACTTCCCGAATGTCGCTGGATGAATGGCTCCAGACGATGGGAATGGGGAACAGCAATCGTGGAGGTTTTGGCGGAACCGGTGGCGGAATGGGAGGAGGAATGGCTGAGGCAAAGACTGCAAAAGCCGCGCTGAAAGTTGGTAGCGGATTGGTTCCTTCCAGCGTCGATTTCATAACCTACGACCCCACCGATAACACATTGATCGTCAAGAACTCGGAGAGCGAGATTCTCGGCGACCAACTCTATTACGACCTTATGGGCGTAACTTTGGGTAAAGGCGCTCGCAGCTACCAGTACCTCTATCAGGTCGAAACTGACTACCAAAAGCTCTACCGCTGGAATGGTCTTCAGGGGTACCCGGTGGCCTCGGTGATCAAGTTCAAGAACCCAACCAACCGACCCATCGCGCCGGGAGATGTGAGCATCTTTAATTCTGGAGAAATCACTGGTCAAGGAAAGCTCGAGTATGTTGCCGGAAATAGCGAGACAACTCTCGAAACCGGGAAGACTCTAGAACTCAAAACCACCGTAGAGGACGAAATTACCGATAGGTCGGTTGGGGCGATCAAGGATAAGCAGGGGGTGGCCCAGCTCGACCTGGTCACCCATCAGTACACTCTCAGCATCACGAACCCGAAAAACGAGAAGATCAAGGTGCTCATTGAGAGGAGTGCGACCGGATCACTCGGTCGGGTTGAGCCGAAGGCCGATGTCAAAGAGTTCTCCGAAAAACTGAGAGGGAGCAACGCACACAATATCATCAAATGGGAATTCTGGCTAGACGCGGGCCAGAGTTGGAAGGGGTCATTTGGAGTCAAGGCCTACGTTCCCACCGGACAATAACAAAACCCTCACCGAATCTAGGCGTCCAACCTACATGCTTTCGACAATGTTCGCAGGAGCTGTGCTCCTTCAGGCCAAAACCGAGATGACATCGCCGGAGATCGTTTCGGTTTCGATGTTTAAAAACGGCTTTGCCTTCGTCACCCGCCGCATCAAACTGAAAGATGGCGCGGCGAACGTCGTTGAGGTTCCACAGGCTTCGCTCGGCACTCTCTGGTTTTGGACTCCAGAAGGCGAACTGAAGCAGATTCGGACCAACGAAAGCGCATCCAAAACCAAGACCGAACAGAACCTCGCGAACTTCGATCAGCTCGTTCGCAAGAACGTCGGTAAGCAGGTCTACATTGAGAGCCAAATGGCGCCACCCCAGGACGGCAAAATCAAGTCCGCCGACGGAGACCTCCTGATCCTCGAAACCCAAAGCGGCAACGTCGCGATCCGAAAAGACTCCATCAAGTTCCTCAAAACTAGCGACGACAAGTTTGAATGGAAGCAGACCGTCGAAACCGACTCGACCCAGAAGTTCTATACGATTGAGGCTGACAAGAAGACCAAAGAGGTGATGATGATGTCCCTCGAGCGCGGCGTCTCCTGGGCACCCGGCTATGCGGTGGATATCACCAAGGAAGGCACCCTCACCGTCGCCAGCAAGGCGACCGTGATGAATGATTTGCTTGCGCTAGACCAGGTTCCGGTGAGGCTCATTACCGGATTCCCAAATCTGCAATTCAAGGACATTCTTGATCCGTTTACTGCCGGCATGTCCAACGATGTTTGGTTGGGGACGCTTTCGACCGGAGGCATGCCCGGTGGCCCCGGAGGCGGAGGAATGCGTGGCCGAGCCAGCGAGATGATGACCCAAAACGCATACGCGCCAGGAATGGCGGCCGACGTCAACTGGGGCGGAAGCAACGCAGCGCAGGCTGGCGGAGAGCAGATCGGCGATCTCTTCTTCTACGACCTCGACAAGTTCTCTTCCAAGAAGAACTCACGCATCTATCAGAACCTGTTCAAGTTCGACAGCAAGTACGAACACATATACACTTGGGATATCGACGACAGAGTGGACGCGAGCGGCAACTACAGACCTGTTCCCGCAAACAACCCCCAAGATGCCGAAGAGATTTGGCACACCGTCAAGTTCAAAAACGGTTCAGGAAAGCCGCTGACCACCGGCGCAGCGACGATTTTCAACAAAGGCGAACTCATCGGCCAGACGATGATGAACTACATCCCGGCTGGCGGCGAAGTCTCGCTTCGCATCAACAAAGCCCTCGACGTTCGCCCCGAGGCGAACGAAGAAGAAGTCAGCCGCGAGCGAGCCGCCATCCGCGACCAATACAACAACCCCCGCTGGGACTTGGTCACCGTTAAGGGAACGCTAGAAATCACTAACTCTCGCAAAGAGGAAGTTCAGTTGAACCTGGTCAAGCAGTTCACTGGCGAGCTAATCAAAGCTGACGGCGAACCCGCCGTTGTCAAAACCACCAAGGGCCTGCGGCAGATGAACTCAACCGGGAAGCTCACCTGGAAGCCGAAGGCTAAGGCTGGCGAGTGCTTGCACCTGGAGTACACGTACAAGCTGTACGTCCCTGCGCAATAGCCCCCTAACCCCCAACCCCGTTAGGGGGGAGGGAGCTTAACGTCGACCAGTCGGCGGACCCGGTTCGACCGGAGTCTCACCGACCTCTCTAATCTTAGAGAGGTACTTGGATTTACCGCAAATAAGAACTCGCGTGCGAAACGTGGCTCAGGTCATGAGCCAAGATGATATTCGCGTAGGACTCGATCGTCACATCTCCTAGGTCAGGGTGATGAAATTTCTTCTCCCAGTCCTCTGGCGATAGGTTGGCCAGGAAGTCGATGAGATCCCGTCGCCGATTTTCGAAAACCTCAAGCTCGTGATGGACGTCACGGGTTGCGTAGTGTTTTTCGGCGGCTCGGGCGTCTGGGTCGAGCGAAACGACCGAGGCTCCGGGGGACTCGTGGGCTAACCTCAGTCGGTCTAGGAAGATGTCGTCGAAATCCGCAAGGTGCGCGATCAGCTCCCGCAAGGTGAACCTCTTCGGATCCGTGTAATCGTCGTAGTGGTCAGGTTTCACCTGATCAACGAGGTTGACGAGCGTTTTTGGTGTGTTCTCAAGAGAACTCAGGTAGCCCTTCATAGTTGTCCCACCTTGTTTATAATCCTTAACCTCGCGATAAGCAAGGGGGTTTTAGAGTAGATTTCTCTTGTACCGAAAATTCTGCACTCATGGATAATTCCCTCTCTCGACGCGGCCTACTTGCTGCCACCGCAGCGGTGGGCATCTCTGCTACCGGGATGGGTTCGATGGGCGTAGAACAGGTTAGGAAACTGCGAAAAATGGAACCAAAACTCGTTCACGTCCCCACCGAAGCCGACATCGCCAAAGCCCTGAAGACTGCTTCCCACGGCATCAGCGAAGCCACTCACAAAGCCCACCTCGGCCTCTGGCAAGGCTACGCCAACAAGACCAACGAGATTCGCAAGGCCCTCGCCGAGATGGAAATGGACGCGACCAAGGCCAACCAGATTTACTCCCAGATCCGCGCCCTTAAGGTCAACTACGCCTTCGCCTACGGCGGATACAAGAACCACAACGTCTATTTCGACACCATCGGCGGTAGCGGCGGCCCCGCAACCGGCGATGTCGCTGGCCTGATCAACGAAGCCTACGGCTCGCACGAAGCCTGGGCAAAGGACCTGAAGACCACCGGAATCGGCGCCCGAGGCTGGGTCTACCTTGCCTACGACCACGACGAAGAGCGAGTATTCAACTTCATCGGCGACGCTCAAGACACCTTCCCGTCCTGGAACTCAACCCTGATCCTTGCGTTAGACGTCTACGAGCACGCTTACTTCCTCGACTTCCAAACCGCCCGAGCGAAGTACATCGATGCCTATCTCAATGTCATCGACTGGGATGCCGTCAACGCCCGACTCCATAAGGGTCTGGGCAAATAAGTAGATAAACCGTCACCCCACAGCGGCTCCGCCGCCTGGGGCACGGGTCCCGGGGCAACTTCGGTTCCAGAGCGAATGCGATGGAATCGGGGGTGTCTCGGGTGGGGATTGGCCATGGGCCGGCGCGGGGCTGCTACCCAACCTTCCCCAACTTTTCTTCAAATCGAGTCATTTCTTCAGTCTAATGGCCTACCTTATTGCGTGACAGGTCTCTGTTCAAACAATGAAAAAGAGCTCCGGTAATCGGCTTACGCCTCTTCCCAATCGTCAATGCTCGTTCCCATCTCATACTTCGGAGCCGACGACGCACCGCCAAAAACCGACTCAAGATCAGCCAAGGCCAGCAGAACCTCCCGCGGTCGTGGACCATCCTTCGCGGCAATGATTCCCCGCCCCTCCATCTCGTCGAGCAACCGAGACGCCCGCTGGAAGCCAAGTCGGAACTTGCGCTGGATCATCGAAGTTGAAACTTGACCGGTCTCCACTGAGTACCGAACGACCTCCTCCCACATCGGGTCAACCTCGCCGCCAAAGTCGCCCGCTGCCTTCACCGGATCCGAAGCTTCAAACTCCGCCGGATCGAATGCATAATTCGGAGCCTCTTGCTCTCGCCAGTGCTTGCAGATCGCTTCGATTTCCGTCTCGGCAACGTAGCAGCCCTGCACCCGCATCGGCTTCGTGGCGTCAATCGGCATGTACAGCATGTCCCCACGACCAATGAGTGCCTCGGCGCCCTTCGAGTCAAGAATGGTACGCGAGTCAATTTGCGAGGCCACGGAGAAGGCGATTCGCGAAGGAATATTCGCTTTGATGGTTCCAGTAATCACGTCAACCGAGGGCCGCTGAGTGGCGATGACGAGGTGAATTCCCACGGCCCGGGCGAGCTGAGCAAGCCGGACAATCGAACCCTCGACGTCCTGCTTGGCCTGCATCATGAGGTCGGCAAGCTCGTCGATAATGACGACGATGTACGGAAGCTTGTCGGCATACGAAGCCTTGGCGTTCCAACCGTCAATGTTACGAACTCCCTTCTCGGAGAGCAAGTCATACCGACGATCCATTTCGGCTCTTACTGCCATCAGAACGCCTGGTGCCTCCTTGACGTCCTTGATGACCGGGCAAAGAAGGTGAGGAATCTGATCGAATAGCGTCAATTCAACCCGCTTCGGGTCGATCATGACCAGCCGGAGATCCTTCGGCGTGTTGCGCATTAACAGCGAAGTAATCAGCGTTGCGAGACCAATCGACTTTCCACTGTTAGTCGCCCCCGCGATCAGCAGGTGGGGCATTTTAGTCAGATCAGCGTAGCGGTTAACTCCGGCAACGTCTTTGCCCAGCGCAACGCACAGCCGCGAAGGATGATCCATGAACTCCTTCGATTCGACCAACTCTCGGATATTTACCATGGACGATTTGGCATTTGGAATCTCCAAGCCAATCGCCGCCTTGCCTGGAATCGGGGCTTCGACCCGAACCATCGTCGCCGCCATGTCCATCGCGATGTTGTCAGCCAGCGAGACAATCCGAGCCACCCGGATTCCTGCCCCAAGCTGAATTTCGTAGCGGGTGATCGTCGGCCCGGTGGCGACCTCGACAACGTTAGCATCAATGCCAAACTGCTCAAGCGTCCCTTCAATGGTCTCGATGTTTTGCTGCATCTCGGCCGCCGTTCGCTTTGGCTTCTCAGCTGGTTCGTTCAGAGCGGAAATGGATGGCAGCTGATAGCCCTCCTTGGGAGTCGTTGACTCTATCGAAAACTCTGGCTTCGCCTTCTCCGGGCGCGGAGCGTCGGTATGATCTCGGATGATCGGAGACCGCTTAGCGACAGGTTCAGAAACTGGATCTTCAACAAATCCCTGGGGCAAGGATTTCTTGCGAAGGTCTTCTTCTTCGGGCATTCCGACGACAGCTCTGCCCGCGCGAACCGCTCTTTGAGGAACACTCTCTTCTTCCTCATAGGCAGGAAGCGCGGCCCTGTCACGGAAATCGGTGTACAGTGCCCGAAGCGGCTTATCGAGACACAAAACGGTGCCGATCAGCCCCGTCGCGACACACGCCACAATCTTGCCGACTTCGCCAAACAGAGAAGAAAACAGCGATGCAACGAGCGCGCCGACGTAGCCGCCGCCGAGAGCCATTTGTTTCGGATCAAAATAGTCCGCACCTGTCGCTCGGGCAAATCCACCCAACAAGGCGCAGACCAACAGGGAAACGCCGAGGGCCGGTATCCACGAGCCGGATTTCGAATGTCCTCGCAGATATGTGCAACCTAGAACCGCAAAAGCTACCGGCATCACCCAGGCACCGCGTCCGAACAATAGTCCAAAGGCATCGCGCATGAAGCCGCCTACGACTCCGGCGTTTCGAGACATCAGTGCTACAACACAGAGTGCTGCCAATGCCAAAAAGCCAATTCCGACGATGTCGTAACGCCGATGGCTGGCCCTTCCTTTTGTGGAGGTCGCTTCCTTGCTTCTCGGCTTGGTCTTCGCCGGACTCGAACGCCGTTTTGCGCTCACTTTATTCTCACTTCGCACCATCCTTGTGCTCGCTTCCTACATTATAGACCTGTTTTGTTTGCTTGGTAAGCTACTCAGTAATGACCTGGCTCATCGAGTTGCTGAAATCAAACCCGTTACTCCTACTGATCCTGGTCGTCGCCGTCGGTTTCGTTCTCGGTCAAATCAAAATAGCCGGCGTTCAGTTAGGGGTTGCCATGGTTCTGTTCGTTGGCATTGGCGTAGGCTCATTGGACCCTGGACTCAAGCTGCCCGACCTCATCTATTTCTTAGGGCTATCGCTGTTTGTTTATACAGTCGGCCTCTCATCGGCCCCATCCTTTTTTCGGGCTCTGAATCGTCAAGGGCTCCGGCAGAGCGGGCTGGCGGTCGGGTCGCTACTTGTCTCGTTTGGATCTGTTTGGGTTCTGGGTCGTCACTTTGGACTCAGCGGTGGAATCGCTTCGACTGTCTTCTCCGGGTCACTTACTAACGCTCCGGCGCTTGCCTCTGCCCTCGATACCCTTCGCTCAGGGGGGATGAGCGAGACTCAGTTGGCCCCGGTCGTGGCTGGGTATGCCATCAGCTACCCACCCGGAATTCTGATTCCCTTGCTCTTGATTCCCCTGTTCCGAAAACTCACTGGAGTGAACCTCAAAGAAGAGGCGAAGACGATTCCTGCTCATCGACTGATGAGCGAGAAGATAGAGGCGTTTACGGTTCGAGTAACTGATCCGAGTGCAGTGGGCCTCGAAGTTCGTCAGATCGCCGGCGAACTAGGCAATGCCTTCACTTTCGGGCGGCGGCGGCGCGAAGGTGTCGATGAAGTCGTCACCAGTCGAACCACTTTTGAATTGGGCGACTTGGTCAGCGTGATCGGATCGGATAGTCAAGCTCAGCGAGTTGCGAGTCGAATCGGAGAGATGACGGATGTCCACCTTGAGCACGACCGCGAGCAGCTCGACTTCCGCCGCGTTATCGTCTCGAACACGAAGATCGCCGGTCGTGCCTTGTCCGAGCTCAAGCTTGCAAAAGAGTTCGGCGCGGTCATCACTCGGGTAAAGCGGGGCGACTTTGAGTTTATTCCGACGGGTGAAACCGTACTACAGCTAGGAGACCGGGTGCGGGTACTTGCTCGCAGGGAGCAGCATGAGGCGGTCAGCAAGTTTCTCGGAGATAAGCCCCGAGGGCTCATGGACGCTGATTTAGCGTCGCTTGGGCTCGGGATGCTGCTTGGTCTCCTGATCGGCGAAATCCCTCTTCCGGCACCGGGAGGCGCGACCTTTAAGCTCGGGTTCGCAGGCGGACCGCTCCTGGTTGCGCTTGTCCTCGGTCGCCTTCAGCGAACGGGGCCGATTATTTGGAACATCTCGCACACTGCGAATGCGACGCTTCGCCAGTTTGGACTCGCGATCTTCGCCGCAGGAGTTGGATTGAAGTCGGGCTACCAATTCTCGGAGACTCTACATAGCGGGGCGGCCGTGCCAATGCTCATCGCGGGCGTGGCTTCTTCCCTCGCTTGTGGCCTGGTCGTATTGTTTTGGGGATTCTATGTGATGAAGATTCCTCTAAACACACTTTTTGGAGTCTACGCCGCAGCTCAAACCCAGCCTGTCACGCTGGCTTTTTCGGTGGGACAGACTGGCAATGAACTGCCGGCTACGGCTTACGCGACTTCGTCGCCGTTCGCGACGGTGTTCAAGATTGTTGCGGCGAATCTGTTGCTGACGATGTTGAAGTAACCCCGACTGCGATCCCATTGAGTAGCCAGGCCCTAGCGGAGTCAGGATCCTCAATCGTTCCTTCGATCAAGGCTTCGACCAGTCTCTTTTTCCAGACGCCTACCTCTGGCCCTGGTGGGAGCGAGAGCAGTTCCATGATCTCCTCGCCTGACAGCGGACTCTCCAGGCTCTCCGCTGGGGTTTCTTTACGGACTTTGTCAATCCGCTGGCGCAGATCGGTCAGCGGAGCCCCATTCTTGTGAGCGAGTCGATCTGCCTCGCAGAGGTCGAGAAGCGGATCCAACTGCTCACCCATATCCCGAATCAGCCGCCGAATCGCCGGAGTTCCGAACTCGTTTGCACTGCTCAGCCGCATATGGTTTTCAACCAGGATCGAGACAACGTCGATAGTGTCTCCCGGCACTTTCAGCCGTTTCAGAACCCGACGGGCGACCTTCGCCCCTTCATGATCGTGGCCGTAAAAGTGCACCTCTCCGGGCACCGGTTCGGTGCGAGTTTGCGGTTTGGCAACGTCATGGAAGAGGCCGGCAAGGAGCGTAGCAATGCCCGGACTCCCCATTTCCGCCCCAGGGGGGAGAGGGGGTTGGGGGGTGAGGTGGGCGACTGGCTCCAAGTCATGATCCTCGCCTGACTCTACCGATTCGACCTGAATCTTCCCGATCCGTCTTGATAGGTTATGCAAGTTATCCACCACCTGCCGTGTGTGATCCCAGGCATCCTGGTAGTGCCACTCCCCTTGCTCACAACCCTTGAGAGGAAGGAACTCAGGCAAGAATTGCTCAAGTAAGCCGAGTGACAAGAGGTCGTCCAAGGCAGCCGACGCGGAAGGATGTAGCAGCATTTTGAACACCTCGTCTCGAATCCTTTCCGTCGAAATGATCTTCAATCTTGGAGCCGAAATAGAAATCGCTTCCGCCAATCCTTCGAAATACGAGAAGCCAAACCGATGCCGGAATCGGACGGCTCGGAGCATACGGAGGGGGTCATCGTGGAATGTCTTTCTAGGTTCCAACGGGGTTCTGAGGACACCATTTTGAAGATCGTCAACGCCACATCCGAGCGGATCCACAAGCGACCAATCGTTAAGCGATCTCATCAAGGAGTTGATCGTGAAATCCCTCCGCTCAGCATCCTCGCGAAGCGTCCCTGGCTGAACTGAGGGCTTGCGGGAACGAGCAGAGTAGGACTCCCGTCGAGTCTGGACTACCTCGACTTTCTGCCCACCAACCGATACCATTGCTGTCCCAAACCGCTCATAGACGACGGGATGGAAATCACAGACACCACGATTCCAAAGCAACTCCACCAGCGCGGAAGCGGGCTGAGTCGAGACGAGATCAAGGTCATCTGAGCCGTCGAGCCCCAGCAAAGAATCCCGGACTGCCCCTCCGACTAAATACAAATCGCCCTCGAAAGGCGTTCCGACCACGCATGATCGGATGGTTTCGAGGGCGGGATGCATGGCTACTGAAGGTCAGGATTGTGCTCTTGCACGTCCGGGTGATCCCAGTTGACGAGCAAGACCGAGTAGTCGTGCGGTTCTCCGCGCCGTTTCTCGACCTTAACAACCCCCGCCATTTCAAGATTCGTAACGATGGCTTTACGCTCGTACTCCGCCAAGTGCTGAAGCTCGTTTCGGAGCTTATTTAGATATGGCGAGAACCAGACTTCGGGTTTATCCTTAAAGTTGTGAAGCATGACCTCGAGAGCAATCAGCATGTTCTTATCTTCCACTCGCTGGACGCGCTCGAAGGTCACCTTCTTCATTTTCCCGACAGCACGAGCCTCGGCGATCTGCTCGGCTCGCTCGTTGCTTGCTTCGCGTTGAACGGCCATCGCTTCGCTCAGTCGCTCGCGGCCGACTTCTAGTTCGCTCATCGCAACCTTACTCAGGAGCGAGAAGGCGTCAATGTAGCCATCACCGACGAGGGTCAGCAAGTCACCGGAAATGTTCTCCTTAAATGCCACGACTTGAACCGTCTTCGCATGCTTTCGGAGGTGTTGAAGTACCGGAATGTAGTCGCGATCGCCCGCCATCAACACGAACGTGTCGATCTCGTTCCGGGTGTACATTGTCTCCATCACATCGATGCAGAGTCGCATATCGGCTGCGTTCTTGTGCTCAGTACCCACCACGTTTCGGGTTTCGACGCCGAGCAGGAAGAGCTGACCCTGCGCATTCACCTCGATCTGTTCGAAGTCGGCGTAGGCGTACTGGACGATACACATTGTCCCGTGCTCCTCGTTGAGAGTCTTGCGTAGGTTTTGAACTAGCTCGAGGAGGATATCTTGGGTGCGCTCGGCATCAATCGTTCGCTTGCGAAGATAGTGATAGATGTTTTCGAAGTCAATGTAAAGGGCTGCATAGGTTTTGTTAATCTTCATAGAATCCCTATATGATGGAACATTCCCCGATTCCTACGTCAGATTCTGCAGGGGAACTCCTACAAACATGCGGCGCGTAAAGTGGTTATGCCGCTTGTCGTGCTCTCGATACTTGGAACTCTGGTTCAGCACTCCATACCTGTTCAGGTCAACCCGAGAGTCGAGCTCTTATCGATCATCTTCCGCCTCGCCGAAGCTGACGAATACAGCATGGCTCCGGCGGACGCGCCATATGTTAAGCGGGTCGATTCCCACTTCGGGAAGTACAAGGATCATCCCGCCGTGAAGTACGCCCTCAAAGTTCGCGAGGAGAGTGGAATTGGATTTGACGCTGTCGCGTCATTTGCGGTCCACCTACGAACAGATAACTTCGCGTTCAAAATGGCCGATAGCGACTTGCGGAAGAGCCTCTCGAGTCGGTGGAAGCTCGACGATGCGAAGGCGTTTGCAAAACTTTTGGAGCAGTTCACGAAGGCTACGGACGCGAACGGATTCTTCGCGTCGGAAGCGAAGTTCTATCGTCAAGCCGCAGAAAGTCTCTCCCACGAACTTGCGAAGTACCCCTATTCTGCTTGGTTCGACGGAATGTTCGGCGTGAGGAAGAACGCCCCTTTCTCCGCGATTCCAGGGCTCTTGAATGGCGGCGCCAATTACGGGATGACTGTCACGTATCCGAGGGCAAGAATGGAGATTCTGCCCATTTTGGGGACTGTCTACGATTCAACTGGGTTGCCAGTTTATGATTCTGATGATCGAGCTCGCGTCGTCCACGAGTTTTGCCATACATACACAAATGGATATGTAGATGCCACGTGGGACTCCTTTGGCGACTCCGCAGAAAGAATTTTCCCTTCAAGAAAGGCGATCCTGGCCGATCAGGCGTATGGCAGCGCAAAAGTAATGATTCAAGAGTCGCTGGTGCGAGCAATGACCGTGAAGTTCGCTCAAGAAAGAATGTCGTCGTCGGAAGCCAAAGAAGCTCTCGCCGCCGAGCATCGAAGAGGTTTTTTCTGGACCAAGAGGCTCGTTGATCTCATTGATCAGTTTCAGTCTGAGCGAAAGCAGTATCCCAAATTCAAAGATTTCATGCCTCGTGTTGCTGAGTTCTTCCGGAGGGAAGCGGCTGATCTCGAGACTAACCTGGCCAAGATTCCTAAGATTGAGAGCACCTCGATCCGGGCCGGGGAGACCGTCTCCCCTGGCGTCAACATCCTGAAAGTCAAGTTTGATCGCCCTATGATCGCAGGTCGCAAGGGACTCATCGGCGCTACCTTAACGCCTTGGCCCGACGGGTCCTCCGGAGGCCATTGGAGTCCCGATGGCACGTCAGTCGAATTCAACCTAAAACTGGAACCAAACAAGGCGTACAGGTATCAGTTTGGAAACATGTATGGCGAGTCCTATGAAAGCAAGGAAGGCTTCCCTTTCGAGCCAGCCATCCTCGAGTTTAAGACTTCCGACTTATCGTAGCGGAACCCGAACAATGCCCAGTGAGTAAGGCTTTGCATCGTACATGAGTCGCCCACCAGAGTATCTCTGTTTCGACTGCATTGGAGCGACATTTCTCGGATTGTCCAGCGTGTTTTCTGCCATCGGGTCGTCGTGGCGAAGGATCTCAATCTTAGCTACGCCATCAGGTTTTGCACCTTGCAGATTCAAATTGGTGCTGACTGATCCCCCACTGCCGTTGATGACCTTGATGATGAGTTCGTTCGCCTGCCGATCAATCCCGGCGGTTTGGAAAAAGACCGGACTACTGGGAGCCTTTTCGTCAAAGATTTTCTCACCATCCAGTCTGCAGACTATTCGCTCAGGCGAGTAGTCGATCTCGATGTCGTACCATCGACCAGCTTCAATCTTGCCTGGAATATTGTTCGTGATCCGCCCCGAGCCGTTCCACTCAACGCCGTGTTCAGTGTTGCGCCAACCACCGAGGTTCAGCCAGACCCATCGGGACTCATCCTGGTGACCGACGGTGAGCAGGAACCCTTCGTTTCCGCTGATCTTGCGTGCCTTGGTTCGGAACGTATACGTGTTCGACTTAGGCATCGGCAAGACGAGCCGACATCGCTCGCTCATCGAATTCTGGGTGGCAACTCCATCCTTGATCGTCCAATCTCCACGCTCCTTCTTGAATGCCGCCGGGTCGAGTTGGGTCGTTTTGCCGTTTTCGGTGACCGACATCTCCTTGAACTCGGCCTTGGTGATCCAGGTACCGATCCCGACTCCACCTGGTTGGAAGTAGCTCTTCACTTCTGGAAGTTTGGGAACGTCGGTCTCGACCGTGACATCCGGTCGATTCCGAGCAAACATCTTCTGAACGAAGTAAGACGGAGTTCCGGCGGCCTGGTTTGAATTGAAGTAGATCAGATCCGGGTTCCAAGCTTTCTTATCGACGTTTGCAAATAGCGGAGCATACGACGACATTGTAACAACGTCGCTGTTGCGCTCCATTCCGGTCATAAACGCCGCCTCGCTCAGCGCGGCAATGAGGTTGCCGTTTCCGCAACCGCTTGTGACGGCGTACTCGCCGACATAAATCTTTGGACCTTTTCGGTCGTAGTTGTCGTAGCGATTCGCGTTCCGGAAGAAGAACGACGGGTTGTTGTAGTAATGTTCGTCGATCACTTCGATGGGTGCGCTGGTCGGTAGTCCACCCCAGAGGTTCGCAATGGTGATGACGCTTGGGTACTTAGCTTTCACCGCGTCATAGAACAGCTTGTACCGCTCGTTGTAGGCTGGCCCTCCATTCTCGTTGCCAATCTCCAAGTACTTCAAGTTGAACGGCTTTGGATGTCCATTCTTAGCTCTAACCGCGCCCCACTGCGATGTAACAGGGCCATTTGCGTACTCAATCGCATCGAGCGCGTCGTCTACAAACTCACCCATCTTGTCCATGGGGACGACTTCTTTGTGCGACATTCCGACATTCACCACGAACAGGGGGTCGGCCTTGAGGTCCTCACACATCTGCAAGTACTCGTGGTAGCCCAAGCCGTTGGTGCTCACATAACCCCAGATGTTGGGCAGGGTTTTTCGTAAGTGCAAATCGTTGATCGTCGTTTTCCAGCGCATGGCGAACGCCATCGTATCGCCTTCGACCCAACACCCACCGGGGAAGCGCATGAAGCTCGGCTTCATCTCCGTCAGCAAGTTCATCAAATCTGGGCGAAGCCCATTCTCGCGGTTCTTGAAGGTCTTCTTAGGGAAAACACTGACGAAATCGAGCTTCACGGCTTTATCGGTCGCTAACCACAGCGACGATTTGGGGTCGGTCGCTACTGCCTCGTAGTCAAACGTCTTCGTCCCCTCAGTGGCCGCTTTCAGAACCACCGTCTTCGACTGCGGTTGTCCGGTTCCCTCGAACATCACCGTGACCATCAAATCTTCCGGAGCCGAGTAGCGCAGCGTAAATTGGTAGCGGTCATTCTTCACGACGTTCATGCCGTAGAAGCCAGGGTTGGTAAGTACCGTCCCCGGAGCAAGTTCGGCAGCTCCGTTGCTCACCCGGGCTGAACCCTTGACGACTTTCCAATCGACCAGTTTGTCGCTATCCTCAAACGACCGATTCCGCACCAACTCCGGATAAATTCCGCCATCGCCGGCACAGTTAATCTCTTCAAAAAAGATTCCGTAGAGGCTCGGGCTCACCTTGACGCCGGTCTTTGTGGCGTCAACCTTCATATCGACGATGGCGGCTTTGTTCAGGGCAAGCAAGAGGAGCGCCAACATACTGACTATGATTATGCACCGTTGGCTATGTGAAGCATCTACTGGGACCGCAGGTGGTACATCCCGAAGAAGTCGGGGCGTCTCGCCCGCCCGGCGAGAGCAGCGAGACTAATCAAGGAATCGTAAGCTTCGTGCATCGGCGTCCATCTCAACCATTCCCCCAATCGGAAAAGTCAGCTTGTCGCGAATATGCCCTGCATGGAGTCCACAAAAAATCGGGCACTTCACCCACATCCGCAGATTATCGAATACTTGGTCCATCGAAAAAGAGTCCGGGCCCGGATCGACCGGCTCGTCGCGAGGCAGCCGAAAATCGCCGAAAACGATTCCCTTCAGCTTTTGCAGCTCTCCTCTGAGCCAGAGCGAAGTGAGCATTCGGTCTACACGATACGGAGCTTCGGCTACGTCTTCCATAAATAGAATCGCGTCTTTGAAATCCGAACCATAAGGGCTTCCCGCGCACGGCTCGATCAGACTGAGATTCCCCCCGATCAGACGGCCCTTGGCCGTGCCCGGTTGAATCGTGCGGAGTGGCGGATACACTGCTTCTCCCGCCAAAACGGTCGGGTTTGGAAAGAGATCAAGTGTTTCGCCCTCCATGATCGCGCGCCTAACATTCTCGCCCTCGAAGCCCAATAACTTAGCCTCAGCAATCGGGCCATGAAAGGTGACCACGCCCGACTTCCGAGTGAACGCATTCAATAATCCAGTGATATCGCTGTAGCCCAACAGCACTTTGGGGTTCTGCGAGAACCCCTTGTAGTCCAACATTGGCAGAATCCGCATCGTCCCGTATCCGCCACGCAAGCAGATAATCCCTTTCACTTCATCATCCCGAATCGCCTCGTTGAGATCACCCGCGCGTTGCTCGTCGGTGCCGCCAAGGTACCCCCACCGCCGGCCAAGATTCGGCATCCGTTTGACGCGCAAGCCTAGCGACTCGACGTTCAAGACGGCATGCGCCAAACTCTCTTCGGACTCCGCAGCCCCGGCCGGCGAGAGGATGGCGACGAGGTCGCCGGGCTTGAGTCGAGGAGGATAGACCATCTTTCTTGAGTTCGGGGAGCTAGCTCGCGTGGCAAAAGGAATCGCGGCAATCCCCACAATCGCTTCTCGGCGAGTCAGCACAATCCGAAGATTACCGTGCCCTCCGCCACTTGCACCCGATGTACCGCTGAGGTAATATCTTGGTTAGTGGACCACATCCGCTGAAAGCCGAAGGCCGATGGTCCAAAGCTTACGAGTGGGGAATTAGCTCAGCTGGGAGAGCGCTTCCATGGCATGGAAGAGGTCAGGGGTTCGAGCCCCCTATTCTCCACCACTCAACTCTATAGATGTGTCGAAAGCTGTTTTCGGCGGCCTCTGCTTCAATTCAAGTAACCGATTCCGCCAGAGCAAGAGTGAGAAGAGAACCGATCGTCTGGATCAAGTAGGACTTTGCTTCTTCCTCCCAACCGCTGTTCTAGGATTTCGAGTTCTTATGTCGGAGCAACGTCGCAACAGCTGGTTCGAGAAGTCTTATCAATTTGCGTGCGGAATGGGGACTGTAAGCGGTGAGTACTCGTAGGTTCTAACCCGAGTTTTCTTGCTAAGAACCCAAACATAAATAGCGATTCTCGTCAGACCCACTTTCCCCCCAAAAACACAGGCTTACAACCTGGCTCAGCGGCGATTAACCAGTGGGAGGTTTTTTTGTTTCGACCTTCTCCTTCGGCTTGTGCTCGACCCGAAACACCTCGAAGAAGAGCATCTCATCTCGTGATGATTCTCCAGCTTCGACCACGCTCGGCGGCGAATGTGGGTTTCGCGGATTGTCTCTAGAGTTGTCATACGTGCCGGTCACGTAAATCTTGGAGCCCTTCGGAACTTGCATCGGTTCTTGGAGGTAGTAGAGCAGTTGCCAATCCGGGTCCCAACTGTCGATCGCTATTAACGGTTTTGAATAGCCGCCCGGAAACTTGACCCAAGCTTTGAAGGTCTTCCCAAGGTAATGCATATGCGGCCAAACGGCATAGATCGTTGTATCGTGTTGGGTTACTGGCCCGATCGCGTAGAATCGGGCATTTTTTTCGCCCGGCTGTATGTAGATGTCACCAGACGCGACTACGTTAACCGACATCTCATCTTTAGGGGCGGACTCTTGGGTGTAGAGCGCAACCTGTGGTTGTTCCGTTGCCGGCTTTCCTTTCGGTTTGTAGTGAACATTAAGGATAAAGCAGTCTCCGGGATTAACAAGAAAGGCGGTCCCTTCCGGAGATTCGAACGGCGGTGCTCCTGTCGACCAGAATCCAAGAACATTGTAGACCTCTGCGCTCTGCGTCGACTCTGGCTTCCAACTGTCATCATCAAAATCAAACTTGATCTTTCGCAGTTTCTCAGCTTCCTCTTTCTTGATGAGCGACGGAATGATATGGTGTACGGTGCCTTGTTCTTTGGGTTGAAAGTCGATTGCTCGGATCCACGTTGGTTTTGTGACTTGCGGATCAATCAAGTAGTCACGAAAGAAATCTCTGCCCTCGGCGGGAATCGGGGTCAGTTTGCCTGGCACGAGAAGATAGTCCGGTTTGCCTAGTCGCCAACCAGGAACTACCGTGGGTGGCTTTGGCGTTTCCGCCGGGTTGCCCTCTTTTGTCCCAGTTTCAGCCCATCGCTTTAGAACATTCTTCTCTTGCTTGGTCAAGGCGGCAACGTCTCGGAAGTGGCCATAGTCTGCTTTGGCTTTCCAAGGCGGCATGAAGTTGGACTGTGTTACGCCAACGATAGTGTCCGCTCGGCTCTTTACGTTCGCGTAGCCTACAAGCGAAAATGGAGCGATGCGACTGTCACTATGGCAGGAGGCGCAACGCTTATAAAGAATTGGGGCGACATCTTTCGAGAATGTAGGGGTGTCCGGGCTTGAAGATGCTTGATACGTTCCGAAGCCGAAGGCTGCAAAGCTCGACAGCACGATAATCATGGATTTTAGATTCGGCATAATTCACCTAGTATGTCAGAATCTCAGCGGATCCGGGCAGGTGGTTATGCCAGGGTAAGGGCAGCACTCGGAGCCGTAGCACTACTGCTGATTGGCAGCTTCACCCTTGGGCAAATGAACCGACAATTTAAACCAGGTCGATGGGTGACCACCGAAGGAGCCATCTTCGATCCTTTTGTCCCTAAGGAACAACCATTGGTTCTATTGTTCGTTTTGACAGACTGTCCGATCGCCAACATGTTCGCGCCAGAGTTGAAGCGTATTATCAAGCACTACGGGGAAAAAGGCGTCCAATTTTCCGTGGTCTACGCGGACACAAATCTGAACCGGGAAGATGCAAAACGACACGCTCGGGACTATGGCCTTGACTGCACACTTGTCCTAGATTCGATTCATTCGCTCGCCAAACGCGCTGGCGCAACAGTTTCTCCCGAGGCAGTAGTCATCTCGAAAGGGGGCCAGATCATTTATCGAGGTCGAATAGACGACCGTGCTGTTGACTTTGGCAAGATTCGAGCGGAACCCAAACACTTTGACTTGAGGGTGGCGCTTGATTTGACGTTACTCCGCAAACCCATCAAGATGTCGCGAACAAAAGCAGTGGGTTGTATATTCCGGACCGAAAAGTCTTAGGCGGTTTCAACTCCCCTGCGGCTGAGCGTCTCAAAGCTACTAGGTTTTCCGCGGATCGGATCGGGACTCCGATCAGTCGAGAGTTGCAAGGATCGCCAAGTATTTGGGCCAACGCTCCCTGCCTGTCTAGTGAATCCCAACCTCGACTTTTCTGTTTATCGAAATTTGTGCTGTCCCGATAGTTTGAAGTGCGGACTCTGCAGTGCACTGCTTCTCAGTTCTCGAACTCTGGAAAGTTGCAATCGGCGGCCAGCAATCCTCGCCTAGTTTCCCGATTCAGAGAAGACTCGCTCAGTTCGCTATGTATAATTCGGTCATGCCGCGCGAGCTACAAAGCAAGCTAATCAGAAATGGAGCAATCCTTTCCGGATCGTTCTTGGCAATGTATGGCACGCTTGCGAGCGCCGGGCAGGTCGGAATGGTTACCGCGACCCCCGAGCAGGCTGCTCATTTTGAGTCGAAGGTCAGGCCAGTATTTGTCTCGAAATGTTTGGCTTGCCACGGCGACAAGCAGCAAATTGCCGGACTCCGGTTGGACAAGCCGATTTCGGCGGCCATGGCCAAGAAAGTAGCTGCCGCGGTGGAGTACAACGGCTCGACGAAGATGCCTCCGGGAGGCAAGATGAGCGCAACAGAAATCGCCGCCGTATCTGCTTGGGGAAAAGCAGGCGGGCCCTGGCCCGCGAAAGTTGCGACGAAAGCAAATCAGCAGTTCTGGGCTTTTGTTCCTCCGACGACCCCAGTTCTGCCTAAGGTGAAGAACAAAGCCTGGGCTCAGTCTCCGCTCGACCTGTTTGTACTCGCGAAACTTGAAGAAAAAGGCATGAAGCCCGCTCCTGCGGCTGACAAAGCCACGCTCATTAGGCGTGCAACATTTGATCTCACCGGGCTACCACCAACACCTGCCGAGATCGACGCATTCATTGCAGACAAGACCCCAAACGCATTTGAAAAAATCATCGACCGTCTTCTGGCAACTCCCGCTTATGGCGAACGCTGGGGACGGCACTGGCTGGACGTTGCGCGTTACTCCGATTCCAACGGTCTAGATGAAAACCTCGTTTATCTAAATGCTTGGCGATATCGAGACTGGGTGATTGGAGCAATAAACCAAGACATGCCAATCAACCGATTCTTCCAAGAGCAAATCGCTGGCGACTTGCTACCTGGGGCAGGTGATAGTCAGGTTGTTGCGACGGGTTACCTCGCGCTGGGCGGAAAAATGCTTGCGGAGGATGATCCTGCAAAGCAAGAGCTTGACATCATTGACGAGCAAGTTGACACCCTCAGCAAGGGGATGCTAGCGATGACCGTCGGCTGTGCCCGGTGTCACGATCATAAATTTGACCCCATAACCGCAAAAGACTACTACTCGATGGCCGGGATTTTTAAGTCAACAAAGACGATGGATAAGTTCACCGTCGTTGCCGAGTGGCAAGAGCGAATGCTTGGGCCAAAAGAACCGCAAGAGCGGCTCAAGAAAATCGAAGCAACTTTGAAGGAAAGAACTGCGCAACGCGACACAGTCAGAAAAGCAGAAAGACAAAACTTACTGAACCGTCTTCAAAGCGAAAAGCCTGCCTACGTTGAGGCAGCCAAGGAATTTCTGCAATCCGAAAAGGATCAAGCTGAGCTTAAAACAGTCCTGACCGATCGAAACGGACCCCGCCCAGAAGGCGCCGTCGTGCTTGAAGCGGAAGACTTCACTCAAGGGAATGTCGCCAGAGACAAAAGTGGTTATGGCCCAGAAATTGGGGTGATCCACAATGCGGGAATGTATCCCAATATCGCGGAGTACTCGGTCACCGTTGCCACAAGCGGATCGTATCAGCTCGACATTCGGTATGCCTCAGGAGAGAACCGAGCAATTCGCGTGTACGTCAATGGGGAACTGGCACTTGCCTCCGCCGCGAACCAGAGCACGGGCGGCTTTTACCCTCAGCATCAGAAGTGGTTTGCAGAAGGCATCGTCGTCCTGAAGCAAGGAACTAATAAAGTCCGGTTCGAACGGGACAACTTTTTCCCGCACATTGATCGCTTCTTGTTCACTCCTCGTTTACAGATGCATCCGACCAAGCAAGTGCCAACCGGCTTGATTCCCGAAGTCGTCGCTCGAGTCGCCGAGCAAGTCCGGTCGGGCTCAGACGTAAAACTAGAATTGCCCGAAAACTCGGATCACCTTTTCACTCCTGAGAAAGTTGGGGAGCTCAAACTTCTTGAAGGAGAAATCAAACGACTGAACGACTCGAAGCCTACGATTCCTCGCGCGATGGCGGTGAGCGAGGCCGCTCCAAAGAACTTGAAAGTTCACCTCCGAGGCAACTACCTGACCCTCGGCGAAGACACCAACCGTGGAGTTCCGGTCGTGATGTCCAAGAATCAGCCAGTCGTCGTTCCTAAGGATCACAGCGGGCGCCTAGAATTGGCAAATTGGATCACCAGCCCGACTAACCCATTAACTGCCAGAGTGTTTGTCAATCGAACATGGCGATGGAAGTTTGGCAAAGGACTTGTCGGATCGGTCGATAACTTCGGAATCCTTGGAAATCTGCCTTCGCATCCTGAGTTGCTCGACTGGCTCGCTACGAGTTTCGTCAAAGAGGATCAGTGGAGCCTGAAGAAACTGCAGAAGCGCATTATGCTCTCTAGCACATATCAGATGAGCACTCAATACGACGCCAAGTTTGCGAACCAAGACCCAGACAATCGATACCTATGGCGATTCAATCGACGGCGATTAGAAGCAGAGGCGATTCGGGACAGCATCTTCTTCGTTTCAGGAACCCTGGACAGGAAAATGGGAGGAACAATGATCAACCTGCCACCTCGTGCTTACGTGACGAACGACCAGAGCGCAAACCCTATCCAATACGACAGCCCACGACGAGCGGTTTATCTTCCGGTTATTCGAGCTGCAGTCTACGATGTGTACACCGCGTTCGACTTCGGCGACCCAACTGTGATGAATGGTGATCGGGCGAGTACAACCGTTGCTCCGCAGGCTCTGTTTATGCTGAACGGCAAAGTCGTTTTAAATGCAACGAAGGCTCAGGCGACCAAACTGTTGGAGAGAAAGGATATCGACGATCGGGCAAGAATCCAGAATCTGTTTCGCTCATGCTTCGGCCGGTTCGCGAGCCAGAAGGAGATTGAGCGGTCATTAACCTATCTCGCAAAGTTTGAGCAGGCCTATGCCAAATCAAAAGAACCTAAACTGAGTGCATGGCAGAGTCTGTGCAAGACCATGATCGGAGCGAACGAGTTTATTTATGTGGAATAGAGACCAGCTTTCAAGACGCGACCTTCTTCGGGCAAGTGCGTTAGGATTTGGGAACATGGCGTTCCTCGGCTTGCTTGCCGATGAAGCCAATGCTCAGCAGTCGAGGAATCCGCTGGCGCCAAAGGCACCGATGTACCCGGCGCGGGCGAAGCGAGTAATCTTCGTCTTCCTCCATGGTGGTCCTTCGCAGGTCGATACGTTCGACCCCAAACCTCTTCTGACCCGCGACCACGGTAAACCGTTCACCGGCGAAATGCCACGCATTGTCTCTTCGCCTACGGGCAACCTTCTGAAAAGCCCTTGGGAGTTCAAGCACTACGGCGAGAGTGGAATCGAGGTCAGCGACCTCTTCCCTCATGTCGGCTCGTGTGTTGATGATCTTTGCTTCATCAACTCGATGTACGGTTCTAACTCGCGCCACGGCGCGGCCTTGCTCGAACTGCATACTGGCTCCGATACATTCGTCCGCCCTTCGATGGGATCATGGGTCACCTACGGCCTTGGCACCGAGAACCAAAACCTTCCCGGCTTTCTCACCATCTGCCCGACCCTGGGCCACGGCGGGGTCAACAACTGGAGCTCGGCATTCCTCCCCGCGTACACCCAGGGAACGCCGATCGGAAACGCCGGAATCGAGGCCCCTAATGCTCGAATCCCGTTCATCCATAACGACGAGACCCCTGCCGAAGCTCAGAAACTCGAAATCGAACTGATGCGGCAAATGGGACTCGACCAGCTCGGTCACATCGGTCCAGATCCGGCACTAGAAGGAAGGATCAACTCCTACGAACTTGCCTTCCGAATGCAGCTCGCCGCCCCCGAGCTACAAGAGATTGCAGGAGAATCCGAAGAGACCAAGAAGCTGTATGGTCTGGATGATCCAAAAACTCGCAATTTTGGACACCAATGTCTGCTTGCCCGTCGGTTCAGTGAAAAGGGCGTTCGCTTTGTCCAAGTCACCCACTCCTACAAGTGGGATCAGCACGAAGCGCTCAAGAAGGATCACGGCAGCAATGCCATGGAAGTGGACAAACCTATCGCTGGTTTGATCAAGGACCTCAAGGCTCGCGGAATGTTGAAGGACACCCTGGTCATCATCAGCGGAGAGTTTGGTCGAACGCCGGTCGCACAAGGAACCGACGGTCGAGACCACAACCCGCACGGGTTCACGACGATCCTTGCCGGAGGCGGAGTCAAGGCGGGAATCAAGTATGGTGCGACTGACGATTACGGGTTCTTTGCCGTGAAGGATAAAGTCCACATCCATGATCTGCACGCAACGATGCTCCACTTACTTGGAATTGATCACACCAAACTCACCTACTTCCACGGCGGTAGAAACTACCGGCTTACTGATGTTCACGGAAACATCGTCAAGGACATCTTGGCCTAAAGGTCCTCGATACGCACGCCTCGTTTGAATTTGCCAAAACCGAACGGGGATGGGCGGTAGTCACCGACGAATCGAACATCTGCCCTTAGAGGAACCTGTTTCTTGAGTCCCCAAAAAGTGGCGTTGACAAGGAGGCCTCGGAAGCGATCATCAAGGAAGTCCGTTGCACTCCCAAAAGTTGTTGTGACGACTCGGTTGGGAACTTCCCTGGTCCAGACGATTGGCATCATCGGCTCGTTCAAGCCCTGTTCTGCTCCAGTCCGGGTTTTCCTCAACCCCGTTGCCGCGGGCGCCTTCGGGTCGAGCGATCGCAAAACTTCACCTCGCATCAGAATCTTTGCATCAGGCGGGGGTGCTGCCTCATAGACGTCGGTCGTCCCGAACAGCCCATCTACTCCTGCTAGAATTGGGTGCCCCAAGACGGGAACTCCCCTGGTTGCCTCAACGCCATGGTTACCCCAGTGGCTCACCCACCTCTCTCCTAAAACCTGCTTACCGAAGCCGCCAGGCCACTGCTTCGAGTCCCAACTCCACAACCGGTACGGACTGTAGGAATCCTTAGGATATTGAAACGGATGAGTGCTAGTCCGAATGGCGATGATCGGCTTGCCCGACTCAAAGTAGCGCACGAAGTGACCCATGTCAGCGTCGGAATAGTGCCGGAATCGGATCATGAAGATGCACAAATCCGCTTTGTCCAGAGCTGAGATTCCTGGAGCAGAAGTCTGGTTTTCTGGGTCGATCTCACCATTCGCGTTTTGCGAAAGCACCACCGCGCAACGGAAGCCATGCCGATCTGAGAGAATCCTCGCTAGTTGCGGGAGCATCTCCTCCGAGCGGTACTCCTCATCCCCTCCGATCAGAACAATGCGCTTGCCCGTCGCCGGACCGACTTCAAAAGTGCTCTGCCCCAAGACCGTGGCCGCTACGAGCGAGACCATCACCCCTCACAAACGATTCGGAACCCGCAGAAAGGGCCATCGGACAGCCACCAGCGGCTCTTTGGGATCTGAGGATCGGACTCTTGCCAGGCCGGAATCCATTTCTGCTTGAAGCTTGGCGAGACTTCTTCGGGGTTCTGCATGAACGTTGGCCCACATAAGACAGGCTCACCCTTTACATCCGTTGACCATTCGCCGACATTTCCCAACGTGTCGTAAAGTCCGAAAGCGTTCGGTGCCTTCTTTGCGACCGCACTGGTCATTTCTTCGATGTTCGCATAGTTCCAGGAAACTTTGTCAATCTCCGCTGCTGTCATTTTCCAAGGCACCTTTGCCCCGGCGGTTGCGGCATGAAGAAACTCCGCCTCAGTCGGGAGCCGATACCTCTTCTTCGTTACGGACGAGAGCCACCGGCAAAACATCTCGCAGTTCGTGTAGCTTACGCTGATAACCGGAAATCCACGATGTCCGAATCCGCGATCCGGGAGGTGGTAGCTCCGGCTGGGTCTTGCAACAGCATCGGGGGCAAAAACCGCCTGCTCATAAGGCTTAGATGGTGGACCGCTCTGCAGAAACACATCAAACGCCTCCCAGCAAGTTTCCGTCGTAGCCATAAAAAACGGTTTCACCGTTTTGCTTCCTGGAATCGGCACCATGTTGATCTTCACCACCGAATTAGGGAGCGATTCCGTATAAGGAGCCGGCTTCTTTGTCGTATCCTGAACAGGCGATATGAGCGAAAGGGCAACAATGAGAGTGGTCATAGCAGGTGTGCTCGGGCTTGTGGGGGCATTCTCAGTCCCTCAAGGTCAGACGACCCAGAAGGCTGAACAACTCACCCGTTTTACCTTAGTCGAGTACCACATGGGCATCGATGCCCGTATCGTTCTATACGCTTCGTCACAGGGTGCCGCAAACCGGGCTGCCGAGGCCGCCTTTAAACGCATCGCTGAGCTTGAGCAGGCGATGAGTGACTACCGTCCAAGCAGCGAGCTCATGCAGTTTTGCGCAAAACCGCGTGGCACAAAGATCAAGCTATCACCCGATCTATTCAAGGTTCTTGACCGTAGCCAGCACATATCGAAGCAGACGGACGGGCGATTCGATTGCACGGTCGGCCCACTCGTTCAACTCTGGCGGAAAGCTCGGAAGAGCAAAGTGCTTCCCTCCATCGAGGAGATCAAAGCCGCGCAAGGCTTGGTCAGTTATCGATTCCTGCATCTTGATCGGAGGAGCCAGACCGCTTGGCTGGACCGAGACGGGATGAAGCTTGATCTAGGAGGGATCGCCAAAGGCTACGCCTCCGACCAGGCACTTCGAGCATTGCAAACTAACGGCATCAAGATTGCCCTGATCGAAATGGGTGGCGACCTCGTTCTTGGCGAAGCTCCACCCGAGAAGGAAGGCTGGGAAGTCGAGATTCCAAATGCCGCAAAAACGCTCCATCTCAAAAATTGTGCAGTCTCGTCATCTGGCGATACCGAACAGTTTGTCGAGATTGGCGGCGTACGCTATTCCCATGTGGTCGATACCCGCACCGGTTATGGTCTCTCCGACCGGGTTCAAGCGACCATTATCGCCCCGAACGGCTTCACGACCGATCCGCTTTCTACCGCCCTGACTCTGCTGGACGAGAAGGGCCGAGCAAAGCTACAAAGGCTCTATCCCGGCACCCAAGTTTTCATCAAAGTCGCGAAGTAACTCGAGCGTCCCCCCGGAATCGAAAGACCCGGCGAGACGCCGGGGATACCTTAATATTCCCGATCAACCAATCGACCCGGCTGAGGCACCGGATACTTTCCGTTCGCTCCGGGCATCAGTGGCGAATCGGATTGGTACGTCAGCTTATCCACTCCAGGCGCAAACTCGTGCTCGCAGTTCAGCATTTGGTCGAAGGTCACTACTTGGGCGGTGTGTGCCGCCATGCGGCCCATCGCCGTCGCAAGGCTTGCATGAACGCCACGCTTGACTTCGTTGTAGGCCGTATTCGCACGGATATTCTTCACCAGCGTGTTCCACTCGTTCTGATACGGGTTGCTCTTGTCGGTCGCGATCCAAGTTGGGGTGCCAGTCATCGTTTGGTTGGCAAAAGTCGCCGACGGCCCATTGCAGTCTCCGCTCCGCGCTGCGATTGCCGAGCCCTTGGTGCCATGAATGTAGCTTGAGAACACTCCGTGGGCACCCTCGACACAGCGACCATCGAAGATGAACTTGGTTCCGTCTTCAAAGGTGTATTCAACTGAGTACGAATCAAAGTTCTGATCAATCAAAGGAACTCCATCGGAGTTTGTTCGGTAGTGGCGCCCACCCATTCCCTGCGCGCTCACTGGCCAGGCATTCTTCATCCAAGAAAGATGATCGACGTGGTGGATGTAGAAATCGCTAAAGCATCCACCTGAGGCCCAGAGAAAGCTGTGGAATCGCCGGATCTGATACTCCAAGTGAGTCATGCCGTCTGGCTTCGGCGTCGACTCGAACGAGGCGGCAGGGCCGTGCATCCGGTAGCCGCGCAGAAGAAGAATTTCTCCGAGATCGCCGTTCGTCACCTTCTCGTGCAGTTGCTGAAGTCCGACCGAGTGGCGCGACATGAGGCCGACCCCGATCTTAAGCCCAGCTTTCTCAGCTTCTTCTGCCAACGCCAGCATCTTGCGAGCCGAAGGTCCGTCGGTGCTCACCGGCTTCTCCATGAAGATATTGAGCTTCTTCGAAATTGCGTACTGGAAGTGAACCCAACGGAACGCGGGAGGTGTGGTCAGAATGACGATGTCGCCTGGCTTGAGGCAGTCCATCGCTTCTTTGTAAGCATCAAAACCGAGGAACTGCCGATCCTTTGGCAGATCCATTTTCGCTTTGAATCCTTTTTCAAGATTCCCGACGCAATCGTTCATGCGGTCTGCGAATACGTCAGCAACTGCCACCAGCTTGAGGGTCTGCCCGGGAACCGACATTGCGTTTGCCGCCGCCCCGCCGCCGCGTCCGCCACATCCAACCAGTGCGACCTGGATCGTTTCGTCGTTGCTCATGTGAACATTTCCGAATCCTAGCGAAGGCAATAGTGAGCCTGCGGCAAGGGTTCCAGATGCTTTGAGCAAGGTGCGGCGCGAAGGAAGTTTTGGGTTCTCGAAATCCATAGTTGATTGCCTCGATGCGGTTCAACTGAACGATACCGCATCTTGGAGGAGGGATTAGTTACTCTTTCGCGTGCGCTCCATCGCGACTTCTGAATTGGAGAATCCGAGACCTTCATAAAACCCACTGACTCCGTCCCTGCCCGCTCTCAGCACCCAAGTCATTTCTTCGCCGTCGGCCATCATGTGGTTCATCAAGGCTGTGGCGATGCCCTGGCGGCGATACTCGGGATGGACGACGACCATGGAGATGTAGGCGTTGTACCACCCATCGCTGATCGCTCTGATGAAGCCAACGACTTTGGAATCACTGACCGCCACCAATGCGAAGTGCGATCGATGGATCACCTCTCGAAATCTATCAGCATCCCGCAGTCGGGCACCCCAACCATTCGCAAGGAGCAGTGCTCTTACTACTTCGATTTCACCGTCTCCGATTCGCCTGATCTCGATGTTTTCAGAGTTTCCAGATGTCACTGAGTTAGTTTGACGCATGGTTAACCAACGTGGCGTAAAGGAAGATCAAGACTTGCTGAGAGCAGTGTGATGCTAGCAGACCTGTCGAGGAATCCCTAAAATGCAAGACACAATCGAACTCAAATTCGACCTCCTTCGACGTGCTTATATTGCTTTCAATGCGCGGAACATCGACGCAGCCCTGGCCATAATGGCATCCGATATTTCCTGGCCTCGTGCTTTCAAGGGCGGCCATGTGACCGGACGTGAAGAAGTTCGAGCCTATTGGACTGAGCAATGGTCCGAAATCGATCCCAAAGTCGAGCCCGTGGAGTTTGCATTTTCGCCTGACGGCGCTGTGGTCGTCACAGTCCACCAGGTGGTCAAAAGCCTTGAGGGAGACGTGCTTGCAGATGCCCAAGTGAAACACACTTTCCAATTCGCAGGCGATCTGATTCTCTCAATGGACGTCGTTGCCGACTAGCTTCTGTCGAGAAGCAAAGTCAGGGCCCGTATATCCTCGACGCAGCCACCCCAAACGCCGCCGCTAAAGTGTTGAACTAGAGCCCATTGCTGGATGTAGTCCGGAAGATACGGGTCGCGCTCCAAGTCGGTCCGAGTCGCGCGAGATTCTAAATCGATGAGAGCATCGATGGAGCCGATCATCGTCTTTGTGTCGAGCTTGATTTCGATCATGTCTCCGTCCTGAAGTTTCCCGAGCGGTGATCCGGGGACCAGTGCTTCGGGAGAAACGTGGCCGAAGCATGGGCCAGTCGTAACGCCGGAGAAGCGGGCATCGGTGATGAGGGCGCAGTCAGAGAGTTCGGGGACGCCTTTGAGAGCGGCGGTGACCTCATAGGTTTCTGGCATCCCCGCGCCGAGGGGGCCTCGGCACATGATGATGACGACCTCTCCAGGTTGGATCGTGCCGTCCTTCACGGCTTGAATCGCACTGGCCTCATTGGTGAAGGTCCGGCAAGGGGCGACCTTGTGATAGACGCCGTTCACATCGAGGAGTCGGGGATGGATTGAAGTTGCCTTGACAACGCTGCCCTCGGGGGCGATGTTTCCCGTCGGATACGCAACCGTGGAGGTGAATCCCAATTGTTTGGCTTTAGCAGCCGGAAGAATCACATCGTCGGGCTCCACACCGTCTTCTTGTTGAAGTCTTTCGCGCAAGATCCGGCGTCGCTCTGAATTGCGCCATGCCTCTAGGTTCTCGCCCAGTGTGTGGCCGGTGACTGTTTTTGCCTCTAGGTCGAGGAGCCCAAGTTCGGCGAGATGGAGCATCACTTCCGGGACACCACCCGCCATAAAGACTCGAACGGTGGGGTGTACCCCGGTTGGGAGGCAGTCCACAATCCGCGGAGCCTTGAGGTTGATCTCCAGAAAATCTTCTCGAGTCGGGCGCCGCAGCCCGGCGGCGTGGGCAATTGCCGGGATGTGCAGCAGCAGATTCGTTGAGCCGCCCATCGCTGCGTGAATCACCATCGCGTTCCGAATCGACGCCTCGGTGAGAATGTCCTTCACGCCAATCCCTCGATCACGTAGCTGGACGATAGCACTAGCCGAATCGCGAGCTAGGTCAGTCCAGATGTCAAACCCGCTTGGCGCAAGAGCGGAGTGGGGCAATGCCAGTCCCATTGCCTCGGCGACACACTGCGCGGTCGCCGCCGTTCCAAAAAATTGGCAACCGCCGCCGGGAGTCGCGCAGGCTTTGCAGCCCAGATCTTGGGCTTGGTCCAGGTTCACCAGACCTTTGGCAAACCGGGCCCCGAGGGATTGGATGGTTCCTGCATCTTCGCCTTCTTCGGGCGGAAGGGTGACTCCACCGGGGACGATGATGCCGGGTAGGTTGCCCGGAAACTGGCGAAGTGAAGCGATGAGCATCGTCATCGCCGGGAGTCCTTTATCGCACGTTGCGATTCCAAGTACGCCCTCGGCACAAGGAATTCCTCTCAACTGAGTGGCCAGCGACTTGTAGATGATATTGCGTGATGCAAGGCTGATGTTTGCCCAGATGGTGCCTTGAGTTCGCCCGTCGCAAGTGTCGCTGGTGTAAAGGGCGAAAGGGAGCTGTCCCAAGTTCTTGAATTCTTGAGCGGCGGTTTCGACGAGCTTGTAGAGTTCGTTGTGTCCAGTATGCGCACCCAGAGCCGCTCCCGGCCAACCGCCAAGGGTGCTCAGAATGACCATGTTTGGGTCGGTCGCTCCGCTACCCTTTCCGCTCATTCCGGCGTTTTGCGAGATGCCAAAAAGATCGCCACTCGGCCGGTTGAGTAGATCATCCGGTGTGTAATCGAGCGAACCGTCAGGGCCTGGGCTTTTGAGGGGGAAGTCGAGGTTCGACGTTCGGAAAAGGTGTTCACTCATGGCTTAGAAGTTGAACTCGACGATTTTTGTTGTCGCGTCGATTCGGCCGAGTTGTGGGCTGTCGATGATCACTTTATCTCCGGCTTGGAGGGAGAATTCGACGGGGGGAATGATACCGGTTCCGGTGAAGAGCGCGAAGCCTTGAAGGAAGTAGCCAAGGCCATTAGGTGCAAGGGTTCTGGCGTGTCGCACGAGACTTTCTGGCGTGCGCTTCATCGTGGCGCTCGAGTATTCATCGTAGTACAATTGCACTCCATCCCGTAATACTTCCATCGAAATCCTTACTTCAAGTCCAGGATCATAGATCGTGAACCAATGACATAGGGTTGTGCACCCCGGATAAGTCTTGGCAGCTGGGAGGTAAAGGGGGCTCAAGCTTTCTAGTTGCCTTGCGGTAGTATCCGAACCCACGGTGTGAGCAATTATCTCCCCGTAACGGTTGATCAATAGAACTCTCTCCGGCTCTGGAACGCTTGACCCCATGCCTCCGCCCGGAGCACCGTCTGGCCGGATCCAGATTTCGTTGTCTGGCGCGATGTGTCCATCAGCCGTCGCTTTAAAAAATACTTCGGGTGGATTGTTTGTATCGTAAACAACATCGTAAGGAGTAGCCCTCCCGTCATCGCTAACTGAGTCAAGCGAGCCCATCCGAAGTGTCTCAAGTCGTCGTTCCCTGAGTGAGTTGGCAAAGGTAACTCCGGCCCCGAGCACCGGTGTGATCCCCGGAAAGATGTTTGGAAGCAGCAAAGTGTCGTCTGAAAAATTGAAAGGCTCGGCTGCGGAGCGACAAACCTCAAAGAACTCTTCAGCCCGGAGTTGCTGACGGGCAAAGGGCGCAAGCTGACCGTCGGTATCAGCAACGAAAAACATCCCTTCTGGGCGTCTCACAATCATTCCCTCAGCCGTGTGCGCAAACGAAATCGCCATCTCAAATCATTACACCCGAACAAATTTACTGGCACCCTAGCAAAATGTGGATAACTCCGCTATAATCAACCTCAATGCTGAACGGCAAGTCTTTGAAGGGAGTTTTCAACGCGATCAATTCGCTTGGTCTTTCGCTTCTT
This sequence comes from Armatimonadota bacterium, assembly GCA_037138755.1. NCBI lineage: Bacteria > Bacillati > Armatimonadota > Armatimonadota bacterium. The sequence continues at coordinate 1,745,897 of JBAXHT010000001.1, read as the reverse complement.
GGGATTCTTAGCGTCCTCCTTATTGGGCTTATTATTACGCCTTAAACCTGGGAAGACCAACAGCAACACGAATCGGTCTTCCCAAACGGGAAGACCGATTTTTTTTGACATCTCGAAGATGAGTCTTGTCAAAGTCGAGTGACGCAGTTGTCGCGAAAACGAGCCCGATGATGGGCTACGGGAGACTATGCAAGATGAATCGATCTGGAGCAAAAATAGTGATGGAGGCCCTGAGCCGACACGGGATAGGCACCTTCTTTGGCTACCCCGGCGGAGTGGTGCTACCTCTTTATGACGAAATTCTGAACTGGCCGGAGATCCGGCATATCCTGGTGCGGCACGAGCAGTGCGCCGCCCACATGGCCGATGGTTACGCCCGGGCGACCGGCAAGGTCGGCGTCTGCCTCGCCACCAGTGGGCCAGGAGCCACCAACCTCGTCACCGGAATCGCGACCGCGATGATGGACAGCATTCCAATGGTCTGCCTCACCGGTAACGTGAATAGCTGGGCGATTGGAACCGATGCGTTCCAAGAGACCGATATCCAGGGCATCACCATCCCGATTACCAAGCACAACTACTTAGTCAAAAATGTTGCCGATTTGCCTTACATTCTGGAAGAGGCGTTCTACCTTGCCAACACAGGTCGAAAGGGACCCGTTCTGGTCGACATTCCCAAAGATGTGTTCATCGCCAAGACGGAGAACCCGTTCCCAGATACCATTGTACGGCGCGGCTACATCCCCTCGGCGCCGATCAACCCAACCAGCTTTGAGCGAGCGGCGAAACTACTCGCCGAAGCGAAGCAGCCGATCGTCATCGCCGGTGCGGGAGTCATTTGGTCAAACACCTGCGACGCCCTCCAAGAGCTTGTGGAAAAATGTGATCTCCCTGTCATTTCGACTCTGCTCGGGCTAGGAAACATCCCGCGCCAAGACCCACGCTCGCTCGGAATGATGGGAATGCACGGCGAAGTCACGGGAACTCTTGCCGTCCAAGACGCCGACCTCGTCATCGGAATTGGGATGCGATGGGATGACCGTCTCACCGGCAAGGTCGCGGGATTTGCGCCCGCCGCGAAGATCATTCATTTCGACATTGACACTTCCGAGTTCTCCAAGATCGTAGAAACCGAAGTCGTGATCCCCGGCGATCTCGCCGAGTCGCTTCCCGAATTCGTCAAGTCTGTTGCTCCAAAGACGAACCCCGAATGGTGGAAGAAGATTCGCGTGATCCAGGACGCCAACCCAATCGTCGTCCCCGAGTCTCCCAAGTTCCTCGCCCGCCACGTGCTGGATGAACTGAACCGATCAACGGGAAGTGAGGCCTTCGTCAGCACCGATGTTGGTCAGCACCAGATGTGGACCGCTCAGCAGTACCTGTTCAAGCGCCCCTACCAGTGGCTATCATCCGGCGGACTCGGAACCATGGGCTTCGGCTTTCCGGCGGCGATGGGCGCGGCATTTGCTAACCCCGGTGCAGAAGTTTGGGCGGTCGTCGGCGACGGTGGATTCCAGATGACTCTGCAGGAGTTGCAAACTGCGGTTGAGAATCAGCTTGACGTCAAGATTTGCCTCATCAACAACGGCTTCCTCGGCATGGTTCGCCAGTGGCAGGAGCTGTTTTATGAGAACCGCTACAGCCACGTCGCAATGGGCTCACCCGACTTTGGCAAACTTGCCGACGCCTATGGCGTGACATTCTTCCGATGTTCGTCCCGAGCCGACCTAGCTGAAACGTTCGAGCAAGCTCGAAAAGCGAAGGGGCCCGTCCTCTGCGAGTTCATCGTTGAGATGGAAGAAAACGTGTTCCCAATGGTTCCCGCCGGAGCGGCAAACGACGACGTGATCAGCGACCCTGATCTCCCCAAGAAGCAAGAGGTGCACGCATGAGCACAACACTACACACCATCACCGCCCTCGTCCACAACGAGTCAGGAACCCTAAACCGCTTGGCTTCCCTCTTCCGCCGCCGCATGTTCTCGCTTTCGAGCCTGAACGCCGGCGATTGCGAACAGGAAGGCTTTAGCCGAGTGACGATGGTCGTCGAGGGCGATAACAACTTGCTTCGTCAATGCGTTCGACAGCTTGACAAGTTGGTCGATGTTGTCGAAGTTGAGGATTTGCCGCAGGCGGCCTCGGTTCAGCGCGAGCTCGCCTTCTTCGAGGTCTCGGCGACGCCCGAAAATCGGCGGCAAGTGCTCGACATCGCCGACGCGATGCGATGCGAAGTTGTTCACATGGAGCCCGAAACCATCACCCTCCAAGTCTCAGCCGAACCAACTCGGATCGACCACATCAATACGCTACTTGCCCCATTTGGGATCAAGCAACTCGTCAGGAGCGGCCTCGTCGCGATCAGGGTGCGCAACTAACAAGCAACTCCCAACTCCACACTCCCAACCCCTACCAAACCATGGCAACCATTTACTACACCAAAGACGTCAACCCCGAGCTGATTAAGTCGCTCAAAGTCGCCATCATCGGCTACGGCTCGCAGGGCCATGCCCACGCTCTTAACCTCAAGGACTCGGGAGTCGAGGTCTGCACCGCTCTCTACGAAGGCAGCAAGAGCTGGGCGAAGGCGGAAGAAGCTGGCCTGCCCGTCAAGACCGTCGCCGACGCCACCCAGTGGGCAGATGTCCTTATGTTCTGTGTCCCCGATGTTCCGATGGCGAACATCTACAAAACCGGCGTTGAGCCGCACCTCCGCGATGGCCAGCTCCTGCTATTCGCTCATGGACTCAATATCCACTTCAACCTCATCGAGGTTCCCGCGAACGTCGATGTCGCGATGATCGCTCCTAAAGGTCCTGGACACCGGCTCCGCGCCGAATATGTCGGCGGAGCCGGAATGCCCTGCCTCATCGCGATCCACCAAGACCCCTCCGGAACTGCAAAACAGAAGGCACTCAGCTACGCCTGGGGAATTGGCGGTGCCCAAGCCGGAATCCTCGAAACCACATTCAAGGAAGAAACCGAAACCGACCTCTTCGGCGAGCAAGCCGTCCTCTGCGGCGGCCTTTCGGAGTTGATCAAGGCAGGCTTTGAGACACTCGTCGAAGCCGGCTACCAGCCGGAGGCCGCCTACTTCGAGTGCCTGCATGAGACCAAGCTGATCGTTGACCTGTTGTACGAAGGCGGCCTCAACTACATGAGATTCTCCGTCTCCGAAACCGCCGAATGGGGCGACTACGTCGCCGGAAGCAAGGTCATCAACGCCGAATCTCGCGCCGCGATGAAGGGGCTCCTCAAGGACATCCAGGACGGCACCTTCGCCAAGCGATGGATCGCCGAAAACGAGGCTGGGCTACCCGAAATGAACCGTATTCGCGCCGAAAACCGAAGCCACCAGATCGAGAAAGTCGGTGCCGAACTTCGCGCAATGATGCCATTCATCAAAGCCAAAGTCGCCCCATGATCGCCCTTTCCCCCGATCTGGAAGCGTATCTGCCGAGGATACGCAGCACGGCGGTTTACAACGTCGCCAAGCGAACCGCCACCGAGTTCGCCACGGTTCTGAGTCAACGGCTCGGGAACCGGGTGTGGCTCAAACGAGAAGACCTGCAGCCGGTATTCTCGTTCAAACTCCGCGGAGCGTACAACTTCCTCGCCAAAGCCGACCCGGCTCTCTTGGCAAAAGGGGTTGTCGCCGCTTCGGCGGGCAACCACGCCCAGGGCGTCGCGCTCGGCGCGCGAATGCTGGGGATCGAAGCCACAATCGTGGTTCCCGTCACAACTCCGGCTGTGAAGGTCGAAGCAATTCGAAGACTCGGGGCAAACGTGATTCTCCACGGCGACACCTACGACGAAGCGTTCGCTCACGCCAAAGAGTACGACCTCCTCTTCGCCCACCCCTACGACGACCCCGACGTGATCGCGGGGCAGGGGACAGTCGGGCTGGAGATCATCGAGGATATGCCCTTGACTCCCGACGCGGTCTTTGTTCCGGTGGGCGGAGGCGGGCTGCTCGCCGGAGTTGCGCTTGCCGTCAAAGCACTGAGCCCGACCACCAAGGTTTATGGGGTCGAGCCGGTAGATGCGGCGGCAATGTACCACTCGCTTGAGTCGGGCAACCGGGTTCGTTTGGATGCCGTCGGTTTGTTCGCCGACGGCGTCGCCGTTCGCCAAGTGGGCGAAGAGAATTTCCGTATCTGCCAAGAGCTAGTTGATGGCGTCATCCTCGTTGAAAACGACGACATCTGCGCGGCGATCAAAGAAGTCTTCGAGGATCGCCGCGCGGTTCTGGAGCCCAGCGGAGCCCTTGCCTACGCAGGGCTCAAGGAGTGGGCAAAAACCACCCAAGCGTCGGAACTGAACCTAGTCGCAATCGCCAGCGGGGCAAACCTCAACTTCGACCGCCTCCGCCATATCTCCGAACGCGCCCAAATCGGAGATCGCCGGGAGGCGATCTTTGCCGTCCACATCCCCGAAAGGCCAGGTGCCTTCGTTCAACTCTGCGAGGCAATCGGAAATCGACTCGTCACCGAGTTCAACTACCGGTACGGAGACGCCGAGCAGGCCACCGTCTTCGTTGGAATCGAAATCACCGACCAGAAAGACCGAGCGCAGATTTCGCACAATCTGCTCACCAGCGGATTCGACAGCATCGACCTGACCGACGACGAACTGGCGAAGACCCACATCCGGCACATGGTCGGTGGTCGCACATCTAAAAACCTTCAAGAAAGGTTTGTCCATGTCGACTTCCCTGAGCGCCCCGGCGCGCTCCTCAAGTTCCTCACCGGGCTCGGCTCCGGCTGGAACATTAGCCTGTTCCACTACCGAAACCATGGCACCGACCGGGGACGTGTCCTCGCCGGTATCCAGATTCCCGCCGAAGACCAAGACCTGTTCAACAAGCGTCTCACCGACCTCGGCTACACCTACACCGAAGTCACCGACCAACCCTCCCTCAAGTTCTTTTTATGAGCACATTTGACGTCAAACACAAATCTCGAACCATCTCCGAAGGGAGCGACAAGACTGCCAACCGCGCCATGCTTCGGGCGATGGGCCTAGGGGATAAGGAGCTTGCCCAGCCTTGGGTGGGTGTCGCGACCGTCTGGAGCGAGGCGACGCCTTGCAACGTGAACCTTGACTACCAGGGGATCAAGGTTGCCGAGGCGATCAACGCCGACGGCGGCACGGCGCGGCGGTTCAACACCATCTCAGTCGCCGACGGAATCGCGATGGGGCACGATGGAATGCGGATGTCGCTCATCAGCCGCGAAATCATCGCCGACTCGGTAGAGGCAATGATGCGCGGGCACTGCTACGATGCGTTGGTTGGCGTCGCGGGGTGCGACAAGAGCCTGCCGGGAATGCTGATGGTCATGGCTCGGCTCAATGTGCCTTCGGTCTTTCTCTACGGAGGAACGATTATGCCTGGACGGCATCGGGATAAAGACGTGACGATCCAAGACGCTTTCGAGGCGGCGGGATCGTTTGCCGCCGGGAAGATTGATGCCGCCGAACTGCACTCGGTCGAGTGCGCGGTCTGCCCGGGCGCGGGAGCCTGCGGAGGGCAATACACCGCGAACACAATGGCTTGCGTCGCAGAGGCTCTCGGCATGACCGTGCTTGGTTCCAGTTCGCCCCCGGCGGAGTCTGCGGAGCGGCTCGAGTTCTTGGAGAAGACTGGTTTGCAGGTTCTGGAGTCTTTGCGGGCAGGGATCCTACCCCGACAGATCCTTACCCGAAAGGCGTTCGAGAACGCGATTATGGTTGGAGCCGCCACTGGTGGATCGACGAATATTGCTCTGCATATCCCCGCGATCGCCCACGAAGTAGGGATCGAGATCACGCTGGACGACATCGACCGGATCAGCCGAGCAACTCCAACTCTCGCAGACCTGCGCCCAGGCGGGCGGTTTGTGATGCTCGATATGCACAAGATTGGCGGGGTTCCGGTGGTGCTGAAGGCGCTGTTAGAGTCGGGGCATTTGCATGGCGATTGCCTTTGCGTCAATGGAAAGACGATGGCAGAAAACCTAGAAGGCATCGCGCTTCCTGATGGCGAGGTCGTTCGAGACAAAGATCACGCCGTCGAGGCAACGGGCGGCTTAGTCATCGTTCGCGGGAACTTGGCACCAGATGGCGCCGTGATTAAGACGACCGGCGTTAAGAAATTGGTCCACACCGGTCCAGCCCGGGTGTTTGATGGCGAAGAGGCGGCGATGCGTGCCGTTCAGAACCGAGAGATTCTGGCGGGTGATGTGGTGGTCATTCGCTACGAAGGACCAAAAGGCGGGCCGGGAATGCGGGAGATGCTTGGGGTAACAGCGGCGATTGTCGGGCAGGGGCTGGGCAACGATGTTGCCTTGTTGACCGATGGGCGGTTTAGCGGAGCGACGAAGGGACTGATGGTAGGCCACGTTGGTCCTGAGGCTTTTGATGGAGGGCCGATTGCCTTGGTGCAGACCGGGGATCTGGTGACGGTGGACGCCGAGGCGGGCGTCTTATCGATGGCGGTTTCGGATTCGCAGTTGGCGACTCGACGCTTGGGCTGGAAACAGCCGGAGCCGTATCCGAACGGGGTTTTGGCGAAGTACGTGAAGCTGGTCGGTCCGGCTTGCCGTGGTGCGGTGACGCATTGAAACAAGTCTCCCTCTGAGATCAGAGGGAGTACCACGTTAGGGGGGAGGGAGTTGATTGCCGACCAGCTTTCTCACTCAGAAGCTCAAAAAGCTACTAAGCCTTCAACTCTCCCGGTTCGCTTCGCTCACCCTCCACGAAGAGCGTGCTTTTGGAGCACCCTTTTCGCAGACCCTCCCTCTGATCTCAGAGAGGTACTGCGTACTACTGATCGCACCAACGATAAGCGTCGATCACCTTGCGCTCGCCTTCTTTGCCACGTTGGCTGTTGCCGTGTTCCATTCCCAGAACACCGGTGAAGCCCTTTGCCTTAATGTGGCGGAAGACGTTCTGGTAGTTCACTTCTCCGGTCAGGGGCTCGTTGCGGCCGGGGTTGTCGCCGATTTGGAAGTATCCGATTTCGGAGTAAGCGGCGTCCATGTTGGGAATCAGGTTTCCTTCGTGGATTTGCTGGTGGTAGAGGTCCATAAGCAGCTTGCAGCTCGGAGAATTGACGGCTCGACATATCTCGAAACCCTGGGCCATCTTATTCAAAAATAGACTCGGATGGTCGCGGTAGTTGAGGGCTTCGAGCACCATCACCAACCCGTGCGGCTCGAAAATCTCGCTTGCGTAGCGCAGAGACTCAATGACGTTGGCTGTCTGGTATCCCATCTCCATGTTGTAGGAAATGGTTCCAGGCACGACGGTCATCCATTTGGCGTTTACCCGCTTCGCGCAGTCTACAGCCACTCGACATTCGTCAAGAAACTTCTTTCTCGAATCCTCCTTTCCGGTCGTTAGCGTGGCACTCCAGGCAGTTCCGAGGTTGACCACGAAAACGCCCATAGTGATCCCGAGATCGCTCATTGTCTTGGCAAGTTTCGCTTGGTCCTCAACTGGACGGCCCGCCATCCCATTATCTTCCCAGGCATGGAATCCCTCGTCGGCAGCAAACTTCAGCTGGTCGAGATCCGACTTTGCGTGGTTCGAGAACATTCCAAAGTGGGGGGCGTACTTAGCCTTGAATTTTTCGCCTCGGAGGGAGTTGCCGATTTCTGTGATTGCATCCATTTTGTTCACGCCGAGGGCGGCTCCCGCCGCCATCAGCTCTCGTCTCGAAAGATCCATCAGTACACGCCTTTAGTTGTTCCGGGGACGGCTACCGGGGGAACTGGGAGGTCATTGAACCCAAGCGGATTTGGCATCAGGCTAACCTGCGAGTTCAGCGCCTTCTCCCAGGTGATCTCTTCGCCTGAGTAAGCGCTCATTCGGCCCATGATGGCGGTCAGGGTGCTCTCGGCAACTTGGACGCCTTCGTTGAATCCTTCGTTTGCCTTGATCGACTTGTAGAGACGCCCGTGCTCCAAGACATACGGATTCGGACGATCACCCTCAAAGCGCCAGTTCTTCTCGCCCTTGATGCTGGTATTAGCGTTGCTTTGACCCTTCGAACCGATGATCTGCTCGGAGACTCGTGAAGCGCAGCCGTCGGCTTGGCGGCAGTAACTCATCATTTTGACGCCGTTGGCGTACTCGTACTCGGTTGCGAAGTGGTCGAATACGTGTCCGTATGCCGCGTCCGTTCGGGTTTGGCGACCACCCATCGAAGTTGCCTTCACCGGATGGGTTCCCATGACCCAGTTACAGACGTCTAGGTTATGTACGTGTTGCTCAACGATGTGGTCTCCACCAACCCAGGTGTAGTAGAGCCAGTTTCGAATTTGAGTTTCGACGTCGGACCACGATGGCTGGCGAGGGTTAAGCCAGAGCCCGCCTTGGTTCCAGTAACAGTTCATCTGCAGAACGTCGCCCATTGCGCCATCTTTGATCGCCTTAATGCACTCATTGTAAGCAACATCATGCCTTCGTTGCGTTCCGGCCACGACACTGAGGTTCTTAGATTTGGCAAGTGCGGCGGAAGCCATCACCGACCGGATCCCGGGGCCATCGACTGCGACAGGCTTCTCCATGAAGACGTGCTTGCCCGCAGCAACTGCGGCGGCGAAATGGATGTGCCGAAACGCAGGAGGAGTGGTCAGAATGACAACGTCGACGTCCTCGGCCAGCACCTGCTTGTATGCATCAAATCCGCTGTAGAACCGACCACCGACTTGGCAACGACCCTTCAAATCGTTCTTCAGTCCCGTCAGCGCACCCTCTAGCCGATCTCCGAAAAGGTCCGCGACCGCCCATACAACAGCCCCCGGCTCCGCGGCGAGATTGTCTCGGATCGCACCGCTGCCACGACCTCCACATCCAATCAGTCCCACCTTAATGGTCGGTTTATCTTGAAAAACACCGCCCGCAAAGGACGTGCTGCTGAGTGCTGCGGCAGCTCCGCCGACGAGCACTTGGCGTCGAGTGATATCCATCACTCGCTAGGTTATCCCACTACTTTGTGCAAACGAGTCGCAAACCGATAAATTGTCCGTTTGCCAACCACCATTTGCTTTTGGGAGTCTGTGGATCAGCCTCATTCCATTTCGGAGTGGAGGGCTGCCAGTATTCTTGTTTGAGGTCGACGGGCTTCGTTTTCCAAGAGCCTCCGGCAACGCCGTACTCTTCCTTGTCAAGCGTCCACTCGGCGACGTTTCCGAAGCAGTCGAAAAGGCCGAAGGCGTTTGGCTTCTTGTTCGCGATTTTATGGGTGGTGTCTTCGGCGTTATCCCAGTGCCAGCTTGTTTCGTCAGGCTTTTCGGGGCTGGCTCCAGCAAGGTACTCCCATTCTGTGCGAGTGGGTAATCGGTAGTTCTTTCCTGTCTTCTTGGAGAGCCACTTACAGAACTCTTGAGCAGAGTTCAGGGAGATACATATTGCCGGAAATTCGTGGTGACCGAAGCCGGTGAAGATCACTGCGTAAGGGCGACTTGGGCGCGAAATCGCGTCAGGGCGGACGGTGGTTTGCTCTTCGATCGTCTGATCCTTTTGGAGGAACCAAACCTCGTAGACTTCCCAGGTCAGCTCTGTCTGGGCGGCGTAAATGTCCTTGATCTGGGTGCCTTTGTGCAATCCGTCGGGGATTCGCACCATCTTGAAGCTAGCGCCGTTTTGAGGGAAGGTTTCGGAGAATATGTCCTGCTGGAGAGCGGCGGCGGCAAGGAGCGTTGTGAGCATCTTGGATTCAGATTTTAGACGAACCTGGGTTTACTCAGGTTCGTGGAAGATCTACTCATTATGCTCAGCCGGAGGCGGATTGGGCGTATTCGTCCTGGCTGTTCAGGACATTTCAACCTATTCTTCAGAGGATTTCCGCTCGCTCCGTTCGGGGAAGTAGTAGATCGCTCGCACATTCTCAAGGCTTGTTGGCGCAGTCGTTTCCTCACCTGTCTCTGAAAACCACTTCATCTTGCGGAGCTTCTCATTTGAAACTCGGATGCTTCCAGATTCGACTCTGGCTAAAGGAGGCTCCAACACACCAAAGGCACCTCCGACCTGGAGGTGCGTCAGCACCCAAGGCTTGTCAAACATCTTTCCGCACCGGATACCATCCGCGTCGGAGCCGCATTTGACAACGTATCCGCTAGCCATGTAGCGGTTCATCAACCAGTAAACCGCACCGATCACCGTTACACAGCCAAAAGCGAACTTGAAAACGGTTACAAAACAAGAGTTGGAGCTTGGAGGAGTCGGTTTCATTCGTTCACTGTGCTGACAGGACTTGGCGGAACCATTCGTTTAGTTTGTCCCAACTTCGGAATTCTTTTCGTTCACCTTTTTGTGGTCTCAGCCGCTCGATTGCAGTCCACAGCCATGGGTGAAGGATCGGATCGCGCGGACCAGCGAAGCTTTCCGGTGCCGATTTCTTGAACATGATGAGTCGATCAATCGCCTCGCGGACATCTTCCTCATGCAAGCATTTTTCCACCAACTCCTCAAAACGAACAGCGGGCCAACCGGGCTGAGTTTCCAGCCATCGACACGCCAAGATCGGACGGATCACGTAGAGGTACTTCTTGAGCGAGACGGTTTCACCTTTCAGGTTCCGTTCAAGATTAGTCTGCGCCATGCTCCAGTAGTGGTGTCGAGCCGCGACAGGTTGGAAATACTCTTTCGCAAGCTCTCTCAGCTGCGAAGTAAGCCGAGAATCCTCTCGATACAACTCCGTTGTGGTCAGCCACTCCATGATCGACGGATTGCATTTGTGCATTAGCTTGAGCGCTTTTTTCAGGTCCCAACCAACAACATCGAGATCGTTCGGAAGAGACTCCTCGATCACATCACGAAACTCGTCGAGCCGCAGGTAGTCCTCGTGTTGACGCGCATAAACGAATCGCACATCCCAATCCGAATTCGCACTTTCAAATCCCCAAGCTCGGCTACCAGACTCAACGGCAAATAGCACCCGAATCTGTTCCTGGCTTTCGATTCGAGCCAGTTGACCCAGAATTTCGTCTCGCATCAGCCGCTACTCTTCATTGCCTCGCGCATTCGCGCCTCAGCTTCGCCTGACCAGTAACCGCACTCAAGTTGGAAGAAAACCGATGTGTAGGGCTGGATGTGCGGAGTCTTGATCAGTAGAACTTTGAACGTCTTCCCCGCCTCGTCGAGCTTGGCGATGATGTCCTCATGCATCTCGCGAGACACGGCTTTTCCTTTGAGCATCTCATCGAGTGACTTGCGATAAGCTGTGATTCCCTTTGCATCTCGTTCCGGGACGAACTGCAATTCCTTGTCCACCATGATGTTCGGTCGAACGTGCTTCGTCTTATTGAGTGCCGACATGACCACTTTAACGGCCTCAAGTTGGGACATGTTAACCGTGATTGTTTCGATTCCCAGTGCGGTTTGGAGCGGGTAAGCCGAGTCGGCGACCACGATCCAATTTCGGTGCCCGAGTGCGGGAAGTTTTGCCTTCAGCATGGTCTCGAGCGAAGGGGCTTGAGCGATGGCAGAGGCGGCCAACAGCAACATTGGAAGAAGAAAATGAGCCTTCATGCTGACACTATAGGCGCAGAGTCCCTACCTTCGCAAGTGTCGTTGGCTAAACTGGCACCGTGCTTCTCGCCACTGCTGTCGTGATGTCGAACCTCGCCCGAATCGAACGAACCCCAACCGAGCTGGTGCTCACCAATGGGCTGGTCGAACGCCGAATCCATTTGGATCGATTCGTCACAACCACTTCCCTGCGTCGATTGGATACGGGAACCGAGTTCGTTCGCTCGGTTGAGCCAGAGGCGGTTTTGCAGATCGATGGCAAGGCGGTGCTGCTCGGAGGAACATCGGCTCCGCCGAATCGAGCGTTTCTCGACCCAACCTGGCTCAAAAAGCTGAAAGCTGATGAAAAATCGCTACGCTTTGTAGGGCTGGAAGAGGTTCCTTTGATGAAACCAGTACCGCATCAAAACACAGAGAAAGCTCCGTGGCCGCCAAAAGGTAAGGCTGTGATGCTCTACTTCAAGAGCGATCTCTTGGCCGCGGCAGTTCGGTATGAGGTTTACGACAATCTGCCCGTGTTTGCGAAGCAGGTCGAAGTCGTGAACCGGGGACCTGCGACCGTCCGGCTTGAGAAGATTTCGAGCGAGCGGTTGAGCGTTGTCGAAGGCGAAAGCAACGTAGAAGCCGCTCGTGCCTGGCGGCTGCCTAATCTCACCGCGTTGACGGACATGGCGTTTGGTGGAGGCACGGTTGACGCGGGTTCGGCCGTTCATTGGGAGCTCGACCCTCGGTATGACACCCAGGTCAGCTACGAGCTGAAGACTCCTGCGGTATTGGACATCCATCCGCCGGTAGGACCGGGCCTTGATCTGACCCCCAACCAGAACTTCAAGTCGATCAGATCGTATTTGGTGCTTCATGCTTCAGATGAGCGAGAGAAGAAAACCCTGGACGTCCGTGGGTTCTTCCGCAGTTTTGCCCCATGGACAAACCAGAATCCCCTCATGCTCCATATCGTCTCAACCGATGACACCAAGGTTCGATCCGCTATCGACCAGGCGGCAGAATGTGGCTTCGAAGTGGCGATTCTCAGCTTTGGCAGCGGGCTAAACATGGAGGACACCTCACCGGAGAACATCAAAAAGTTCAAGAGCCTCCGCGAATATGCAACCTCTAAAGGCGTGCGATTGGGGGGCTATTCCTTGCTGGCCAGTCGCCGGATTGACGAGGAGAATGACGTCATCAATATCAAAACGGGAAAGACAGGTGGAACCATCTTCGGAAACTCGCCTTGTCTCTGCTCTCAGTGGGGCTTACAGTATTTCGAACACCTCAAAACGTTCATATCAGAGACCGGATTTGAGGTTCTGGAACACGACGGAAACTACCCGGGAGACGCATGTGCCTCGACAACTCACCCTGGTCATCGCGACTACCAGGACTCGCAGTGGAAGCAGTGGAAGTTAATCACCGATTTTTACGGATGGTGCCGCTCGAATGGCATTTTTCTGAATGTGCCAGACCTGTACTTCTTGGCGGGGTCGAACAAGACAGGAATGGGCTACCGGGAGACGAACTGGTCGCTTCCCCGTGAGCAGCAACATATCCATGCTCGCCAAAACCTCTTCGATGGGACTTGGGACAAAAACCCTTCGATGGGATGGATGTTTGTTCCTCTCGTGGAGTACCACGGTGGCGGAGCTGCGGCCACGATTGAGCCTTTGAAAGATCACCTGTTGGACTATGAGCTCCACTTGGCAAACAACTTTGGATTTGGAGCCCAGGCTTGCTATCGAGGCATGAGGCTTTATGATTCGCCCGAGACGAAGGCGTTGGTTGTGCGGATGGTGACCTGGTACAAGAAGTATCGAGATATTCTCGAGTCAGACGTCATCCACCTTCGGAGAGCGGACGGGCGTCGCTTGGACTTCATTTTGCACTTGAACCCCGCTTCATCCCCGAAGGCGATGCTAGTGGCTTACAATCCGACTGGGCAGCGCCTAAGCGAAGTCATCAAAGTTCCGGCGAGCGGTTCTTCTGTTAAGGTGAGCGAGCGGGAAGGCAAGCCGGTGTCCCAAAAGGTGATCGACGGGCACATTCAAATCAAGCTGGACATACCCGCCAAAGGCTGGACCTACTATCCGATCAACTAGCCGCCGTACCCCTTTGCTCGTATCTCCGAAAGCTTCCTTCGTCCAACAGTAAATCGTTGCGTCTCGTTCATCATCGTTTCGTCGATCGGTGACAGAAGAGTCTTTCCACCGACCATGTAGTATTGAGTTCCGAATCTTTGTCGGTGACCCATGTTTAGGAGCATTCGGTCGTAGCTCGCGGCGGCGAGCCATGAGCCAGATTTGGCTCCGAGAATCATGCTGATGACGCTGAGTTCGTGGGCAAGGGCATAGTCGTCGAACTCGCCGCCATGCTGGCAGACCAGGGCGGCGTTGAAGTAGTCGGCGGCGGTGGTGAGATTCCCTTTAGCGACGAGCTTTTTGATTTGAGCCAGCCGTTGCGCGTCGCCCTTGGCGATCAGCTCGAAGTCTTTGGGTTTGAGTTTGCTCCAATCTTGGTCTCGCGCCTTCTGGTCAGCGGCCATGATTGCTTCGATTTCTTTGCTGTCCTTTGAGGACTTCGCCCGCCGAACGGACGCTTCAGCATCTCGCCAAAACTGAGTCACGCCTTTCGGAGCAGATATGACGCGATACAGTCCAGGATAACTGATCTTCGAATCATTACCGAACCCAAATCGCTGATTACGACCCAGGCTAATGACGAGCTCATCCCAAACGGCTGGAAGTGACTTTCGAGCGACGGCATCGTCGAGCCTCAATGCTGTGAGGTTCAACTCGTAGCGAACCCGTACGCCTTCGAAGAACCGATTGGGAACTTCAAAGAGCGCGGCGGCCGTACGGAAATCAGAACCTGACTTGAGTTTGTCACCGCTGATGAGCGACTCAAGAGCCAACTGCGCTTCGGAGTACAGCTTGGACTGCTCCTCTGGTTTGGCGGTCTTCGCGATGTCGACTTTCTTCTGAACGTCGAAAATGGTGATGTCGTCGACAAGCAACTTGATCGCAACAAGAGCAAACGGGATTGTAACCATATAAGCACTGTACCATTATTTCAGAAATGATGCAACTAGCTATAATGAATTTGTGAAGTCCAAGGGGCTGCTGGATTCTGAGAGCGATGTGAGAGACATCCAGAAGCGCGTGAGTGCTGAGGTGATTGGTGCTCGGGTTCGCCGTGAACGCATTGCCCACGGCATCTCAATCCGCGATCTCGCTTCGAGGGCAAATCTCTCTCCTCACTCGATTACTAGGCTTGAGGCCGGGCAGCCCTTTCGGGCGATTACATTGGTGAAGGTCTGCGCGGCTTTGGAGATCCACGTTGATCGCATTGCAGAAGCGATCGAAGATGATGTCGCGGCAAAGCATTCGCTGGCCGACAACCGCTGGCACTTGCTAGACGGCTATGCCGAAGGGTTTATGGGAGGCGGCGATGGGGTGGTTCCCCCTGAGGATCGCAAAAAAATAGCGGTGAGTGCAGGACAAAATCCGCTCGTCATCCTGAAGAGTCGGCTTGACGCAGGAACTCTGCTCAGTACAGTTATCGAAGTTCACGTCCCGAGTGAGGCCCGATCACACCCTGGCGAAGAGTTAGTTTATGCGCTCGCCGGTCCCGTTCAAGTGACAGTCGCTGGTCGTGCGTACTACCTCGAAACGGGTGAATCACTCGTCTTTTGGGGTACCGAACCGCATTCCTATGAGCCCATCGGCGAGATCGTCGGGCTAATTCTTTCTGTTAGGGCCCGAGCTTAGCGGCGGAGTCTCAGCAGCTTGGTTAAACTCGCATAAGCCGCCTTTCGACCGTAGTTTGCATCGAGAATCAACGCCGCTCCGCGAGTACCGTTCGTGAAACTCGGTATCCAACTGCGGCGATCGGTGATTCCCCACATTTGGATACCCTTGCATCGCGTACTGAACAGACCGAGTTTAAACACATTGTCGTAAACCTTGGACTGAACCACGAGATCAGATGCAGTGACGGGCACGAGACCGAAAAGAGGGTTGTTCGATGGGTACTGCACCACGGGCATCGAGATATCCAATTCGGTGATTTGCCAATCATAGTTGTTCAGCTCAAACTTGTTGACGACTTGATAGTGAGCATCGTTTGGCGCGATGGACTCGTTGATCCAAATGTGATACTGCAGCCCTATCCCGTCAACCCTTAAGCCGTTTTGGCGAACAAAGTTGCAAAGAGCGATCGCTGAGTCCGCTTTCCAGCCGCCGCGCTCCAGGTTATAGTCGTTGTAGTAGAGCTTTGCGTCCGGGTCGGCTTCGGCCGCATATTGGAATGCAAGAAGAATGAACTGGGAGCCGAGTTTGCGATACCAGAACGAGTCTCTCAAGTTAAATGGTCGCGAGTTTTGGCTGTCAGCAATCGCCTCGTTGATCACATCCCACATCGCGATTTTGCCTTTGTACCGACCAGCGGTGGCATATATGTAGTCGCGCAGGAGGCCTCTGACTTGTTGGGTGGTCAGCTGCGACTCCATGTCGAGTAGCCACTGGGGAGTCGTATATCCAGGCTCGTTAGGATAGAGCAGGACGTGCCCGCGAACCTTCATTCGGTTGGCCTGAGCCCATCCGGTTTGCCCTGGAGCGCCGAGCAAGTAGTCGGGCTTTGAGAAGTCGTAGTTGTTGATCCCTTTCCAGATGGAGGCCGGTTTTAGATCGTTCTCGGGTCCGATCATGTTAAGATTTTTGACGAGAGCATTTCGATATGAACCATTGTCGGCGTTTTCTCTGATCAAATCCGACTGGATTGCGGCGCTTAGCGTCAGATTGATTCGGTCGGCGTCCCGGCGTAATCCGATTTGGGACGACTGTCCGGCAAGAACTGCACATGTCATTGCTGCGATCATCATCTAGTAACCCTAAGGCGAATCTTAGCAGGTTTCTTGCCGAACCGGGTTGCTAGTTTTTTCGGGTTTGCCGCGTGGCGCAAGTTGGACAAACTCCGAATCGGGCGTTGTAGACCGATTGGCAGCATTGGCAAAATAAGTCGCCGTCGGGGTCGACTTCAGGAACCTCGGTGTTATCGTACTGGCCCTCCAGGACCAGCTCTCGAAGATCCTCCAGGTCGTACTTACCCGGGCCAAACTTCTTGTAGACATAGATTCCAATGCTTGCCAAAAACGGCGGGACGGCGAGAACCAACAGCACCCGGGAAAGCAGTCCTGTCGGCCAGAGTAGTCCACTTGCCATGAAAAACAGGGCACTGATTGCCACAAGTTGGAGCGGCTTGACGCGTTTCAAAGGGTTAGTCCTCGTCTCGCGAGTAGCCGCTAGAACGGTCCAGGTTTCGATAACGGGCAAAGGCAGGCTGGAAGCCGAGCATCACTTTTCCGACCGGGCCGTTTCTATGTTTGGCGATGATCACCTCGGCTTCCTGGACTTCCTCGTACGACTCGATCTCCGGCTTGTGCTCTTCCTTCGCCTTGTAGTAAGAATCTCGATAAAGCAGCATAACCATGTCAGCCTCCGCCTCAATCGAACCCGACTCGCGGATGTCTGAGAGTTGGGGACGTTTGTCGTCACGGTTCTCCACCGCTCGCGAGAGCTGGGAAAGGGCGATGACCGGGATATCCAGCTCTTTCGCCATTGATTTACACGAGCGCGCGATTTCGGATATCTCTTGAACGCGGTTCTCGGTTTTCTTGGAACCACGCATGAGTTGGAGGTAGTCGATGATGACCATATCAAGCCCATGCTCCGCCTTCAGGCGGCGACACTTTCCACGCATCTCCATAGGGGTGGTGTCACTGGCGTCGTCGATGTAAATCGGCATCGAATAAAGCGATTCGCAGGCATCGGCGAGCCCAAGATACTGCTTCTCCGAGAGGCCCTTGTCGGACTTGAGCACGCCCATCGAGATTCCACTGACCATGGAAACCATACGCCGCGTGAGCTGAATTGAACTCATTTCGAGCGAGAAAATGGCAATCGTTCCCTTCTTGCCTTCTCGCCGAACGCCTTGGGCGACGTTAAGGGCAAAGTCCAAAACCAACGAAGTTTTTCCCATCGCTGGTCGGGCTCCGATGATGACGAAGTCGCCAGGGTAGAAGCCGGTGGTGATCCGGTCGAGGTCAATAAAGCCGGTAGGGAGTCCGAACAGGGGCTTGCCGGTTTCGACAATTTTGTCGACGTCAACGAAGAACTCCTTCGCGAGAGACGAAACGTGGGCAAACTGCTTTCCGAGCCGCCGTCGACCGACTTCAAAGATTTCCTGCTCAGCTCGTTCCACCTTGTCGTCGACCGTATCAATGTCCGGATTGACGACATGACCCTGGATGTTTTTCGCAGCAACATCAAGCCTACGCAAGGTTGCCATGTCGATGACGATGTCTGCGTAGTATTTTGCGTTCGAGATCGCCGGTGCCTGCAGCTCGATGTCGAACAAGTAGCTCTGTCCACCAACTTCGGTTAGTAAACCCCTCTCCTGGAGCTCAACCCGAACGGTCAGGTGGTCAATTTCTCGGTGATTCGAGTTCAGCTGACGAATTGCCCGGAAGATGATCGCGTGGGCCGGACGGTAAAAATCGTCCTCATTGAGAACCGCAAGAACTTCATCAACGGCCTTCGGCGATTGCAACATGCACCCAAGCACCGCCATCTCAGCCTCAATGCTATAGAGGGCTTGGCGGGAAAGGGGGTCGACGATCACTCCTCAAAGTATAAACCTTTCGAAGCGGATTCAGTCGCGAAGTTGCCCCCAACAATACGGGGAAAACTTTACGCAGAAAGGTCAACTCGCCGAACGCCGAGCATCGCAAGAATCTTTTGCCAGACTGAGGGCCTGGTTGCCGGAATTACAGCTTCCATCAGGCCGGGGCATCGCTCAAGAAGGTCGTCAAACGAACTCGCAATCGCAATTGGATCATTCTCAAACTCGCCGTGCCAGGAACAAACGAAACAAGAACTGACTTCAACCGAATTGATTCCTCCACAAAGCGGGCAGACCTTAAACTGGGTTGCGAGTGAGCTTGCGGAGCGGCTGATGTCTTCCATGACCAAGAAAACATCATTGGCTTTTCGAGTCTCAAAATCAATGGCTTCGTTGCGATCCATGTGAATTTCTCTGATTACCTGCTATGAGGTGAAGTTCCAACGCATTTCTACCGATAGGACTATGGGTAACATAGCCCTAGCTATGAAAAACGGAGCCAACGAGATCATCCATTCCGTATCGACAGATGCTCCGTCTCGTCGTGCACGTTTTTTGCGGTTTCTGGGTCCGGGGTTTATGGTCAGCGTCGGATACATGGATCCCGGCAACTGGGCGACCGACCTTGAGGGTGGATCGCGATTCGGATACACGCTGCTCTGGGTGATCCTCGCTAGCAATTTGATGGCCATTCTGCTTCAAACTCTCTGCGTTCGGCTGGGACTTGGAGCTGGAATGGACTTGGCCCAAGCGTGCAGGGCGGTGTTCAAAAAACCGCTCGCCGTGCTGCTTTGGATTCTCGCAGAGATCGCC
This sequence comes from Armatimonadota bacterium, assembly GCA_037138755.1. Taxonomy (NCBI): domain Bacteria; kingdom Bacillati; phylum Armatimonadota; species Armatimonadota bacterium. Next base: position 1,726,899 of record JBAXHT010000001.1, on the reverse strand, counting down.
ATGATTGCAACCGATGTGGCAGAAGTGATCGGCTCTGCCGTCGCATTGAATCTCCTTTTTGGACTCAACAAAGTCGCGGGAGTCGTCATCACCGGGCTTGATGTCTTGCTTCTACTCGGTCTGATGAAGTTCGGCTTCCGCAAGTTGGAAGCACTGGTCATCGTGTTGGTTGGCACAATCGCGGTTTGTCTGTTTATCAACGTGTTCAAGTCTTCGCCCGAATGGGGTTCTGTGGCGTCGTCTCTGATTCCGCGAGAGAAGCCGAGCGGCGACGCTTTGCGGATCGCAATCGGAATCATCGGGGCAACTGTCATGCCCCACAATCTTTATCTGCATAGTTCGGTGGTGCAAAGTCGGCAAGTTAGCGAAGAACGGAAGCATGAGGCGATCAAAGCAGCGACTTGGGACACCGTGATTGCCCTCGGAGCAGCGTTCTTCGTCAATGCCGCCATTTTGGTTCTTGCGGCTTCGGTTTTCCACAAGGGCGGTGAAACGGTTGCGAGCTTGGAGAAAGCGCATGAGCTTCTGACTCCAACCCTCGGACCAGCGGCAGCGGCACTTTTCGCGGTGGCACTTCTGGCCTCAGGTCAGTCCTCGACCATCACCGGAACTTTGGCCGGTCAGGTCGTCATGGAAGGCTTCATGAGTTGGAAGATCAAGCCAGCGTATCGCCGCATGATTACGCGTGGCATCGCACTGGTTCCTGCGATCTTGATCGTTACGCTGACAGAGGGGAGAGACATCGACGGCCTGGTTCTTTCTCAGGTGATTCTCTCGTTACAACTTCCCTTTGCCGTCTTTCCATTGGTGCTGATCGCGGCAAGCAAAGCCTCTCTCGGCGTATATGCAGCGCCCCGATGGATGACGGTTTTGGGAATCCTCATCGGTGGGATCATCACGCTGCTGAATGTCAACTTTATGGCGGACAAGGTAGGGTGGACAACCGTTTCAGTCGGAGCGCTTGGTGTCCTGGTTTTTGTATACTGGGCACAGTTCCTCTACCGGGCCAAGGACGACACTATTGCGAGCTGACAGAACCAACCGAGTCCAGTCGGCCGCCAATCTATCGTTTGGGTTCAACCTGATCCAGACCGGATTCAAGTTAGCCGGGGCGCTCCTGACTGGTTCAGTGAGTCTACTGAGCGAAGCCCTTCACAGCGTCAGTGACGTGATCTCTTCGTTCGTTTCGCTTGTGAGTGTACGGGCGGCAGCGGCTCCGCCAGACGACGAACATCCTTATGGTCACGGCAAGATTGATACCTTAGCCGGACTGAGTGAGGCGATCATTTTGTTCCTATTCGCTCTCTACACGGCAGGAATGGCCGTGATCCACTTCTTTCAGAAGCCAGAGGTAGCGAAATTGGACTGGGGTATCGGGATCGTTTCGATCTGTGCCGCGGCTGGATTCTTGGTGATGCGAGTGGTCCAGCGTGCAGGGAAAGAAACGGGTTCTTTCGCGCTTCAGTCAAATGCTCAGCACATCCAAGTGGATATTGTAACAACGCTTGGCGTCGTTGCCTCTTTGCTCGTCACAAAGTTTCTCGGCTGGCAGTACGCCGATCCGGCCTTTGCTTTGGGGCTTTCCCTCTGGCTTGGATTCTCGTCGGTCAAGATGATCCATGCCGCTTTCGATCAAGTGATTGATAAACACATTGATCCCGAAGAGCTCTCGCTGATTCAGGGGATTCTCAAAGAGGAACCTGAACTCATCAGCTACCACAAGCTGCGAACACGGCACTCTGGTGAGCATCACTTTGTGGAAATGCACATCGTTGTCCCTAGAGAATGGACTGTAGTTCTGGCCCACGATTTGGCTGATCGAATCGAAAAGCGCGTTGAAGCTGAGTTGAATCCGTGTATCTGTACCATCCATGTAGATCCTGATGTCCCAAGTACCAGCAACATTACGGGTAACGAAACAAGCTGAAAACGGAACAATCCTTACTGGGATGATTGACTGGCTGGTCTATTTAGCTACCGGAGGGGTCTTGGGCGCGATACTGGCGTTCGTCATCGCACTATTCAAGGTCGGCCCCGGAAAGCCCGACTTCCCATTCGGCAAAGTTGCCTTCGCTTGCATTTTCTTGACTCTCACATTGCCTTACGCATACATGTGGTACATGGGCAAGACGCACAAGACGGCAATCGTACCGGTGGTCAAATCCTACTTCGTCACGGCAGAGTGTCCACTCGAAGGAAAAATCGAAGAGATTCGCGTCATGCACGTGACGAAGTCGACGGCCTACGTGCTTCTAGTCAGCCAAGAACCAGAGAGTTGGGGAGGCTACGATCACCCGATCATGCGACTCAAGCTGTCGCGCAACAAGAAATCTGGCAAGTGGTTTGTTGACAAGGGCGAAGTTCTTCGTTCCTCGCGTCTCAACAAAGATGAGATGATCTGGCCACCTTTCAAATAGCTTGCAAGTACAATCCGGCTAATGACGCCAACACTGTCGTTTTTCGGCGCAACCCGCACGGTTACGGGTTCTAAGCACCTCCTAAGAGTGGGCAAAGCCCAGATTCTGATAGACTGCGGTCTTTTTCAGGGTGCCAAGCAGCTTCGAGACCTTAACTGGGACGAGTTTCCTTTTGTTCCGCACGAACTCGATGCAGTTGTCCTCACTCATGCCCACACCGACCACATCGGGATGCTTCCTCGCTTGGTGAAGGATGGGTTCAATGGGCCGATTTATGCGACGGCTGCCACAATTGCACTCTGCCGAATTTCACTTCCCGACTCCGGACGACTCCAGGAGGAAGAAGCTCGGTTTCAAAACAAGAAGGGGCTTCGAGCTGGTGCGGAACCGCTTTATACCGAGGACGATGCTTACCGGGTTCTGAAGCTGATGAAGCCCGTTAAGTACCATGAACGGCATGACTTGCCAGGTGGGGCAAGTTGGGTCTATAAACCTGCCGGGCACATCTTAGGTTCGGCTCTCGTGGAAATGGCGTTGCCGAACGGCGAGATTTTGATGATGAGTGGTGACCTGGGACGCTACGACACCCCGATCATCAAGGACCCTGAGGTTGTTGATTATTGCGACTACCTGGTCATTGAATCCACCTACGGAAACCGAATCCACTCGGACGAAGACCCGATGACCAGGCTGGAAGATGCTTGCAATTGGGCGTGGCAGAACGGCGGGACGATTCTTGTTCCGTCCTTCGCGATTGGCCGAACTCAGGAGCTGATGTACTACTTCAAAAAGCTTCAGGACGCGGGACGCATGCCCCGAATTCCGATCTTCATCGACTCGCCGATGGCGGTCTCTGCCACCCACGCCTACGCCCAAGCAAAGGAAGAGCACGACGACGAGATGAAGATTTCTATTGCGGAGGGTACAAGTGAGTTGGAACCGGCGAACCTCAACTATGTTCGCGACCGGGAACAATCTAAAGCCCTGAACCGCCAGGATGGGCCACAAATCGTGATCAGCGGATCGGGAATGGCAAACGGCGGGCGCATCAAGCATCACCTACGCAATCGGCTCGGTAACGAGAACACGCTTGTTCTCTTTACTGGCTATCAAGCCGAAGGCACCCTCGGGCGGGATCTGATAGAAGGTCAGCCGACGGTTTCGATCTTCGGCGAAGACGTCACGGTCCGAGCAAAAGTTGACAAACTGAACTCACTCAGCGCGCACTGTGACCAGAAGGAGATGATGAATTGGCTTAGCTTTTATCGAACCCCGCCAAAGAAGACGTTCATCGTTCACGGCGAGCCAGAGGCACAAGAAGTGCTCGCGGCCAAAATCAAGGACGAACTCGGCTGGGAAGTCGAAATTCCAGAGTTTGGTTACACCGCCGAGCTAGGCAACTAATGACGGGTTACTTGTTAAGGGTGATGATTTCACCCTTAACGGTGATGGCCTTCCCTCTCTTGACGCCATCCTTCGCGGGATCTCCGGAATAGTTTTTGCCTGTTTGCGTGCACTCGTAATAGAGGATTGCCTTGTCTTCCCTAATGTCGCCCTTATACTTTCCCGCAACCGCCGAGTTCGTAGCGTAGCCGTACTTTCCATTTTCTGTGAGCAAGTCTGGCCTGACGAGCTTCTTTTCGGCTTCGCCGGCGGCAAGGTCGCCGGTCTTTAAGCGAGGTAGCAGGTCGTCCATCCATGTTCCAGCATCTGGAAACTTCTCTTCGCTCTGGTGGAAAACCTCGGCGGCCGTGTAAAGAGCCTTTAGGTGAGCGATCGTGTCCCCCTCAAATTTTGCATTTGCCTCGTTCTTCTCAAGGATCCCTGTCTTCAGTAGATCGCGGACTGCATCACCGGCGGGGCTAAACCAGGCGATGACACCGCCGAGCAACAAAAGCGCTCCACACCCAGCCACGAGCTTCTTGCCCTTACTCACAGTCTGATTCTGACACACGTGCCGAGACTAGCTGCTTCAACGCTCTTCGACGCTTTGAATCAAGTAATCGACAAGTTTTTATCATTTCCTAGCAAAAGTGGGAGCGAGTTCCCTCCGCGAGGAAGGAAAACAAGCGGTATGAGCCCACTCCATATCCGGCGGCGCTCGCGCCGAGGATTCACACTGATCGAAGTGATGATCGGCATTGTACTGTCAGGAATGGCAGTCGCGACCTTAGCTACCCTGATTCCTTTGGCGACAAAGGGCCAAAGGGCCAGTCGCGAATATCTGCAAATGACGGATGTAGCGCAAGCCAAGATGGATCGCCTGAAGGATCTAGGATATGGCCGACTCAACTCCACAGAGATAGTTGCGGCAGCCATCGGCACCCGAGAGTCGGACACCGTTTTCAAGTTCACACTGCAAGGTGGCGTGGATTCCGTAACAAACGCCACGGGAACGATCACGATTTCAGATTACAACTCTGACATCAAAAGAGTGGTCGTTTCTCTGGCTTGGCAGTCTGGAGGCTCGACTCAAACACCGAGCTCCTACGAACTACAAGGATTGATTGCAAGACAATGAAACGCAAACGAGCTTTTACAATCGCAGAAACCCTTACAGCGGGTGGGAGTGCCGTAATTGTTGGCGGCATCGCAATCTCAGCGTTTCTTGCTACAACTTCGGCGTCGTCTATGGCGAACGCAAGATTCAGTTCCTCAAGGGAGATTTACAAGCTCTCAGTGATGCTCCGAAACGACATAGAGCAAGCAGAAAGCCTTGAAGTTGTGAGTACCGGCAATATCAAACTCAACTCAACGGACACCACGACCGGAGTCGCCAGCGTTGTTGAATACAAGTTGACAACAAGTACTCCGCCCCGAGTCCAGAGGCTTGTGAACGGTACAGCAGATCCTCAACTCAATACCGCTCTCTCTTCCTTTACATTCACAAAGATCAACGATGGGTGCTTGACATATCAACTGAACTTCCCGGCAACGTCAACCGAACCGATGGTTCGTTACAAGGGTGAAGTCCGACTACGAAACTGGATAAAGAAATGAAAAGACAACGCGGAAGTGCCCTAATGATTGGAATGACAGCCGTTTTCGGCTGCATGATGATCGGTATGTCGGTGGTTGGTCTCCAGACGGCGGAGACCTACAAAGCTCAGCGAGTTCGGAAGCAGGCGCAGGCATTTGCACTAGCTGAATCCGGGATCGAGTTTGCCCAAAGATGGTTGCTCAACCAGTCTGCCCCTCCTGCCGGAACCCAAACAATTCCTCTTCTGGATAACCCGATTCAGCTTGGGGCTGGCACGTTTACTGTATCGGTCATCCCTGACGTGAGCAATCAGAACAAGCCACTGAAAATGTACGTCCTTCGGTCGGTAGGTTCCGTTGGTGGAGTCACTCAAAGCGTTGATGTGAAGATGCGTTCGCAGTCATTTGGTCGATACGCTTACTTCTCGGACCAAGAGTCTGCAAACCCGATGTCCAGCCCGATCTGGTTTGGTAGAAGGGACAAAATTCGTGGACCATTTTTCACCAACAACTCGAATTCTTCCTATACAAACATTGATAACACGAACCCACCAGAACCGATCTTTGAATCAACGGTTGATATGAACGGGGACGAGATCAACTACATGGTGGCCGATCCTGTGACGGATGCAGACTACTTAAAAATCTTCAAATTAGGTAGGGGCGCCGTCAAACTTTCGGTCGATCGAATTGAGTTGCCATCGACGACTTCGATCCAAGCGAACGCGGCTTGGGGTTCCACCGCGGGGCATCCGACTTCTACAGGCGTTTATGTTCAGGCATCAGGCGGAGTCTACGTCGTCGGGAACGCCAGCGTATTGCTCGAGTCGCCGTCGGCCCACGCGCAAGTTATCAAGATCACTCAAGGGTCTACAACAACTCAGGTCACGATCGACTTGCAAAACAACCTGCGAACGGTCACATCCCCTTCCGGAACTGTGAACCATAACGGTCTTGGGACGGGTGTAGTGTTCGTCACCGGCGACATCACTAGCCTGAAAGGACAGATGGCGAACTCTATCTCCGGAACGACGCCAGTCAAAAGCGCCATGACAATCGCCGCGGACGCTGCAGCCGGTAGAACAATCACGATCACTGGCGACCTGGAATACCGAACAACCAACAATCCGGCGGTTGCCCCCAATCAGGGAGTAAACCTAGTCGCAGGAATCATGGGCCTCTACGCAAACCGTATCCGTGTCGGAACAGCCGCCGGATCGGACGTCCGGATTGATGCGCTCGTGATGGCAGGAGCCGGGAATCGAACAGACGGCGGCTTCGGTGCTGACTCATTTGACTCAAGAAGCCCGGGAGACCTGATCATTAACGGCGGTCTCATCCAAAAAGTTCGTGGCGCAGTAGGCACGTTCAGAGGAAATACCCAGGTGTCAGGATTCACCAAGGATTACTACTACGATGAGCGATTGATGGATACCCCACCTCCATTCTTTCCGACAACGGGCAAGTACGACATGTTGAACTGGAAACAAATCTAAATCCGCTATTGAAAAAGTGGCCCGCCTTCCGACAGGATATGGCGGGTCTTTTGGCATCTTTCCCCCCTTCTTTTCACATTCCAAATACTTTCCAAACATCAATGTAAGACCCTCTGCCAACAGTTCAGCAATGACGCAGAACTGGAGAGACAAAGGAGAAAACATGAAAGGCCAGAAAATAATCACCGGCTTCGGTGGAATCTCGGCACTCACCTTGTTCGTTGTGGGAGCGTGCGGCGGAAGCGGCACTGCTGACATTGCGGGCGAGGCGGACCTGCGAACCATTCCCGACGACCCCTCGGCGGTGCGCTACACCCTAGGAAGCAAACTTGCAAACCTCTCCGGCCAGGAATCAAAGGACTTCGACGACGGACTCGTCGCATTCTCGAGCAACGAAGGACCGGACGACGGGCTGGGTCCCGTATTCAACGGCGAATCTTGCGGGCAGTGTCATTTCCAAGGCGCGATCGGAGGTGCCGGTAATGATCTAGCGCTAACCCGTGTGACACGGATTGGAGGCATTGTGAATGGGAAGTACAGCGACTTGGAAGACCTTGGCGGCCCCGTGATCCAGTCTCGCTCAAACCGAGAATTCAACCCAGCATTCCCACACTCACGAGAGTTCGTACCTGCAGAGGCGAAGTTCGTCTCGCTCCGAATCACGACTCCACTCTTTGGATTGGGCTTGATCGAGGCCATCCCCCAGTCGGCAATTGTTGCGAGATCGCAGCAACGATTTGGTGATGGCGTTTCCGGAACCGTCAACTGGGTGACAAATCCTGCGACGAACACTAAGGAGGTCGGCAGATTCGGTTGGAAAGCTCAAGTTTCGTCCATCGAAGTCTTTGCGGCAGACGCTTATCTGAACGAAATGGGAATCACGACCCCACTTTTCTCAACTGAGCAGAAGCCACAAGGACATACGATCGCGCCGGGTGCCGACCCAGTCGGCGATCCAGAGGACGCGGAGGACGTCGAACTCTTCATCTCGTTTATGAAGTTCTTGGCCCCACCAACGCGATCTAGCCTGTCGATCGTGGCTCAACGAGGTGAGAAGCTTTTTGGAACGACTGGATGCGCAAACTGTCACGCACCGCAATACAACACTGGTTTGAACGCGAACCCCGCGCTAAGCAACCAGAACGTCAACCTCTACTCCGATCTCTTGGTTCACAAAATGGGCTCAGGACTAGCGGATGGCATCATTCAGGGTTCAGCGCAAGGCGACCAGTTCCGCACAGCTCCACTTTGGGGACTCTCGAAACGGAAGTTCTTGCTGCACGATGGAAGGGCAACGACCGTTGATGCCGCAGTGGGATACCACGGTGGCGAGGCCTCCATAGCGGCGGGTCGGTACTTCGGAGGAAGCGAGGATGATCGAACAGCGATTCGTGAGTTCTTGAAGAGCCTGTAACCTAACCGAGGAGTTCCGCGACGAGTCGCGGAACTCCGACCGTTGCCCGTTCTGCGATCACTTCGATCCCGCCCCGTCCGCGAGAGTTCGGTTTTGGGTCGATCAAGATTCGACGCTTAGCTCGGGAAATGTCGAGAAGACCCGCAGCCGGGTAGACCGTGAGGCTTGTTCCGATCACTACGAAGATGTCGGCGTCTTCGGCAAACTGAATCGCCGTTTCCCAATCATAGGGAGTTTCCTCGAAGAAGCAGATATGGGGTCTCAGTTGGTGTCCGTCCGCCGCGAGGTCGCCGACATTGATGTTGTGTCGAATCTCCTGCTGGACGTCAAAGTCCGAGACACTCCGGGCTTTGAAGATTTCGCCGTGAATATGAAGCACTTCCGAGCTTCCACCCCGTTCATGCAGGTCGTCGATGTTCTGAGTGATGATCCGGACTTCGTGCTTTTGTGCGAGTTCAGCCAGGGCCAAATGGGCCGCATTCGGAACCGATTTGGCAACCTCCTGGCGTCGATAGTTATAGAAATCCAGCACCCGCTGAGGATGCTGAGCGAACGCGCGAGGGGTGCAAACATCTTCGATGCTATAACCCTCCCAGAGTCCATCCTCGTCGCGAAAGGTCTTCAGATCAGACTCCCGCGATATTCCGGCTCCAGTCAGGGCAACAATCTTCATGGTTACCGTCACTTCACGACGATGGAAACTTGCCAAGGCGTCGCTGTCGCAAGCGTCCCTTTCATGTCAAACGAACGGACGTCTACGAACGTGAGTCGAGCAGTTCCAGGTCTTGTCGCCTTAAACTCAAACCGTTCGACTCCCCCAACGCCGGTCTTTCGGCCTGAGTTTGCTTCGGATTGATACTGTTGCTTGATGAGCTTCCAGGGCTCATCTCCTCGCGAAATCATGTGCAACTGATAACCCGTTGTGGGATTCGACTTGAGGCTCACGACAAAGCTCTCTCCTTTCTTCACCGCAATCTCCCGGCCATTATATTCCTCGGTGAGTACCTGTAGTTTCCCCTGACCAGCAAAGGCGGAGGCGGCAACGAAAACGACGGTAAAAGAAAGTGTTCTCACAACCCCTATTGTGGCAAACTACGAAAATGCTAACCACCCTTGCAATCATTTTCTCCGCACAGGTTTCGATCACGTCCGCTCATCGGCTGAATGAGGAGTGGTGGAAGGCTCGCCACGAGCGCTGCGTTGAGCAGACAAAGCAAGGCGGCCACGAGTTGATCTTTATTGGAGACTCAATCACCCAGGGTTGGGAAGGCGGCGGAAAGGCGACTTGGGACAAGTATTACGGTTCGCGAAAGGCGGCCAACTACGGCTTTAGCGGCGACCGAACAGAACACGTTCTGTGGCGGATGGAGAACGGCGAGATCGTTGGCGAGAAGCCCAAGGTTGCGGTCATGATGATCGGCACAAACAACATCGGACACGGTTCGTCGGACGCCGCAGCGACGGCACTAGGAGTGAAAACCATCGTTGGGAAACTGCGATCAGTGATGCCTGCTACAAAGATTCTTCTACTCGGCATTTTCCCAAGGGGAGCGACTTCGACCGACAAGATGCGGATGGACGTCGCCTCGGCCACATCACAGTTCTCGACTTTGGCCGACGGAAAGAACGTTTTCTTTCTCGATATTGGGCGGCACTACATGACCCGAAACGGCGACATGTGGACCGGCCTGATGCCTGACCTTCTGCACCCGAATTCCGGCGGATACGAAATTTGGGCAAAAGCAATGGAGCCGACCTTGAAGCAGCTACTCGGCGACTAGATCTTGCAGAACCAGTCGTGAAGCCGAGTGTCCTCAGTCAGTTCCGGATGGAAGCTTGTGCCAAGGATGTTGCCCTGTCTCACGGCAACGACTTTGTCATCGTAAGTTGCCAAAATCTCAACTTGAGAGTCCAGTTCTGTGACGATGGGCGCCCGGATGAAGACTCCGAGCACCGGCTCTTGAAGTCCTTTCATCTCAACCGGAGCTTCGAACGAGTGAACTTGCGCGCCGAAGGCGTTTCTGCGAACGGTGATATTGAGGAGGCCAAGGCTGAACTGCACCCGGCCCTCAACCTTCGAGGCAAGCATAATCATCCCCATACATGTTCCCCATATCGGCATCCCTTCCTCAGCACGGACTTGGATAGCCTCAGCCAGACCGTATCGCTGCAGTAGGAGACCAACCGTCGTGCTTTCTCCACCAGGGATGATAAGTCGGTCAACCAGGGAAAGGTCTTCGACGGTACGAACTTCTGAGGTATGAGGTGGGGTTTCGAGGCTTTGTAGAGAGTGAATATGTTTCTCAAAATCGCCCTGAACCGCAAGAACTCCGACGTGCATCTACCCTTCAAGGTACCCTTTTGGGGTGATCGAGATACACAGCGTTCCTTATGATCTAGGGGGCGCGCGACAAGGGAGTCGGCTCGGGCCGGATGCGCTGAGGCTTGCAGGATTGGTGCCGACTTTGACCGATGTTTTGGGTGAAGGCACCGTTTCGGTTGGCAAGCGAATCACAACAAACCTTGACGTTGAAAGGAGCGATACTGGATTACCTTTTGTCGACCCGTTGATGTCAGTGTTGGAGCCTTTGAAGGTGGCAACTTTGGCCACTTTGGAAGCTGGCAAACTACCGTTGATGCTCGGCGGCGAACATAGTTTGTCTGTAGGTCCCATCTCAGCTTGTTTGGAGAAGTATGGCTCGGAGCTTGCGGTCTTCTGGATCGATGCCCATGCCGATGTTAATACGCCCGGAGTCAGTCCATCGCTAAACGTTCACGGGATGCCATTGGCATTGTTGAGCGGGGCGGATAGCGGATCAGGTGATAACAACATTGACTCAGACTGGATTCGGTTGCAATCAGTAGTTGGAGATACTAAGCTTCCAATTCCGCACGTTTCGTGGCTGGGTCTGAGAGATGTTGACGAAGGAGAGCAGGAACCGGTTGGGCACGGCTTTCCGATTTCGATGCATCGCATTGACCGATACGGAATCGTGGATGCATGGGAAAGAATCGTTCAGCGGATTAGAGACTGTGGCTGTAGGTATCTCTATGTCTCTTTTGACGTTGACGTGATGGATCCGATTCTTGCGCCCGGAACGGGAACCTCGGTCCGTGGGGGACTAACCTACCGCGAGGCTCACCTCTTGGCTGAACTCATGCACGACACTCTGTCCTCGCCAAACGCTCCTTTCAAGCTGATTGGGCTCGATTTAGTTGAAGTGTCTCCAATCCACGACACCAACAACCAGACGGCAACGGTCACGGTCGAGTGGGTAGCCAGTTTGTTCGGAAAGCGAATCTTGCGAGGTGCGTTTTGAGTTTATTGATTGGGCAGCGAGTCCTTGATCAAGAAGCCGAGGCTCTAGTCGCTTGCCGCCATGCGTTAGGCGAACCTTTTCGTTTGGCTACCGAATGGATGCTCGCTTGTCCGGGTCGGGTCATCTGTTGCGGTATCGGCAAATCCGGACATATCGCCAATAAAACGGCGGCGACTCTCGCCTCAACTGGCACGCCTTCCTTCTTCCTTCACGCTGCCGAAGCCGTCCATGGTGACCTTGGTATGGTCACGGAAAATGACATTGTCCTTCTCTACACTCACAGTGGAGAAACCGACGAGCTCGTTCGCCTGTTCCCTTCTTTTAGATCGTCCGGAGCCCGAACCATTCTCATTACGGGAAGACCTGCTTCAACAGCCGCACGCCTGAGCGACTTAGTTCTCGATACCGGAGTAAGAGAAGAGGCCTGCCCAAACAACCTTGCTCCAACTACCAGCACCACAGTCATGCTAGCACTGAGCGACGCGCTGGCGATCGCTGTGATGGAATCCCGAGGATTTGGAAAGGAAGACTTTGCAAAGTATCACCCTGCGGGTGCCCTCGGGAAGCGTCTTCTGCTAACTGTCGAAAACGTGATGCGCCCACTTGCCGAAACCGCCACCGCAACTCTGGACAGCACCGTTCTAGAGGTGATGAAGTCAATCGCAACCGCCGGGGTCGGTGCGGCATGCGTCCTCAATCAGCAGCATGAGCTACTAGGTTTTGTTACTGAGGGTGACTTAAGACGCCACCTCCTCAAAACCCCGATCAATATTGAGGCAACCAGCTCCGAGTTCATGACCAGGAACCCTGGCACCATTGAACCCGAACTCCTAGCGATTGAAGCATTAGAAGTCTTCCAAAACTATCCCGTCAAGATTGGTGAGCTTCCTGTAGTTAAAGATGGAAAAGTCGTCGGCCTGCTAATGCTCAAAGACCTTATGCGCTCGGGGATCGTCTGAACTTAGGGATGAGTTTGCAGGTCACACGCTGGACGGTCGATTATGGCGAGGGCCAGGTTCGCGAGGTGCGCATCCCTCACGCTTGGCGCCAAGAAGTGGACGTCCGCTGGGAAGGCCCCGCGATCTACAAAACAATCGTTGATGTTCCTGTTCGGGCCTGCAAGCTTAGATTCCATGGCGTTTCGTACCATTGCGATATCGAAATCGACGGACAGAAATTCGCCACACACCAAGGAATCTGGGATGCCTTCGATGTATCTCTCGAAGCCTTTCGAGGAAAGCGGGTTGAGATCGTAGTCCGGGTCACCAAGAATGGAGGCACCTCTTTTCCAGTCACCGAGACTCTTGCCGGGTTCCTTCCATATGTCTTCCACACCTTTGGAGGGATTTTCCGTCCCGTCGAAATTGTTGACGAAAACGCACCGCTCACCCACCGAGTCGGCAAATCTCGCTACGATATCGCAATTCAGAGGCTACTTTGCAACCGAGTTCCGCTACAGATGCGCGGAATTCTTCATTGGGGCTGGTATCCCGAAACCGGATCACCTCATCCAACCAACGATATGGTCGATCGCGAGATCGAATACATCGAATCGCTCGGCTTTAACTCCGTCAAGTTCTGCCTCTGGCTCCCCCCTCATTACTACCTCGAAGCCCTTGAAAAGAAAGGGCTTCACGCCTGGATTGAGCTTCCCTTCTGGAAGCCATCCGCCAAGATGTTTGATGACCCAGCGATTGAGAAGGAGTTGGAGGCAGTCGTTCGTCAGTACGCCCATCATCCAAACATCACTGCTTGGACAGTAGGTTGTGAGCTCAGCAACGGTCCCGTCGAATGGCGAGATCGGTGGACACGGAAGATCGAGGCGATCACCGGCTGCCCCGTCGTGAAAGACAACTCGGGAGGGGCCGAGATGTATGGTGGCGATCCCCGTGAGTTTGGATCGTTTGAGGACTTCCATCCCTATGGCGAGCTTCACCACTTCACGGGCCTGTTCGACAGCCTGAGTTTGGGAGCAAGAACCCAAAAGCCGATCCTTTTGGGCGAGACAAACGACTACGACTTCCACCGCGACCTCGCTCAAGTTGCTGAAATCATGCCTTTTTGGGCGAGCGCAATGAGTGAGCTGAATGAGCAAGGAGTGCGCTGGCAGTACGACATCCCGAAGTTCATTCACAAAAACCGCTTCGCCCATGAGCCAGAACAGAATGGCCACCAAGCTCTTATGGTTGCCAGCCATGAGAAGGGCTTGTTCATCAGGAAACTGGTCACCGAACAGCTCAGGGCGAGATCAGACTTCAACGGATACATCCTTACCGGACTGCGTGACACCCCAATCAGCAGCAGCGGCGTGTTAACCGACTGGGCACGCCCGCGGTTCTCTCCTTGCGAGTTCCAAGATTGGAACGCCGATGAAGTCCTTTTCCTCATCCCCAGTCGCGACCCGATGTGGACTCGCGGAGGTAACCGAGTTGGCTACCGCGACCTCTTCAACTTCTTTGCCGAGCATCCGATCTCCATCAAAGTAGGACTTGCGACTCCGCAAGTCAAGAAGGGTGCGCTGATTTGGAGAATCACCAAGCCGAGCGGCGAGGTCATTCAGCAGGGAGTCGAAAACCAGATATCCGTCGCCGACGGAAGCCACCAGGTCGCCCAAATCTACATCGAGACGTTGCCGAGCGGGTCGTACGCGCTTGATGTCTCGTTCGGCGAAGTCCACAATCGCTGGAACCTACACGTCCATCCTAGACCTTCATTCGACGATGCCTACTTGCTATGGCCCGACGATCGATACGATGGCGTCAAGTTCGGAACCGAAGGAGTCGGCATTGCCGTCGGTTGGCGAGATTCGGTTTGGGCCAGAACCAAGGCTGGGTTGCCAACCGTTGTTCTAGTTGACGGTGAAGGCGGGAAACCCGCTCCCTTCTGGCGCGAATCGATCACGACCCCCAGCGACCCTTGGGAACAAGCCCTTGCCTACTGCCCGGATCAGGTTCTGGATACTAAATGGCTCGAGAAGGGCGGAAAGCCCGAGTGGCTCCAGACCCGCGTCGACACTCGAACTTACGAGGAAGCCCCCTACATCGCTCGCGTCGGTCAGACCGTACTCACGACTTACCGACCACACGGCGGACACGGCTCGCAGCCAACCTACGCGAACGGCAATCCGGCGGGGCTCACTCTGCTCTCTGACCTTATTCGCATTGCCAAGGGGAGCTGAGAAGTGCAGTTATTCGCCGGAGGCCAGCAACTCAGAACTGAGGAGAGCCACTTTGGCCTACTCAGCGAGTGCGCTGCGGCGGAGGCACCCCAAAGACTTGAAGAAAACGGCTACGCCTTCATGCGAGATTTCTTCGATCGCGAAGCCGTTCTCGCCGTTCGGCTGGAAATTGCGGAACGACTCGATGCCGAAGGCTTTTTAGACCCGAGTTTTCCGATTGAGCAATGCGTCGCAAAACCTGGACTTAACCTCACGTTCCGACCCGATATCAGCAACGCATCGGCTGCGCTCCAAAGGCTGATCTACTCAGAAGGGGTCATAGAGTTCTTCTCCAAAACGCTCGGCGGCGAGGCGAGGCACTACGACTTCACCTGGCTCCGAGTCGTTGCCCCCGGCAAAGGGACGTTCCCTCACTGCGACATCGTGTACATGGGTCGCGGAACCCGGAACTTGTTGACGATGTGGGTACCTTATGGCGATGTCCCGCTGTCGATTGGCGGGCTGTTGATCCTCGAAAACTCGCATAAGCTGCTTGATCTTCACCAGACTTATGGGCGCATGGATGTGGATGCAATCTGCCAGACTGACCAGAATCAAACCGCGTTCTCGGGATTCCAGGAGTCCGGGGCGATTGACAAGGATTTCCTTGGGTTACAGACGCGGTTCGGCGGTCGTTGGCTATCGGCGGACTATCGGGCAGGCGATGCACTCATCTTTGGGATGCAAACGATCCACGGTAGCCTCGACAACGGCTCATGTCAGATTCGGCTGTCAAGCGACAGCCGTTACCAACTCGCTTCAGAGCCAGCGGACGAGCGTTGGGTTGGAGAGAACCCGATCGCACACGGCGCAGATGCCAAGCGAAATTTGATTTGCTAGTTGATTGACCGCCAGAAATAGACGCTGCTAGGAGGCGGACCCACTTCGGTCAGCTGTAGCGTGCCTGCATTATCATTTTGGGGGACAAACTGCTTCTTGAGATCCAACCCGATCCCCGCTTCTGTGGTCAAAATTCCCTCTTTGAATTCGTAAGTTGAGTCGAATTCTGAGTCTGAAAACCGCTGGGTATAGGTTCCGTCGGCTCGAAATTCGACAGTAGGCGGGACGGGTGGTGGCAACTCACTTGCACCAAGGTCGAGTATCCATTTCCCAACAACACTACTATTGTTCGAAATCTGGGAAGTGGATCCACCGCAACCGACGAGGGCGAGACACAAGAGCGCAGCAAGGGCAATCCTCATGATTGCTACGTGTACGAATACGAGCTTGGAAAAAGTTCCCTATATGCGCTCATCGCTGGACTAGTGATCTTCGGACACTCCCTCGTGTTGATTGACCTTCACGAGATCTACAGACTTTTGGATTTCGTCGAAACCTGCCAGACAAGCAGGTACAGCTCGCGTTCTCGGGCTTCCGCGAATTGGGGGCAATCGATCTTGAATCACTTGGGCTCAAAGCGAGGCTCGGAGGGGTTAGCTATCAGCTGATTACTGTGCGGGCGAAAGGCTGACTGTTGCAAGGCAATCCATCCACGGAAGTCTCGTCAAGGAGTTGGCCCAGAAGACTATCCAACAACAGCCGGTACCAATTCAATTCACAGCCAGCAGAAGAGCGTTGGGCGGATCTTGACCTGATCGTGCTTGGCTCAGACCCCAAGCGCAATCTGCTTTGCTAGTTGATCGATCTCCAGAATTGGACTTGAGCTGGGGGGGGGCCTAACGCGGTCAGCTTAAGGGTTCCGGCACCATCCGACTCAGGTAAGAATGAAACTTCTGTGTTACCCAAGCCGTCAGAGACAAAAAGTTGGGACTTTGTCAGTGTGTAGGTTGAACTGACAACCCCTAGGGAAGCCGAGGTGTAGATGTAGGTACCGGTTTCGGTGGCACCAAAACCCCACGGGTTTGGAACAAACTCTACGGTAGGGGGTACGGTGGATCGAGCAGTAATCTCACCCGAGTCCAAAATCCATTTACCACGGACCTGCGGAAGTGGTGTTGCCGACTCAGTCGGGCTGGAACCCCCGCAACCGGAGAGAAGAATGATGATCGAAGGCACCAACAAGTTGAGCAATCGCATTTCCTGAGTTACTCATGCATTCCTCGGCAAAGTTCCTCGTCACAAAACAATCGATCATGGTTCCGTAAAAACCATGATCGAATACTCTCTAAGTTTTTCTTGTCACTACTCAGCCTTTTTCTTAGCTGGAGCCTTCTTCTTGGGAGCTTCTTCAGCCGGAGCTGCGTCAGCTTTCTTTGCCGAGGCCTTCTTTGCTGGCTTCTCGGCCGCAGCCTCGCCTTCGGTGATGTTCGCGTTTTCGATCAAGAAGTTGGTTACCTTTCGCGAGATCGCTCGGAACTGGAGTTCCTGCAAGGAACCTGATCGGCGCATGGCTTCTAGAAGTTCCATTGGCTCCATCTGATATTCCTGCGCCATTGCGAAGAGCTCTTCATTCAGCTCATCGTTGGTGATCGCCAGCTTCTCAGCCGAGAAGATTTCCCGAACGATCATCGCTCGCTCGACGTGAACCTTGGCCTGCTCGTGCCAAGCCTTCACCAGGTCATCGATGACCATTCCGTTCTCGGCAGCGTACTGCTCAAGCGACTTGCCCTGCTGAGCTTGCTGCTCGGCAATCTCGGTCAGCCGCTGGTTTGCCAGGGCTTCCCACATGTTGTCGCTGACGGAAATCTCGGACGACTCTCGAAGCTTTTCAAGAAGTTGCTCTTGAAGCATGTCGTTCGACATCTGCTTCTTCGCCTCAACGATGCTGTCTCTCATTCGCGTCTTCAGCTCATCAACACTCTCAGTCTTCAGCGACTTGGCAAACGACTCATCCAGAGCCGGAAGAGTAACTGCGCTGAGGGAGTTCAAGGTGACCTGAACCTTCATCTTTCGCCCTGCCCAAGTCGAATCGCTAAAGGTGTCTGGGAAGGTGAGTTCGGTCGACTTCATCTCCTCGGCGTTCATGCCCTTCAGAGCATTGTCGAGACCTTCAAATGTCTGACCAAGAACAACCATGAAGTTCTTTCCTTCACCAGCATCGCCCTCTGGCTTGATGTTGACGACTCCGTAGTCACCCTCTCCAGCGGAACGGTGAGTGATCGCTTCACGCGACGACTGTCGCTTCCGGAGCTCATCAATCTGAAATTCGACTTCTTCGTCAGTCACGTCAAGTGACTGGCGATTGGCAGAAAGACCTTTGTACTCAGAAAGCTTAATCTTCGGAGGCAGCGGAACCTTGGCGGAATACTCGCCCTTGTGGCTGTCGCGGTCCAAAGCAGTCAGTTCGACCGAAGGTCTAACACCGGCATCAACATCCAGCTTCTGCTCGGCAACGGCCTTGTCATAGGTGCGTCGAATCAGCTCGTCGGCGGCTTGTCGGTAAAGCTCTTCGGGGTTGATGTACTTCTCAACCATCGCCTTCGGCGCGTGGCCAGGGCGGAAACCGGGGAGGCGAATCTCTTTGGCAATCGACTTCACTGCCTTATCGAAGGCATCCTTGACCTGGTCAGGCGAGCAAGCGATGTTTAGCTTGACGGTACAAGGGTTCAAATCTTCTCGTGTGACTTGCATGATGGTGGGCGCAAACCTGTTGGGTTTTAGACCATAAAGGGTACCTTGCGGAGCCTACTTGGTGCAGAGGTCTTGCAGGGCTTCGCGAATGGTTGGGTACCGGAACGTAAAACCTAGGTCGAGTGCCGCTTTGGGCACGGCTCTTGTCGAGTCGAGCAATAGCGAAGCATCAGGGCCAACGGTCGCACCGATGAGCCTCATCAATGCCGCCGGAACTGGCGGAGACCAAGGGCGGTTTTCGGCCTTCCTCAGCTCGCTCATGAACTCCTGGTTCTTGACTGGATTCGGAGCGCTGCCATTGAATACCCCTCCTTGACCGTTTTCAACAAGCCAACAAAAGAGGGCGACCAGATCTTTAATATGGATCCAGCTGATGTACTGCTCGCCGTCGCCGACTTGCCCACCAAGAAACGCTTTCGTCAAGGTTTGAAGCTTTGGGAATGCTCCACCGCCGTGATCGAGGACAACGCCAATTCTCACAACGGACTTCGGGCAGTAAGCAGGGCTTTCGAGGAATTGGCGTTCCCATTCAACGCAGGTCTCCGGCAAGAATCCGGTTCCAGAAGGCGTCTCCTCTGTACATATCTCACCTCCCCGATTTCCATAAAAGCCGATTGCAGACCCGTTGATCCAATGCGGAGTTTCACCAATTTGGGCCAAAGCCTGACCGATGACGGCTGTTGGCTGAGTTCTCGATTCAAGGATGTTCTCTCTGTTCTCGGGCGTGAATTTCACCGAAATGGAGCTGCCCGCCAGGTTGATGATCGTTTGGGCTCCCCTCAACGAGTCAACCCATGGACCCACCGAAATCCCGTCCCAGACAATCCGGTTGGGCCCAGCCGTCCTCGAAAGCAATTGAACGTCATGCCCCCGAACGCGAAGCTCAGCAGACACCGCAGACCCAATCAACCCCGTACCGCCCGCGATGATAATCTTGCCCATTGGGGCTTTCTACGCGGCTAGGCAGCCCTGCGTTGGGGTCGGTACATCCAGCAATCCCTTCCTGCCTGCTTCGCCGCATAGAGGAAGGCGTCCGCGGTTTCTATCGTCTTGTCGATGTGAACATGCGGATCATGAACCGCTATCCCTACGGAAGCCGTCACCTTTAAGTCACTCTGAATCACTGACCAGTCGAAGGATCGAATATCTTGAGAAATTTGCTCAGCCGCCGCCGCGACCTCGATATCAGAGGTTGCTTCGAATGCAAAGATAAATTCCTCGCCACCCCACCGCCCGACATCAATGATGCCGATACCGCTGCACTTGAGTATCCCCGCGAAGGCTCTGATCACCTGATCCCCAATACCGTGTCCGTAAGTATCATTGACTCGTTTGAAGAAGTCGATGTCGGTGAGTCCAACCGCAAATCCGCCAGGATTCTTGGTTGCGAGTGAACTCAAGCACTCTTCGGCACCCCGACGATTGAGAACGCCACTGAGACGGTCCATTTTGACTTCAACTTCAAGCTCTCGATTTCGCTCTACCAAGAACTGGTTCCGAATCCTCAACACTTGCTGATCAAACTTGGCCTTTTGCACTTCAAACTTAGTGTCTAGGATGTGCGCTCGTCGGCTCGTTTGATTGGAGTTTGCGGTCTGAATGCGGTCAAGTGCTTCAGCAAGGAGTTCGTAAGCGTGGCTGTACTCCCCAACCCCAGCGGCGCCAGTCGCGGCAAAAATGAGTAGCCGGTCAAGTGTTTTTATGCTTCGCTTCTTCTTAACCGTGCTGATGGCTCTCAAAGAAACGGAGTAGAGCGACTCCCAGTCTTTGGCGGCCTCATAGCAGTAACACTGCGTCTCTAAAACGGCGATCTTGACTGACTCGGCACCGATGTTTTCGGCTGCTTCAGAAATCGCTTGGAAAGCAGATGCTTCGACTGACCCGGACTCAAGGGTTTGTAACTGGATCAGAAGAAGCTCGCAAAGCGCGCGAGTCGAGTCCTCGATTTCTCGTCGCGCGACCGCAGACTTGATATGACGACGAGCCTCAAGAATAGAGTTCGATGGATCGCCACCCTGATTGAAAGTTTGGTGGGCAAGAAGCGTGTAAGCCGAGGAGACGTTGTACTCACCCAAGCTGATGCTGGAGACACCACCACCAACTGCCAAGTTTTCGAGTCCGTAACTGAAGGATCGAATCGCTTCCTCGTAACGCTCAAAGTTGAAGAAGGCGTTGCCAAGGTTCATCTGAACTCGGCTTATCAGATCTGCATCGTCGGCCTCCGTAGCGGTCTGAAGGGCTTCCTCGAGAAACTCGCAGGCAAGACCCATTTCGCCAGTTTCGAGCGAGATGATTCCGAGGTACATCTGAGCAATTCCCAGATATCGAGCAATGCCAGATTCGTTCGCCTCCTTCAGAAAGATGAGAGCGATTCGATCTGCTTCCTCGATTTCGAGGTTCATGATGTGCGAAAAACAGTGGTACCGGCGTGCTTCGAGGGCCAACTCGATTTCGCCGTCATCCTGGTACCGCCGGGCCAGTTGGGCGAACTCACCCGCCGCCAAGCCAGGGTCGCTGGCCATTGTTTGGCGAGCGTCCTGGAGCGCGTTTGCGTTAACCGGTTCCTGGAACTGTGACGACATCGTGCAGATTTCTCTGTACTTATCGGCACATATTCGGGGGATGTTAAGGGTTTTTGAACCTATTCAGTCAATCATCCACTCAGCTTGAACCGTCTGTTCGACCCCAAGATTCTGAAGGACTCTTGCGATAACGGTATCTGCCAGATCGTCTAGAGTTTGCGGGTTCGTATACCAAGCTGGACAAGCCGGCAAGATCGTTGCTCCAGCTTCGGCCAGAGTCGTCAAGTTTCGAAGCATAATTAGGTTCCAAGGCATCTCTCTCGGCACGAGAATCAGCTTGCGCTTCTCCTTCAAACAGACGTCCGCCGCTCTCGTTGTCAGGTCGTCACTGATACCGTTCGCAATCCTGCCCGCAGTCCCCATCGAACATGGAATGATCACCATCCCGTCGTGTCTAAACGATCCGCTCGCGGGTGGGGTGAAGTAGTTTTTTGAATCCAAAAGCTTGATTTGAGGAAGGTCTTCACCGAGCCAAGCAAGAGTCGAAAAATTTTCCAGATCGAAGCTCACTCCAAGCTCAGTGCTCGCAACTTGAGGAGCTTGCTTACTCAGGATCAAATAGATATCTGAATAGTGCTTTGCGGCCTGGAGTAAGAACCTCTTTGCGTAAATGGCACCGCTCGCGCCTGTAACCGAAACCACTAGCCGACCGGTGGAACTCATCTCAAAGAGTCTACGCCGATATAATAGTCGGATGCGTCAAGGAGCTCCCATTGAACTGGTTGGGAAGGGAGTGATTCTGCGTCGGACTGTGGAGTCGGATGCTCGAAAAGTCTTTGAAGCCATTGAAGAATCCAACGAAATGTTGTATCCGAGAATGCGGTGGGCCCTTCCGATTCCGTCGTTCAACAAGACCGTCGAAAGCTGCCGGGATGCCGAGAGCCAATGGGATCGAGGCGATACTCTCAATTACACGATTTGGACGGTTGCAGATGAATGCCTAGGTCGTTGCAGCCTGCACCACATCGACTGGGAAGTTCCAAAGTTTGAGATCGGCTACTGGGTCCGCATCTCGGGCCAAGGCAAAGGAATCGCAACCGAGGCAACTCGGCTACTGACCGAGATGGCCTTCAACACCCTCAGCGCCAAGCGAGTCTCGCTCTGGTGCGCTGTTGACAATATCGGTAGCCGCCGCGTAGCTGAAAAGCTCGGGTTCACCCACGAGGGCCTCTTTCGTAACGACGAAGTCGACGCCCTCGGCCGGGCTGTGGACATGGACGTGTTTGCCAAAACCTCCTTGCTCAATCCGTAACTTACCTAGACACCCGTCTATAATAGAGGAATGGATATTGTTCAATACGACAACCCCCTGGTGTTGAGCAATGATTTTTCGCCAAAGGGCGATCAGGGGACAGCGATTGAGTCGATTTGCGATGGGCTGGAGAGTGGGTATCGGTTCCAAACCCTGCTGGGTGCCACTGGAACAGGAAAGACTTTTACGATGGCGAGCGTCATTCAGCAGACCCAGCGTCCAGCGCTGATTCTGGCGCACAACAAGACTCTGGCCGCACAGCTCTGTCAGGAGTTTCGGGCGTTCTTCCCCGAGAATTCCGTTCAATACTTCATTTCGTATTACGACTACTACCAGCCTGAGGCCTATGTCCCTTCGAGCGACCTTTACATCGAGAAAGACAGCTCGGTGAACGATGAGATTGAGCGGCTGCGTCACGCGGCGACACAATCACTACTGGAACGCCGGGACATCATCGTTATTGCATCGGTGTCTTGCATTTATGGTCTCGGTTCGCCGGATACCTACGTGGACGCCGCTGTCACATTCGAGACAGGGATGACATTCGAGCTTGATGCCTGCCTCAAGAAGCTCATCGGAATGCAGTTCACCAGGAACAACATGGTTCTGGAGCGGGGGACTTTCCGAGTACGTGGAGATACCCTTGAAATCCAGCCAAAAGACGAAGAGATCGTCACCAGAATCGAGTTCTTTGGCGACCAAATCGAGCGAATTCGACTCGTTGACCCCCTCACCCAGGAAGTGATCGACGAACCCTCGAAAGTCTCGGTCTTCCCGGCTACTCACTACGTCACACCTTGGGAGCAGATGGAGGAAACCATCTTCAAAATACAAGAAGAGCTCGACGCCCAAGAGGCATTGTTCAAGTCGCAAGGCAAGCTTCTAGAGGCTCAGCGGATTCGACAGCGGGTGGAATTTGACATTGAGATGATGAAGGAGCTCGGCTACTGCAACGGAATCGAGAACTACTCGCGCTACTTCGACGGACGCCAACCAGGGACTGCTCCGTACACACTCTTGGACTTCTTGCCGTCGGACGCAATTGTGTTTATCGACGAGAGCCACCAGACGTTACCGCAGATTCGAGCGATGTTTAATGGCGACCAGCAGCGAAAGTCTGTTCTGGTTGACTACGGGTTCCGATTGCCTTCCGCTTTAGATAACCGACCGCTGAAGTTCGACGAGTTCTTAGAGCGGGTACCTCAAGTGGTATTCGTCTCCGCAACTCCGGGGCCGTTCGAGAAGGAGAACCAGTCGTCGGTTGCCCAGCAGATTATTCGTCCGACCTTCATTGTCGATCCGGAAATCGAGATTCGCCCGACGGCGAATCAAATCGATGATCTCCTGGTTGAGATTCAGCAAGTCGTCGCGAAAGGCAGCCGAACGCTGGTCACAACGCTTACAAAGAAAATGGCGGAAGATCTCACGGGATATCTGCAGGATCTTGGAGTGAAGGTGAACTATATCCACTCGAACATCCACTCCCTGGAGCGGCCCGAAATTCTAAGAGACCTGCGCCTCGGAGTTTACGATGTTGTCGTTGGTGTCAACCTTCTTCGAGAAGGCCTGGATCTCCCTGAAGTCACCCTCGTGGCGATCCTTGATGCCGACAAAGAAGGCTTCCTGCGCTCCGAAACCTCCCTGATCCAAACCATCGGCCGTGCAGCCCGAAATGTTGGCGGAAAAGTGTTGATGTACGCCGACAATGTGACTGGTTCCATGCAGCGAGCGATTGACGAGACGGACCGTCGCCGCAAGATTCAGCAGGATTACAACGACCAGCACAACATCACCCCGGTGACGATCAAGAAGGAAGTTCGTGAGACGATCCGATCCTACGACCAAGTCGCCGAGGTCACCGCACAATACGCCGAAAGCACGCTCGAACGACTTGGCGAAGATGGCTCAGCAGTACGAGTAGAAGACATCCCAATGCTTATCTCTGCCCTGGAAAAGGACATGAAGGATCTTGCTAAAGCAATGGAGTTCGAAAAGGCAGCGAGGGTACGCGACGAAATCGAGTCGTTGAGAAAGATTGCTGGGACAAGCGACGGGCGCCTCGGGCAAGAGAAACGCAAAGTAAAGAGGTTCGCTGCTCGCCGTTAATAGGAACTGTAAGGGACTCCGGTGGAGTCTTTCCCGGTTGCACTGCTAGTGATCAGAAACTTTCCATTGACAAGAGCGCACTTGTAAGGGAGCCCAGAAACCGGATCGACTGGCACCAGCAGCCCTGGAGAAGCATGATTATACGTGCCACCTCGGGGGTTTGGCTGGCTTAAACAAAGCGCATTTCCTGAATCGTCCGTGACGTATGGCCCTTTGTAAATCGTGCCACTGATCGTGACCTCGACGCCTGCCTCGGTAATCACCGGAAAAGTTGGCATGACTTCATCGGGACGATCATTAAGCCAGCTCATCCGCTGCGGATAGTAGCCGGTATCGGCGTAAAAGCGATCTACGGCGACTCGCAGGATTCTCAGATTCGACCGTAGTGATGCATCCTCTGAGCGACGTCCATTCTGGACGACTTTAGGAATCGCGATGGCCGCGAGGACCGAGACGATGATGATCACGATCAACAATTCAACCAACGTAAACGCACGTTTCATCCACAGCTTCGCCCTCCATCCGAATATTGTCGGAATGAGCGTAGGCTAAAACCTACCGGTAAAACTCCTAAAAGTCTCCGCCGCCACCGCCGCCGAAATCTCCACCACCGCCGAAATCTCCGCCGCCACCAAAGTCGAAGCCACCGGAATCTCCGCCGCCACCGAAGTCAAAATCTCCACCAGAGCTAAAGTCGCCCCCACCGGACGAGCTTCCAAAATCAAAGTCGCCGCCCGATGAGTAATCGTTTCCGGAACCGTAGTTATTGATGATCGTGGTATCGCCTCCGTGACTGTAATGCCCGCCGCCGCCAAAGAGCCCGCCGCCGTAGCCGTAGCCATAGTGCGGTTGGAACATGCTGGAGACCGCGCTGATCGCCATCATGTTCCAAAGGAAGTTGCTTGAGCCAAAGTCATTGTGCGGGTTGTAGCCCTGCACGCCGTACCATGGTGTGAAGCGTCCGTTCTGGTTCATTCCGCGCATCTCAGGCATCTGCCCGTTCATCATCTGCTGACGCTCATAGGGCGTGACCATGACGGTTCGACGCTGTCCGCCGAAGTTCATTTCGACGGGGACGAGCTGATCCGAAGGTTCGGACGAGAAGTAGGAGACTCCCTGAACTGGCTCAAACATCGGAGCGCGTTGCGTGTCAACGATAGGAGGAATTGTGAAGGCCATGCCGGTTCCGCCTGTCGAGTGGTCTATGTGCTGCTTCGCGCTTTCGAAATCCTGGAGTACGAGTGCGAGCTGGCGACGAGCATTTTCGTAGTCCTGCTTTTTCTTCGCTCGGCTGAGCATGGAAAGTCCCTCGTCATAGTTCTGCGCCATTCGATCGCGGTACTGACGAACGGCGGATGCATCGGTAGCGTCGTCGATCAGGCCGTCGTAACTGTCGAGATAAGCAAGGGCTTCAGTGCCTTGATTCTTTATCGATTCGGCTTGAGTTCGAGCTTGCTTCAAGCCAGCTTTCTTAACCAACAGAACAATTCCGCCGATGAGTGCGGCAGGGATCGCAAGGCAGGCGAAAAACCCGAGGATCCCCCAGCTTGCCGACTCCACCTGGGCGGGGCGTACTGGAGCCGTATAACCGACTTCGTTTCGAGTTTGGCCGACGAGCTGAATTGCAGATTTGGCTTCGCTTGCTGCGGTTGCAATCGCCGCGTCTGCACCACCACTCCTAGCTGCAGAGACCGCTTTGTTATCGATCGCCGAGAGCTGGGACGCCGTCAGCTTTGGCACGTAAGTCGAAATGCCTTTGTTGGTCAGAACGATCGTGATATCGTCTTGCCCTTGGCCGATCTTTCCGGCGACATATTCGGAAAACGCGCCTCGATTCTCTTTGCCGTTCTTGATCCACTTGGCTCCGAGGCCGGGGACAACGAGAACTTTGAGATCATACGGTTTGGCCTGGTCGGCGGAAACCCGAATCTGGCTTGTATCAATCTTCCCTTTGAACTTAGGGCTGACAAAGAACGTCTCCTTTTGGAGCTGACGATAAACGTCCTCCGGGTTCTGGGCTATGGCGACCGCCACCAGAAAAGGAACCGCGAAAACAAACCGAGACGACTTTTTCATTGTCACTTCTATGTTACGCCCTTTTTACCCGTTGGGTTTAGAATCCGACTCCGGCTGCGCCGCCGCTGATCACAATCGGTGGCTCCTTCTCGCCGCGCTTTTGCATCAACCCTCGTCGCCTTCTGGCTTCGACCAGGTAGGCGTCGGAGATTTGGGGGGACTTCTTCTTGATAGAAAACGCTTTCTCGAAGACGCTCCACATCGGCTCGATGTCGTGCGAAAGATCGAAGACCATGACCCCGTTAGTCGTGGCGACGGCGGACTGCAGGGCTTTGCCGAGTCCTTCGGCGTTGTCTTTGAAGTCGGCGAGGCTAAGGCCGGCGTAGACGAAGGTCTCATCGTGGGCGGCTCGGTAGCTGAGGTTTCCTGCTGATTCGACGGTGACACCAACTCCGCGACCTTCTTGGAGGGCGTCGAAGATTGGGCCGGTTGGATAGTAGCAGCCTGTGACGAGGAAGTCGAGTTCAGGGGCGAAGCCGGTTTTGCGGTACTCCGGGGTCATGAACCAGAAGCCGGCCTCCGTTGCGGGAGCCGCCCAGTTGTTGCCGTAATGCTGGTAGTCGCCATACCAGGAGCCGGCGTAAACGCCGAGCTTGGCGGTTGGCTTGAGCTTACGGATTTCGGAGCGGATGTCGATGGTGAACTGCTTCAGGACGTTTGCGCGCCAGGCGAGCCACTGCTCGTAGTAGGGGCCGGGCTTCATTCCTCTCACAAGCCCGTCCTTGTATGTGTACGTGAACTTAAAAACGTCGTCGGGCCAAACCAGCTTCTTTCCCACTTTTCGCTCGAATAGGGTCTGAGTGATAGGGGAGAAGTCGCCGTTGAGACCGGTGTAACGCAGGCGGTCGTCGAAGATGACACCGTCGATGTCGTACTTCGTCACCACCTCCTTGCAGAGGTTCTTGATGCGCTCTTGGACCACCTTGTTATTTGGGTTGGTCATCAGCGGGTACTGCTTGTCAGCGGACTCGGTCAGTCTTATGAAGCTCGGTTCACTATCGAGAGTGATCTTGGCTCCGGGTTGGCCGTAGATTGCCAGTTCACCAGCGGGGACGCCAATGGCCGTGACTGTGAAACCGCCTTTGGGCGGAGTTTCAGCTTCGACGACAACGCCAAATTTGTTGCAGACCACCGTTTTGTTTGGTGTTTCATCTTGCGGTAGGGTTGGCGCGGTTGCGGCGACGGTTACTTTGTCGATTTCACCCTTCGTTGAGAAGGGGAAGGTCTTTTCTCCGATTCTCACGGTTGGTGCGGCTTCGTAGACGACGCTGGTTTCTTCGGGTCTTTCGAAACCGGGACCTCGGTTGAGGAGGCGGTGACCTTCGCAGAAGGCGTTCATGCTGACGAAGAGCATGAGGCCGTTCTTTCTTGCTTCTCGGCTGACGAACGGCATAGGGTCGAAGTCGCCGAGTTCCTTTCCTCGCCACTCTTTGAGTTTTGGCGCAAACGCGCTTGGGTAGACCGTCTCGGAAGAGAGAGGTTTGACGTCGAAAACGACGGTGTTGAAACCTGATTTGGCAACTCTTGCGAAGAGGGTGGTGATCTTCTCTTCGGTGTTGTATCGCTCGATGTTCGCAGTGGCGTCGATCCAGAGGATTCTGCCTTCTAAGCCGGCCTTTTCGCAGACCTGCTTGGTTGGTCCTTTGTAATCGAGAAACTTATCGAGGAAGACTGGCGGGAGTCCGGGGAGGGGGTTTGCGGGCTGAAATCGACCACCCTGGAGGGCGAGCAGGAGTGCGACGGGAATCAGGGGCATCCGCACAGTTTACAGTTTTCGGTTCTCAGTTCTCAGTTTCAGCTCCCGGTTTGAACAGAACTGCGACGATATTTAGTGGGGAATCAGGTTCAATTCCGTGCGGCTTTCCCCAATTTGGTGGGGACAAGTGGGGACAGGAATTTGGCTTTCAGGCATCGGCTTTCGGCCACGGGGTGAAGAGAACTGCAACGCATTTTGATGGGTAGTCAGGTTCAAAGAAGTTCGGATTTTGGGAAAAGGTGGGGTAGGGGTGGGTATGCGTTCGGAAGTGCGAAGTCGGAAGTTGGAAGTGGGGCTTCTTCATCGATTTGATCGAGCACCAGAAGGGGCAGGTGAGATGCGCTGACTTGATGGGGGTGTACCGAACGGGGTGTGCAGAATTTGATCATCACCTTATAGGCGAAGTTTCGAGGGGTTTGTCAACCATTTTTCGTCTTTTCCGTTCTCGGTTCTCCGTTCTCGGTTCTCAGTTGACTACGGCAGCAGAGGGTGGACGTGCTGCTTTCGGCCTATGCTCCTGAACTTGCGTCTTGGATCGGCGTTTACTGCTTTCATGAGAGTTGTTCCTATCCTCGCCATCTCGATCATGTTGCTATCGGCTGCGGCTCCTGCCCAGAAGAAATCGGGCGGGTCAAAATCGAAGAGCTCAAACTCGCCAAGTTCAAAGTCGGGCATGACTCAGCCCAGTGCACCCAGCTACGGGACAAAAACGGGCACTAAGAACGGAAAGAATGGGGGCACGGCAACCGGCACCGTCACCAGCAGACCGGGCACCGTGAACGCAAGCGGAACTGCGACCGGCAAAAACGGCAAATCGGCAAGCGGGCAAGGCACCGTCAAATACAAACCCGGCAGCGCAAGCGGCTCGGGGTCCGTCACTGGTCCTAACGGCAAGACTTCGACAGGTAGCGGGACGGTTAAGTACGGAAACGGCTCGGCGACGGCTTCCGGAACCGCGACCGGGCCGAATGGCAAAACCGCAAGCGGTACGGCGACGGGCACCAAGAACGGAGATGGAACCGCAAACGTCAGCGGCACCGGCACCGGACCGAACGGTCAGACCAAGAGCGGTTCGACCACAGTCGGCGACGGAAAGCCAGCGGATGGAAAACAGACGACGACGACTAAGCAGGGTCGAAAGCCGAAAGGTCGCCGAGGCTGAGGGGCGATCAGGCGTTACGAGTGGGACTTGAGGTGTCCAGCTTGTGCGAAGGTTGCAGATGTATCCTCAGAGATGCACGAGGCCGAGTTTTGGGTTCGCCGGCTTGTAGGAAAGTCGATGTTCAAGCCTCCACAGTGCGACTGTGGAGGCATCAAAGCCCAAAAACTAATGTTATCGAGTCGGCACCAATCTGTTGACACAACTACGAAGGAGAGAAGAGAGGTTGTTTCCCCCATTTTTAGACCCGAACGGGTTATACATTGGTACCTCAGCGATTACGGTGTTTTTATAGTCCAAATCACCTGGACGATTAAAGAATCGATTCCAGAAAAGTGGGACTACCTTGGCATTTAGTGCTGAGGCAAACTGGTTCTTGTAAGCCGAATTGTACTCATCGGTCCATTCCCCGTGGTTTGGAAGTGTTTCACCATCGAAACTCCACCTATCGTAGTCTCTGAAATCCGTTCTTCTCCACTTTGTAAACGTTCCATGAAGTTCCCTGAAGCCGTTATCGATTCGGGCACCGTCACTTTTACGAAACTCGTGGGGATTCCGATTGTTTTCATGATCAGGGGATCGACGAAAACTAATGATGTCCTGGACTCCCTGCTCAATTGCAATGAGCTTGATCAAATCGACGAGATCAGAATAGGCATAGCCAGAAGTAAGCGCGTTATCTTCCAAGACGGGAATCACGCAAACATGTACTCTGGTATTCGTACGGTAATCAAAGGCCAGCCCAGTTCCAAGTTTAATCCTCTGTTCCACCTTTAGTTCTTCGCTACCGATCGGAGGGTCTACAGTCTCTCCACGCCGTCTGGCCAACAATCGCCTTATCGTCTCCCCGAATGGTTGATCAAAGGTGTTTCTGCCAATCTTTCGACGAATCAACATGAGGCCGTCACGAAACTTCTGGGACTCATTTTTCTTGTCAAAGAATAGTGCTACGGTCAACTGCACATTTCCTTTTGACTTTGAAACGAGGGTTTTGGCGTTGGCGTTCCCGCCAAATGCAGCAAGCCAAGCCAACTCCACATCCACATTTCCAAGCCCACTTATCACTTCTCCTAATACATCTATCCCATTTTTGTCAAACTTGGGTAGTGCAACAGCATGAATCCCTCTCTTAACCAGGCACTCTGGCTTTACTATCAGCTTTTCGCTCGATTTGCGAGATATCACCAATACCCCATTGCGATTCCCAACAAATGAACCGTTTGCCCCAGCAAGTTCTAAAGCGTAGCCATTGCCGCTTTTTCTTATCATGAAGGATCGATTCCGCTTGACGACCGAGTTTGACCGAAACAGCAGTGACGTTGGAACAGCTTTATCCATATCATAGGACAAAACTACTTCGCTTCGACCGTCAGACGACTGTTGCCGAATCTCGTATTCAGAGTCTGGAATCAGAAAGGGATTCTTATCCCTTGATACAATCTTAAACATGCCCAAACTTGGGTCAAAGTCGCTTGATAGAATCAAGTTCCCGTCCTGATTCCGCAAAAAATACGAACTAGATTTGAGCATCGTCTGACCGGACGCAACGCTCCCGAGCAGAAAACCGCAAAGCAAAGCAAGAAGAGGTATTCGCACCAACATATTATACAAACACTTAGTCCAACCCTGTCTAGTATTTCATTGACAAGATACGGACTGAAAACGAGGACTTACGGCACGCAAGCACATAAAGAGCGAATCGGTCCACTTGCCATTAAGAACAGATCCGGTAAGTTCTTCACAAACGCCGTCCTCACAAAAATGCATTTTCCGATCGACTTTATCCCTGGTCTTCCACTCTTAGGGTGGAGAGAGAGCCTTTGGTTGGGGCTACCCTTGCTCAACGCGCGGAGAACTTGTAGACGGTTGTGGTTCGATACGTCTTCCCGGGCCGCAGCAACGTCGACGGGAAGTTGGGGTGGTTGGGGGAGTCGGGGTAGTGCTGGGTTTCGAGGCAGAAACCGAAGCGCTTGACGTAGGTTGCTCCGCCGTGGCCAGTGAGGGTTCCGTCGAGGAAGTTCCCGCTGTAGAACTGGATTCCGGGTTCGGTGGTCATGACTTCCATGTAGCGACCGGTCTTGGGTTCGTGGACAGCGGCGACCTTTCGGAGTCCGCGGCCCTTGAGGACCCAGTTGTGGTCGTATCCGCCGCCGAACTTGATTTGCTCGTTATCCGCATCGATGCCTTTGGCGATGACGGTTGGCTTGCGGAGGTCGAAGGCGGTTCCTTTGACGGGCATGAGCTTTCCGGTTGGGATGAGCTCGGCCGAGACGGGGGTGATGTAGTCGCTGAGGATTTGCACCTTGTGTCCGGTGTTATCCTTGGCGCTTGGACCTTCGAGGTTGAAGTAGGTGTGGTTCGTCAGGTTGACGTGGGTGGCCTTGTCGGTGGTTGCGCGGTAGTCGATCTTCAGCTCGTTTTTTGAGGTGAGCGTGTAGGTCACGGTGACTTCGAGCTTGCCAGGGTACCCCTGGTCGCCGTCGGGCGAGGTGAGGTGGAAGACGATGCTGGCGTTCTTTGGCGTTGGCTTTCTCAGGACCTTCCACATCATTTTGTCGAAGCCTTTGGTTCCGCCGTGGAGCGAGTTGGGGCCGTTGTTGATGGGGAGCGAGTACTCTTTGCCGTCGATTTTGAACTTGCCTTTGGCGATTCGGTTGCCGAATCGGCCGACGGTGCAGCCGAAGTAGGGGCTCTTTTCGGGGTAATTCTCGAACTCATCGAACCCGAGGGTGACTTCACCGAGCTTTCCGGTGCGGTCGGGCGCGGTGAGGGAGACGACGGTTGCGCCGTAATCCATGATCTTTGCGACCATTCCGTTCTTGTTCTTGAGAGTGTAAAGGGAGACCGGGTTCCCTTCGAATTCACCGAATTTTGTCTGCATTGTGGCAAGTAAAGCGAGGCTAGTGAGCACCATTGCATTGTAAGCATAGCCGTTCGGCTTTGGTTATGCAATGGTGCTGAGTCAGAGAACTTGAGCCGTTCGTTCTTGGGACCATTCTGGGAGCCATTCGGGCACCAGATTGGTCTTCACGACTTTGAAACGGCTCAGGTCGAAGTTTACTAGAAGCTTCTCGGCGACGGCACTTTCGGTTTGCTTGAAGTGGGTTTCGAGGAGCTGTTTGATTTTGATGGTGTCTTCGGCGGTTGGTTCGTTGAGGCCGACGTAGTCTTGGTTGAGGCTTTCGGGGGTTGGGTCGAGGAGGTACACAGTTCCGCCGCTCATCCCGGAGCCGAGGTTGGGGCCGGTTGAGCCGAGGACGAGGGCGGTGCCCCCGGTCATGTATTGGAAGGCGTTGGCGCCAACGCCTTCGACGACGAGCGTGGGCGAGCCGCCTTCATGGTTCTTGCGGAGGCAGATTCCGAATCGGTTTCCGGCGCGGCCGGCGATGAAGGCTTCTCCGCCCCGGGCTCCGTAACCGAAGCATGAGCCGACGAGGGAGAGACCGGTTCTTCGTCGGGGCGGGGAAACGACAAGGAGCCCGCCATAGGCGGCAGTGAAGGCGGAGTCGGCGATGTTTCCTCGGAGGTGGAACTCCATTCCGGGGAGCGAGTAGGCCGCATAGTAGTGTCCGGCGGAGCCTCGGTGGATGAATAGCAGTGGGCCTTTGGGGAGGCCTTGGTCGCCGTGTTTGCGAGCGATCATTCCGGCGGCGCCGACTCCGACGCAGCGGTCGGCGTTGGTGAGCATTTCGTCGATCTCGATGCTCTTGCCCTTGTCGAACATGTAGGTCACCGCGTCAAGCTCTTGACGGCGATGCTTGGGCATGTTGGCTTCGGTTTGGGCGCGGTAGTCGCGCCATTCGCAATGCTCGCCGGGGGCTCCGGTGAGGGCGGCGAGGTCGAGGAGGGCAGCTTTGCCGGTGATCCCGGGTTTCGATTCGAGGAAGTTTCGGTTGCCGATGACGTCGTCGAGGTGGCGGATTCCGGCTTCGGCCATTCGCTCGCGGACTTCTTGAGCGATGAAGGTGAGGTAGCGGGCGATGTGCTTGGCTTTGCCGCTGAAACGGGCGATGAACTCGGGGTCCTGGGTTGCGACTCCGGGGGTGCAGCCGAGTCTTCTCTTTCCGTTCGGATCGGTTGGATCGATTCCGCTGAGGTGGCACTTTCGCAGCATGGAACAGCCGATCGCAACGAGGAGCGAGGTTCCGAATCCGACTTTGTCGGCGCCGAGGAGGAAGAGTTTGAGGACTTGCTCGCCGTTCTGGACTCCGCCGTCGGCGGAGACTTCGACGAGGTGGCGCACGCCCTCCTCGATGAGCATGTCGTGGACCGAGCCGAGGACGGCGGCGGCAGGGAGTCCGGCGTGCTTTTGGTCAACTCGTTTGGCGGCACCAGTTCCGCCGCAGCCGTCGCTGATGTGGATTCGGTTTGCGCCGGTATTGACTCCGCCAACGGCGACCATTTCGATTCCGGTGGTGGCGACGAACTTGAGGGCGCAGTTGACTTTGGGATTGAGGAATCGCCAGCTTTCGACCATCAGCTTGACGTCCTCGATGGAGTAGAGGTTGTGGTTGATGGGAGGGCTGACAAGTTCGTAGCCGGGTTCGCAGCCTCGTCTGAGGGCGACCGTTGGCGAGACCTTTTTGCCGGGAAGTTGGCCGCCTTTGCCGGGCTTGGCGCCTTGGGCAAATTTGACCTCGGCTTCGTCGGCGCAGGCGGCGGTCATGGGGGTGATTGTGAATCGGCCGCCAGCGTACTGGACGGAACGGTTGCCGTCGGGTCGTTTGATTCTTGTCTTATCGAATCCGCCTTCGCCGGAGTTTGCGATAGGGCCGACGCCTTGGAAGTTGCCTTTGAGGCGGGCGTGGCGGAAGAGGATGTTGAAGGCGCGGGCGACAGTTCGGTGGGCGGGTTCGCTGAGGGCGCCTTCGCTCATGCCGGGGGCCATGAAGCGCCAGACGATGGATTCGATTGAATCGACTTCGTCGACGGGTACGGCGTCGCCCTTTTTGATCTGGACGAGGTCGAGGAGGTTGAGCGGGGTGCGGTTTGAAACCAAGGTGGAGTACGACTGGTACGCCTCATAGGTACCCGGCTTGTGTTCGTGGATCTTCTTCGAGTAGCCGCTGGCGCTTTGGAGCGAGCGGACGATTTCGGCGTTGTTGGCGTGCTTGCGGCCGTCGCGGGTGTGGCGGAATTCACCGGCGTCCACAAGGGCGGCTTCGGGATCGAAGGCGTTAAGGTGGAATTGCCGCCATTCGGAGTTGAGGATGTTGGCTCCGATCCCGGAGATGTGGCCAGGGACTCCGGGGAACTCCTTGTTGAGGAACTCGAACGAGAGACCGATGGCCTCGATGAGCCGCGCCCCGGTGTAGGCGGCGGCGGGGGTGACGCCCATCATGGATTGGGCTTCGAGGAGGCCGGAGCGGAGGGCTTTGAGGTACTTGGGTTCGTCCTCGACCGATGCGATGCCGAGCCAAGGGGAGATCGCATCGACGCCGAGGGAGATGTGGAGGGCGCAGTGGTGGACGTCCCAGATTCCGACTTCGGCGGCGAGGCCGACGCGGTGGCGCAGCCCCTGCTCGACGAGCATTGAGTGAAGTCGCGAGACAAATCTCAGCGAGGAGAGGGCGATTTGGTTGTGGGTGGGAGCAACGTCGGTGATGAGGAGGACGTTGGTGCCTTCTGCGGCTTCCATTGCTTCCTTGAGCTTCTTGTCCATCGCGTCTTCGAGATCGTCGCCGAAGGAGACTAGGAGGGAGATTTTGGCGACCGATGGCTGGACTTTGAGCCAATTTACTTCTCCTGAGCTCAGGATCGGATTGTCAAACGAGTAGAGGCGGCCGTAGGCGGTTCGCCAGAGACCAGAGCGGTCGCCGAGGGTGATTGTGGTGTCGAATACCCAAGCGTCGCGAATGGGGTCGATCGGGGGGCTGGTTTCTTGGGCGAAGCGGAGCTTGAAGTGGTCTTCGATCCGCCGGGGGAGGGTGTCGAGCATCGCCGCCATTGGCGTATCGTCTCCCATTGCCCCCAGCGGAGGTTTGCCGGTTTTGGACATTGGTTCGAGGAGGACTTCGATGTCTTCCTTGGTCATTCCGAAGGCGAGTTGGTAGCTGAGAAGGTCTTCTTTGGTTGGTTTTTCCGTTGGCTCGACGGCGCTGGCTTGGGCGATTCGGGCGACCGGGGATGGGAAGGGCTCACGGGCGACTTCTTCGCGGACCTTTTCGTCCATCGAGACCCGGCCGTTGTTGAGGTTGATGAGCACGGTTTCGCCGGGGCCGAGGACGCGTTGCTCCTCGATTTCGCCGATGTCGATCGTGCCGGTGAGCTCGGAGACGGCGAGGACGAAGTCTTTGGAGACTTGCGCCCAGAGCGGACGAAGACCGTTGCGGTCGAGGTGGGCTACGGCGACGTCTCCGTCGCAGCCCACGAGGGCGGCAGGGCCATCACAGGCTCCGAGATAAACACGGGCGGCTTTGTAGAAATCTCTGAGCGGATCGTCCTGAGCAAGCACCGATTCCGCAGACGGGAGAAGACCAAGCATGGCTTGCTCAAAGCTCATTCCGCCCGCCAGGAGGGCGATCATCATGTCGTCAAGATTCGCGGTGTCAGAGCCTCGAGGACAGACGATGGAGTTGACCAGTTGGGAAAGGGTGTCTAGCGAAGGGAAACGCTCGACGAGGTTGCGGACGAGGTCTTTGCCGATGGCTTGCATCCAAGCGACGTTTCCGTTGATCGTCGAAATTTCGCCGTTGTGAGCGATGGACCAGAACGGCTGGGCGCGTCGCCAGGCGGTGGTGGTGTTGGTGCAGTAGCGGCTGTGGAAAAGGACGTAGCGGCTCTTGAAGTCGTCGTTTTGGAGGTCGGTGTAGAAGTCGGCGATTCGGGAGAGGTCGCAGAGGCCCTTGTAGACGACGGTTCGATTGGAGAGCGAGCAGATTGAGAATTCGTCTCCGGCGAAGGCAGTGATGGCTTCGTCGAGCGCAAGACGGAGGAGGTAACGGCAGGCGAACCAGCCTTCCTCGCTCATGTTGTCGGGGCGCTTGAAGAGGGCTTGGCGGACTCTGGGGAGGGTTCGGAGGGCGGACGAGCCTTCCGGCAACGCGGACGGATTGACCGGGACGTCTTTCCAGTCGAGGACCCTCACCCCGGCCAACGCGGAGATGCGCTCGACTTCTTCGATACACTTTTGGCGGACCTTGCTGTCGAACGGGAGGAAGAACATTCCGAGGGCGACGTCGTGTTGGGCGACGAGCTTGGTGTGGTCCTTGAAGCGGTCGAGCAGGAGGCCCCAGGGGATGTCGATTTGGAATCCGGAGCCGTGGCCGGGCGCCCCCCGGTGGTCAAAGTTCTTGGTTAGCTCGATTGCTTGTTCGACGACGCGCCTTTGGGCGACGCCCTTTCGCGAAGCGAGAAAACCGATTCCGCAGGCATCTGCTTCCAGAATCATCCGACCATTGCGCTCTACCTGATACATGACTGTGCCTAACGTCCGCACTCTTTGCGGGACCGGAAGGCAACATCGCTACGCCGGGATTAGCATTCTACAGCAAGATTGGGATTTTGTGAATCCTCTCGTGAAAAAAGCTCGTAAGCTACCGATTGAGATGCTTGCCAGTTACCTCCTCGCGACGCTAGTCACGACTCAGAAATCCTCACCGAGCCTTGCCCAACTGGATGCTGCAACATCTGGCCGTCTCGGCGCATTCGTTACCGATGGGAAGCGGGTGGTTGCGAGCCGTCCTGACGAAAGGTTCTCGCTCCAGAGCGTGATGAAGCTGGTGGCTGCGATGGCGGCGTTTGATGCCATTGATCGGGGAAAGCTGAGTTTGGCGACTAAGTTCACTGTGGGGTACGAGGATATGTCGATGAGCCATCAGCCACTGGCGGCGCGGGTTGGACCGGGGAAAACGACGGTTGTGACGGTTCGCGAGTTGATTGAGCTCGCGGTTCAGCAGAGCGATTCGATGGCAGTGGATGTGTTAGTCGATAAGCTCGGAGGAATTGGGGTCGTTCAGTCGTTTTTGCGCCGGAAGGGGATCACAGGGGTTCGCGTGGATCGGACGGAGCGGATCTTGCAATGCGAGACGGTTGGGGTGAAGTGGAAGCCTTCGTTTCGGGTCGAGGGTGTTTATGATAAGGAGGTCGCCGCCATGTCGCCAAAGGCTCGGACAGCAGCACAGAAGCGATACATGGCCGACCCGCGCGACACGGCGACGCCTCGGGGATTTGGGTATTTGCTCGTGAAGCTGGCGACGGGCAAGCTGCTGAGCAAGAGTTCGACGGAGGAGCTTTTGAAGGTGATGGAAGGCACTCAGACCTATCCCGAGCGGCTCGCGAATAGCGTTCCCGCTCCCTGGAAGTTTGGTCACAAGACGGGCTCCTCGGGAACCTGGAACGGGATGGCGGTGGCGACAAACGACGTGGGGATTGCTCGGGATGATTCCGGGCGATTTGTCGTGATTGTTTGCTTCCTGGGGGATGCGAAGGGGGACATGGACGCTCGGAACGCGACTATCGCGAAGGTTCCGGGGGCGTCGGGGTTGTTTGGGCGGTAACTTCTTTTCGCTACTGTCGTCGGGTTAAAAATCTGTTAGGGTTGGTAATCGACTAGGTCAAGCTTTTTCGCGCTGAAGACTCTCAATCGGAAAATCTCTGTGGAGTCCTGTCGCCGTTCCGACTCAAGGTAGACAATCCCCTGTTTATTGACGCCTATTAGCCCCTCATCGCTGGAAAGCATGAGAGGGATTGTCCAGAGTTGCCTTGCTCGATCGACTGCCCAGAATCGGACGTTACGCCAGGGAGCTCCGGCGATGAGGACTCCGCCGGGGCGGGGGCAGATGGCGAGTTGTTCGTAGTAGCCAGGAGAGTCGTCGATGATGATTGTTTTGGTCTTTCTTCCGCATTTTTGGATGCGGAGCTTGAGGAGGTGGGGTTCGCCTTGGATGTGGGTTGGGGCGAGGACGAGTTTGTAATGTGTCCCATCGCTCCAGCAAGCGGTTGGATTCGGCAGATCTGGCCAGGCGGTGGCGAGGTTGGACTGGAGCAGGAGGGCGAGGATCATCGCGGCGCACCTTTGAGGTAGTCAGCGAGGCACTTCTCTGCCCAAGGTTGTAAGTTCGGTCGTGGATCCCCGCTATCAAACTTGTAGAGCGTGGCTTTGCTGTTCGTTAGAATCATCACGAATTCGGCTCCGACTCCTCCGTCTCCCACATTCATTGCGAGTGCCAAGGTCTTCTGATCTTTGCTGAGGGCCACGCCATAGCGTCCGGGAATCTGTTCGCTAAGCGGTGATCCTTCGTTGCAATGGTTTGGGGTTGGCATCCAGCCCTCGTATTCAAGGTTCTCGTAGGTGCCTTTGAAGCCTTTGTAGCTCACGGAGAGGCTGGTGAGAACATCAACCAAGAACATGGAGCCTCCATCGAGCATCGAAGCCCGGTCGCCAAATTCGAGCTCCGCACTATCTTTGGCGTCGAACTTGGCATACGCACTTTGGATTGGAACGTCCGTTGGCGGAATGGCGCGGCACGTTGTCGAGAGTTCAAGGTTGACACCATTGAAGGGGATTCGCACGGATTCGGTCTCTCTCCGGAGTTGGATAATGAACGGGACCATGAGTGCGACAATGATCACTGGTCAGAATTGTACGACGGATTCGAATCGAACCTATCCCCAACGGTAGAAAACCTTCTTCAGGCGACTGCTCTTATCGAAAACAAAACAGAGGGTGAAGGGGCCGCTGGCGAAGTCTTGGAGGACTATGTAACTAATGGCGGTGTCTCCCTTGGCGAAGCCGAGTCCTCGCTCGTTTCCAGTCATCAGCTCTTGATCCGTTTCGGTTCTGTCGGGTGGGCCGAGTTTTTGTTCGATTTCGTGGCGGGTGAGGCCAGGTTTGAACTCTTTTTGGATGGAGTCGGACATTGACTGCCGGATGGGGAGTTGTCGTTCGATGTAGGGTTTCTTCGGCCACTTGTTGACATCGAACGGTTGGGGTGGGAGGGCTGGTCGGTTGTAGTGATCGGCGAGGAGTTGGAAGGGATGAGCGGCGGAGAGTAGGAGGGCGGCGCCTAAAATGAAGGCGATCATGGCAATTGGAATCCACAGTCGCTTGAGCCACGCCATCATCTAACTGTATCACGGCTTGATTCGAAGCACTCGACTTGCCAAGCTAAAGCGCGAATTGCTTCGCGCACTCCACATTGACGCTCACCTTGTTCAGGTGTAATACGGAGATGATTCGGCGTTTCGTTTTGCTTCTTGTTGCCTTCCCTGCCCTGGCATATTCGCAGGGGTCGGCGGCGGATTATGCTCGGGCGGATTCTTTTGGGCAGCGGTTTTCGGGGAAGGTTCTGAATGAGCGGCTGACGCTGAACTGGCTGAAGGGCGGGAAGGCTTGGTATGTGCGTCAGCTTCCGGCGGGGAAGTCGGAGTTTGTTTTGGTGGATGCGGCCGCGGGTAAGAAGGCACTAGCGTTTGATCATCGGGCGGTGGCGCTGGCTTTGAGCAAGGCAGCGGGAAAGCCGGTTGATCCTACTCAGTTGCCGCCGAAGGCCTCGTTTAGTGATGATGCCTCTGCGGTGACGTTCACGCTGGATGACGCTTATCAGGTGAACCTGAAGACGTTTGAGGTTCGCAAAGGTCGTGACCCGGTTGTTGGGGGATTGAAGGCTTATGCGCCGGAGGAGGTTCCCGAGAGCGGAGGGGGCGGGGATCAGACTTCGATCACGTTTCGCAACGACTCGGCGGAGCCGCTGAAGATTCATTGGATTCAAGACGACGGGGTTCTGCGGGAGTACCAGACCTTGCAACCGGGGAAGGAGTGGTCGATTCAGACTTCGGTGACGCACTTTTGGTGCGTGACTCGGATGGATGGGACCAAATTAGCGACATATAAGCCAGATCGAAATGGGTCAACGGCGTTTTTGGATGGAAAGCGGGTTCCGTTTACTCCGGCTCGGCAGCGGCCGCAGAACGAATCGCCGGACGGAAAGTGGCGGATTACGTTTACTGACAACCAGGCGAACCTTTTTGATGTTGGGACGAAAGAAAAGAAGCAACTAACGACTGATGGCTCGGCGGCGAATGCTTACCGGGGGCCGGTTTTTTGGTCACCAGATTCCACGAGCGTTGTCTTTTATCAGGTCAAACCCGAGGAGTCTCATCCTCTGAACATCGTGATGACAAGTCCACCTGATCAGTTTCAACCCAAGTTGACCAGCCGACAATATCTGAAGCCAGGAGATAAGATCGCTCAGCCGACAATCTGCGCTTACACCCTGGGAGACGTGCAGCTTTCGAAAGATCAGCCGGATATGGGTTCGAAGAAGAGGGAGATTTGGGAGATTGATAAAGAACGATGGATCTCTGATTCTAAGTTCATTTACAGAGTGAATTATCGCGGGCACCAGCGAATGGACCTGAAAATGCTTTCTGTCCAATCAGTTGAACAAACAGCATTTCATTCTTGGAATACCAAAATCCTTGAAACTTCCAAGACGTTCATCGACTGGACTGCGAAATCGTTCTTTGAATACGTTCCTGGTGCGAAGATCGGGATTTGGCAGAGTGAGATGTCGGGTTGGAGCCATCTTTACAGCTATGATTTCGCACACGATCCGAGCATGCACGCGCCTGCCAGACTTAGACCAATTACACGTGGGCAATGGGTTGTTCGGGCGTTGGATCGGGTGGACGAGGATAAGAGGCAGATTTGGTTCCAGGCGAGCGGAATGGACGGGGATCAGGATCCCTACAATGTTCATTTTTGCCGCGTGAACTTCGATGGAACCGGGTTCACTCGGCTGACCGAGGGGAATGGGAATCATCGGGTGTCTTATTCGCCGGATGGGGCTTATTTGCTTGATTCGTATTCTCGGCCGGACTTGGCTCCGGTCCATGAAGTTCGCTCGGCTTTGACCGGGAAGAAGGTTTTGGATTTGGAGGTTGCCGATGCTTCGGAGCTGACCAAGGCGGGCTTTCAGATGCCTCGCGTCTTCAGCGCGAAAGGGCGGGACGGGAAGACGGACATTTGGGGTCACGTTTATCTGCCAACAAATTTTGATCCGGCGAAGAGCTATCCGGTGGTCGAGGACATTTATGCGGGGCCGCATAGCAGCCACGTTCCGAAGAACTTCCATACCAACGCGGGCGGGATGCAGATGGCGGAGCTTGGGTTCATCGTGGTTCGCATCGACGGGATGGGAACGAGCAATCGGAGCAAGGCGTTCCACGACGTTTGCTATCAGAACATCGTGGACGCTGGCTTCCCGGACCGGATTCTTTGGATGAAGTCGGTGGCTCGGGAGATTCCTCAGATGGACTTGACTCGGGTCGGGATTTACGGGACTTCGGCGGGCGGGCAGAATACACTTCATGCGCTGTTGACCCAAGGGGATTTCTATAAGGTCGGGGTTGCAGATTGTGGCTGCTATGACAACCGAATGGACAAGATCTGGTGGAACGAGCAGTGGATGGGGCTGGTTGGGCCGCATTACGAGGCCCAGTCGGGACGGACTTTGGCGAAGAACCTTCGCGGCAAGTTGTTGCTGTTGCTCGGGGAGGCGGATACGAACGTGGATCCAGCTTCGACGTATCAGGTGATCGACGCGCTGATCAAGGCGGATAAGGACTTTGATTTCGTCGTGATTCCGAATGTGGGTCACGGGGCGGTTGGGCACCCTTATGGAAAGCGGAAGCTGCGGGATTTTCTGGTGAAGAATCTGCTGGGCGTCGAGCCTCGTTGGAAGTGAGTTGTGGAGTGGTTGAACTGGCTCCTCAAACTAGTGCGACCTCAATCTCCGAAAATGATTGAATTATCCACGCCGAGTAGAGGGGAATATACCGATATCAACGAACTCTTGCAAGTTGCAGTCAGGGAGAGTGCTGCCGCGTTTCCACGTTGGCACTACAAAGAGCTGAAAGGAGACACACCTTGGATTACCAACGGAACCTGGTGGATTCAATTTTCCTATGAATCCAGGGAGCGAGAGTTACTGGCGAAGGTCATGAATCAGGCACTGAAGGAAATCTATGTTGGACCGGGAAAGGGAGTGCCGGTAGTGGGATGGTTGTCCGCTTATGATTCGTGTCCTTACATTGAGGGCATGTTTCCGAGACTTGCTCGACTGACTCGAAGATTTGAGTTCACTGATATCGCGACGGTAAATAGCCGGATTGCAAGAATAGTTGAAGAAATTGATTCGAAATCAGACGATGAACTTTTTTCAGCTTGGCGCTATGCTCGGCGACGAGCCAAACATCGGATGAGTGGCAAGTTCTCCGTCTTCCTGAACGAGGACGGACTTCCCGACGAGTAAAATCTCCCCCAAATGCCCAGCACACCCTATTGGTCCGGATCGTTTCCGGCTCTGACGACTCCTTTTAACTCTGATCTTTCCATCAATTACGATCAGTTGCGGGCGCACCTTGAGGTCCTCATTGATTCGGGCGTCAAGGGGTTTGTGATGATGGGGTCGTTGGGCGAGAACCTGGCGCTGACCTGGGAAGAGAAGTTTGAGATTTTGCGGGTTGCTCGCGAGGTTTCGGCCGGGCGAGTGGCGGTTTTGAGCGGGGTTGCGGATACTTCGACGGCACAGGCAGCTGAGTATTCGGCTAAGTGTGCCGCATTGGGAATCGACGGGATCATGTTGATGCCGGCGATGGTTTACAAGGCGGATCGGGATGAATTGATCACGCACTTCACCACGGTGGCCAAGGCGAGTGATCTGCCGATTTTGCTTTACAACAACCCGCTGGCCTATCCTGGTGATTTGACGCCGGAGATCTTGGAGACGTTGTGTGACGCGAGTGATCGGTTTGTTGCTCTGAAGGAGTCGAGCGGAGATACGCGGCGGTTCCTGGATATTCAGAAACAGATCGGGGATCGGTTGGCGCTGTTTGCGGGGGTTGATGATCTTGCGCTTGAGTGCGCGTTTCTTGGTGCGGTTGGCTGGGTGATGGGGATTGGGCTTGCCTTCCCTTACGAGAATCAGCGGCTTTGGGACCTGGCTATGGCGGGCAAGTGGGACGAGGCTCGGGAGCTTTACAAGTGGTTCTCGCCGGTGGCGCATTTGGACGTGGGAATCAAGTTTGTTCAGAACATCA
The DNA here is from genome assembly GCA_037138755.1 of Armatimonadota bacterium. Classification (NCBI taxonomy): domain Bacteria; kingdom Bacillati; phylum Armatimonadota; species Armatimonadota bacterium. The sequence goes on along the minus strand of JBAXHT010000001.1, from coordinate 1,683,551 downwards.
AGCTGGCGACAGCGACGACGGGATACTGCGCGGAGCATGTTCGGTTGCCTCGATTGCCGTTGGTAGGAGCGGAGCGGGCGCGGATTCAAGCGGTCATCGACGAAGCGGTTGCAAATCGCCCTACACTGTAGTCGATGAATATTCAGGTCATTGACACGCATACTGGTGGCGAACCGACGCGGGTCGTGGTTGGCGGCTGGCCTGAGCCTCTCGGTGAGACTGCCGCGGAAAAGCGTGACTGGATGCATCAGCATCAGGATCATTTGAGGAAGGGGGTCGTTTGTGAACCTCGCGGGAATGATGTGATCGTGGGTGCGCTTCTGACCGAATCGCAAGACGAATTGTGCATCTGCGGAGTTGTCTTCTTCAATAACGTCGGCTACCTGGATATGTGCGGGCATGGGACAATTGGAGTAGTAGAGACGCTTCGACACCAAGGCAGAATAGGCGTTGGAAGGCACCGAATCGAGACTCCGGCGGGGGTTGTTGAGGCGACTTTGCTGCAGAACGGTGAGGTCGAGATTCAAAATGTCCCTTCGGTTCGCGCTCAGAAAGATGTCGACGTTCAAGTTTCTGTCGGCACGGTCACGGGAGATGTTGCGTGGGGAGGAAACTGGTTCTTCCTCGCCCACCGAACTCCAGCGATGCCGGAACTGAAAGTAGAAAACGCAAGAGATTTGATCACTCTCACCGAAGAGATTCGGGATGCGTTGAATGCTGTGGAGTCAAATAGTCACTTCGTTGATCATGTCGAGCTCTTTGACGACACACCGACTGCGGATTCTCGCAACTTCGTTCTATGCCCCGGATCGGCCTATGACCGCTCACCCTGCGGAACCGGGACGAGCGCGAAACTGGCTTGTTTGTTTGCCGATGGCAAACTGGAAGTTGGTCAGAAGTGGGTGCAGGAGTCGATTACGGGTTCGAAGTTCACGGGGTGGGTGACGCTGGATGATCAGCGGCAGTTGATTCCGCATATCCTCGGTCGGGCGAATATCTGCGGCGAAGCGACCCTGATTTTCGAAGAGAGCGATCCGTTCTGTTGGGGGATTTCCTCGCCCCCCGGCCCTCTCTCCATGAATGGAGAGGGGGGGTAGAGACGATGAAAGTTGTCATCATCGGCGGCGGGATCATTGGGCTTTGCTCGGCCTATTACGCCAAGCGAGACGGGCATGAGGTGACCATCATTGACAACCGGCCTGAGGGGACTTCCTCAACGTCCACTGGCAATGCGGGGATGATTGTGCCGAGCCACTTTGTGCCGCTGGCGGCTCCAGGGATGATTCAGATGGGGCTGCGGATGCTCCTGAATCCGAGGTCACCGTTTGGGTTCCACTTCCCTCCTTCGGTGGATCAGTTGCTATGGACGTGGAACTTCTGGAGGGCAGCGAATTCGGCTCACGTTGCAAAAACCGAGACGATTCTGCGGGATTTGAATCTGTTTTCGCGGCGGGAGTATGAGGCTCTCACCGAGGCAGTCGGCGTTGGATTTGAGTTGCGTCGAGATGGGCTATTGATGCTTTGCAAGAAGCAGAGCACTCTTGAGCATGAGGCGGCTCTGGCCCAGCGGGCGAACCAGATTGGAGTTCGGGCCGAGGTGATCTCAGCCAGCCAATTGCAGACCCTCGACCCGGAAACTCAATATGATGTTTGCGGCGCGGTTCACTTTTTGGATGACGCCTCGCTGACTCCGAGCAACTTAATTTCGGCTTTGCGCGATCACCTAAGCCGAAACGGGGCGACGTTTGTTGATCTGCAAGCACCGACGGGATTTGGGAAGTCAAACGGTCGGCTGCATCGGGTTCATACCCAGGCGGGTGATCATCCGTTTGATGAACTGGTGGTTGCGACCGGGGCTTGGAGCGGAGGAATGGTGAGGAGCCTTGGGCTGAAGATGCCTATGCTGGCCGGGCGTGGGTACAGCATGACAGTAGCAAAACCGCCGGTGATGCCTCGGATTTGCGCGTTGTTGGCGGAGGCACGGGTGGCGGTTACGCCGATGGAGGACGGGCTGCGAATTGCGGGAACGATGGAACTCGGGCCGCCGAGCGATTACCTTAATCAGAATCGGGTTCAAGGGATTATTGAGTCGGTGCCTCAGTATTATCCACAGTTCTCGGAAGCCGACATGCACGGCGAGCCTATCTGGGTGGGGAATCGCCCTTGCCCGCCGGACGGTTTGCCTTACATCGGCCGAATCAAATCGAATCCAAATGTGATTGTTGCTTCTGGTCACGGGATGATGGGGCTGAGTTTGGGGCCGATCACCGGTAAGCTGGTTTCCGAGCTGCTGTCTGGACGGGAGACGTCGTTGCCTCTCGACCAGTTGGATCCAAACCGATATGCTTGATCGCGTCATTTTATCTTCTCTCCGTTGGCTGATTAGCTGGCAAAGTCAAAGCGCGGCTTGCGCCTCGCACTCCAAAACGATCCTATATGCTTGAAATCTCCTTTTCTGAACTTGATTCTGTCGTTCGTCGTGTTGCTGGTGCCGCGCCGTTCTTGCGCTCGGTGGACGGGGCTGCGCTCGCAGATTTATTGGACGGGATCGCGGATGCATTGACCGCCGCGAAGGCGGAGATTGTGCCGGTGGCGATGAGGGAGACGCACCTTCCAGAAGGTCGTTTGAACGGAGAATGCGACCGGACGGCGGGGCAGTTCCGCAATCATGCGGTGGATGTGCGGGCGGGGCGGTTTAAGGCAGTTGATGTGGTGACGGCGCTTCCCGACCGAACGCCGCCTCGGCCACACCTCAGTCGCTTCATGATTCCGATTGGGCCAATTGCCGTTTTTGGTGCCTCGAACTTCCCTCTCGCCTATAGCGTTGCGGGCGGTGATACTGCTTCAGCGTTGGCGGCGGGGTGTCCGGTGGTCGTCAAAGCGCACCCTGCACATCCCGAGACTTCGCGAATGGTCTCAAATATCTTGGTCGCGCAGGTGAAGGCTCACGGGTTTCCTGAAGGGACATTCCAGTGCGTTCACGGAGATAATGAGGTTTCGCTTGGACTAGTAGAGCACCCTCTTATCAAAGGTGTCGGCTTTACTGGTTCGCTCAAGGTCGGACGGCTGCTCATGGACGCGGCTGCACGACGACCCGTTCCGATTCCGGTCTTCGCCGAGATGGGCTCGGTGAATCCGATATTCGTTTTGCCGGGCGGAGTGGCGGGTTTTGCCGAAGGTTATGTACCATCTTTGACACTAGGAGTTGGTCAGTTCTGCACCAACCCGGGGATAGTTCTTGGCATCGATTCGCCGGAGTGGACGGCAGCAAAGGCGAAAATGCAAGAGCTCGCGGCGGCGGCCCCAGTCGGAACAATGTTGACCCCGGGCATTGCCGAGAACTACGTTCGGCTGGCGCAGACGACTTGCCGCCAAGAGGGCGTTTCGACTCTGGTGGAGGTTTCGTCGCCGGGTCAAGCGGGGCTGGCCGAGGTCTCGGGGACGGACTTCGTCAAGAATCCGCACTTGCAGGAAGAGGTGTTCGGGCCCTTCGGACTTATCGTGACCTGCTCTAGTTTTGACGAGATGCTTTTGTGTCTGGGCAGTCAGGGCAACCTCTCGGCTTCGGTCCATTTCGGCGAAGGCGACCGAAGTTCTGTTGAGGTACTTCTACACGCGCTTGAACAAATCGCGGGGCGGATCGTGTTCAACGGCTTCCCGACGGGGGTTGAGGTTTGTGAGGCGACCCAGCATGGGGGGCCTTACCCGGCGTCTTCGGACTCTAGGTTTACGAGCGTAGGCAACCACGCGGTGGAGCGGTGGCTACGTCCGGTCGCGTACCAGAACGCACCGGATTGGCTGACCGCTTCTTAGGCTTTTGCCATGTTGCCGATTTTGCTCCCTCCGCCCGCGGTTACCATTACGAGCCCATTGAGTGGGAACGTGATTCGATCACGCGCGGTCATTGTCCGGGGGACTTCGTGGGCGGCGGAGGTGTCGATTTCCGCTTCTGGAAGCCGAGCAGTTAGGGTTCCGACGGTGGAAGGCAGGTTTGCGGCTCCGATTGAGCTCAAGGACGGCGATGTCCAGATCAGCGTTGGCGACACTCATTCCAAGGCGGAGACTCGCATCTCGTGCAAGCCCGCCACATCTGGATGCAAAGTTAGACTGGTTTACCTGGACGCCGCAGATGAGTCCGAGCCATCCGTATTTGGCCTAACAGGGACCAAAAGAGTTGACGTCCAAACTCGTTTCTCGACGGCGGCAAAGCTGATGCAGGCGTTTTGCGAGGACCATTTTCGCCGCACGGAACGGGTCTCGCGAACTTTCACTTTGGATTTTGGGCGAGATGGTCATGTGCCAATTTCGTTTCTGAAGTCCAGCCAAACCGGGGCCGAGCTTCGAGCCCAGAAGGCGGAGGTCACTTGGTCAAAGGTTTACGCCGAACTTCAGCCGAAGTTCAAGACGGACCAGGAGAAGTTGCTTGTGGTCATGGGCTTTACGCGCTATGACGCAGCAACCCAAACGACCACCGGGGCGACGGCCCTCGGCGGAGGATCGCTCGCACTCTTCGGCGGTGGATGCGTCCGGTTTTGGCCCACTTCGGTTGCCGATTCGGTGCGGGCGTTTTCGGATAACCGGGTGATTGACCCAAAAGTGGAGTTGGATGATTCGGGTCTACGATACCGCGCTTGGGCGAATTCATCGACGACGATTGGCGCAATGATGCATGAGTTGGGACATACGTTCGGACTTCCGCACTCGATCGACAATCGGTGCATCATGTCGCGGGGGTTCGATCAGTTCAGTGCGGCACTCATTGGGTTTGAACCCGGTTTGAAGGAGGATCGACGAGCGACTCCTCCCTCCTACTGGGATCCGGTTCACAGCGCTCGGCTCTCATTGAGTCCGTTCTTTCAGCCTCGCAGACCCGCGTCGGAAAAACCAATCAAGCCGAAACTCGTGCTGAAAGGGGACACCCTCGCCGCCGATTCTGCCGACGAACTCCGGCTGATTTCGGTGTGGCAAGATGGCAAGCCAAACTGGATGCAGAACCTTAGCGGAAAGCGAGCGGAGTTTAGTCTCAGAGAGCTGCGGGGAAAGATCGGAGGTGACAAAGTGAACATCGTCGTGACGACGCAAAGCGGTGGAGAGGATTCTGTACGGCTGTAACGGCTTACTCGTCGCATCTTGGCAGGCCGAAATAGGTTTGAGTTTCCCTGTCGTATACTTCCTATATGAGCGTTTCTCGAATCACGATCAATCCTGAACAGTGCGGCGGTCGGCCATGCATTCGGGGTATGCGGATAAGGGTCACGGACGTGCTGGAGCTTTTGGCCTCGGGAATGAGCACCGAGCAAATTCTTGAGGAACATGATGACCTGGAGCGAGAGGACATCAGTGCCTCGTTGCTCTACGCCACCCAACAACTGAACCATCCGATTCTGGTCTCATGATTCTGTGGTTGGATGCTCATCTCTCCCCGGCGTTGGCTACCGGGTTAGAGACCGCTCTTGGGTGCAAGGTGGTCCCGATTCGCGATTTGGGTCTACGCGAGTCGAGTGACTTAGAGATATTCGCTTCGGCGAAGCTGAATGAGAGCATCATCCTGACGAAGGACTCTGACTTTGCCGAGTTGGTGCAGAGGTTCGGCCCTCCACCGAGCATTATCTGGATTCGTTCAGGGAATCGATCGAATTCCGAAATGCTCCAGGTTCTGACCCGGATCCTGCCGCTGGCACTACTTCAGATTGAGTCGGGTGAAAGTCTTGTTGAAATCCGATGAACGGCCTATCAGGTATATTGATGTGTCGGATCGATGGTTGCGCGTAAACCGTTGACTTCAGCCCCCCGAAAGCCTACGGGAAAGGGAGCCTGAACTGAGCGGTGGACGAAATACTCTCGATCTCGATTTAACTACGGAGCTTAAGAAACACCATGCCCCTGAGTCCAGATAAGAAAGCACAAGTCATCGCAGATAACGCCACCAAGGCCGGAGATACCGGTTCGGCAGAAGTTCAGATCGCCATCATGCAGGCTCGAATCCAGCAGATTACGGATCACCTTCGAACCCACAAGAAAGACAACCACGGTCGACGTGGATTGCTCGTGTTGGTTGGTAAGCGACGACGCCTCGAGGCTTACCTCCGCAACAAGGATGTTGTGGGCTACCGTGCACTCATCAAGAAACTCGGCATTCGTGAAGTTAAGCCCCGTTAATCTTAACGGAGCATAAATGATACACACACTCGAATTCGAGGTAGGCGGAAAGGAGTTCTACCTCGAAACAGGTCGCGTGGCTAAGCAAGCCGGCGGCGCAGTTCTCCTTGGAATGGGCGAAACCATCGTCCTGGGCGTCGCAACGATGTCCGAAAACCCTAAGGCGGGGATCGACTTCCTGCCTCTCACTTGCGACTACGAAGAGCGCAAGTACGCGGTCGGCAAGATCCCCGGCGGCTTCATCAAGTCCGGCGGACGACCTTCTGAAAAGGCGATCCTCGTCTCGCGACTGATGGACCGGCCGATCCGACCACTCTTCCCGAAGGGTCTTCGAAATGACATTCAAGTCATGGCGATGCCATTTGCGGTTGAGCAGGATTGCCCGCCCGACGTTCTCGCAGTTTGCGCCGCTGGTGCAGCTCTTGCGGTCTCGAACATTCCGTTCAAGGCTCCAATCGCCTGCGTCCGCGTCGGACGAATCGATGGCGAATTAATCCTCTTCCCAACCAACGACCAGATCAAGGTTTCTGACCTCGACCTCATCGTTGCCGGACACAAGGATGCCATCTCGATGGTCGAATCGGGTGCAAATGAAGTCAGCGAAGCCGACATGGCCGCTGCTCTTAAGTTTGCTCACAACGCAATCCGAGAGATTGCGCTTAAGTTTGAAGAGTTCAAAAAGACGGTTGGCACAAAGGTTCGCGAAGTTACGCTCTTCACCATTGACGAGGACCTGAAGAAGGCGATCAGCAAGAAGTTTGGCAAAGACATCGAGAAGGCTCTTCTCGGATCGGCTGACAAAGCTGTTCGAGAGTCAGCTCTCAACGACCTGATCAAGGACATCGTTGAGAAGATGAAGCCTGAGTATGCCGACCAGCCAGCGATTCTCAACCAGCTTCCAGAAGCGGCAGATACGGTTGTGAAGGGTGTCGTTCGCGACCTCATCATCACCAAGGACAAGCGACCTGACGGACGAAAGCTCGATGAGCTTCGAAACATCGAAGCGACCGCAGGAATTCTTCCTCGCGTTCACGGTTCAGGACTATTCACTCGCGGTCAGACCCAGGTCATGACCATCGCTACCCTCGGCCTTCCGGGAGACGCCCAGACGATGGACGGACTCGAAGAAGTCGACGCCAAGCGATACATGCACTTCTACAACTTCCCTTCCTACTCGGTCGGGGAAGTCCGCCCGAACCGAGGCCGGGGACGACGAGAAGTTGGCCACGGCGCGCTTGCCGAGCGAGCACTGCTCCCAGTTCTCCCACTCAGCGATCCTCAGTTCCCATACACTATGCTCCTCACTTCCGAGGTTCTTGAGTCCAACGGTTCCACCTCCATGGCTTCGGTCTGCGGCTCAACCCTGGCTCTCATGGATGCCGGAATCCAGATCAAGGCTCCGGTCGCGGGTATCGCAATGGGTCTGATGAGCGACGGAAAGGCCTTTAAGGTCCTTACCGACATCATCGGAATGGAAGACTTCTGCGGAGACATGGACTTCAAGGTCGCGGGAACTCGCGCTGGAATCACCGCGCTTCAGCTTGACACCAAGCTCGACGGAATTCCTGACGAAGTTCTTGCACGGGCCCTCAATCAGGCTCTTACCGCACGACTCCAGATTCTTGACATCATGGAAGCAGAGATCGACGCACCTCGAACCCGAGTTGCGGACACCGCTCCTCAGGTCGTCACGATGCAAATCAACCCAGAAAAGATCGGCGCGCTGATCGGACCTGGTGGCGCAACCATCAAGAAGATCTGTGCTGAGTCTGGTGCAACCGTTGACGTTCAGCAAGACGGTCGAGTCCTCATCGGCTCCACCGGCGCAGAAGCCTCCAACAAGGCGATGCAGATGGTGAAGGACGCAGTTGGCGACATTGAAATGGGTGTTGAGACAACCGGCGTTGTGACCCGAATCATGGGTCGAGGCGTTCTGGTTGAGCTTGCCAGCGGCAAGCAGGGATTCGTTCCGAAGGAACAGATCACCCTCAAGGAGATCAACCGAATCGAAGACGTCGTCAACATGGGCGATACGCTCAATGTAAAGACTCACGAGCTGGATGATCAAGGACGACTCAATCTCACCGCAATTGGTGTGAAGCAAGATCTTCCGACTCTCGAAGGTAACGAAAACGGAACCCCTCCTCCATCACAAGGTGGCGGCGGTGGACGCCCAGGCGGAGACCGAGGTCGCGGTGGCGACCGAGGTGGACGCGGCGGCGGATTCGGTGGCCGAGATCGAGGTGGAGACCGAGGCCCTCGCCGAGACGGACCTCGACCAGACCGAGCCGAGCGACCAGCTTCGAACGGCGGCGACGAGCCAAAGTTCCGAAAGCGACAGTAGGCTAAGCGTTTAACAAAAAGCCCACTTAGCGTCAGCTAAGTGGGCTTATCTGTATTTGGGCGAAGTCGCTGGCCAATTGAGTCTTACTATTGAGTCACGAAATCTACTAATTTCACTCATTCATTTCAGTTTTCGCCTCTCAAATGCCGATCTTTAGAGAGGGGCAAGATGAAACTTGGTGTCAAAGTTGGGCTGGGAATTCTCACCATCACATCGGTGGTTCTCGCCTTTTTCGCCTTCATTCAGCGTCCGATCATGCTCAAAAGTTTCGAGCAGTTACAATCTTCGGCGGCTGACGAGAATCTTCGCCGCGCTTACGAAGCAATTCAGACGGAGATCAATTCGTTGGGAAGACAAGCTCAAGACTGGGGGAGTTGGGATGACACTTACAACTACGTCCTGAACAGAAACCCAGGGTATGAAAAAGTAAACCTCTCTGTAAACATGTTCGACACGACCCATGTCGATCTGATCTGGTTGATTGAGAACTCTGGAAAAGTAAAGCACAAAGCCTGGCGCGGCACCGACCTAGTGGAACATACTTCCAATCCCGGATTTGACCCCGTTGCATTTGCTGGGGTGGCGAAAGAGCTGAGTCGGTCTTCAAAGCTCCGTGGGTCATGGGCGATAGAGTCCGTACAGGGCGTTCCAATGATTCTATATAGCCGCCCAGTCGTCGATAGCTCAGAAAAAGCGCCGGCAGCCGGCATGCTGGTAATGGGTAAGTTTCTTGCCAAACCGACTGTGAAGGCTATTTCGGCGGCGGTAGGCGTCGATTTCCAGATCATCAGCACGGATCGATCGAAACTTAATCAGCGAACACTGCCCTCCCCCAACCCCGAGCCAAAACTAGACTCCCATACCGAAATCATAGGGTACCAAGACTTACGGGGTAATGACGGAGTAGCCAGATTTGCCATCCAGACGCGGACACAAGCGCAAATTCTGCATGATGGCGAAACAGCAGTAGATAAGTCGCTACTTTTCATGGTGATGTTCACCGGCCTAAGCTCATTGTTAGGCTGGACGTTCATTCAGCTTCTTGTTACGAAACCTCTAGCGAGGCTCTCGAGAGAGATCGGAAGCATTGGCGACGGTAACAGTCGAACCGTCTCAACCGAATTAGTCGGAAGAAGAGACGAAATCGGGTACCTTGCGCGGTTTTTGCAAGGAGCGTTTGAGCAGATAGAACAGGCTCAAATCTCAATGGTAAAAGCGTCCCATGCGGCAGGAATGGCGTCTGTCGCTCGGGAAGTCCTACACAATGCAGGTAACGCGTTCAACTCGATTCGAGTGGCGATTGACCAGCTTACGGAGAATGCAAAGAGTTCCAAGTTTCCTCGGCTCAGCGAATCATTGCAGCTGCTGGTTTCGCAGTCTCACGATCTGAACAGATTCACTCAGGAGGATGAGAAAGGCAAACGACTCATTCCGTATCTGGTCGCACTGAATCAGCATCTCACTGCCGATCATGAAAGGACACTCGAAGAGTTGACCCTGCTGAAGACGTCGGTGGCTCACATGGGAGAAGTGATCCAGGCGCAACATTCTCTGGCAAACCCATCACAAGAATATCGAGAAGAGTTCATTGCTCCAATCATTGATGAGGCAACTCGGATCGTGGCCAAATCTCTATCACATCACGGGGTTGATCTCTTTGTCGATGTAGATTCGGATTTGAAGGGGCACTGCAACTCGCCACTGCTCATCAGAGTGCTGGTCAATCTGCTAACTAACGCGAAGGATGCCGTTGAGTGCAAGCCGATGGGGCAACGGCTCATCGAGGTAAGAGCTCTCCGCAATGCCGCAGGTCGAATTGAAATCAAGGTCCAAGATAATGGCGAGGGAATTGCGCCGGAAGACGCAACAAGAATCTTCGCGAATGGATTCACGACCAAGGCTCACGGCTCGGGATACGGTCTGCATTACTGCGCCAATACTCTGACCGAAATGCATTGGGAACTGACGTTACTGAGCAACGGGCCGGGTCAGGGAGCAACATTCACCCTTACTGAAAGCAAGAATCGACTCATCCAGGAGGCAGCATAGATTGAAACCAAGAATCCTCGTCATTGATGATAACTCATCAATCATCAACGACTATCGCAAGATACTCGCGCCGGATAACGACACCGGTGTACTAGACGATCTAGAGGCCGTCTTGTTCGGGACGCCTACTAGTCCCTCAAACCAACTGGAATGTGAGATATTCACCGCCAATCAGGGAGAAGAAGGAGTTGCCATCTTCAAGGAAGAACGGCTCATCAACCCCTTCGACGTAGTTTTTGTAGATATGCGCATGCCACCCGGTTGGGATGGTATGCGGACGATCCGAGAGATATGGAATCTTCAACCCGATCAGTTCGTGGTGCTCTGTTCGGCATATTCCGACTATAGCTTTGCGAGCTTACGTGATGCACTTGGGAACAAGCCTAACTTCCTCATTCTCAATAAACCATTCTCGCCCGAAGAGATCTTGCAGATTGTTCACTCTGTTGCCTCAAAAGAGTCTGGTGTGAAGCGGGCCGAACGAAAGATGGCCGCGGATTTAAGAGTGGCTCTCAACAAGAATCAACTTTCTACGGTCTATCAACCCTTGGTCCAACTTTCAACTGGTCAAGTCATTGGCTTCGAAACCCTATGTCGGTGGGAAGTAGAAGGCAAGACTGTCGCTTATCCTGACCAGTTTATCGATGTCGCTGAGCGTTATGGACTTATCGGTGAGGTTGGAGAATTTGCCATCACCGAAGCGGTGACAATGGCTCTGAGCCTCATCGGTGGCTGGACAGATCATTCTTTCCCGCTTGTCACGGTTAATGTTGCGCCCAAACAGCTGAGTCACTCTTTCGTAGCATTCCTCGATTCCGTCGTGCAAGAAGCCGACTTGCCCGTCGAGGCTCTAGGAATAGAAATCACGGAAAGCGGTGATCTCTCCGCAGAAGAAGAATGCATCGGGATCATTGAAGAAATTCAGTCGATCGGCTACCACATTCTCCTTGATGATTTCGGCACAGGGCACTCGTGCCTTGCTAACCTTGCACGGGTTCCGTTTGACACCGTGAAGTTGGATCGGAATTTCTGCATGAGCCTGCCTGAGTGTCAATCATCCACGCTTCTGCTCGAAGCCTTTGGTAAGCTCGTGCGACAACTCGGAAAGCTCTCGCTGGTTGAGGGGGTTGAAACTCAGATCCAAGAACAGATCGTACGGGATTTCCACTTCACGGTTGGCCAAGGCTATCTCTATTCCAAGCCTGTGGCACGTGAACGAGCGATAGAGATGTTCTTTGAGTCGCACTCTAGCAAGACCTTACGAGCAGCTTAATCGCACCGAGCTTAACAACCGGGCTTAATCAGCGGCGACGAACTCTAATTCAGGAGACAATCATCCTAAATATGAGCCGCTCGCGACGAACTCTTATGAGGCTTTGCCTGTTTCCTGTCTTCACTGAATGACCTGAACCAAGAAACAGGATTCAGATACAATGTGTCGCAATGCCGCAAACTCACCTTGGGAACCCACTTCCGGCGGACGTGGACTTCTTCGTCGCCGCTCCGTCTGAAATCGGAGACGTACTGTCTCAGTCTTCAACGCTGAAGCAGGGACAGCAAGGGACGGCCTCAAAAGCGCACATCCAACTTGCTCTTGCTTTCTTTGGGATCGCGGTGATTTGCGGGTTGGTTTATTGGAAGACGAACAACACCTTTGCTCTCGTCGGCGCCCTTTTGTTCGCAGGCTTTGGGGGGCTGCGCGCAATCAATATCAAACGATTCGAGTGCAACTACGTCGGCGAACTGGGATTTGCGCGTTACCGAGTCGGGAAAGATGATCAGACGAAGAACTCAATTGAGGGCGGCATCTTTTTGTACAAGAATGGGGCGCATTTGTATACAAATGTGATTGAGACACGGGGTCTTTGCCCGTTCTATGGTCAGAATGCTGTTTACCAATGGGTTGATGCAAACAACAAGTTCTTGGTCTCGATCTTTACGGATCAATACGTCCCGACTGATCCGGTTCCAGATGACTCGGTCATCAGTTTCTTGCGGGCCGCTGAGGCCCAGTGGGTGCGGACTCGGTTGCCGATCGCGCAAGGGACACTTGCTTCCGGCCGCGCTGAGTTTCCTAACCGCCGGGGCGGAGTGGTTGCTTTAACCGCAGATAGGATTGTATTTGAGACGAAGGAGAAGATGGAGATTATGGGATCCGATCTCGTGGCTATCAACCACGTCTCCGGTGACTTGGAGTTTGTGACGGGGGCAGGCAAAGTCGCCGCTTTGAACGTGAGCTTCTTTGCTGATGCGATGCTTTTTGAAGAATTAGTGGCGGCGCAGTTTGGGCTTGAGCGATACGATTCGGGGATCCGGCGGGCATAGTTATACAGGGTTATGGATCTGTTTTTTGACCTATTTTGCAAAAATGTTGTCAGGTTCCTTTGAACCCGGCAATGTGAAATTCTAAGAAATCTTTTTCATTTACTCTTGACTTTCTCTTTACTCCTCCGGTTTAATCTCTAACTGTAAATGGATCACCCCACACAAGGGTGCTAACGTCGGACTCCGGTCTGACCGGAGCACAGAAACATAGACACTGTTCGACGTAGTGAGAAGAGCCGCATTGCTCACTCTCCCAGACTCAATTTCGCGGGCCGATTGGCTTGAGTTCTCGCCTGTTAAGTGAAACTACTCAGGTTAAGTTTTTGTCCGCGACTCGCTTTCATCTGACAATTCCGTCCTCCAGAACGGATAGATTGTCGCAACTACATTTTGCACGGGCCGAATGGTGCTGCCTTATCTTTTGGGTAGATCAGCGGCAGACTAACTCACTAGTCCGTGCTTCATACGCATTAAGAGTGCGGGCCGATTCTTGTAGATTATCGCCTGTCACGCGGAGGGTCGGCGGTTCGAGTCCGTCCGTAGCCGAAGCGGGTAACCGTGGAAGCTGCGTAGCTCAGTTGGGTAGAGCATCTTGTCTACTTGGACACCTTGTCTGCGCTCTTAAGCTTTGAAATCAACATCTTCTCCGGGCCGATGAGGTTGGGTTACCCACCACTTCGGCTGCTATCGGGGTGCTTCGGCATAAAGGCCGGCCAACTCTCTCAGAGTTGAGGCGTGTGGAACGCGGCATGGCAGTCGAACCCAGGTTCGCACTTGCCCGGAGTCAACAAGGTTCGTCGTGCGGGCCGAGGCAATTGGTTTATCGGTTAAAGGCGCAAGCCCACTGGTTCAAATCCAGAGACCAAGGCATTACTTGCCTGCATGACGGACACAGAACGATTTTCGGTCGGGCCGGAAGGACTCTGAAAAGGGAAACCGTCGTGGACAGCGCTAGCTGCGCCATCAGGGAAACATCCGCTCCGAAACTTGCCCGGCCGAGAGAAAACAAGATTCCTACAAGGAGGAAAAGAAGAACATGAACTACAGCAAACTATTCAACACCAAAAAGACCAATCAGAAGCAAGCCATTCCCGGCTCAAGCCAGATCCTGAACCATGCGGGAGGCTATAGCTTTGAAGTGGATCGGTGGACGATGCTGGATCGCTTCTTGATCCTTGGTAGCGAAAACGGAACGTATTACACTGGGGCGAGGAAGCTCACCCAGGAAAACGCTCTCAACGTCATCGAGGCAGTGAAGGAAGACGGACTCAAGGTTGTCGATAGGATCGTCGAGGTCAGCACGAAGGGGTTGGCGCCGAAGAACGATTCGGCGATCTTCGCCCTTGCCCTTGCCTCTTCGTTCGGATGTGACAAGACCCGAAGCGCGGCACTTGCTGCGTTGCCGAAGGTTTGCCGAACCGGAACTCACCTCTTTGCGTTTGCCGCCGCTTGCGACGGAATGCGGGGATGGGGTCGAGGACTCCGAAAAGCGGTCGGTAAGTGGTACAACGCGCAGACTCCGGAAGCTTTGGCGTACGGACTGGTGAAGTACCAGGCTCGTGAGGGGTGGTCGAACCGTGACTTGCTTCGGCTCGCTCACCCGGTCGCCGCTACCGAGACCCACAATGTTCTGTTCAAGTGGGTTGTCGATGGCGAACTGACCGGCGAGGCTCCGCTGATCCAGGCCGTCCAGGCTTTGAAGGAGGTCAAGGACCTCGACAAGGCGAAGGCTTTGATCGTTGAAAACCGGATTCCGCGAGAGGCAGTTCCGACCGAAATGTTGACCGAGACTGAAGTCTGGGAAGCACTTTTGGAGGATATGCCGCTCACTGCGATGATCCGAAACTTGGCGACGATGACCAAGGTTGGACTGTTGAAGAGCGGGTTGTTCCGAGGTGACTCGGCAGCGGTTGAGAAGGTCGTTTCGACTCTTCGAGATGCCGAGAAGCTCCGAAAGGCGCGCATCCACCCGGTTGCGATCCTTGCCGCCCTCAACACCTACTCAGGTGGACGGGGTATCCGGGGTGACAACACTTGGAAGCCGGTCCAGTCGATTGTCGACGCTTTGAACGATGCGTTCTACGCGACGTTCCAAAACGTTCGGTCGACCGGAAAGCGGTACGTCCTTGGACTCGACGTGTCGGGTTCGATGGCGGGAACTCTGGTGAGCGGAGTAGCTGGGCTCGACTGCCGAAAGGCGTGTGGAGCGATGGCACTCGTGACCGAGTCGGTTGAAGATCAAGTGACCCACTTGGCATTCGACACCAAGGTTTATCCGTTGAAGTTGAACAAGTCGATGCGGGTCGATAAGGTCGTTGAGACCTTGGAGAAGACTGGAGGAGGTGGAACAGACTGTGCCGCTCCGATCCGGTTCGCAATCCAGAATCGTATCGAGGCCGACGTCTTCGTGATCTACACGGACTCGGAGACTTGGTACGGTTCGCAGCACCCGGCTCAAGCGATTGCCGAGTACCGTCGAAAGATGGGAATCCCGGCAAAGCTTGTCGTGGTCGCAATGGCAACCAACCGGTTGTCGATCGGCGACTCAACGGACGCTGGAGTACTCAACGTCGTCGGCTTCGACGCCTCGGTTCCGGGGGTAGTGGCTGAGTTCGTTGGGTGATTGCAAAAATGAGAGCGCGGAGGTTAGCTTCGCGCTCTTGTTTTGTCCTTCAAGAAGCTTTTAGTTGTCAGGATCGTCCGACCTTTGTGAAGTTTCTGCTGGGAGTGGTTTGTGGTGCTATCGCGATGTTTGGATTTCAGCTGGCGAGGCCTTCTGCAAAGTCAAAGTACGAAGTCGATTTGGCTGAGTACCACGTGAAGGAACTTTGGCGGCGTCATTATGATGTCGACCCCAAAGATGACGAGGCGGCGATCCGCGAACGGAAAGATCTTGGATCGGCGGAGCAGTTCTGGATCGTCTCTAAGTTGTACTTCGATGGCGATCCTCGCGCTAATGTTTTGGACGGGGATCTACCCATGCGGATGATACGTAGCAAGGAAGTCCCTTCTTTCCATCAAGGAGTCGCACGATTTGCCGTGTCGAACCAGGAGATGGACAAATCGGCGTTGAAGGCGACTGACAAAGCCTACGCCGCACTACTCAAGGCGAACGAGAAGTATCTCACTGAGCTCGCCAAGGCAGTCGAGATAGGCTTCAAGCCTAGGAAGCTCTAGGCTCTGCGAGCCTAGTGGCACGGGACCCGGGGAGAGTTTGATCCCAGAGCGAATGCGGCGGGATCGGACTCTTCTCGGGTGGGGTTTGGCTTTGGGACCGGCGCGGGACCTACGCCTTCGCGTACCGCGCCACCAACTCCGGCCAAGTCCCACCCGAGATCGCTTCGCGAATCTCATGCATGAGGCGAGCATAGAAGGCGAGGTTATGAAGAGTAGCGATCCGCGCTCCGAGCGGCTCGTTGGCTTTGAACAGGTGACGCAGATAGGCCGCCGAGTAGCGGTTGGTAGCCGCGAACGAGGAGCCTTCGTCGTGCAAACCGTCGAATTCGGCCCACTGTTTGTTCATCGCGTTGATTCGGCCATTAAGTGTGTATAGGCAGTGGTGGCGCGCCATGCGTGTTGGGAGAACGCAGTCAAACATATCGACCCCGCACGCCACGGCGTGAAGAATATCTTTAGGGTGACCGACGCCCATCAGGTAGCGAGCTTTGTCGGCCGGTAGAAGCGGCGCGGTGTGTTTGACTACCGGATACTGCATCTCTGTCGGCTCGCCAACACAGACTCCGCCGATGGCGACACCATCGAAAGGCAGATCGGAGATGTAAGCGGCGCTCTCTGAGCGCATATCAAAGTGGACTCCGCCCTGAACGATTCCAAAGATCGCTTGCCCTTCGGCCCGGGCGGCGAGGTTGCGGTGAGCCCACTCGTGGGTGCGCTTCATCGCCAGGTGGGCTTCATCGCGCGAGCATGGATAGGGCGGGCACTGGTCGAGCATCATGCTGATATCGACACCTAATTGGGCCTGAATTTGGATAGATCGCTCGGGGGTCAAGAAGTGCTTTGAGCCGTCGAGATGGGATTTGAAGGTGACGCCTTCGTCGGTGACCTCATTGGTGTCACTGAGGGACATTACTTGGTAGCCGCCACTATCCGTCAGGATAGCGCCCTTCCAAGACATGAACTTATGGAGTCCGCCAAAACGTTCGACCAAATCGGAGCCGGGTCGCAACGAGAGATGGTAGGTATTGGAGAGAATCTGCTGGAAGCCAAGACCTTCGATGTCTTCGCTACCGACGGTCTTCACCGTGCCCTGGGTTCCGACGGGCATGAAAAAGGGGGTTTCGACGATTCCGTGGGGCGTGTGGAGCCGTCCGCGCCGCGCCTTGGTATGAGGGCAGGTTCCGAGAAGTTCGTAGCGGACGCCGTTTGGGGAGTTCATGCGGGACAGTTAGGTGTACCCGGAAAAGGTAAATTGACTTGTGGCTTCAGGTTCGCCGTCGGGTTTTTCGGGGATTGATGTAAAGGCACTCGCCGCGCCTGGCCTGGCTTCGATGCGCGCCGCTCGAAAGCCGATCATCCTGATCCAGATTTGCTTCTTGGTATTCGTGGTTTTGTACTACGCGATCCCGAGTTTGCAGACTCTGCCGGAGACGATTCGCTCTTTTCGGGATCGGTGGGGGTTGATCTTCACGCTTGGATCAGTTTGGGTCGCAAGCCTGATCATTCCAGAACTCGCAGCAGTGGTCACTCGCCACGCAAGACCGAAAACAACCTTTGCGGGTTTATTCGTCAAGCTTGCCTACTTCGGATTCATCGCCATAGCAGTTGACACTCTTTACATTTTTCTAAGCCAGGAGCTGGGAGACAAGCCTTCGCTCGGGGTGGTGGTGGCAAAGATTGCCTTTGACATGCTGATCTTTTCCCCACTTATCTCGATGCCCGTAGCGGCTCTGACATTCATGTGGATCGATTCAGGTTTGAACGGAGCGGCGATGAAGCAAAAACTTGCCGAAGGCGACTTCTGGAAGCGCTACTTCCCGACGTTGGTGACCTGCTGGATGTATTTTGGGCCGGTCACCGTTGCCCTGTACTCACTCCCGCTGGCTTTAAACTTCCCAGTCTCGATGGCGGCGCAGGCGGCTTGGGGTTTGATTATCACATCGGTCGGCGCGAGGTCGGTGGAATGAAAGGAACGTTTGTCAACACTGGAACCGTGGTTCTTGGTTCTGCATTGGGCTTACTGGTAGGGCGGCTATTGCCGACGAATGCTCAAGACATCGCCCTCTCAGGCATTGGCTTGGTCAATCTGGCTCTCGGAGTCAAGATGTTCTTGCCATCCAAGAACCTGATTCTCGTCGCGGCGTGCATCGCTATAGGCGGAATTCTTGGCATGCTAATCGGGGTTCAGGCGAGCCTGGAAAGTCTTTCTATCTGGGCGAAGGATGTCGTTGGTGGACGCGGGAGATTTAGTGAAGGTCTGCTGACGGCGTCGATTCTATTCTGTGTAGGACCGATGACGATTCTAGGGTGCATCCAGGACGGACTAGAAGGACGCTCGGAACTGCTGGGGCTGAAATCAACACTGGACGGAGTTGCTGCGTTCTTCCTTGCAGCATCGCTCGGAGTCGGAGTTCTTTTCTCGGCGGTGATTGTTCTCCTCGTCCAGGGAACCATTACTCTGTTGGCATCGCGCCTTAAGTGGTTACGCGAAAACGAGGAACTGCTGAACGAGTTCACCGCAGTGGGCGGGCTAATGATCCTTTCAATCGGAATCAGTTTGTTGGGACTAAAGCAATTACCGACCGCAAACTATCTACCAGGATTGCTCCTCGTTCCCGTCGCTTACAAGCTCTACAATGCTTCTTCGCGAGGCTCCAACACTTCAGTCTGATCATCTTTGGCTGGCTTTCCCCAACTCAGAAAAAGCATGATCATGCTGACGGTAATGCAACTGTCGGCCCAGTTGAAGACTGGGAAGTCGTTCAGCTTTCCGCCAGTAAGGTTTGCCAGGCGCACCAGAAACATGTCGGTCACACCCTTCTCGTTGGCGACTCGGTCGATAAGGTTTCCTATCGCGCCACTGGCGAGCAGAGCCAGTGCAACCGTTCCCCACTTCGACTCATTCCGGTTCTTGTGGATTGAGTAGACCGCGAAGCCGGCAATTAGTATCGCCACCGGGGCCATCGCCAGAGCCGAACCCTGGAACATGCCGAACGCAATCCCTTTGTTGTAGCTCAGCGTGAACTCAAGAACACCTTTCCACGGCCCTCCGTCCCAGTACTGCCCGACCATCAGGGTGTTCCGCGTCCATGCTTTGATTCCTTGGTCGACAAGCACCATCAGGATCGTGATGATCCAGAAGAGAGGCAGACGAGACTTCAAAGACCGAGCACCTTTCGGTCGCGTGCACTCAAGAAGACCTTCTCGCCGTCGACTTCGACTTCAGCAACATCAGGACGTCGGACCCGAGAGCGGATGCACTCATTGTATGGCGATTTCTCGAATGTCACCGCAGGCTCACCATCACTTAATTCAACCCAGCTCACTTTGAAGAAGTTCGAAAGTTCATCGACGGAAAAGCTTTCAAGGAGCTTCTTCTCAGTTGGATCGACTGTGAGTTTGGCGACCACGTCCTGCGAATTCTTAATCCCGTCGGTTCCCTTGTACGGTTCGAAGGAGCTGTTGACAATCTGCTTTGCGGCGATGACTGCGGCGAAGCGTTGCTGTAGCTCGCTACCTTCGATGTCGTCGATGCTTGCGGCGTCAAAGGTTTCGAAGAAGACCGAAGTCGATTTGACGCCAAGAGTCTCGTGCATCTTCAGCCAGCTCTCTTCGGCGGTGTGGACGAGGACCGGGGCGATGAGCTTGATCAACTTTTCTGCCACTTCGTAGCAGGCTTGTTGGCCCGATCTCCGCTCGGCGGAGTCCTCCGCGTCGCAGTACATTCGGTCCTTGATCGCATCGGCGTAAAAAGCCGAGAGTTGCTGGCGGCAGAAATTGTGAACGCCAGACATGACCGTTCCGAAGTCGAACCGTTCGTAGGCGTCGATGCAATCGGCAACCAAAAGATCGGCTTGCTCGATAAACCAGCGATCGAGTGGGAGAACGGTTTCTGGAGCACCCAGTGTGTAACCGTTCAAATTCCCGATCAGGAACCGCAGAGCGTTGCGGATGTTGCGGTAGCTCTCACCGAACTGCTTGAGGATTGGGTCGGAGCAAGGAACGTCATTAGCGTAGTCCGTTCCGGCGACCCAGTAGCGGACAACGTCGGCGCCATAGTCGGCACAGGCTTTGACCGGGTCAACGACGTTGCCGAGGCGTTTGGACATTTTGCGGCCCTCACCGTCCGTCACGAAGCCGTGCGTGAGAACGGCTTTGTACGGCGCTCCATCCCGGGTGGCCTGACCAAGGATAAGGGAGGTATTGAACCAGCCTCGGTGCTGGTCAGAGCCTTCGAGGTAGATGTCGGCTGGCCAATTCTCTTTCCATTCGGGATAGACGTTGCCTTCGAGGACAGCGAGCGACGTGGAGCCAGAGTCGAACCAGACGTCCAGGACGTCGGTCTCCTTGTCGAATTCGGTCTCCCCGGTTTCCGGATGGACGTAGCCCGCGGGAAGAATGTCGGCGGCATCTTTGATGAACCAAGCATCTGAGCCCTCTGCTTCGACAAGGTTGGCAACCGCGTCGATGGCAACCGGGTCAAGTACCGGAACCCGACTTTTCTTGCCGTAGAAGACTGGGATTCCTACTCCCCATGGTCGCTGGCGAGAGATGCACCAGTCGGGTCGATTGCGGATCATTGCCTCGATACGGTTCTGACCTTGGGTAGGCACCCAGTTGACTTCGCTGATCGAGTCGAGCATTCGACCTCGGAGGCCCTCGTGTTCGAGGCTAAGAAACCACTGTTCGGTGGCGCGGAAGATGACCGGCTGCCCGTCGCGCTCGGCATAGGGGTAGCTATGGTGGTAGTCGCTGACCCTAAGGAGGGCGCCGACTTCTTGGAGTCGATCGACGACGACTGTATCGCAGTTCTTGTAAAAGACGCCTTCGAATTCGCCCGCTTCTTGGGTGAGGACACCTCTTTCATCAACCGTATTCGGGACTCCAAGATTGTACTTTTGGCCGGTGAAGAAGTCATCGCGACCGTGACTGGGAGCGGTATGGACGACGCCGGTTCCGTCTTCAGTGGTGACGTAATCGGCCATAACGGCGAGACTAGATCTGTTAAAGATCGGATGCTTGAACTCCATCTTATCGAAGTTGATACCTTCGAGGGTTTTGACAACGGTGTAGTCTGCCCAACCCACTTTCTCAGCGACCTTGGATACGAGGTCTTGGAGGATGATGAAATGGTCACCTCCGACCTTGACGACATCGTAGTTGAACTCGGGATGAAATGCGCACGCAAGGTTCGCGGGGATGGTCCATGGGGTGGTGGTCCAGATCACCGTGTAAACATTTTCGAACCCGGCAAGCTCCTGATTTGGGTCGCTTTTGAGCGGAAATCTGACATAGATCGCTTTGCTGATGTGATCGTGATACTCGATCTCAGTGTCGGCAAGAGCGGTTCGGCTCGTGGGGCTCCAGAGGGTGGGACGGAGACCTTTATAAACGTAACCCTTCTCGACCAAGCGTCGGAAAACGCGAACAATTTCCGCTTCAAAGCGGAAATCCATTGTGGTGTACGGCTTCTCCCAGAGGCCAAAAATTCCCAGCCGCCTGAACTGGTCACGTTGGATCGTGAGGTACTCGGCGGCGTGATCCCTGCAGGCTTGTCGGAGTTCGGGGATCGTGGGGGTGACCTTCTTCTCCGCAAACTTCTTCATCACGGCTTGCTCGATGGGGAGGCCATGGTTGTCAAATCCTGGGACGTAGGGAGTCCGGAAACCCATCATCTGGCGACTCTTGAGAACAAAATCCTTAAGGATTTTGTTCATCGCCGTTCCGATGTGGATCGGCGAGTTTGTGTAGGGCGGCCCATCGTGGAGGACGTAGCTCGGACAGTCCTTCCGAGCTTGCTGGAGTTTGTGATAAATCGCCTCTGAATCCCAAATTGCCTGAATCGACGGCTCCAGGGTCGGCAGGTTCGCCTTCATAGGAATTGTCGCTTCAGCGTCAGGGAGGTGCAGAGTCGATTTGAAGTCCATTTGAACCTATCAGTTTACCGGGGTTGAGGCGGGGCAGGTTTGGCGTATCATTGAGGTATGAATACGATCCCCGAAGAGTTGCAAGATATCTTGACAGCCGATCCTGAGTACGTCTCGGGGGCGATTCGCTTTGTCGACACGCGGATTCCCGTTTGGATACTGCTTGACTACATTCACGAAGGCGACTCTGTCGAAGAGTTCTTAGATGCATATCCAGATCTCTCGCGAGAGACTGTTAAGCGCGTTTACTCTTGGCTCGCTCGCCAAGGGCGAGACAGACTTGGCATCGCGAGCTGATGCGAATCCTGCTTGACCAATGTTTCCCTAATGGCGTTTCGAGGTACGTCTTTGGTCACGAGTGCGTGCGCTCAAAAGACATGGGTTGGAATCTACTTGTCGATGGCGAACTTCTAGAAGCTGCAGAACAGCATGGTTTTCAGGTGCTGTTGACCATCGACAAGGGGATTCCTCATCAACAGAATCTTTCAACTAGAAACATCGCAGTGATCGTTATGGCTCCAATTCCACCCACAGTCCCCCAACTTGTGAAGCAAGTTCCCGAGCTCCTTGCGTTGCTGCTGAAGGTGGAGCCTGGAAAGGCATACTTCGTAAGCTAAGAATCTGCCCGGTAAACTAGGGGTTCATGCCGAAGACCACCATCGTGACGGCTATTCCGTATGTGAATAGCACTCCGCATATCGGGAATATACTTACCACTCTGTCGGGGGATGTTACGGCTCGCTACCTGCGGATGCGAGGGCTCGATGTTTTTTCGGTCGCGGGGACGGACGAGAACGGGCTGAAGATAAAGGAAGCGGCAGAGGCGCAGGGTCGCGATCCGCACGAGTTTACGGCGGAGATTGCCCAGCGGTTCATTGAGATTTTTGATGGCATGGGAATGAAGTTCGACAAGTTCGTCCGGACTTCCCTTCCCGAGCACCGAGCGGCATCGCAAGCGCTCTTTGCCAAGCTCCAAGAAAACGGCTATATCTACACCGCGACCTACGAGGGTTGGTATGACGTTTCTACAGAGACCTACTTCAAGGAAGCCGACCTGGTGGACGGCAAGAGCCCGGACGGGAACGAAGTTCGGTGGGTTAGCGAGGAGAACTACTTCTTCAAGCTCTCGGCATTTGGCGACCGTCTGCTCGCACACATCGAAGCGAATCCAGACTTTATCATTCCTGAAACGCGTAAGAACGAGGTCGTTAGCTTTATCAAATCTGGACTCATGGACCAGTGCGTTTCGCGAAAGAACAACGGTTGGGGAATCCCAGTTCCGGGCGATGAGTCGCAAGTCATTTATGTCTGGTTCGACGCACTGATCAACTATATCACCGCCACCGGCTGGCCGAATCAGGGCTGGGAAGATAAGTGGCCAGCGCTAGCGCAGTGGCTCGGGAAGGACATTCTCACCAGATTCCATGCAACGCTCTGGCCTGCAATGCTCTTGGGTGCCGATTTGCCTCTTCCGAAGCATGTGATTGCCCATGCATGGATCCTGCTTGGGGATGAAAAGATTTCCAAGTCAAAGGGGAACGTCGTCGAACCTCTGAGCCTGGCCTCCTATACCACCGAACTGGCCGGTTGTTCTCCCGAGGTTTCGGTGGATGTCGTTCGCTACTACATCACGGCAACGATGGGCTACGAGAATGACTCGACGTTTACTTACGACGATTATCACAAGCGATACAATAGCGATTTGGCTAACGATCTGGGCAACGCCTTAAACAGATCGCTCGCAATGGCACACAAGTTTGTCGGGGGAATCGTTCCGGATGCCCCAGTGGAACTCGAGGTGCTTGAAGCGATTGGCAAGTGCAAAGCGGCATACGAATCCGCAATGGACGGGTTCAGACTTGAGCGCGCTGCCACAGCGGGAATCGATGTGATTCGGTTCGTCAACAAGTATGTCGACACCCGCGCCCCATGGGCTCTGGCCAAAGCGGGCGATCCGGCCCTTGCATCAGTTCTGAGGTCGATGATCCTTTGTGTCCGAGCCGCAGAAGGAATGCTCCAGCCATTTATGCCGACAGTCTGCAACGAAGTAGCAAGACAACTAGGCGTCGCGCCATCGACGGCTTGGTCGCTGATCGGCTCACCAGAATCGCTCCCCGCCGGAACAGTTCTGAATGAACCACAACCGATTTTTCCTCGCATCGACCTCTCCAATATTCCTGCACCCGAAAAGCCAGCCAAACCCGAGAAACCCAAGATGGAAGAAACCAAGAAGCCAACCGAAGAATCAACTGGAATCATCACGATCGACGACTTCGCCAAAGTCCAACTCCGGGTCGGAAGGGTTTTCGAGGCCGAGACGCTAGAGGGTAGCGACAAACTGCTCAAACTCCAGGTTCACATAGGAGAAGAGAAGCGCCAGATCGTTGCTGGCATCCGAGCGAACTACTCGCCAGAAGACTTGATCGGGCGGCAGGTCGTGGTTGTGTATAACCTCAAACCAGCCAAGCTACGCGGTACCGAAAGCCAAGGCATGCTCCTTGCGGCAACGGACGAGAACGGCGGAGCCATCCTCCTACAACCTGACCGAGACGCCCCTGAAGGCACGCAGGTCCGCTAAAGCGGAGGAGGCGGAGGGCCAGAGCCTCGTCCGTAAGGATTGCTGCCGTAGTGCTTATCGTTCTCTTCGGCCTGTTTGTATCCTTCCTCGACTTTCTTCTTCACTCCCTCAGGCAGTGTATCGAGGGTGTAGATTTTCTGATCGGCTACGTGCATCTCGTTGAGGCTGAACGACTTCGAGATGCCTTTTCGAACTGTTAGCTCAAGGCTAATTGACCTCTGTGATACCAGTCGAAGGGAATTCTTGTCGAACCTATCGTACGGCTGGTTAGCCCACGGGTACTTCGTCGGATTCTTCTGCTGGAACAGGAGCTGACCCAAGTAGTTTGGATCCAGCTGCCGGACCTGCTGAAAGGAAGAATTTGCTTCGGGATCGGCCAGCAATACCTCGGAATTGCTTTCCGTCCCTTTGACCATCATCTTTCCGGTCAATCCATCCGGACACATGTTGGTAGGCTCCTGAAGAATTCCGCCCCAGACTTGATTCTGGAGTTCGTTGAACTCCGAATTATAGCTACCATCTGGCTTTTGGAACGCAGAGTAATCAAAGTTCCAGTTCGACCAATCAGCCCAGAAAACTGACTTAAACATCTCTCGCTGGAAGCGAGCATCAAACTGGTCGAGCGGAACGCTCTTCCCACTAAAGATCAGTTTCTTCAGTTTCGGATCTGCGAACGCAAAAAGCCGGAGTCCAGCGCGGTCATTGTAAATTGGGAGATCGTAGGGACGAACTCGGTTGATTCGCTCTTGGAGCATCCATCCCATCGACTCATTGTCCGGCATCTTTGCGGCGAAGTCAGCCTGCTCCTCAATTGTTCCACAGTCTCGGGTTACGGCTAGCCGGATCATCGGTCCGATCAGCTTGGGATCAATCATCATTGTCCGTGTGGCCAGTCGATCCTTGAGGTTCAAAGTGAACCACTTCTCACTTTCTTCGATTTCCAGAACCCTTCGATAGTAAGGGTTTCTCAGGAAGTCAACTTGCTCCATGTAGTCACCGTAACTTCCCAAGTTGTAGACGATCAGATTCTTCGTCCCGGCGAAGCTCCGAAAATTCTCGAGTTGGTACTGACCGTTCGCTTCAAACTTCTCGGGGTTGAGGAGTTTCTCTAGAAGTGTCTTCGGAATGGGACCCCGCTTACCTCCTCGTCGCTCAAACATGAACTTCCGGTACTCCTCGGCCTCAGGACTGAGGACGATCTTGTCTTTCGGTTTTTTCCTGGCGTCTTCGGATGCCTTGACGGCTTCCTCAGAATCCTGCTCGGGTTCGCCATCGAGCGATTGATAGTCGCTTGTGATCTGCCGCCCTTTGTCATCGAAGATGCTGATCTGAGCGTTGAGGGATTGCTCCAGGGAGTCGGTCGCAAACTTGATCTGAATTGTAGGAATCCTGGGGTTCGCCTGACTCACGGTGCTGGCAAGCCTTGAAAATCCGTACGAAATGTATTCTGTATCACGACTCGATCTGATTGGCGCCCCCTTGGTGACATCGGACCAAACCGCCTGCTCATTGACCAACTGCGCCCAGATGTCATCCAGCTTGATGTTCAGACGTTGCTGCTGACCTGTCGGATTATTCGAGAACACGACTCGGCGATTGTTCTTGGAAACCAGCATCGCCATTTGGGGGTTCAACCGGGTCACCAGCCGCTTTACGAAGCGTGAATAAGGACCGCGGGCATCTAGTCGGTTGATGCGTCCGTAATACTGCTCGTCATATTCGCCCTCACCGCCCCGTGGCTTTGTCTGCGCTATCGCGTCGATTTCACGCTTAATCGCTTTCGCTTCGTTTTCATCAAACGAAATCATCTTGGCAACGCGCTTCTTGGCATTTTCGATCCCCGTTGTCACTCGCCGAAGCTTCTCGGTTTGGGCATATGCCTGTTCGGCACGGATCTGATCCGACGATTGTTCAAAGAGCAGGAACGACTCCTTCTTCGACCAAGTTGCGTTTGCAACCTGCGCGATCTTCTTCATCAGCTCCGCCTTGGTGACGTCCCTAACGGAGATCGTGAGGGTGTCGTTGAGTAGTGGCGTCCCAATGACGATCGGTTCGCCAATCGCCTTGCTCAGCAGTGGCGCAAGGTTCTCAAGCCGAGTTGCTGGCACCTCAAACGAGATGAGCTGCGATTGCGGAAGAACGAAGGGAGCCAGTAGGAAAGGCATGAAGTCTCTCTATTCTAGGACGTTACCACCTAAGACGCAAGTTCGTTTTTATTGTTTACTTTGAAGACAAAAGGAAACACTAGAGCGCAAGCCAACCCAACTCCTAACGGGACGATAAACATTGCTTGCCAGTCGACCAGTTTGCTGATGTCGGTTGAACCCGGCACCGATATCTTCGAAGGCAAGTTGGTCGTATTCACTTGCTGCGAATACCCGGCCATCAACGCGCCTATGACTCTGCCAACTCCCTGAGTTAAAACCAAAAACAGCGACTGAGCCGAGGCTCTTATGTCGGGAGGAGCGACCTGCTCCGTGTACATGAATCCTGCGATCAGGAAGCATGGGATACAAAAGCCATGGATAAACAGCCCGATCAGCGCAGGACTCGATGAGGGAAAGAAGACGAATAGGGCGTACCGGATCGGCCACGCCGCGAGGCCGAGCGCGAGCACCCACTTGATGCCTAACTTTCGGATCAACCATGGCAACCACAGCATCATCAAAAGCTCGCCGACTTGGGCGATCGTCATGAAAGCCGAAAGCTTGCTAAGAGGAATTCCAAGGCCAGCCGCACCAGGATTGAAATAGCTTTCTGGCAGAGCTGCCTTCAGGGCTTGGGTCGTTGGCGAACTCAGGAAACCTCCTGCGAATTGGTAGTAGAAGTCCCACATCGCTGAGGCCACCGTTCCCACGACAACTAGCGCCATAAAGCTTGGGTTCTTGAGCAGAGTAACGGCTTTCCCGAACGCGAAGCGACTACTCGATGCTCTGGTCGGCGGGGTTGCAGGCAGCAAAAGCGAAAAGGCTCCTAGGAGTACGCTTAGCGCGGCTCCTAAAAGAAAGAGATCGCCAACGGGGGCGTTGAACTTTAGGCGCCAAAGTGAGAGTCCGAGTCCTGCAGACATCCAACCGATTGTTCCAGCAATTCGGATCGGAGTGAATTGCCGGTGGTGATCGTCCACGTGGGCGAAAACGAGAGAGTTAGCCAGCGCTACCGTGGGAGCGTATAGCAGCGCATGGAGACCGAGGCAGACAACCGCCAGTTCAAACCGAGTTTGCTTTGCGGCGGCGTAGAGCGTCAGTCCGGACAGCAAATGAAGGAGTCCAAGCAGCCGGTCAGTCCGGACGTACCGATCTGCCATGGAGCCGAAGATCGGAGGCATAAAGATCGTTGCCAGCGGCATCAGCATGAAGAGCGCGCCAATCTGGAGCCCCGTGGCATTCATGCCTCCCTGACCCCCGTTTTGGAAGTAAACCGCCACCGTCGGTGCGTACGCTCCGCAGATCGCGTATTCCAAAAACATGAGCAGGAACAGGCGGAGAAAGCGCGACATTGCGTTCATTTTAGACATAAAATCAGTCAATGTTTGGCGTCGCTTTTGCCGTGGCTGCTTTTGCCCCCGAAGTTCCTCCTTTGATTCCTTTACCCCAGAGTCAAAAGGTCATTTCGGTCGAGCCGTTTGAAGTCAAAGCTGACACGCGAATCAATGCCGACGCGACACTTTTTGCCACCTCCGAACTCAAAGGTATTTTTCCAGCGTTCACTCTCAGTGCTGCGCCAACTCGCGCCGTCAACCAAGTTAACTTTCGTCGCGAACCATCCTTCAAGCCGGAACAGTACGTTCTCAACGTCGCGAAGAATCGAGTCGATATTGCCTATGGCGATCCTACAGGGGCCCTCTATGCGGTCGAAACTCTGCGGCAACTCACGACCCAGAACAAGATTCTTGGCTACCGCATCGAGGACAAACCACGGTTCAGTTGGAGGGGTTGGCATCTTGATGTTTCGAGGCACTTCTTCACCGTTGCCGAAGTTAAGCGGAGCCTCGACCAGATGGCGAGGTACAAACTCAACCGGTTTCACTGGCATTTGGTGGACGATGGAGGTTGGCGAATCGCGCTGGACCGGTATCCAGAACTCACCAAGAAGGGTGCCTACCGTAAGGAAGAACCCTGGAGCTATTCAAAGATCAACTTGACCGGCGACACAAAAGCCTACGGTGGGTTCTACACGAAGCAAGATATTCGCGAGGTAGTTGCCTACGCCACCGAACGGGGCATCACGGTTGTCCCGGAGATTGAGATGCCGGGACACACGCTTCCTAGCATTCACGCCTTCCCTTCCCTTGGCTGTCGGGACGCCAAGAAGTATCCCGACAACACGTGGACGACCAATGTTTACTGCGCGGGGAAGGATCAAACTTTTCAGTTCCTTGAGGATGTTCTCAACGAAGTCTTCGAGATGTTCCCTTCGCAATGGATTCATATCGGCGGTGACGAGGTTGATAAGAAATGGTGG
This sequence comes from Armatimonadota bacterium, assembly GCA_037138755.1. Lineage (NCBI taxonomy): Bacteria > Bacillati > Armatimonadota > Armatimonadota bacterium. The sequence continues at coordinate 1,654,528 of JBAXHT010000001.1, read as the reverse complement.
CGAGAGTGCCCGGACTGCCAGGCTCGAATTAGGGAGGAAATGCTTAAGGATGAGAACGGGCTTCAGAGCTACTTCATTCGACGCATCGAAAAGATCATCAACTCCAACGGTCGGAGCATGATCGGATGGGACGAGATTTTGGAGGGCGGCTTGGCTCCGAATGCAACGGTGATGTCCTGGCGAGGAATCGAAGGTGGCGTGGCGGCCGCTAAGTCGGGGCATGAAGTGGTGATGACTCCAACATCTCACTGCTACTTCGATTTTGCTTACGCTTCGACTTCAACCGAGCATGTATACAGCTGGGACCCGGTGCCTGCCGGTCTAACGCCGAAGGAGTCTGAAAAGATTCTCGGTGGTCAGGCCAACGTTTGGACAGAGTGGATCCCTGATATCCGCCGCTATGACCTTATGGTCTGGCCACGCATGCTGGCAATGTCTGAAGTTCTGTGGTCTTCCGCCCCCAAAGACTATGCAGCGTTCTCGAAGCGTGTTGACGCTTCTTATCCGATGCTTGAACAGATGGGTATCAACTACTACCTAGAAGAGCCTGCGGTCGAGACTTCGTTCATTTTCAGCAAGACACCCGTGGTGTACTCTGGTTTACAGTTCAGTCGTCCAGTCTTTGTTCAAACCGATCCCCAGGCTCCGGCTGCTCAGTGGGCACAACTGGTAACCCAAGAGATTCCGGCCAACAAGGGTCTGTATCTGGCCCACAAGCGTCGGGATGGTTCGCTTGGCGACATTGCCGAGCTTTACCGCTCGGATCGAGTGAACCCATTGCCCTCTGGCGTCGGTCAGCCTGGCTTGAATGTGTCTTTCTGGGAAGGAACGTTTAAGTCGTGCTCTGACTTCGACGAGCTCTCGCCGAAGGGCTCGGGGGTTGCTTCGCAGATTAGCCTGGTCGCCCGTCCTCGAGCCAACAACTACGGCTTGCGATTCACCGGTCGGATTCGATTCCCAGGTCGCAAGTTCAAACTTTTCCTGACCTCAGACGATGGGGCCGTCTTGCGTCTGAACGGGATCAAGGTCATCAACCACGACTTGGGCCATGCCGAATCGACCAAGTCGGTTGGAATCGAGGTCGCGGATGGGATTTATGAATTTGACCTGCGCTACTTTGAGGCAGGTGGGGCATCTTCGCGGCGGCTCGAAGTGGAGGGGAACGGTTTGAAACGGCAACCAGTGCCTGAGAGTTGGTTCAGTCGATAGTTTTTTTGACGTTTCACTCGTTGCATTTCAGTTTGGGCCTTGGCTTCGGGTGTGAAGCGAGGGGCAAGTTCGAAGTGTGGAATGGCTTCGGTGAGCCGGTTTCAGACTCATCAGTAGTCGATGTGATTGATGTCGTATCCGCGCGGAACGAAAGCCCCTACGTTTACAAGTGGCAACAAAAAGGCCCTCCCCGATAATATCGAGGAGGGCTTTTCAGTTCGACGAGCCTTAGTTGGTTACGGGGAGTCCGTTGACTGGGTTGAGGACCTGTGCTCCACCATCGGTGAAGACGCGAGCGCCCCACTGGAAGTTGTTTGGAGCGAGGGTCTGAGCGAACGGTCGGTACTTAGCCGAACCATCAGCAAATCCGTAGTTGTCACCCTGGTTGTTGAATCGGAAACCTGAGTGGTACGTGATCAACGGTCGTGACGTGAGAGGAGTGGTTCGGCAGTCAGTCATCTGAGTTCGAGCGACGTTGAAGTCGATCGCGAAGATGTTCGCTGGTCGAACTCCACCTGCATCTTCAGCCGATCCGAAGTACTGTCCAGCCACGCCGTTACTGGTCAACGCGTTGGTCGATCGGTGCGAGCTGTTTCGTGACGTTCCGCTGATCGACTGGCCGTTGAGACAGTTGTTGTTATCAATCAGACCAGCAAGCTGAATCGTGTTGGCAGGGCTGTCCAGAGCGGTCTGGCTGACAACGGTGATACCTCGGGTGACGTCTGCGATGTTTCGGAGGCGTGGGATGATTGCCGAGTTAACGGTGTAGGAGAGTCGGGGAACTTGCTCATCGAAGATGAAGCCGCCCGCTGAAGGAGCGCCTGGGAATCCGGCTGCACAGATGTTTGCATTCTGTCCGGCTGGAGCACCAGCTCCGCTGTTGTTGTTGGCACTTGCAAAGCAGGTTGGAGCGTTTCCGCCGATTGAGTCGACTGGTGAAACGAACAGCTGGTTGTTCTTTACGTAAGGCATGATCATTCCGGACCAGTGGATGTAACCACCAGTGACTCCGCCGAGAGCTGGATTGAAAGCTCGGTGGAAATATGCGGAAGGATAAGTGTCGTCGGTGTCGCCCGAGTACATGATGATGCCGAGGCTCATCTGCTTGACGTTGCTGAGGTCAGCGGCCTTCTTGGCAGCAAGCTTGGCTTGCGCGAAAACTGGGAAGAGGATTGCAGCTAGAATAGCGATGATCGCGATAACGACCAGCAGCTCGATGAGGGTAAATGCCTTTTTCATGAGTATCAGATTCCAATTCGTCGCTAACTCAAGTCATATCATCAGCGCGCGATGATATGATTTAGCATGAACTCACTTCTTAACGTTCTCTTAATCTTTGATTATTGGTTTTAACTGAATGTTAAAAACAATCCCCCAGCCAAGGCCGGGGGATTAATCGAAATGGCTTACGAACGGAGCTTAGCCACCGACTTGGGTCACGCCATCGGTTTTGACGATGATTCCACCGCCGCCACCATAGTTGCGGGTACCCCATTGGAAGTTGTCTTGGCGGAGCGTGGTGCTGAGCTTAGCGTTCTTCGCGTGGGTGTCTGCGTAGGTGTAGTTTGCGTTTCCACCGATCAGGTCGCCAGTTACCTTGTTGAATCGGCTTGGCTGGGTGTAGGTAAGGTGGGTGTATGGGTTCGAAGAACCGAGTGCAAGGTTGGCCGTGTTGTTGAAGGCATCTCGAGCGAGGGCTTCGGTGATTGCGAAGTACTGAGCAGCTCCAACGTCTCCGCCACCTGAGGTAGCAACTTCACCGACGTATCGACCGCTGGTGTTGTTCAACGTATTGAGGAAGGCGTTGGTGGATCGGTGCGACTTGAACGCAGCGCCAGAAGCAATGGAAGTGTCAGCAATTGCACCAACAACGTCTGTCAGAGGAGCCAGCAGGATGATGTTTGCCGAGTTTTCAGGTGCGGTTGCGCTGACAACGGTCGACGGGTCGATCGTTCGTCGCTTTCGTGGCATGATAGCCGCGTTTGCAGTGTAGCTGAGCGAGGTGCCTGGTTGTCCTGAACTGGGTTTTGGGTGACCTGACCTGAAGGAGCGCCGTATCCACCGTTGTTGTTGATGAAGTTGGTAGGAGCAAGTCCGCCGACCCTATCGACTGGTGAAACGAAGATCTGAAGGTTCTTCACGTATGGCATGATCATGCCAGACCAGTGGGTATACCCGCCGGCCGAAGAAGCGTCGTTGTTGTAGTAGTAAGCCGAAGGGTAGACGTCGTCGGAATCAGCGAGATAGATCGCCATGGAAGTGCCGATCTGCTTCATGTTGCTGAGGTCTGCGCTCTTCTTAGCTGCTTCTTTGGCTTGTGCAAAGACTGGGAAGAGGATAGCGGCGAGGATAGCGATGATCGCGATAACGACCAGCAACTCGATGAGGGTAAATGCCTTTTTCATGGAAATAAGTGCTCCTAGTTTCGGACCTCAAAAGTTCCGCAACCAAACCAGCACATAACATTTTCCACTCCAATTCAGGACCTTAACTGAATGATAACATCTTATTAATATACTCTTAACATTAGCCTGCAACTTTTCTCAGGCTGATCCGTAAGCCTTCGTTTTTATGGAGGGAACCCTCGAAAGGTCTGGAATGGCATCAAAACTTAAACTGGGCACGCAGCGTAAGCTGTTGGATGCTATTGATCGGAGCGTTCGCTGGAGTCCCCGTTGCTTGTCCAAGTTGAGTATTCCATTGCCAAGCAACGCTGAGCCGCAGGAATTGGCTCACGTCTCGGATGTAGGCGATTCCGTTCAGTGTCGTCAGTCCACCGCTCAGCGATGTATCGGCATCCCATTCTTCGTGGCGCAGCACGAATGTGTCGATCTTGTTCAGCTTGTAATCAATCGAGACGTGGTAGCCGCCGGTTTCGGTGGCTAGGTAGTTCTGTCCGGGGATCCGATCCTTTCCTCGCATCACCTCGGAGCGTAGGTCGAACTTCGACTTCGTCGGATGGTAGCGCAGATCGAAGTAGGAGAACTTGCGATCATCCGTCGCAAGATCGGTTGCCCCGCTTACAAACCGTGGTCTTCTGGTGCTGATGGCGGAGAGCCCACCTTCCCATGCTCCCGCCTTGACGTGTACCCCGGCGACAGGACCGGTTTCGCCCGCAGGTCCCCGGGTGTTCGTGACCGCTTCGATGTCGTTAACGGTTAATGATGACCAGAGGCCCGCGAACCAGTAGTTGCTGCTATCTCCGTTTTGGTACAGCACGCCTCGCCCTCGCTCACCAGCGTGATAGGTCTGATTGTATAAAGCTCGCTCGGGCCAAGTTCGCGCAAAGCTTGCGTAAGAGATCTCGTAACCGAGTGGCGTATTCTGCTGACCGATTGTGTAGCTAGGCCCACTCTTTGCAAGATAGGTCGCCGGTTTGTATTGGATAAATGCGTCGCGGACTTGGGCTGATGTTTGGTTAACGCCCGTATTGAACTCGACGCTAAAGCGCCCCAGCGTACGGCTATCGCCAATGTGGTTGTAAATCAGACGAGTTCGCCGATTTCTGAAGTCTGCAGTCGTATTGCCGTTGCTCTGGATACTCGTGAACTGCGTATGTAGGAAGCCACTAAACCACCCATGGTTCGTTTGCTCAAGGTTTGGTGCGTTCAGCTTCTTGTTGAGAGCTTCAATCTGCCTTTTGAGTTCTGCAATCTCGTCGGCAAAGGTTGCTTCCGTGCTATTCGAGGCTAAAGTGTAGTCCAGCAATTGCTTCTCGAGCGCTTGCCGCTGCTTGGAAAGGTCATCCTGAGCGAAACAGATCGAAACAGAAGAGATAAGAACAAGAATCGCTGTCGGCTTTAACATTTTTAGCGTGTTAAGAAACCGAATTACGTCGGCTCAAAGATAGAGTCCCCTGCTGAACAGAGTTCTGCAGGGGACAAGTGTGGATCAGTCTTAATAGATTGAATCAGGGAAGTAAAAGTTCTTGGCGTTCGCTTTTTCGATCAGCTCGATAGGAACGGATTCGTTGGTTGATTTCCAAGCCTTAAGCTCTTCTTTAGTCTTGCCGGTCATCGTCTTAACCGCAAGCTCGATTCCCTTTGCAATCATGCTGGGAGGGTAGGTCACATCGCCAGGGAACATTGGGTCTCCGTCCATCACTCGCTTGACGATATCCTTCATACCAGCGCCGCCGAGAATGAAAATATTCTTGTCTCGTCCAGCTTCCTTGAGGGCCTTTTCGGCACCGAGAGCCATGTCGTCGTCAGCCGCCCAGATCGCGTTGACTTCTTTGTGCTTGACGAGCATGGTCTGCATCTTTTCAAACGCTTTTTGTTGGTTCCAGTCGGCTTGTTGGCTGTCGAGAACCTTGATCCCAGGATTCTTTGCCCAAACTTCTTTGGCGGCTTCAACGCGGTCGGTGTTGACGTTGCAAGCAACGCCTTCCAGAACGAGCACATTGCCCTTACCGTTGAGCTGCTTGGCGATGAACTCGGCGGAAATTCGACCGAATGCCTTGTTGTCTCCAGCAAGAAAAATATCGGCGATCGGCTCGGTGAAACCGCGATCAACGTTAACGATGAAGACCCCTGCATCGTGAAGCTCCTTCGCCTTCGGCGTCAGCGGTTCGCTGGCGTGGGCAAGGATGACAAGACCGTCAATCTTTTGCGCGAGCATCGCGTCGAGGCTTTCGTTCTGCTTGGCCGGGTTGTCGGCGGTTTGGTACACCCACTCGATTTCAGGATGCTTCTTCATCTCCTGCTCAGCCCAGTACTTGACGCCGCCCGTCCAGCCGTGGTCGGCAGATGGGATCGAGACGCCAATCTTGAGCTTCTTACCTTCTGCCGTCGGAGCCGGAGCGGTGGAAGCGGAGGAGGTGTCGCCAGAAGCGGCATTGCCCGATCCGCATCCGAAGACCATCAGAGCGGCGGCGGCGATGAGGCCGAATTTGAGTAGGTTTCGTGATTTCATGAGGTTGATTTCTGTCCGCGTTGAATCAGAACTGCAAGAAGAATGATAACACCTTTCACACAGCCCTGCCAGTTAGGATTGATGCTGCTTATAACAAGAATATTGCTGATGAGTCCTAAAATCAATACGCCAATGACGGTGGACCAGATTTGTCCCTTTCCGCCATTGAGGCTTGTTCCGCCTATCACAACGGCGGCGATGGCGTCGAGTTCGACGATTTGGCCGAGGGATGCGGGGTCGGCGCCAGTGAGTCGGGAGCCTTGGAGGACGGCAGCGATTCCGGTGCAGATGCCGAGAATCGTATAGGCAACCACCTTGATCTGATTAGAACGGATGCCTGAATAGATGGCGGCGGTCTCGTTTGCTCCCACTGCAATCAGCCTTCGTCCATAAACGCTTCGGTTCAAAATCCAAGAGCTAATCGCCGCGATAATCAGGAAGATGAATATTGGCCAGTGAGCCAGCAGTGGTCGTCCTGCGGCATCAACTGCTCCAGGAATAGGGATGCCGCCTTGGGCCAGACCTGGGTAGAGATCCTTGCTACTTGCCGTAAGCGAGCGCGCATCCGTCAGCGCAAGAGCGAGACTGCGGAAGCCTACTAGACCGGCAAGAGTCGCGACAAATGGAGCGATTTTGCCCCACGTGATGATGACTCCGTTGGCGAATCCGATGAGGGCGCCGGCCCCGATGCCGACGACAATCGCGGCTATCGTCTTCGCTGGATCATCGGCGGGCTTGTTCAGCGCGAGAATACTCAAGACCCCGAGGAGGCCCATCAAAGAACCGACCGAGAGGTCGATTCCGCCGCCGATGATGACCAGCGTCATGCCGACAGCGATGATGCCCGTGTACGAGTTTTGGCTTAGGATGTTTCGCAGGTTCTGGGGATCGGTGGCAACGCCTTTCTTCCAGAAGATCACATCAATGAGCACATAGATGATATACATTGCCGCCAGCGCGACGAGGGCTTGGTTGTTTTTGAGAAATTTCAAGCGGCCTTTACTCCTTCCTTTATTCCGGCGGCTAGTCGCATAATGTTGGCTTCGGTGAGTTCGTTTTGTTGAAGTTCGCCTTCAACTCGCCCGTCTCGGAAAACGAGCGCGCGGTGACAGAGGCCAATGATTTCAGGCATTTCGGATGAAATCACGATGCAAGACATTCCTTCCTGGGCGAGCTTGGCGATCAGCGAGTAGATTTCCGCCTTTGCTCCGACATCAACCCCTCGTGTGGGTTCGTCGAGGATGAGAATCTTTGGGTTCACCGCTAGCCACTTCGCGATGGCGCACTTCTGCTGGTTTCCGCCGCTCAGGCTGGTCATCGGGAGTTCCATGTCCGCGACTTTGATGCCGAGCTTTTCGATCCAAGTCTTCGTGGTTTCTTGCTGAATCAATTTGCCTTTCAGGACACGGAGAGCAGCCAGACAAATGTTGTCACGGATGGACATCGTGGTGACCAGGCTCTTGCCTTTTCGATCTTCAGAGATGTAGACAATGCCTTGGGAGATCGCTTCTTGGTAACTCTTGATCGGCCTAATTGGACCAATGTGCTCCACAGCACCCGGTCGAAGGCCGACTAATGCCTCGGCAAACTCGGTTCGCCCGGAGCCAATGAGACCAGCAATGCCTAAGATTTCGCCTCGATGCAGGGTGAGGGAGATGTCTTTGACAAGCGGTAAGGAGGAGAGGTTTTGAATTTCGAGAGCGATCTCAGGCGAAACGTCTGGGGTCCCCGAAGGGAAGATGTCCGCCAGCGGACGCCCGACCATCAAGTCGGCTAGTGAACTCTCCGTCTGGCCTTGGGTCTGGTACTCCCCGACTTTGACTCCATCCCTGAGCACCACGAGCCGGTCGGTGAGCGAAAGGATTTCGGGAAGCCGGTGTGAGACGTAGAGTACGGCGACGCCTTGGTCTTTGAGTCCACGAATTAGGGCAAAAAGCTCGAGTGATTCTTGTTCACCGAGAACGGCCGTGGGTTCGTCAAAGATGATGAGCTTAGGCTTCTGGCTGATCGCTTTTGCGATTTCGACGAGTTGCTGTTGGGCGACAGAGAGATCGCCGCAGAGGGTTTCGGGGCCGAAACTTGCACCGACTAGCTTCAGGAGCTCGGCGGCTTCTGAGTCCGTGTCCTTTCGGTTGACCGTAACACTTCCTTTTTCTCGGCCCAAAAAAATGTTATCGGCGACACTCAGTGTGGGGATGAGGTTGAGTTCTTGGTGAACCATCGCGATCCCTTTGGCGATCGCTTCCCTTGGGGTGGCAAACGTTTGGATCTCGTTGTGGATCGATATTGAGCCTCCGGAGGGCCGGTGAACTCCACTGAGGAGCTTCATGAAAGTGCTCTTTCCGGCCCCGTTTTCCCCAATGACACCGATGATCTCACCGGCTTGGATAGTGATATCAAACGCGTCGAGAGCGACATTGGTGCCAAAAGCCTTCGTCAGTCCGGTCGCCTCGATCATCTGGGGAAAACGTTACCCGCTGGAACTTGCCCTGGACATTCATTTCACTAACGATTGTCGAATGAGCCGCCTAATTTGCTCCTTAGTGGAATCTCCACTAAACCCCGTGATGGCTCCGCATATCTTTCCATCTTTTCCAATGACTACGAACAACGGAATCGAAGTCGCACCAAGACTCTTCGCTAACGCATCGGCATTGTAGGCGATTGGGTACCCGTGTTTTCCACCGACCGATTGGGCTTTGGCCCGGGTGTCTCCCTTGGCAAACGAGCAGTTCGCGCCAATGACACGAACTTCTCGGAACTCCTTCGCGAGGCTGGCAATCGACGGACTCGCGGCGAGGCACGGTCCGCACCAGGTGGCCCAGAAGTCGAGGAGAATCACCTTTCCACGATTCGCCGCGATCGAAAACTTCGTCCCATCGGTCATCGAAAGTGCTTCTTTCGAGAGGTCGCGCCCGACGAGGCTCTTTGGGTTGAGCGCGGAAACATCAGCTTTTCGGATGGTCTTGACAATTTGCAGGGGCAGCCGTACGCGCTTGACGGTTGTCCCATCGTAATCGACTACGGTAGTCAGTGCTTTCAGATTCTTGGACCCATAGAAGCCGATTCTTGTTAGGTTCTTGAGGCTTGCCGGGTTGCCCTGGGTGTCCAGGATTTGGGTTGCATTCGTGAACCTGAAAATGCGGCTTTTGCCACCGATATTTACTGTCACATCTGTCTTAGAGATTTCAACCAGCGTCCCTGAAACGGTCTCGGCCTGAGAGATCGCGCTGATGAGCAGGGGGGCAAACGCTAGCAAGTACTTCATTTCCAAAACGATACGAGAATCTCCTTCCGAGAGGTTCCCTTGCCCCATTAAGCGGCGATCGGCAACGACGTTTCATACCCGGCATAGATTTCTTTCAAAGAAGCGATGCAATCCGGATCAAAAGCGGTCCCTGCATCGCGATCCATGATTCGGAAGATCGTCTCGAGGGGAAGGGCTTCCCGGTAGGGACGGTTTGCGCTGAGGGCGTCGAAGACATCGCTGACCGTCATGATCCGCGAGGCTAGGCTGAGCTGTTCGGCACCGAGTCCGCGCCAATATCCCTTTCCATCGATCCGTTCGTGGTGAGTGGAAGCTAAGTCGGCAATCGCCTCAAACGTAGGAATCCGGCGTAAGATCAGGTCGCTGTACTTAGGGTGAAGCTTGATCTGATCGAACTCTTCCGGTTCAAGTTTTCCTGGCTTCTCGAGAATCGCGGTTGAAATTCCCAGCTTCCCGATGTCGTGGAGTAGCCCAGCGCGATGCAGCAGCTTGACCGTCTCGGGCGAAAGATCCATGTGGCGTCCGAGTTGGACGGCGTAGCGAGCTACTCGAGTGCTATGCTCGGCGGTAAAGCTGGATTTGGCGTCGATGATGAGAGCAAACGCTTCGGCGATCCCGTCGATATCGGCGTCAATCGCCGCTTCTTGGTATTCGGCAACTTGACTCTGAAGCTCGCCCAGATCATCAAAAGAACTCCAGAATCTTAGGTCGGTCGAAATTGCACGGCAGGCGCGAACCACTTCGGGGTCGAACCACTTTTGGTTCCGTTCCGCCGCCATCTCATACGCGGCGTTGAGTCCGAAACTCTGAAAGAAAACTTCGAAGGTTTGGCAAAAGCAAAGGATGCGTGCGAGCAACGGGATGCTCTTCCCTTCGAGCTTATAGGGCGACCCGTGGCCGTCCCAGTGTTCATCCAGAGCCTGGATCGCGGCGGCGACTTCGGAGTTTAGCCCCAGCATTTTCGCAATCATTGCGCCGCGGGTGCATCTTGCCTCTGTCACTTCATCCATCACTTTGGTCGGATGTCCCAGATTTTGAGCCAGTCGACGCAGCTTTGCTCCGACGGTATTCCCGGCTTCCGTCTGCGCAATCGCAAACTTGATGGACTCGATATTGGAAGTCCAGTCGACCAACTTTACTTTTTGCTTAGCAAGAAACTCATCGCCGCCAAACATCTTTTGGATGCGGACGGCGTTGTTGGAGCAGCCGGAATCCTTGAGCACCGCCGCGAAGTAGAGGTCCTCCTTGTCGGTTTCGCAGAGTTTCAACTCACTTGCAATCCGAAGCGCGAGTTTTGCGGTCCGAAGCGCGTGACCTTCGGGCTGACCTTCGACTAAGTCCAGGGCTTGGCTCAACGCACCAAGAATATGCGCCTTCGATGGTCGATCCGTCATCTCTCATATTTTCGGTTCACGATTCCATTTCGGAAAGTGCTCAGAGAAACATTTATGCCCCACTCAGTCGGTATTCAGGCTTTGTTCAGGATTGAAGCTTACAGTGGTTTGTTGGTTCAGTTGAGTTAATGAGTTCTACGATCTTTGCCATGGGCATCCCTACCGACCAGGTTGTCACCTCCTCCGATGTCGTATCCTGTCAGGAACTCCCAGACTGGGCACGGTTTCACAGCATGATGCAAGAAAACCAACAGATTTCGACCCGATACGAAACTGCAGATGAGCTCGAGCAATCCCTAATCGCCGTGCTTGGTGCTGTGGATTACGGCATTTTGCTCACCGATCTTGACCACCGGGCGATGGTTTGCAATCTTCAGTTCGGAAAGCTGTTCGGCTTGGATCCTGAAATGGTTGTGCATCACGATCCGAGCGAGGTCAGGCAACGAGTCTCTGTTCGAATTACGGACTACGAAGCTTGGGAAGAGAATCTGGAGGCGGTCTATGCAGACTCGGAGTACGAAGCCGAAGACCTCTTGACACTTAGGTCCCCCGTTCAAGTCCTGCGCCGCACAACGGCCCCGGTTCGCGACGCGAACGGCACGGTGAGTGGTCGCCTTTGGACCTTCCTGGACGTCACTGACTTGCATAGGCGCAGAGGCCAGTTGAGAGTTATACGAAAAGTTGCCTCCCTATTTGCCTCCGACCCCCAAGAAATCTGTCAGACGATTGCAAATGAGGTTTCTCAAATGTATGGAGCACTCGCGCTAGTATCGATTCTGGATAGCGGATATCTTCGATTTCACACCGCTGCAGGCATCCCCGAGGGAGCGCCGGAACTAACTGGAAACACCTTACAGGATTCTTTTTGTCAGTTTTGCATCGCTGCTGCCGAGCCGGTGGCTTTCCAAAACGTCGCCGAGCGGGAAGGGCTTGCAGAACTACTTCCGGGGCGCCTCGGGTTTACACGTTATGCTGGGGTCCCATTGTTTCGATCGACGGGCGAGATCATGGGAACCTTCTGTGTCCTGGACACGCATTCGGATCAGACGATTTACCCCGACGACCTGGATTTCCTCGGAGTCCTCGCCCGGCGCATCGGAGCCGAAGTCGAGAGGCAAGAACAAATCTTGCAGCTCGAGGCAAGGCTTAGTGCCAAGAGCGCAGAGCTTATGCTCGCTCAACAAAGGTTGGTCGACAGTGAGCGGTTGGCGATCACCGGAACATTGGCCGCATCGGTAGCTCACGACATCCGCAACATTGTTGCCTCCGCTAGCCTCCAGATCGATATGGTTTCGGAGCTCGAACCTGAATTGGCAGAGTCGGTTCAAGGCTCGCTTTCACGCTTCCAAGTCTTGGCTCACCGGTTGATGAGCTACGCTCGACCGAGCCAAGTCGCTCGCGAGCACACCGACCTCGTGAACACAATCTCAAAGGTGGTTGAGTTGATCGAGCCACAGTTTTCGATCTCAAACGTCGAACTCATCGTTGGAGAACCAAGCGAGCCGGTCGTCTTACAGGCAGACGAGGGTCGCCTTGAACACTTGTTTGTCAACCTGTTGATGAACGCGCTTCAAGCGACGCCAGAAGGTGGAAAGGTTTGGATTGAGTACGGTGAAAACGGAGCGGCAGTCGAGATTCGCGTGCGCGATACAGGTAGCGGGATCCCTGATGAGCTAAAAATGGGCCTATTCAAGCCTTTCTCCACAACCAAGCCTGATGGCTTCGGTCTAGGCCTTTACAGCTGTCAGTGCATTGTTCAGGATCATGGGGGGAGTATTGTGGTTGATTCTGGGGCGGGCGGAACAGTTTTTGCGGTGAGGCTCCCGAGGGCGATATGAACCAGATTCTTGTAATCGAAGACGACCGGTTTTTACAACGAAGCATCCGACAAGTTTTGGAAATGCGCGGGTTCACTGTTCGACTCAGTTCGACGGCAAGCGAAGGCTTCTTGGCAATTGCAGAAGCGGCTCCGGACCTACTGATCTTGGATTTGGGGTTGCCAGATGAGGATGGAATCTCCCTTTGCAAGCGGATACGACAAAAGTGGCGGTTTCCGATTGTGATTTTGTCGAGCCGATCCGATCTGACCGACAAAGTCATCGGCCTCGAAGTCGGTGCAGACGACTACTTGACGAAACCATTCGAAGCTGGCGAGCTCATTGCTCGGGTGCGGGCAAACTTGCGCCGCCATGAGGAGTATTCTGCCGTACCAAAAATGGATGAGGTTCTCACCGTTGGGCCTTTGCGAATGGACCTCGGGAGCCGAACCGTTTCAGTAAACGATCACGCCGTTCATCTCACCTCCCTGGAGTTCAAGTTGCTCTACTTGCTTGCAACAAATTCGGGCCGCGTCTTGGAGCGCGAGACCTTGTTTGAACAAGTCTGGGGCTACGATGATGACTTCAACTCGAACAGCCTGGAGGTATTTGTCTACCGCCTAAGGTCGAAGCTCGAAAAAGCAGCGGGGCTACGCATGATCGAGACCGTTCGCGGAGTTGGCTACCGGCTGACCTCGGGCTAGCTACTGCCCGTAGGTAGTGTGATATCGGTTCCACCACTTCTCAACCTCCGCTTCGGCAATCGGAATCGGCGCGCCCAACTGCAGACTCAGGTGTACGGTTTTGGCGACGTCCTCGATCATGATTGCGGCTTTGAGTGCCTTTTCTACAGTTTCGCCCCACGCGAAGACGCCGTGGTTTCCAAGCAGGATGGCTGGCCCACGGCTTCGGTGTTTGAGAATTGCTTCTCCGATATGGTCTCCCTCGTTGTCAATGTAAGGGGCACAGGGAATCTCGCCACCGAACTCGTCGCTGATGGCAGTCAGTACACACGGAATCGAGCGATGAGCGGCGGCGAACGCCGTTGCATAGTTACTATGGGTATGTACCACCGCGTTGATCGACGGGTCGTTTTTGAAGAGGTAGATGTGGTGGGAAAGGTCGACGCTCGGCTTGCGCTGGCCCTGGATCGCTTCTCCGGATACAAGATCAACTTCGACCATATCGGCAGGGATCATCGCGTCGTAGTCCATCCCGCTTGGCTTGATGTACAACCTTCCCGCTGATCGGTCTAGCCCACTGACATTGCCGCTGTGCATTGTCACCAATCCCGCCTTCGGCAGCATTCTATTTGCGTTACAAACTCGCTCTCGAAGGGTCATTTCAGGGCGTCCTTTTGGATCTGGATCAGTTGCTTCATGACTTGACTCAGGTCATTTTTGGTGCCCGATATGCCGAATGAGTCGTGAAGGAGAGAGTAAATTTCGTATAGCTTGTGATAGGTTGCCGCAGACTCGACAGACGGTAAATAGACCTTCTCCTTGGTTCCCGTCATTCTCTGGATAGCCGACAAAACATTCTCATGGGCACCAGCGGCAACGCTTGCCATGATCGCCGAGCCGAGCGCGCATGTCTGCGCACTTCGGCTAGTTTTGATCGGACGGTTCAAAATGTCGGCGTAGATTTGCATCGTAAGAGGACTCTTCTCACCGATGCCTCCGCACACAATCACTTCATTGATGGCGACACCTTCTTTCTCGATCTGGTCGATGATTTTCTTGGAGCCATAAGCGGTCGCTTCAATCAACGCTCGGTAGACCTCAGCACGTGTGGTGTGAAGTGTTTGTCCGACGATCAACCCGGTCAATAGTGGATCGACGAGGATGGTCCGGTTGCCGTTGTTCCAGTCTAGCGCGACGAGACCGCTTTCTCCCGGCTTGAGCCTCAGCGCCTCTTGGTTGAGGGTTGCGTGGTCGCTGCCGAACTGGTTGACCAGCCAATTGAAAAGGTCGCCAACCGCACTTTGACCCGCCTCAATTCCCATGTATCCGGGAACAACGGAACCGGGAACAACTCCGCATACGCCCTGGATATCAGGTGTGAACGCATCGCCGATCATGACATCGCAGGTGCTAGTGCCCATGATCTTAACAAGTGTTCCGGGTCGAACCCCGGAGCCAACGGCCCCGAGGTGAGCATCAAATGCTCCAACCGCAACGGTAACTCCTTGAGGAAGACCGAGCCTTTCGGCGTGTTCTGGTTGCAGAGTTCCGGCTGGTTGGTCCGCAGTACAGGTTCGGCCGAACAGCCGTTTCCGCAACTCTACCAAAGCGGGATCAAGCGTGCAAAGAAACTCCTCCGAGGGGAGGCCGCCCCAGTCCTCGTGGTACATGGCCTTGTGCCCGGCGGCACAGATTCCTCGGGGAATCTCGGCGGGTTTGGACTTCCCTACTAGCCATGCGGGGACGTAATCCTGGAGCTCGACCCAGGAGTCAGCCGCCGCGAAAACTTCGGGAGCAACCCGCTTACAGCGAAGAATTTTTGACCAGAACCACTCCGAGGAGTAGGTTCCACCGCACTTCTTCAGATAGGGATAGTCGACGGCTTTTTCGGTGATCTCGGCAGCTTCGGCGTAGCCGGTGTGGTCTTTCCATAGCCACGCCATAGCGTGGAGATTGCCTTTGAACTCAGGCTTGAGCGCAAGAGCTACACCTTCGGCGTCGACTGGTAACGGCGTCGAGCCAGTGGTATCGACGCCAATCCCGATAATCTGGCTCTTATCAATTTGGTCGGCATTCTCCAGTGCCAGCCGCACAGACTCGTAGAACCCCTTTTGGTAATCGGCCGGATTCTGACGAGCCAGATGCACGTCATTGGGATCAAGATGAACACCAGCTTCCCCGGTTTCATACTCCCAGACGCCAGTGCCGACCTCGTCGCCGTTGCTGATGTCAACGATCAGGGCTCGGACCGAGTTGGTTCCGTAATCGACTCCGATGGTGTATTGGGTGCTCATAAATGCTATTCCCGGCTTCTCGCCGGGAAATGTCGGGCCCGGCGAGACGCCGGAAGTGGTTAGCGGTGTCGGTAAGTCGCCCAGCCGAGGTAGTTGCTCATCGCTTCTTCAACGGCTCCTGCGACCTCCGAAAGGTTGAAGGCAACGTGGTGCTCGAAGCCATTTTCGCAGATGAACTTGAGGAGATTCTGCATGTTCGGAATCTCCGCAACCCCAAATCCACCGAAGGTGATCAGGTTGTCGTTGGTCAAGTTTCCTTCGCCAAGATAAGCGACAATGTCCCCGGAAAAGTCGTCCGTGGAGACCCGACAGAAGGTAAACGGACCGGTTTTCATTCGGCCAACGATGGTGCCGTAAGTGTTGTCTTTGCCAACAGTTCCCGCAATGATCTCCTGGTAATCCATCTTCTGCTCGGCAAACACTGAGTTCGGAAGGTTGGAACAGTGGAACACGACGCACTTATCGGGGTCGCCGCCATAGTTATTGTTCCAGTCGAGTAGTGCCGAAGGGCGATGCGAGGCGAGTTGCAGTGCGTACATCGAAACCGTACCGGCAACGTCGGTTTCGCATGCGCTGGACTTCAGTGAATCCGACATCATTGACATGATGGTGCATGGGACGACGCCGTAAAATTCTTCGAGCGACGTCCAGCATTGGATCGCGGTTGCGTCAATGCGATTGTCGGTTGACCAAGTGTCGATAGCCGCGCCGAGGCGAGCCATTTTGTCCAAGCTCTCAGCAGGAATTCCGTCGGTGTTGGTGTAAGCCCGAATCTTTTCGAGTTTGTCCTTCACCGTGGCGTCGGAAGACGTGAGCTTATTGGCCCAGCCGAGCACTTCCGAGAGATCAAGGGTTTCGACGGTGATCCCCGCTTGCTCGAACAGCTTCTCGCTATATCGCACCGTGTTAAATGCACCCGGCCGAGCACCGATTGCACCGATTCGGGCGCGGCGCAAGCCCTTTGTCACTCGGCAAGTAGCGGCAAACTTCTGAATGTCGCTTCGGAAGGAAGCCGACGTTGGATCAACGGTGTGCAGGTCCGTAAGGCTGTACTTGATGCCGTACTGCCGAAGGTTGTTGCAAACTGACATCTTTCCGCAGAAACTATCGCGGCGATCGGCAATTGTCATCCGCTTCGCGTCATCTGCAAAAGCGTGAATCAACACGGGAACATTCAAGTCGGCGAAACGGAGGGCGTTCGCAATAGCCCGTTCGTCGCCGAAGTTGGGGAGGGTCACCAAGACGCCGTCGATCTTATCCCGGTTCGCTCGGAACAGATCAGCGCAAGCATGAGCTTCCGCCAAAGACTCAACCGAACCCGCCGGAGAAGCGGTGTCGGGCAGTACAACAACATCGATACCCTCTTGCTCCAGAACCTCAAGAATCGTCTTTCGACCGCTCTCGCAGAGGTGAGTCGGGAAGAACCCTCGGTTGCCGATAATGACGCCTAGCGTGACTCTCTTCATGGTGAATGCGTCTATTTTGCACGATTTGATTTGACTGATGCTCCGATAAATCTACAAGCAACGCTATAAATATTCTATATGAAGAATATTCCTGTCCCATCGGCCATCGGAATGTATTCCGGCTTACTTGGTGTATGATTCTGGATACGTTATGTCGTTGAACCTGCGAGACCTCAACACAAACGAAAGTGCAGCGATATTTCGTGCCCTCTCGTCTGAATCCCGAATCCGCATTCTCGAACTCCTCAGCGAAGGAGAGATGAACATCAACGAGCTTTCTGCAGCTCTCGGACTCGCCCAGCCGAGCATCACAAAACACGTTCAAACCTTAGAAGAGGCCGGTCTGGTGATCAGCGACTACACTTCCGGGGTCCAGGGAATGCAAAAGCGCTGCCGACGAATCCACGACCGCATCGTTGTCGATCTCGGTGGAAAACCTAAAGACAAGGATTATGTTGTTGAAGTCGAGGTTCCCGTGGGTATGTATTCGCAGTTTGAGGTCACGCCAACATGCGGCTTGGCAACTCGCGACCGTATGATCGGCGTCATCGACGATCCTCTCGCCTTCAGCTTTCCAGATCGCGCAAAGGCAGAAATCCTCTGGTCGGGCGGCGGATTCGTCGAGTACGTCTTTCCCAACTCCTTGCCATTCACAACCGTGATCGATTCGATCGAGCTCGCCCTTGAGCTAAGTTCCGAAGCCCCAGGCTACGCGAACGATTACCCCAGCGACATTACGATCTGGATTAATGATGTTGAGATCGGCACCTGGATCTCTCCTGGCGATCCGGGCGGCGAAAAAGGTCGCCTCAACCCGCCGTGGTGGCAGGACTACATGAACCAGCACGGCTACTACAAAGTATTCAGCGTCGGTCCAACCGGAGCGTTTGTTGATGGCGAAAAGCTGAGCGATATCTCCATGGCTTCGATCAATGTGCAGCCGTGGCAAGCGACCAAGGTCCGCCTCGGAGTGAAGCATGATGCCGCGAACCAGGGCGGCTTTTCGCTTTTTGGTAAGGGATTTGGTTCCTTTGAAACGGATATCGTGTTTAAGATTCACCACTCTTCGAAGGGTGGCGACATCGCCCCAGCAAGAAAAGTCTTCCCATTCACGTAATCTATCGCTATACTTATTCCAGTTGAGCTATATTAAATTGCTCAGCGGTGTTTGCGGTGCAACAATGCTCGGAACTTTTGCAGTGGTGGCGATGATGATGACCTCAGATTGGTCGGCTTTTCCGGGCGATGGCTCGTTCGCGGAGGGGTCGGAGCATACTCACGACCCCGCCGTTCTCGAGTTTAACGGAACCTATGTTTCAGTTTCGACCAGCGGACAAGGGATGGGAGTCGTCAAGACAACCCGCGATTTCAAGACCTGGAAAACGTTTGGCCCGCTCTTGAAAGAGAACCCAGATTGGCTGAAGAAGCGCGTTCCTGAGCATCGCTCAGTTTGGGCACCGGACATCGTCGTCTACGGAAATAAGGTTCGCGTTTACTACTGTGCGAGCCGGTTCTTCGGCGGAAATGATTCGGTCATCGGATTCCTTGAAAACGATCACTTCGATCCAGAAAAGCCGACGGAGGGCTGGGTTGATCGGGGAGAAGTGATCGATAGTCGTAAGGATCGAAATTTTTACAACTGCATTGATGCCGAAATACTGATCGACCAAACGAAGAGACACTGGATGTTCTTCGGAAGCTATTTCGCGGGAATCTACTGCGTCGAACTCGATCCGACAACTGGAAAGATGCTCGATGTCACGGCTAAACCACCCTTTCAAGTCGCCCGAAACACAACTTCGCGCGAGAATGCGCTGGAAGGCTCCTGCGCGATGTACAAGGACGGATGGTACTACTTGTTCGTTTCCTACGGTCTCGCCGCGCAGGGCGTACGAAGTACTTACCAGATGATGGTGGGTCGCTCCAGAGAGCCGAACGGTCCCTACGTCGATGCCGACGGTAAGGCGATGACAGAAGGTGGCCACGTCAGCCTCCTCAAAACCTCGCCACCGATGTTCTCGCCCGGGCATAACGAGGTCTTGCAGGATTCAAAAGGACGTTGGCTGACCAGCTACCACTTTTACGACGGGAGAAAGTATTGGACCGACGGGAAGTGGGGGCTTCCTCGGGTTCAAGTGAGGGAGATGTTTTGGGGTGAGGACGGCTGGCCAGTACCTGGACTGCCACTCGAACATCTCGCCGCAACGCCACTAAAAGAGCAAATGAGCTTTGGCGGAAAATGGGCACATCAGGCCGACTTCGGGAACATCGACGAAATCCACTTCCTGCCAAAGGGTGAATTCCAAAGCGGAGATCGGAAGGGCAAGTGGAAGCTGACAAAGGACAAACTCACCCTGCAATGGCCCAAACGCGAAGATCCGAAGGATTTCTGGGAAGACGTGGTGACCTTGCACTATCAAGGTAACTATTACGTGGGTCGAACGCAAGCGGGACTCGTCGTGCGAGGCTATCGGATCGGAGACTAGACGATGACCGCTCGCACAGGAATCGGGTTGCTTCTGGGGCTCTGCCTCGGGCTCTCGGTTGTGCGCGGTGACTTTTCTTGCGGATCACTTGCGGTAACAAAAACCCCGATCACGTTTTGGAACGGCTTTACCGGTCCTGATGGCCGGGTGATGCTAGAGATGATTCGTGACTTCAACCGCGCGAACCCCGATGTCGAGGTCACGATGCAACGGATTCCCTGGGCGTTGTATTACAACAAAGTGATGGTCTCAGGCCTCGACGGCCGAGGGCCGGACGTGTTCGTCATCCATGCTTCGGCGCTGACGCGAATGCACCGGGCGGGGGTTTTGGCTCCGATGGATTCGCTCTTTGAATCCGCGATTCCTGCGGACGACTTTGACCCCTACGTCGTCGAGCAAACAAAGTTTGAAGGGAAACGCTTCTGCGTCCCGCTGGACATTCACCCGCAGGGGATGTTTCTGAACAAAGATATGCTGCGCGGTGCCGGACTTAGCGCGCCGCCGAAAGACCGCGAGGAGTTCTTGCGAGCCGCAAAAGCCATGCTATCGAAGGACACCTTCGGATACGCCCTCACGGCGTGGAACAACAACTTCCTTTCTCTCATTCCTCAGTTCGACGGTCACTATCTGGGATCGGACGGGAAGGCAGACTTAGATTGCCCCCAGAACATCGAGGCCCTTGAGTTTTTGGGTTCTCTCAAAAAGGATTTCAACCTGATTCCTCCACCCGACAATCAGCTCGGCTGGGTGGGTTTCCGCCAGAAAAAGGTCGGGATGGTCTGGGATGGCATCTATATGCTCGGCGACCTTCTGCGGCTCGAAGGCATGAACTACATGGGAGCGCCCATTCCGGTAATCGGAAAACACGCTGGCACCCTCGCAGATTCGCACACCCTATGTTTCCGCCCAAAAATGTCGCCAAAGCAACGCGAGGCTTCAGAGCGTTTCGTCAAGTATCTCTCAGCCAACTCGCTACGATGGGCCGCCGCTGGTCAGGTGCCTGCCCGGCGTTCGGTGCGCGAGCTGCCCGAGTTCAAAGAATTGCACGTTCAGGCGGCTTTCGCCGAGCAGATTCCGACAATGATGTACTTCCCTCGCATCCCGGTTTTGTTCGAGATGGGAGTGGAGATCAACCTCGCGGTTGAAAAAGTAATTCGGGGTCGGGCAACGGCAAAAGACGCCCTCAAGATCGCCGACGAGAACACCCAAAAAGCAATGGATCGAGACGCCGAGCAACACCGCAAGGCGGTGACTCCTTGACCTGGAAAAAGCGGCAGCAAATGACGGGATACCTGTTTTTGGCTCCCTACGCCTTATCGTTTTCGATGTTTTTAGTCCTACCGATCTTGGTTGCGTTGGTGCTCTCCGTCATGCAGTTCGACCTCACCTCCACCGAGCAGATCCGGTTCGTGGGAACTCAGAATTTTATCGATGCCTGGAAAGACGATTACGTCAAACAGGCAATGGTGGCGACCGCGCGATATGTGCTCCTGTTCGTCCCTTCTCTCCTCGTTCTTGCCTTGGCGATGGCGATGGGATTGAACGCATTGAAGCGCGGTCGAAACCTGTTTAGGGGAATGATCTTCCTACCGGGGATCTTCACCATCGCTGTCACCGCAATCCTTTGGCAGTTCTTCTACAACCTGGAGTTCGGTTTTTTCAACTGGGTGATCAAGCAACTAGGTGGGACAGCGGTTCCCTGGCTAAGCGAGAAATCGCTGGCAATGCCAAGCATCGTTTTGATGTCCCTTTGGTGGCTGAGCGGGGGAACAACGGTCATTTTGTTGGCCTCACTTCAGCAGATTCCGACGATGTACCACGAAGCCGCGGCCCTCGATGGCGCGGGAGGCTGGCAGACGTTTTCGAAGATCACCATGCCGCTGATCAAACCGGTGCTACTGTTTACGGTTCTGACGAACACCATTGGGGCGTTCCAGATGTTCCCACAGGCTTCACTGCTGACCCAAGGCGGACCCGAACTTTCGACTCGGGGAACGGTGCAATACATCTACGAAATTGCCTTCCAGCAATATCGCCTTGGGTACGCAGCCGCGATTAGTTGGATGCTCACGGCGGTGATTATGGTCTTCGGAGTGATCCAGTTTGTTGCAATGCGGAGGAACGCTTCGCAATGAAGAAGCTGCTTTGGGTCGTGATGTTGTTAGTCGCATTCGCGTTCACCTTTCCAATAGTGATGATGTTCCTGACCTCGTTTAAGGCAGAGGGTGAAGTGCTCAATCCGGCGTCGGTGATCCCCAAGGTATGGACGTCGGAGAACTATCGCAACGTCCTCGAATGGTCAGAGGAAGCCCCTTTTGGACGATGGTTGCTGAACAGCGTTTTTGTTTCGTCCTCGGTCACTCTGCTTGTTCTAACCCTATCTTCGATGGCGGCATTTGCGATTACTCGCCTCAAAGTGAAGGGCGGAAGCGCATTTCTTGGTGCCGTTGTCTTCTCGATGATGGTCCCAGGACAACTGTTCCTGGTACCGGTTTACTTCATCTTGAGCAAGCTTCACTGGCTAGATACTCCAGCGGCCCTCATCGTTCCGGCAACGGCTGGCGGATTTGGGGTGTTTATGTTGTCGCAGTTCATGCGGTCGGTCCCTTCGGCGGTGGAAGAGGCTGCCCTAATCGACGGCTGCTCACCAGCGCAAGTTTTTGCAAACGTGACTTTGCCGCTGTGCGCTCCGGCTCTGGCGACTCTCGGAGTGCTGACCTTCATTGGCTCCTGGAACGACTACGTCTCGCCGCTTGTGTACATGGATTCGGTGCGAAACTATACGCTTCCCGTGGGCATCGCGATGTACCAGGCATCCTATTACACGGAGTATGGCCGCACACTCGCGACCAGCGTCTTAGCCTCGATACCGCTCCTCATCGTCTTCCTCGTTTTTCAAAAGCAGATTGTCGAAAGCATGGCCTCGTCCGGCCTCAAGGACTGATTACGATTCAATGAAAACAAGCACACTTCATTTGCATACATCCTTCCAAATTGCCGAGGTCGATCCTCGCGTGTTTGGTGGCTTCTTAGAACACCTTGGGCGCGCCGTTTATGAGGGCGTTTACGAGCCGACTTCTGCGCACGCTGATGAGCACGGTTGCCGAACCGACGTTCTTGAAGCACTCAAACGGTTGCGGTTCACGGCGATGCGGTATCCCGGCGGAAACTTCGTCAGCGGGTACCACTGGGAAGACGCGGTGGGCCCTCGAGAAAATCGCCCGATCACCCGGGATTTGGCCTGGCAGTCATTAGAGTCGAACCAGTTCGGACCGAACGAGTTCTTGGAGCTTTCGAAGCGGATGGACTGGACGCCGATGATGGCAGTCAACCTCGGAACTGGGACTCCCGAGGAGGCGCGAAACTGGCTGGAATACTGCAACATTCAGGGACCATCCAAGTACGCGGCGAGACGCGAGGAGCACGGGTACGCCAACCCGTTTGACGTCAAGCTTTGGTGCTTGGGGAACGAGATGGACGGCCCGTGGCAGATTGGCCACGTTCCCGCAGAAACCTACGCGATCCAGGCCCAGCAGACGGCGCGCATGATGAAGATGGTCGATTCGTCGATTGAACTAGTCGTTTGTGGTTCGTGCGCCCCAGATTTGCCCACCTACCTCGAGTGGGACCGAAAGGTGTTGGAACATTGTAAAAACGATGTCGAGTACATTTCGCTTCACCGGTATGTGGGGAACTCCAAGAACGATACTCCGAACTTTCTGGCGGTGACAAACTCGATTGACGAGCAGATCGAGGCGATGGACTCGATCTGTCAGTCGGTGGCCCATACGAAAAAGCTCAAAAAGCCAGTCAAGCTGAGCTTTGACGAATGGAACGTCTGGTACCGAGCCAGGGACGGAGTTCACAGCGACGGTGCTGGCAAGTTCGCCCCCCACTTGCTGGAAGAGGAGTACAACCTGGAGGATGCGCTCGTCGCGGCGGGCTTCCTCAATAGCTTTATCCGCCACGCGGATTCGGTGAAGATCGCGAACATCGCGCAGATCGTTAACGTGATCGCTCCGCTTCTGACTCGGGGGGATGAGATGGTCTACCAGACCATTTTCTATCCGATCGAGATGATGGCGAAGCGACGCGAAGGGATTGCGCTTCACGTGCGGTTGGATGGTCCTTCGTATGCTTCTGCAGATTATGGAGACGCGACCTACATCGACTCCAGCGCGATCCTGAACGGGGATGAACTGAGCGTGTTCCTGGTGAACCGCGACCTTTCGTCTTCGCACGAAGTGACGGTTAGGGTCGGAGATCGCGCGATTGTTGCCTCTTTGAACGGCGAGCTGTTGACGGGAACGGATCCCAAGGCGGCGAACACCTTTGACTCACCCAACACGATTGTCGCTCGGGATTTTGAGGCGTCGGTTGGCGGCGGGGTTGCGACAGTGAAGCTACCGCCAATGTCGATGCATGCCGGGACGTTCAAGTTGAGTTAATCCTCACGCCGTAAATCCCCTCTCCATGAATGGAGAGGGGACTTATCAGACTCCCTTCAAAACCCTAACCCCAAACAGCCCACCGGCCCAACCGTTGGGCTTTTCGGCTTGGAGCTTGATCGTCACTTTGGACTTCCCTTTCAGCATTTCTGGAGTCAACTTCAAAGTCCTATCGAAGAACTTCTCGGCCGGTTGACCGTTTCCACTGTGGGTCTCCCAAACTGCGCCGTCCAACAGAACGTCGAACGTGCGGCGGTCTCCACCCCAATAGGTGAAGACGACGTCTTGAGTCTTACTCGGATCGACCTTCAGGTCGAACGAGAACCAGCCGCCGTTCCAGGCGTGGCGGCACTTTCGACCCTGCCACTCAGCGGGGCCGCTGAGCTCGCTTTGAACGTTGTGATCCCTTTCCGCTTGCATCTCGCCGGGTTGGAACCAGTCGAGCGTTCGGGCGTTGAGCGCAGCTTCTTCGGCCTCTTTCTTGCGGAACTCGGCCTCCCGGTTCTCCCAGTCTTGGTGAGTGAACACATCAAGATAGGCACTGTACCGCTCGTGCTGAATGTCAAAGAATGGGCGGAACGCGAGGTCGGTCGGTAGCAGATTCCCGACCGAGTGCCACGTCCGAGGACCAGTTTTCTTCAGCCATTGCTCGACTGGACGGTCGTCTTTGATGAAAACGGGGGATCGTTCGCCCGGCTTCTCCTCGGTTGAACCCCATTCGGCGACCAGAAGAGTTGGGCCATACATCAGGGCGACGCGGTTGGGGTTATCGGGCATCGGTACGGTTCGGAGCGCCATCGGGATTTTGAGTTCGAGCGATTGAACCCCCTTGAACTCGTGGTCGTACACAAGCCATTCTCCAGCTTTCGCCGTGATCTTATCGCCACCAAAACTCAGTGACATCCCCTTCGACGCCCAGGCTGGAGCGCGGAAGTTTAGTTTCAGCTTAGTCGCCTTCGTCGCATCAATCTGAACCGTTATTGTGTCTGAGTTGGGGTACTCGGTGATCAGCGTTATGGTCGCGCCTTGCTCTTTCCAGGTGAGATGCGAAGGCGTGTACTGATTGACCCAAAGTTCGTTACCGCGGTGGTAATAGATTCCCTCACCGTACTTGGCGTGGTTCTCCATTCCGGTCCCTCGGCAGCAAGTGAAGTCTTCAGTTGGATCAGTGTAGGTCTTCTTGGCACCGGCCTTCAAAGGCACAAAGTAGGTGACTCCGCCCGTTTCGAGGTCCTCGCTGGTGAGGATATGGTTGAGCTGCGCTTGCTCATAATAATCGCCCAGACGGGTGGAAGGCGACCACTGAAACAGGTGGTCGGTCAGCTTGAGCATATTGTAGGTGTTGCAAGTTTCCGCGTTGGTCGTCCCGAGCCGCTCGCTCAGTTTTCCGGCAGGACCGAAGTGCTCGCCAAGGCCGTGGCCACCCATGGCGTAGGTGTGATCTTCGATGACCTCGTTCCAGAAGTTCTTTGAGATCGCCTCGAATCGCATGTCTCCGGTGGCTTCGTAGAGTCGAGCGGTCCCGAGGATTTTAGGGATTTGGGTATTCCCGTGCCTACCTGCCAACTTTCGCTCGCCTTTTTCGAGGGGACCCAGAATCTCCTTGTGGTGAAACTTCTTGGCCAATTCCAGATGGAGCGGATTTTTAGTGATTGAATAGAGATCGGCAAACGACTCGTTCATGCCGCCATGCTCGCAAGCGAGCATCTTTTGCCAGTCTTCGTCGGAAAACTCTTTTGTGAGTTCCTGAGTCCATTCAGCGTTTTTGTTTAGGACTTCCAGTGCCTGCTTATTGCCGGTTTGGTGATAGGTGTCAAGTAGGCCAGCGAGCGTCTTATGGATGTTGTACCAGGGCACCCAATTGCCATTGAGGTCAAATCCTTGGCTACGGATGTCCCTCTTTTTGAGTTCGGCAAAGATGCGAGCAGCATCGGGCATCCCGCCGAGGAAGCCGCTCTTGGCGGCTGTCTGGCATTCCGCAAGTTCCTTTACGATCGTCTTTGTCCGCTCGAGCATCACAGGATCGCCAGTGGCGCCGTACATGAGCGCACAAGCAGAAAGATAGTGCCCAAGCGAGTGCCCCTCAATCCCCATCGCCTCCCATCCGCCATAGCGAGGTTTGGGCGGGGTGATCCCCGAGTTAACGTAAAACCCGTGCAGGAGCCGAATCGGGTCAAGGGACTTCAAGTACTTGAGGTCAACTTGCTGCCGATCCGCCTGCATTCCAAAGACGCGCACAGCGCTCAATGGAAAAGGCTGAACTTCTTGCACATTTGGCTTCATGAGCATGAGGGAAAGCGTTGCGAAGATCATGGCGAAGATGAGTGCAGGACGTGGCGCGGACTCTTAGCCTGTACCTTATCACATGTGAAAACGCACCTGACCGAAAACAGGTCAGGTGCGTTCACATCGGTGACTAACGACCTGTTGGTCTTTGTGGACCGCCCGAGGCGCCAGGGGTACCAGGAGGGGGGCCCGCTGAGCCAGGTGCGCCTGGGTTGTGACCCGCGTTACCACGCTCAAGGAGTTCTTTGTCGCTCAATGGAGCCATTTCATTTTTGTCTCCTCCACCGGAACAACCGGGAAGAAGTAGCAATGCTAGAAGACCGAACACAAAGATTTGAATTGGAGTTGTTTTCATTGATTATTATCGCGATAAGCTCCGAGTGGGAACCTTGCAGGTTCCCACTCAAAGGTGTGGTTAGATGCCGCTTGGGTCTGCGTTCCCGTACGTCCACCATTGATTAGGGTTCGTTCGCGGGTCTTGCATTGTCTGGGTATTCGGTACGTCTAGGTTTCCAGGACCGAACTGGTGGACAGTGCCAGCGATTCCGTAGTGTCGGAACTGGATTGCCTTTCTGTCGAAAGTCTTTGCGTGACCATCACACCATGCGTAGTTTGCCTTGGATCCGAAACTGATTCCGACCCAGTTGATGTCGATTCCGTTTGCGATGAGCGGACCGGCTAGTGGGTACAAGGGAGTTGGCTGCACGATCGACTCTCGGGTCGTGGTTGCCTTGTCGACCAAGTAGATCGTATTGGCGGGGTCCGAATAGGAGGTTTGGCTAATACCAAGCACGATGCCGTTTGCCGCGTAGCTACCGTTTCCAGCGCCAGCCTTGTTTCGGTACCCGTAAGTGCCGTTGGGATCGTTGGGTGCAGCCGGGTTCTTGAAGATGTCGAGGTTCTTCATGTACGGCATGGTTTCTCGGCTCCAGTTGTTGCCTTCGGTCGGATCCATGAATCCTAGGTCCTTTCCGGAACCTGCGAACCAGTAGAGCCAGCCCCCAGCGTCTCGGAACTGGGCAACGCTGACATCATCGCTGTCTCCTTGGTACAAGATCGCAGACGTTGCTTGCTGCTTCAAGTTTGAAAGGTCAGAAGCCTTTTTCGCCGCAAGCTTGGCTTGCGCGAAGACCGGGAACAGGATGGCGGCGAGGATCGCGATAATCGCGATGACGACGAGGAGCTCAATTAGGGTGAATGCTCGTTTTGTGTTTTGCATGAATTTTCCTCAGTGAAAATATCAATCGTTCGATGATTGCTTGGGACCTTGATGGATCAGGGATTAGACTAAACCAATCGGGCTTAGTTCCATTATAGTATGGTTATTCTTCATTTGGAATATATTTTGAACAAAATTCTTATTCCTGGGTCGTTATGCTCGGGCGTTGAACCTAGATGATCAGCATTGAGTCCCCAAAACTGAGGAAACGGTAGCGGTTCCGGACCGCTTCGTCGTAGGCAATCAGAATGTTCTCCCGTCCCGCCAGGGCGGAGATCATCAGCAACATGGTTGTTTTAGGGAGGTGGAAGTTGGTGAACATTCCGTCGATGGCGCGGAACTTGTACCCTGGGGTGATAAAGATTCGGGACTCTTGACGCCCGGGTTCGATCTCTCCGGCATGGGTGGCAAACGATTCGAGAGTTCGGACGGAGGTCGTACCGACGGCGATGAGTCTTCCCTTTCGTTCGTTGATTCGCTGAGCGGCCTGCGGGGAGACTTCGCAAATCTCGCCATGCATTTGGTGATTGGTGACGTCGTCTGTTTGGATGGGCCGGAAGGTGTCGATTCCGACATGCAGAGTGACCTCGACGATGTCGACGCCCTTGGCTTTAATCTGATCGAGGATCTCGGGGGTGAAGTGGAGACCAGCAGTTGGGGCAGCGGCGGAGCCGGGGTGCTGGGCGATGACGGTTTGGTACCGCTCTTTGTCGTCCAACGATTCGGTGATGTATGGCGGTAGGGGAACTGTTCCGGCTTCGTCCATTGCCAGATAAATGTTTTCCGCTGAGGAGAATCGGATCAGACGAGTTGTCTCGTCAGTTTGACCCACAAGTTCAGCAACGAGGCGAGGGCTGATGCTGATTGGGTCACCCAGTTTAAGCCGCTTGGCGGGTTTGACCAGGCATTCGAAGACTCCTTGCTCAAGCTCCTTAAGGGCGAGAATCTCGATTTTTGCCCCGGTGGATTTCTCGCCGATGAACCGCCACGCGTTGACTCGGGTGTTATTGAGAACGAGCACATCACCTTCATTGAGGAGGCCGGGACAGTTTCGGAATTGGAGGTGGGCGACGTCTCCGGAAGCTTTGTCAAGGTGAAGAAGGCGCGAGGCGGCACGATCGCTCAGCGGAGTCTGGGCGATCAGTTCTTCCGGAAGGTGATAGTCGAAATCGCTTAGACGTACCATTCAAATGCCTCGATCAGTTGGTGCAGGTCGGATATATATGGCTTTTCGGAACGTAAACGGGTTCGGTCGAGAAGTGCGACGGGAATCCCGGCTTGGGTCGCGCCTTCGAAATCGTCGATCGGGTCATCACCGACGTGGAAGCATTCACTCGGAGTGACTCCGAAATGATCGAGAGCGATCTGAAAGAATCGGGGATCGGGTTTTTCTACTCCATGTTCCAGTGAGGCGAAGACCGCGTCAAACTCGTACCCCAGCCCATGCCCTTCAAGGCATTGATGCAAAGAGTGGTCCCAGTTACTCAGCACCGCAACCTTGATCCCCATTTCTTGGAGAGCCCGCACCGCAGGCAAGGCGTCATCGAACAGCTTAAAGGTCTTCGAAGGTGGCCGAAAAATCTCCTTTTCACCGATCAAGTGGAGTTCCAAAGGGTTCTGCCCTTCGATCCCCAGAGCCGCGAGCCAATCCGCGACCTGCTGAACCCAAAATTCTCGCCACGGAAGAAACGACCGCTTCTGGTTCATCAGCCAGAATTCCGGAAGTTTCGGCAAGAAGATCTCCATATACTTCTCAGAAGCTCCATCAGGGAGCTCGAGCCCGGCTATTTCGGCGCAGCGCACCGCGAACGTGTGCGGCTGCCAATCCGTCCAGATCAGGGTGTTGGCGCAGTCGAAGGTGACGAGCTTAGGTTGCATGGAGAGAACATCTGGTCTTTTGACCTAGCCTTAAAGTATGGGCGCAACCGGGTTAAGTGTTGTGCGTATACATATCTGAAACAAGCGCAAACACGCTAAACTAGAGCCGTAATCATGAAAGCACTGAAATCTGCCGGTATTGCAATGATGCTCCTCGCATCTGTCGCCCTCGCCACCCAGGATGGCGTCATCCTCAAATATACGCCAAAGAAAGGCGACGTCGTTAAGCTCCGTATCAAGGGCAATCTTCAGATCATGGGTACCGACGTTGTCGCCAACCTTTTGACTCAAACGACCGTCAAGGAAGTTGCAGAAGATGGTTCCTATACGCTTGAGGATAAGCAGCTTGGCGGCACAGCTAGCCTCGGCGGGCAAGAAATGGAGATCCCCGAGACCCCAGGCAACACGGTCGTTCACAACGCCGACGGAACCGTCAAGGAAATTCGCGGAGACGATATCGGACCTGAGGCTTACCGAGTTGCAGCTCTCAATGCATGGACATTCCCGAAGACCGCAGTCAAGGTTGGTTCCAAGTGGACGGAAGAGGTTAAGGCAGATACCGACAAGGGAACTGTGGCTTTGAAGAAGGACTTCGAAGTTCTTGGGGAAGAATCAGTTGACGGCGTCGACACGCTGATCATCAAGTCGAAAGTCGTCGAAGCTTCCGGCGCAGAGCCAGCTTCGATCGAAGGAAAGGTTTGGCTTGCTAAGTCAGACTCACAGATGGTGAAGGCCGAGCAGAAGTGGTCGAACGTTCCCATGGCAGGCGCACCGGGCCCCATCACCGGAACCTTTGTCATTACGCGAGAAAAGTAAATCTTCGGATAATTCAGCAAAAAGAGCGGCTTTTGCCGCTCTTTTTGTTATCTTGAAGGTGTGATTCTCGCCGGATTGATCCTTGCCCAATCCTCCTACGCCATCGGGTGCCCGATGAAGGAAGGCGAAGAGTGGCGATTTGACTCGGTCGAAATCTTGAAGACTCAACGACAGTACATCAAGCACGACCTGAAGTGCAAGCAAACCGTACTGGGAATCGACAACTACGGCGTCCAACATGTCGAGGTCGAGGTGATCGGCGGAACCATCAACGAATCCACCGACGGCGAGAAGAGCGAACCCGAGGATCCAAAAGGCGAGACTTGGAACTTCTACCTCAACGGTAATGGACAACAGTTTCAATACGAAGAGATCAAGGCGACCTTTGAAGACGACCCGCTCGGCTACGTCGACGAACTTCTCCACGTAGCAATCGACCGCAAGGCGGTGGCCCCTGGAGAAACGTGGCGTCGCCGGACAAAGATCATGGATATCTTGTTCAAGGGCTTGCCGATCAAGAAGATTGACAAGTACGACTGCATCGGCCTCGAGCGAACCGGAACATTTCTTGACCCGTTACGAGGCACCTTTAAGGTGACGCAGTGGTACCGGTGCGACAACGGTCGCTTGCAGAGCGAAAGCACCACAGCCGACGACCTTGTTAGCGATGGCCTGCCGATGATCGACTACACATTCACCTATTCGGCTAAAGAAAAGTGAGATTCTAGGAAACTTTTGCCGCGTCCGAGACGACACTATATGTTATGTTCGCTTCCAAAGCTGTTCTTTTCCTCTCTGTAGCCGCACTCGGCTTTGCGCCGTTGCAGGATACGAAATACAGCCTGCGTGAAAAGCACATTGAGGGAGCCGAGCGGGTCTACGAGATCCTAGTGAACTTCGAATCCGAGGGCTTCACGATGGAAATGAAGTCGAAGAACAAGTTTAAGATCACAAAGGTCAACGCCGACGGCTCCTACGAAGAAACGGACACACTACTGGGGGGAACGATCAAGTTCAATGGCGAAGAGCAGGCGATTGACGCCGAAGACGCCAAGACCCACAAATACGACAAAGACGGCGAGGAGATCAAGGAGGAGAAAACCGATGAAGAGGAAGACCCAATCTCCACCCTCATGGATCTCCTAGACGGCGCCGACCCACTCGAGCCAGTGAAGGCCGGCCACAAATGGGAGCACGAATCCAAGATTGGCAAGACCAAGTTCGAGTTCGTCGGGCCTGAGAAAGTTGAGGATGTTGACACCTTGAAGTCCACCTGCGAGGGCAAGTTCACGAAAGAAGGATTCTCGGGCGACATGACTGCAACCTCCTGGGTCCGGGCCTCGGACGCTTCCTTGCAGAAGCTCGAACTCAAAACCGACAACATGGTCCCCGGCGAAGGCGCTCCGGCTGGCAAAGTGAAGATCACCGTCACTCGGAAGGAGTAGATGCTCGGGATCGCGCCAATCCAGAAGCCAGATGCCTACATCCACTTCGCTCCGAAGGAGCCGATGGAGTTGAAGTATTGCGTTTCGATTTCGGCGCCCGCATCGCAATCAAGAGTTCTTAAAAACACGCAGCTTCATGCTGCGGTATGTATCGTAGTCCCTGTCACAGCTAGACCTAGAGGAGAGCTACTTGATGTCGGACGCGAGCGGGTACTTACTGGAGGCGGATTCGTGGCAACTCCCTTCCCAGAAGTGTTTATCCCCCACCCCTTTTTGGCTACCTATTTGCCCCAAATGATGCCGTATCTCTCGTCCAAAAGCGGCAACGTTTACGAACGTAATGCGATGGCGGGCATCGTATCGCCTTTTGACAACCTACAAGTCCAACTGGAACCAAATAAACCAACAAGGATTGTCTCACCACGGACTTCCTTGACCTGGACGTACGAAGAGGCTACTTCCATCAATGGCATTAGCGTCTACAGTGTTTCCGCTCAAGGTCACGTCCCAAATAGCCAGCAGAGCTTTGTCGCAAAGTTCTGGTTTCGGATCAAGGATTCATCGCTGGAGCGGTTTGAGATGAAGGATGACCAGCTCGCAGGACGGAAACTAGTGATGTCCCGAATCCGCTAACTACTTCTTCTTCCCTTTCCGAATCTCAAAGCAGTTCCGGCACCGTGCCTCGTAGCTTTCTGTCGCACCGATCAGAACGATCGGGTCGTCCCAGTGGGCGGGCTTTCCGTCGACCATACGATACGTGTGCGACGCCGGGTTTCCGCATTTCATGCAGATCGCGCGAAGCTTGATGACTTCGTCGGCAGCCGCAAGCAGGGCCGGCATCGGTCCGAAGGGCTGACGGCGGAAGTCCTGGTCGAGTCCGGCGACGATAACATCAACGCCTTTGTCGGCCTGCTGCACCAGGAACTCAACAATCGTCGGCTCAAAGAACTGGACTTCTTCGATCAGCAGAACCTGGGTTTCTTTCTTGACTTTCGCACTAAGCTCCGCCACATTCACCGCCGTCTCCGCCTCATGCTGGACGCCCATGTGGCTCACGACCATGGTCTGGTGGTAACGGTCATCAATCGAAGGCTTGAAAACCTGAACCTTTTTCTTGGCGTAAAGTGATCGCCGCGCAAGCCGAATCAGCTCCTCGCTTTTGCCAGCGTACATCGAGCCGCAGACGACGGTGAGTTTTCCGAGGGGTTTCATGGGGAGCCATCGGCTGTCAGCTTTCTGCTGTCAGCTCGGAACTCAAGTTTACTTCTGTTGCACGCCAAGTCGGGATTTCACCATAGCGTCGGCGATGACGATCACACAGCCTGCAAGAACTCCAAGCAGAATTCCGTTTTGAATGGCAGAGTAGTTGACCGCTCTAACTCCCAAATCACCGGTCATCGAGAGGGCGAGCCCACCTAAGTCCTGTTGATGCGACGCGGACGTTGGTGCGAAGAGGCCGAAAAGCGTATTCACCATCCAACTGCTCACGGCTCCAATAAATCCGCAGAACAGCACCACAAGAATCCAACGACCAACCATCAGGAGGATATTCTATCATGCATGCCGTTAGTAGATATGCCTCTCGCCAAACTGCTGAGCTATTCCGGAATAAACCCCAAGCCCGCCGACCACGAACAGTTTTGGAATGAATCGCTTGCAGAGATGGAGGCAGTTGCAATCGCGCCGATACTGACCCCGAAGAATATGAGCGTGGATTTCGCGGAGTGCTTTGAACTTCGCTTCAAGGGAACCCGTGGCGGCGAGGTGTACGCTAAGTACATCCGACCGAAGGGCTCCAAGAAAGTGCCCTGCATACTACAGTTCCACGGCTACTCAATGCACTCCGGAGATTGGATGCACAAACTCAACTGGGTCGCACGCGGATTCGCGGTGGCGGCGATGGACTGTCGTGGTCAAGGTGGTGAATCTCTTGATCACGGAAACTATCAAGGAATGACTCTCAAGGGCCACATTGTTCGCGGTCTCGATGGTCCTCCCGAAGAGATGTATTTCCGAAATGTGTACCTTGACACTGCGCTTCTTGCAAAAGTCGTCTCGTCGTTTGACGAGATCGATGGAACCCGGCTCGGTGCGATGGGAGGCTCACAAGGCGGAGCACTCACCCTTGCGTGTGCCGCGCTCGCGCCGATCAAGAAAGCCGCCCCGGTCTATCCATTCCTTTGCGACTACCAGCGAGTTTGGGAGATGGACCTCGCGAAGGATGCCTACGACGAGCTGAAATACTACTTCCGTCAGCGCGACCCACGGCACGAGCGTGAAGCGGAGATTTTTGAAAAGCTCGGCTACATCGACCTGCAACACCTTGTGCATCGAATCAAAGGCGAGGTCAAACTGTTTGGCGGTCTGATGGACACCATCACTCCTCCGAGCACCTACTTCGCGGCATACAACAAAATGACCTGCAAAAAGAGCCACGTGATGTACCCCGACTTCGGTCACGAGGGACTGCCGGGGGTCGATGATTTGATCTGGGAGTTCTTCAGCGATCTCTAAAAGCGACCTATAATAAAGGGCTCTGATACTCGCAAATTTACTTGTTGGGACCCAGGTCTTCCTGCGCCCCGCCGCCCTTTTTACGGACCACATGGTGTTGCCCCGCAACATCTCGGTTCCAATCTTTGGGCTTGGTGTACCGGGTTCGACCGTCGAGGTCGAGTTCGGGGTCTTTCGCGCCCAAACGCTTGTTCGACCCGAAGGCACATGGAAGCTCAAGATGCCTCCCGCAGTGGCAGGCGGTCCGTTCGTGCTCAAAATGCGATCTGGTGGTCAGCAAGTGGTCGTCAACGACGTTATGGTTGGCGACGTCTGGCTAGCTTCGGGGCAATCGAACATGGAATGGCCAGTCTCCCGTTGCCGCGAGGCGGCGGAAATTCGACGCGATATCACTCCGCAGATACGGTGCTTTAAGGTTGTCCAAACATCCTCCAGCGCACCTGAAAAGGAGATCCGCGGGAACTGGACGGTTGGTGGCAAGGACGCGGTGAACAAATGGAGTGCCGTCGCAACTTCGTTCGCACTCGACATCCAAAAGGCGACCAAAATCCCCATCGGAATCATTCAAGCAAGCTGGGGCGGAACCAAAATTGAGGCCTGGATGAGCCAATCTTCGCTCGAATCCAACCCGAAGTTGAAGCCCATCGTGGACGAATACATTTCTTCGTTAGGTGGCCACAAGGATCGCCTCGCCGAATGGCAGGAGAAAGTGAATCAATGGGACGCTGCCAACGAAAAGAAGGATCCCGGTAACGACGGCTTCGGGAAGGGCTGGAGCCGAGCTGAGTTTGATGATTCAGCCTGGCCCGAGGTCGCCCTCCCTGCACCTTGGGAGCAAACCGAGGGGAGAGAAGTCGATGGGGCGGTTTGGTACCGCCATCACTTCTTGTTACCGCCCGAGTGGAAGGGTAAAGGGATTCGCCTAGAACTCGGCTTCGTGGGAACAGACGATTCGGCTTATGTAAACGGTCTGAAGGTCGGTGGCACCTTAGGAAGATTCAAGTCGCGAGCCTACTTTATTGGCCCCGGGGTCCTCCGCGATGGAGACAACGTCGTAGCAATAAGAGTCTGGAATCGCTCCGGCGAAGGCGGATTACTAGGACCGGACATCAAGCTCACTTCGGTCGACGGTGGAGCTTCCCTGGACCTGAATACAACTTGGAAAACTCGTAACGAACTCGTCATCGA
This sequence comes from Armatimonadota bacterium, assembly GCA_037138755.1. NCBI lineage: Bacteria > Bacillati > Armatimonadota > Armatimonadota bacterium. The sequence goes on along the minus strand of JBAXHT010000001.1, from coordinate 1,619,203 downwards.
GCCTCCAGTCGCGGAAGGTGAACGAAGGCCGGTCAGACCAATGGGGCCTGGGGATCGCAACGCACCTAGCGGAGCGTTTCACGGGATGATTGCACCCCTGATTCCATACGGAATCAAAGGGATTCTGTGGTACCAGGGCGAGGCAAACGTTGGATCAGCCGATCTTTATAAGAATTTGTTTCCGACTATGGTGAACGACTGGCGCAACCGCTGGAAAGACCCTTTGCTTCCGTTCTTTTACGTTCAACTGCCGGGATTTGGAAAGACCGCTGAACCATCTAAAGCCGAATGGGCGCAGCTTCGTGAAGCCCAAGAATCAATTCTGAATCTAAAGATGACGGGTATGGCTCCTTCCATCGATCTTGGTGACGCGGAGACGATCCATCCGCTGCGAAAGCGAGAAGTCGGTCGTCGGCTAGCAGGGTTTGCGCTTTCGCGCGTTTACAAGAAAGGCACGCCGTCGTTCTGTCCGACCGTGATTTCTTCTAAGCGAGAAGCTGGTCACGTCCGAATCGTTTTTCAAGATGTTTATGGTTCCCTCAAGACCCGCGATGGCGAGGCGATTTCCGGCCTCGAAGTGCTGAATCTGGATGGCTCTTGGGTGAAAGCAAATGGGGAGATTCTGCGCAATCAGCTACTCGTAAGCGGAGACGTCAAGGGAGTCCGCTATCTCTGGGCAGATAATCCGAGCGGAAATCTCGTGAACTCCGCTGGGTTGCCCGTCGCGCCATTCAGGGTTCTCTTTTAGAAAATGGGGCGCCCCGGTGTAATCAGGGCATTCCAAAGTGGACTAGCGATTGTTCCTGGTCGTCAAAGGCAGTGAGTCGGTCCGGAACGGCATCGCCGGCAGTCCATCTGAATTCACCAGGTTCACCGGAGGGTTATCTTGCCAGGCGTATCTAACCATCGCTTCTCCTCCCGTGCGCTTCAAGATAACCTTATTCCCTTCGATCCGACCAGTGGCCCATTTCCACTTCTTATCGCTTCCCGCGATGGCGAAGCAACGCGGCTCCAGACCGTCCGTGGTTCGGAGTCCGACGGCGTGATCGAAATTCACCGTGATCTCGTCGCCTGATGTGGAGATCGACTTGAAGCGGGGCCCTTGCCATTCGATTCGCTTCCCGTAGTCTCGACGAAGAGCGATCCGAGCTAGTCGTTCTCCGACGTCTCGCTTATTACGCGGATGGATATCGTTCGCCTCACCGATATCTAGGATTGTGGCGGTTCCGTTTCCTTCCATCTGCCCAACAATATCCTGAGCATCCCGAAGCTCTGCCCACGCCGAGTCAAACTGAGTCGGGCTTTGAGCCATGTAGTTTGCAAGTTGGGCAATGTAGAACGACATCTTCGGCTGCCCGAAGTCGTCGCGCCAGTTTTGGATCATAGCGCTCAGAAGCGCGGTGTACTGCACGGCGCGACCCGCGTTGGATTCGCCTTGATACCAAATGAAGCCCTTCGCCGAATAGGGAGTGAGAGGGGCAAGCATTCCGTTATAGAGCGTGCTCGGGTAGTTCGGGCTGTTCTTTCCCTCGGGCATCTGGGGTTGAGCACCCGTGGTCTTTGCGTCAATGTTGACGTGAGGCTTGCCTTGCATCGTCTTCCAGGTTCCGCCAATACTGACATCTCCGAGTTTCAACGAGGACTCGGATCCAAAGAAGCCTCCAGCACCCTGCCAGTCATATGATCGAACTGCAATGTTGTTTTCGCCTGCTTTCAAAGTCCCAGTTGGAATCCTGTACTTGCGCGGAGTCGCCCAAAACTGCGGCGTCATCATGTCCGTCTGCCCAACCATTTTGCCATTGACGTAAGTCTGATCAAAATCGTCGATAGGCCCCAGCTCAATGGTCTTAATGCTAGCCGCCTGCTGAGCGGTGAGATTCACGACCCGTCGGTGACGGTATTCACCGTCAAAATCTGTGGGATACACAAACGGCATCGGAGTGGATTCCCAACTTGAATCGTCAAAGCCAGCTTGAGTCCATGCCGTATCACTCGTATCGAAGAAGATCGGCAATGCTTTGGTCTGATATGTGGCCACTTTGGTTCGATAGTTCTCAACTGCCCGTTCTTCCGAACCATCGCTTGCCTTCATCCTGTCCAGAATCGGTTTCAAGAGGTCGCTGCTGGAAAAATACTTCGAATTTGTCCACGCTTCGGCCGGAGTCCCGCCCCAAGAGGTGTGAATCATTCCAATCGGCACATTGAGGTCGCGATACAACTTGCGAGCAAAGGCATAACCAACCGCACTAAACTGGTCGATCGTCTCTGGTTTCGCCTGAACCCAACTCCCTACGACGTCGGCGACGGGAGCTTGAGCGATCAGTTTAGGGACTGTAAACATCCGAACGTTTGCATCGGTTTCCTTTTTGGCTTGCTCACGGTCGTTTGCCAGCGACATCGGCCACTCCATATTCGACTGCCCCGAGCAAATCCAGACCTCGCCAACCAGCACGTCGCTGATCGACTTAGAACCGGAGCCAGAAACCTCCAGAGTAAATGGACCGCCTGCGTTCAGCTTCGGCAGCGAAGCCATAAACTTCCCGTTCGCGTCAGTGGTCGCGGTCGCTGACTTCCCGCCGAGCTTGATGGTCACCTTCTGTCCGGGAACGTCCCAACCCCAAACGTTTATCGGCTTCCCACGCTGGACGACCATGTGGTCGGTAAAAAGCGTTGGAAGCCGAAGTGAAGATTGGGGCAAGCTTAAAAGCATGAGACTGATGGCGATCACGCGCACAGTCTATCAAAGGTGGGGGAGAGAGTCAACTGTCCCGACTCGCGCCGGGACAGTTTATGGATTCTATTTCAGCGCAGGCTCGCTGATGACCGCTTCTTCGATCATCTTCTCAGCGGTGGCCGGCGTTGGAACCGCACCAGGGATCATGTAACCCTGCTCACCATGGTAGGAATGGTCGAGACCCTTCACTTCCGCACTCTCCGAGCTTCGGAGGCGAGTGACCTTATTGATGATCATGGCCAACACATAAGTTCCAATGCCTGCATAAGCCAGGGTTGCGCCAATTGCTTGGAGTTGGACTACCATCAGATGACCTCGGCCATCTTTTAGCGATCCTTCCACAGCACTGTTAATCGCCGGGTCAGCCAGAGCACCGGTGAGCAGAGCCCCCAGCGTTCCACCAACACCATGGACACCAACAACGTCTAGAGCGTCATCGTAGCCTAGCTTATGCTTCAGTTCAATTGCGAATGCACACACGAGTCCTGCCGCCACACCGATAAGAATCGACGAAGGCATCGAGACGTATCCAGCCGCCGGGGTGATGGCAACAAGGCCCGCAACCAGTCCGCTGGCGGCACCAATTGCGGTGACCTTGCCCTTAGGCGAACGGACCATTTCGACAACCATCCAAGTCACCATTCCAGCGGCGGCCGCGAGGTGTGTGGTGAGGAAAGCACTGACGGCAATATCGTTCATCGCCAGCGACGACCCGGCATTGAAGCCGAACCAGCCGAACCAAAGAAGGCCAGCTCCGAGGAGAACGAACGGAATATTGTTTGCCTTGGCTTCGACAGACTTGCGCTTGCCAAGGAAAAAAGAGAGTGCCAGAGCAGAGATACCGCTGGCAAGGTGGACAACAGTTCCACCAGCGAAGTCGAGGGCACCAGCTTTGAAGAGCCAGCCATCGGCGTTCCAAACCCAGCAGGCGATTGGCGTGTAAACCAGAACTGACCAGAAGATCATAAAGAGCGTGTACGCCTTGAACCGCACTCGTTCGGCGATGGCACCCGAGATAAGGGCCGGGGTGATGATCGCAAACTTCATCTGAAAAAGCATGAAGAGTGCGGCGGGAATCGTCTGAGTCCCGTAAGGGGTCTTCAGAGAGATGTTTCGGCCAAGGATGTACTCCGTGCCTCCAATCAAGCCGTTGGATGATTTTCCGAATGCAAATGAGTACCCGACGAGCACCCAGATGAGCGAAATGACGCCCATCATCATGAAGCTGAGAAGCATCGTGTTGAGGACGTTCTTTTTCTGCACCATGCCTCCATAGAACAGAGCAAGGGCAGGAGTCATGAGAAGGACGAGAGCCGTCGCCATGATCATCCACGCGCTGTCGGCGGCGTTGATGGCTGGCGGTGCTGACGTTTGGGCAAAAGCCGAACCGGCAAGTAGCGGTAGGCTAAAGATGCCCGCAAGGCGCATAGACGATTTTGACATAGCAGTTTTCTCTTTTGATCACGGCGTCATTGCTCGGCTTCGCAACATTGCGATTGAGACATTCTAACAAGTTTTTAACACTATTGACCAGCTATTTATGCTATTTCTTTCAATTTTTCTCGTATGAAATGGATTGGGTTGTTGATTTCGATCCTGGGAGGACTGCTTTTTGTCTCCGCCTATGCCTTCCAACAAACCATTGAAGCTCAGGGAGTTTTGTGCCAAATCGTCGAAGGAGAGCGGCTCATTGGTTCCCCCGTACACCTTCTCCTTCCTGTCACCACGGAGTTCGTCAAAGGAACTGGGCCGAAGGGATCGAAGTTCATCGAGAAATCAAAGGGGCCTTTCCGGTCAGTCGAGGCTCTAACTCCCATCACGGCTTTGGCGAAGATGGGAGCCCTGGCTATGCTCGCTCTCGGCGTGGTTGGCTACCAGTTCGAAAAATGGCGCCACCGAACAGGCGCGATTTTGACCGGACGCCCGCCCGATCTATAATCTGGACTCAGATGGCGATATACATTTTGTTAATGCAAGACGACGATGTCTGGCAGACCTTCTCCGATGAAGAGAAGCAAGGCTGGATCACCAAAATTCGCAATTTTGCGATGATGATCGAAGAACGCGTTGTTCAAGCCGACCCGGTCAAGCCGGTCGGGCGATTTCTGAGCGGAGATTCGGTCGAAGTGGTTGACTATACTGGCGATGCGGTCGCCCCGTCGGGTTACTTCATTTTTCAAGCGGAGGATTGGGATGACGCCGTAGGCGTCGCTCAGCTCTGTCCTTCGCTAGAATTCGGGGGCCGCCTCCAACTCAGGGAGATCGGACATTGATCGATGTCCGCTTGCTTGCATACCTCGGCGAGTGTCAAGGGCTAAGCTCATTTACTTCTGACTCATCCGCAGCGGTTTTGGCTGAGAACGGTTGGGCTCGCACGGTCGGTGGCGCGAACCCATACCTCTCGCTCTTCGCCCGAAATCAGGCGTCGCGAGAATCGGTCGATGCGGATGTCGCTTCCCTTTCGATCCACGAGTTTGCCTCCGCACGAGGATGTACGTATCTGCTACCTGCCGAGCACTTTCAGGTAGGGATCAAGTGCGGGCAAGGCTATAACGCCGAGTCGGCACTTCGCACCGCCCGCTCAAAGCTCGGAGTCACGGACGAAGAAGTTGACGCACTCAAAGAAGGGATTCTCCTCGCCCTTGCAGGCGGTCCTCTTGATGCGGCTGCCCTCAAAGAGCCTCTTGGTTCTTTGTACAAACACTATGGCGAAGCGGGCAAAAAGATCGGCCAAACGACAAATGTTTCTCTCGGTCTGCTCGCGCTTCAGGCAGGGGCAAAGATCCGTCGAATCCCCTCGGACGGAAGGCTGGACGGTCAGACTTACAAGTATTGTCTCTATGAAAATGCTCCGGTCGTCGACGAGGCTTATCCGCAAGCACTTGCTTTCCGCCACCTCGCTCGACTGTTTTGGAGTTGGTGCGGTTTCGCTTCCATTGCTCATTTCCAGTGGTTCAGTGGGCTTGGTGTCAAAGGGGCACTCTCGGCAATCGAGGGACTTGGGTTGATCGCGGTTGAAGGCACGCCACTACTTAGCCTTCCGTCGGCTGCGGAAGCGTTCCGGGATTTCAGGATGCCCGCCGATCCGACTTTCCGACTCGTATCCGGATTGGATTCTCTCTTTCTGCTTCGCAGGGACTTGTCTCTCCACATCTTTGACGAGCAAGTTGGGCTTGACGTGCTTTCGCAACGAAAGCTGGCAACGCTCGGTTCGCTAAACGATCTCTCGACCAACGCAATCGTGGATCGCGGACGTATCGTCGGACTCTGGGAATACGATTTCGATAGCAAAGAGATCGTCTGGGTGAGCTTCGTGGGTTCATCTTCTGAGCTACTGGAAGAAGTCCGACGGGTCGAAAGCTTCATAAGCACCGAACTAGGCGACGCCCGTTCGTTCAGCCTGGACTCACCAAAATCGAGACAGCCAAGTATCGCTCGATTACGGGAAATGGCTGCCGCCGGGTGACGACTGACCAGGCCTCCCTCGCCCGCGAGGGAGACCTGGCTACCGAGACTCATGCCACCAGAGACAAGCTTTGGTCCAGCAGCCCAAGAAACTTCTCGATGTCTTCTGCCGTAACCGACAGGTTCGGACGAGTCCGAATAGAGCGGTTCCCTGCCCCCAGCAACAGCAAGTCGAACTGCTCCCGGGCTGCCCGAACGAGTTTGGCTTTTCGCTCATCGGTATCCAGCGAGAAGCCTTGGTAGAGACCCATTCCGCGAACGTTCTCGGCGAAGGCATATCTGGCGATCACCTTCTTGAGGCCATCCGAAAGCAGGGCTCCGTTAACTGCGGCGCGCTCAATCAGTCCCTCTTGCTTCACAATTTCCACCTCGCGGCAAACCCGAACCATATCGGCAGTATTGCCTCCCCAAGTCGAGTCCAAAATCCCGATGTCCTCCAAACTCTCCGCCATGTAGAGCAAGCCATTCCCCCACTTTTTACCGCTCGCCACGGCAATCGGTCGATGCGGCAAATCAAAGTGGTCGATCGCCCACATCTTGCCGGTCGGCCCAAGTCCGGTTTGGACTTCGTCGAATGCAAGGTAAATCTCGTACTTGTTGCAAAGTTCGCTCAGACCTCGGAAGAAAGAAGGAAGAGCCACCCGGTTGCCTCCCGCACCTTGAATCGGCTCCATGATCAGACCAACAATGTCTTCGGACATCGACTGGAGGATGCTCTCTAACTGCGAAAGCACCTTCGAGGCGTTCGCCATGTTCTCGCCTTCGGTCCAATCTGAGTTGAAACTTGGGAAAGGCAGCTTGATGTTTCCGCCCATGCCGAGGCCGACAAAATCTTTTGTCGCCACGGGGTCAACTGTCTCGGTGACGCCCAGGGCGAACACTGTTCGGCCGTGAAACGCCCGGTCGAAGTAGATGAACCGGCGGTTACCCGGCATCTTTCCCGCGACGAGGCATTTCTGGTTGTACTTCGCAACCATGTACTTCATCATGTTCTCCACGGCCTCTGCGCCGGAGTTGACCACGTAGACCTCCAGATCCTTGTTCTTCATGACCTCGGGGGCGTTTTGGTAGATGAGGCGGTAGTAGTCTAGGCACTCTTTGGTCAAGAAGTCCGGGTTTGCAATCTTGTTATTCGCAGCGACCTGGAGTCTCTTCAGATACTCAGGCTCATACAAGCCAGGGTGGTTATGCGCAATGAGTTTGCTGCCGTAGTAACCCGCCCAGTCGAACAGTTCTTGTCCATCAACTGTCACCAGGGTCATCCCGTGGCACTTCTCAATATCGACCGCAAACGGATACGGCTCGGCAATGACGTACTTGCCCATTTCGAGGAGCATTGACGCAGAAATGGAACCTGGAAACTTGGGGGGCACCCCTATAGTATGAAGCCTAGATCGTCAGTTTCGCCGAGCGGTAAATGCGGGTCTTCTCGAATCCATGCTTGCCGTAAAATTCGCCGAGCGTTGTCCAGTCGATGATGCACTGAATGGTTCCCCTGGCTTTCAGTTCGAGTAGCCCTGCCGACAGCAATGCCCCGCCCCAGCCCTCGCCGCGAACTTGCTGGGAGACGCCTATAGGTCCCAGCGCACCCCAGTGGTCGCCAAGGTCGTGGCGCCAAACCGCTCCGCCAATTGGGAACTTCGTGTTGGAATCCTGAATCACCGCGAAGCCATGGACTTCACCTTTGTGGAAGAGCCCTATCAGGCCGTTATAACCATCTTCGCGCTCGATCTTCCAAAGGATGTCGTAACGCCAGCGGCCCGGGAATTCTCGGTCGAAAAACCGCTCAAGGCTCCGTCGGTCATCTGGAGTCAGAACCCTAAACTCTACATTCTCCGTCGGCATTGGTCGCGGCGGTTGGTAGTTCGAAATGTCTCGCTCGATATCGAAGTACTCGCCGCTGAGGTCGAACCCTTCAATCGTGAGGAAGTTGTTGAGAGCCGGAAAATCGGTGGGAACTCCAGGCCAGAAGTGGCGAGAATCCATGCCGAACAGAATCGATGTTACACCCCGCTGACGAAGCGTCTTTTTCGCGTCACTCATCAAGTCGATAGCGTGAGTCGCGTCGGTGAAGGCGATTGCACTGAGGTGAACCGCGTCCGGATCGCCAACTTTATGGTGCTTTGCAGGTGCTTTTTTGATGCTGATGAACGCCCGAATGTCGCCATCAAAATCGACATCAACCAGCGATGCGCCCCAGTCAAACGTGTCGGCGTCGACCGTGTTGATGCGCAGGCTGTCCGCATCAATTCGGTATCTCTCGGGGTGGAACTGGTTCCAGAGGTCGAGAATCTTGTTGTGGTCGGCTTCGCGCCAGTCGATGATCATTCGCTTTTCGAGATCAAGTATCGCAGATGCTGGCTGTAGATGCTAAGGGCTTCGGTTGCGTTTTCGATCTTTTGCCCCAAAATTGGTTGACTCCACACTTCGGTAAGACCGAAGAGAAGGTGATCCAACGGATTGGGTTGACGCTTAAAATAAGGCGTTACGAACTCCTTGACCGGCATGTACGCAAACTTCGCCGCCTCTCGCAGTTCGTTGACCCGTGCTTGATTCGTGCCAATGGGTCCGTAGGTTGTGAGGTCGTTGAGCGCCTGAGAAAAGCTCGAGAAAACTTCTCCGAAGACTTCGAGCTGTTCAAGCCGGATCGCCGGTTTGGGCACGACCGGCAGCTCGTGATGCGCAATCCTTCCTGGCCAAGTGAACGCCACTATGCGCCTCCTTTTTGAACAAAGTTGATTTTGAGATCGCGAACCAGCGACTGGACCTGGCGTTTGTCGTCTTCGTCGAGTTGTGACTCCAACTTGCCTGCGAGGAACGCGACAACATCGATGGCGACGCGGGCTTGTTCGAGGTTCGGCTCGATCTGTCCGGTGACCATATCTGGTTGAAGACCCAGCTTTTGCCATGCCACTCCTGCCATCTGGTCGAGCAGGACAGCGATATGATCAAAAACTGTGGGGGCTTCTCGGGTGGATTCGGACATCTTCGTCTGTAACTTCAAGACGGCGACATCCGGCGGTTCGATTCGCGACTACCAAGTTTTGAGGGCTCCGGTTAGCTCTTTCCATGAAGCCGCGTCAGCGGCTCGGTTGTACTTGGCGCCATCAACCTCGAATCCCATCGATTTGACCGTGAACGCATGAACGGCACCAGGGTAAGCAACGAACTTGAAGGATTTCGCTTTCTTCATTTCCGCCTTCACGGCCTCGACGTCAGCGGCTTCAATGAATGGATCGATGGCACCGTGGAGCACCATCACGCGAGCATTAATCTTAGCCGGCGAAGCAGAAAGGGGCTTGACGCCGCCATGGAAACTAACGACTCCGGCAAGGTTCTTGACGTTGTGTCGAGCAAGCTCGAGAACCCCAGTTCCTCCGAAACAGTAGCCAATTGCGACGAACTTGCCCTTGATGTTTGCCGCCTTGATTCCGCCTTCCAGGCGACTCAAGAACAGACCTGGGTCTGCATAGTACTTGCCGCTTTCTGCAGAACAGGTTTGGACGGAGGACGGGCGGACTCCCTTGCCATAAACATCGATTGCAACGGCGGAGTAGCCGAGCTTGCCGAGTCTTTCGACGACTTCAATTTCGTGATCATTGACGCCGTTCCAATCCTGAACTACAACGACTGTCGGCTTGGACTTAGAACGGGTGACTGCGTAACCCTCGAACGTTTGATCTCCAATCTTGTAGTCAAAGGCTTTTCCTTGAGCAAGTAGGTGGGTAGCGAGAAACGTTGACATCATGATGTCATGAGTTTAGCCTACATCCGTTCCGTAACTCTGGCGTCCTCGCCGGGTTCCGTAACCCAATCCGTAGCTCCGCGAAATTCCAAAAACCGAAAGGGACGTCGAGACTACGGGGTGGGCTAATTTACCTTTCCTAGTGCCGCGATGCCCGGAAGCTCCTTCCCTTCCAGGAATTCGAGCGAGGCTCCGCCTCCGGTGGATACGTGACTCATGTCGTCGGCAAAGCCGAACTTCTCGACCGCTGCTGCGGAGTCTCCGCCACCGACAATTGTGAGGCCCTTGCAGTTCGCCATGGCTTGAGCGACCGCCATTGTTCCCTCAGCGAATGCGTCCATTTCGAAAACACCGACTGGACCGTTCCAGAGAACGGTTCCCGCGCTCTCGATGACTTTCGAGAATGTGAGTCTTGATTCAGGGCCGATGTCCAGTCCCATTTGGTCAGCCGGAATTCCGTCTGCGGAGACAGTCGTCGCTGGAGACGTGGGGAAGAATTCTGGCGCGACAATGTAGTCGGTTGGAATCAAAAGCTTGCCTGGGTTGTCACGTAAGAGCTGACCGGCGTATTCGATGCTGGTTTCGTCCAGTAGCGATTTGCCGATCTCTTTGCCTTGAGCCTTCAGGAAGGTATAAGCCATTCCGCCGCCGATGATGAGCTTGTCAACTTTAGGGAGAAGATTATCGATCAGGGCAATCTTGTCTTTTACTTTGCTCCCACCCATGATCGCGACGAACGGTCGGTCTGGATTGTTGACTGCCTTCCCTAAGAATTCGATCTCCTTTCCAATCAGGAATCCTGCGGCGCTGGGGAGATAGTCCGCGACTCCAGCCGTGCTGGCGTGGGCCCGGTGGGCAGTGCCGAAGGCGTCGTTGACGTAGACATCAGCAAGGTCCGCGAGTTGACGCGCAAACTCCGGATCGTTCTTCTCTTCCTCGGGGTGAAAACGAACATTTTCGAGAAGGACAACTTGGCCAGGTTTGAGTGCCTTGCAGACAGCTTCGACTTCATCTCCAACGCAGTCGGGCAACAATGGCACATCCTGATTCAAAAGCTCAGAAAGCCTCTCGGCGACGGGCTTGAGTGAGAACTCTGGAGTAACGCCCTTAGGTCTGCCCAAATGACTACACAGGATGACTGCGGCACCATTTTCCAGGAGGTAGTTGATCGTCGGCAACGCCTCCGTAATCCGCCGATCATCGGTAATCTCCCCGTTTTCCAGCGGGACATTAAAGTCGCATCGGACGAGAACGCGTTTGTTTGAGATCGAAAGGTCGCCGAGTGAACTCATTTAGGCGAGTTTACTCGGCTACGATATCAGATCACTTCGCGTCTTGGCCGACAAACTGGTTTGCATCAGCCGAGGGCAGCGATTGAGAGTTAGCCGAGGACGGTGTGCTCTGAGACTCGGCTCCGGACGAGCAGCCAGCAACCAGCATTAGTGCTAAGATGACGAAAATCCAGGTGTTCGGTTTCATAACGGGATAGAACTTCCGAGCACCACGTTGGCGATGCTCGGTCACATTTAATGTCAAAGGGAACAAGGGAATCCGTTCGCCGTAGCGTTCGCGGCTGAATTCGACCGCTCAGAGGCAGTCGCCGACCAGAACCTTGCGTTGAAGCATCTGCCTTGAGCCCGATCTGCGGCTGTCGCCAGCCCACGAGAAGCTGGCCAGTAGTAAACCTGAGCTCTAGGGGTTGCCTTGGCATGACCGTCTGCATATGCATAAGGTGCGACTCCACCACCCGCTGAGGTTCTGGCAAACCGAGTTGGATCCTCTCGGTTGAATGGAAATCCTGATCCAGTAACCTTCCAAAAGTCATAGTAGCCGTGGAACAGTCGCGGAGCGGAAAGCATACCGCTTCGTCCAGATTCGCCAGCAAACGGTAACTGAGCTGGCACTTCGAGCTCGCTCTCATTCCTCCAAACATATTCCGTTGATACAGTGGGGTCACACGCGTACGTGAAGCACTGTGACATTCCATAGCTTCGCAGATTGTTCGCAGTCGAAGCTCCTGGCGAGTGCCAAAGTCCACCGTAACTCACAGTTAGTGGATTGTCGCTTTTCACGTATGGGTGCAGCTTTGCGTCCCAGTAGAATTGCGGTCCATCCGGTCCGCCCATCACGGCTTGGACTCCAGCGGCGCTGTAGTAGTACGGAGCCCCTATCTGAGTGTATAGTGCAAAGTAGTCTGACCAAGTTGGGTATCCACCGTCGTAATCTGACGTGTACATCGCAGAGGCAGTAGCCATTTGCTTTACGTTTGAAAGCGACGCGGTCTTCTTTGCTGCATCTTTTGCCTGGGCAAAAACGGGGAAGAGGATTGCTGCGAGGATTGCGATAATCGCAATCACGACGAGCAATTCGATAAGGGTAAATCCCTTTCGTGAGAATGTCATATTGAGGTCCATTTGGGCTCCTTCCTTACTCTCCGTTGAGAAATCTCTATCGAGAATCGGACCGGTCCTCAGATATCACTATAACACAACTTTACATGACATTCGAGAAAGCTCTGCAACGAAAAGAAAATCGCCTAGCATCCTGTGCTAGGCGATTTCCGGAGGCCCTCATGAAAGCCGGGAACTACATCCCCTTATTCATGATATCTTCTTGTTCTTTTGCAGTTTCCGCTTGCGCCTTCTTGGCATCTTCCGGCGTGACCTTAGAAGCTGAGGAGTCGCTCGAGCAAGCTCCGCAAATCATGCCAACTAGGAGCAGAAGGAGTCCCGTTCGCATTACTGAACGAACTCTCTTGACCAACCGTTGTTCATGCGAGGTCCGTCTGGGACTCCGCCGCGCCATCTTCCGTTCGCGCTCGAATAACGGTTACTCCAAAGGGTAGTGTTCTTGCGAATCTTAGCATGGCTGTCGCTGTAAACCACAAATGCGTTTTCGCCAACGTAGAGGGCTTCGCGAGCACTTTGATTTGGTGAAGCAGAAGTTAGACCAGAGTTCAGCAGTCGATCGCCGCCGATACCCGAGTTACCGAAGACTCCAACACCGTTTCCGTTGAGACCGTTCTGAACTACGCCGTATTGTGGAGGTCGAGCCAGCTGCTCACCAGTCACAAGCACAATGGTTTCCGCAGAGTTTTCAAGTTCCGTGTCGGTTGCGGGAACACCGTATCTTGAGTTCGCAAAGATGCCGAACGAAGTGTTAGCTAATGTTGCTGCGCAGGATGTGATATCTGCAGCGATGGGTGATAGGCAACTTCGAGTAAATCCACCCAATCCGTAAACGTTGTAAGCGAACGTGTTGCGGATCGCAGAGTTGTTGGAAAGACGAGGCTTTGTGAGAGGATCCGCCCAAATATCTCCGATGGTGGAAGTTTGCAAGTTCAAACCGTTTTTGATATATGGATTGACCAAGCCTGGATACATGAACTCAAGACTTGACCAGTTTGGAGTCACAGCGGTGCTTGCCACATCTCCGCGTCCGGTGAACGGAGGGTACTGGTCATCCGAATCCGACATGTACAGCTTGAAGGCAGTGCCGATGTTCTTGAGGTTGCTGAGGGTCTGCGTCTTTTTCGCAGCTTCTTTAGCCTGGGCAAAAACGGGGAAGAGGATCGCTGCGAGGATTGCGATAATCGCAATCACGACGAGCAATTCGATAAGGGTAAATCCCTTTCGTGAGAATGTCATATTGAGGTCCATTTGGGCTCCTTCCTTACTCTCCGTTGAGAAATCTCTATCGAGAATCGGACCGGTCCTCAAATATCATTATATCGAAATATATGCATGAATGACTGATATTTTGTGAAATGACTGATTGATTCTAGAGCTCTCCTCGGGAACCACCGACAACTCCCAATTGTTCACCCTGATCAATGAAGGTCGCCAAGTCTCACGTCATCGGAATCGTCTCCTTAGCCGCGATCCTCGGGGGTCTGGCCCAAGACCTTCTCCTCGCCGACTCGATTGGACTCAACCTTGCCATTCTGTGCGTCGCCGTGTCTGTGGGAGTTGTCACCCTGAGCCACTTAGGCAAGCTCAAACTTGGGTTCAACAAATGGATGCTCCACGCACCGCTATGGATCGCTGCCTACGGATTTGCATTCACTTCGTCCGCTGGGTCCGATGCTCTTAACCTCATCCTTCTTGTTGCAGTCGTAGGCTGGTTGGGGCTCCGAGGGATGAAAAATCAAGCTCTTTCAACCGCCCAGTCGCTTCTCCTCGGGCCGGTCACGTCTTTGATTGCTCCCTTCCTTCCCTTCCTGCTTCCATCTATGACCGATTGGAAATCCGGCGATAACAAGCCGTACAAAGTGTCTGCAGGAGCCATCACAGGCGCAGCACTGGCGATTCCCGCGCTCCTTGTTTTTGGCTCGATCCTCGGCTCTGCCGATCCTGTTTTCGCACGATCTATCTCGCTGGAGTGGCTAACTTCCTCCGAGACGATCGGCCAACGGATACTCATTCTCGGTTCCGTCTCATTCGTCGCATGCGGAATGCTCATGATGATCTCCCGGGACCTCGCTCTAGCGGTCGGCAACTCGTTCTCCAGCCCTTGGCCCTCGGTGTATGACATTCAATCGTCGAAGCGCATGGAAATTCAGGGACCTCCGGCTCCGACCGGGCTCAAGGTTGCCAACCGAGACTCCGTTAGCGCGTTCGTTGTCTTCTTCGGTTGCATCGGATCACTGTTTACGCTCTTCGTACTCTTCCAAGCCAGGTATCTGTTCGGCGGCAACGACGTTGTTCTCAAAACCGAGAACCTGTCGTACGCCGACTACGCTCGACGGGGCTTCTTCGAACTCGTTACAGTCGCCGTGATGACCCTGCCAATGCTCATGTTCTGGCAAGATTCGCTTCACACGGCGTCTACGACCGAACGAAGGCCGGTGCGCTGGGTGGTGCTCGCAATGTCGGGCCTCCTCGGCCTCATGCTCGTATCTGCCGCCTACCGAATGAGTCTGTACGTATCCGCTTATGGCCTCACTACGCTACGCTTCTACGTCTCCGCCGCAATGGGGCTTCTGATGGCAGTCATCGGGGGCTACGCCTGGCTCGGATCAAAATGGAAACTCTCGGCAGTGCCGCATGTCACCTACATTTCTTTGATGGGTATGGTGCTGGTCACGAACCTAGTACGACCCGACAGCCTCATCGCTGTCGTCAACCTCACCCGTCAGCAGCCGGACACCGCGACCGTGCTCAACCTAGGCTTCGACGCAGACTCGGATGTTCGACGTCTCGCTTCAAAGGAGCTCGTCGAACAGTGGGCAGCGAGGCAGAGTAAGGAATCGAAGAACTGGCGGGGCCTAAGCGTACAGGAGCTTCGCAAGTAAACTGTCCGAATGAGTCTGCGTGTTGAACGGTGCACTGACCTTGAAGAACTCTTCAAAGTCTGGAGTCCCACGTATCGGGACAATGAACCGGTCAAGATCGAGCCAGATAAACCTCGCCACGACGAAGCCTTCGCGGCCCGGCTAGACGATCGCATCGTTGGAGCCTTTGCTTCCCTGCCAATGGTCGTTACTCGAGGCGATGCCGAACTCAAATGCGCCGGAATCGCTGGCGTGGCAGTTCTGCCCCACGAGCGACAGCACGGTGTTGGAAAAGCGATGATGGAGCACGGAATTCGCCATTACCGAGAGGCGGGTTACGAGTTAGCTTCGCTCTATGCGTTCAGCGAGAAGTTTTATCGTAAGTTCGGCTACGAGGTAGCGGGATACAAGTACGGAATCAAAGTCGACATGGGACGCTTCCCAAGGTTCGATCTGACCTTACCAACAGCAAAGCTCGGGGCGGCGGATCGCGACCAGGTCAAGGCTTGCTATGAGGTGTTTGCCCGCCGACGCTCAGGCATGAATCTTCGTCCCGATAACCAGTGGGACCGCATCATTCAGTCGGATTCTAACAAAGCGATTTACACAGTTGGCGATCCAATCGAAGCTTACGCCATCGTCACCCATGACTGGAACTTCTGGGTGGAGCAGAAGGTGGATGAGTTTGTTTGGACCACCAAGAGAGGTTACGAATCCTTGCTAAGCGTACTCAGCGGCATCGGAATCAATAAGACTCATCTGAGTTGGATCGAGCCATCGGATTCGCCTTATCGCGCTCGGCACTGGGATCGTGGGGCCGAATTGAACGCCAACTCTGGGCACCTCATGTGGCGAGTTCTCAACGCTCCCAAGGCGCTCTCGAGCTTAAAGACGGATCGTATCGGTTCATTTACTTTCGAAGTTGTTGATGAGTTATTGCCCGAGAACCAAGGCCCTTGGCGTGTCGATTTCTCTCCCGAAGGTGTTCGCGTATCACCTTCTACGGAGGCGGGTTTCAGGTTAGACATCCGCCAATTTTCACAGGCATTCATGGGGGAACCAGGGCTGCTCGTCTTGGCGATGAATGACCTTGTCATAGTTCGGTCGCGGGCTGATCTGACGGCAGCGGCTGATTTGCTCCGACCGGGACCGGTCTGTTGCCTCGACGCGTTCTAACCGCCTATTTGCCAGCTTTGGACCACCCCAGCAACAAAGCTGAAGTTCGGGCATGGAATGTGCGGAAATCAATGCTTGTCGGTGGGTTTGCCTCCGCTGACGAACACAACAAGATCCGGACCGACATCCCTACGAGAGTCCGGACGAATAACCCTCCAAGCCCATCGGGCCCGCCTTCGTTGCGGGCCCTTTTTTCTAACTTTAGCCCGCGCCTTCCTACGGAGCAACCGTCAAATACTCATTCCACTGCGTATCCTGAGCTAGCTTCAGCTTCGCGTAATCCGTAGCGCGCACGTTCCCAAGTGAGTCAGCAGCATTGAAAGTCGAGGCGGGTGAGAAGTCAATCGCCAGACCCGTCGCGTTCGCCGAGTTCGAGTTATGACCTTCATACACAATCGCATTCGCCGCCGCCGACTTCAAAGCCGTGATCGAAGAAAGAACGCCCGGAAGAGTCGTCCCGAGCTCTATTCGCTTGGCCACATCGAGAAGGTCCCGATAGTGCCTCGTTGAAGTAGGGCTAAACGACTGAGCTGTCGAACGAGTCGATTGGATCAGCGAAGTCAAAGCAACCCGATTCGCATTTAATTCGCTTCCAAATGTCGAAACTGCCGTTGCAAGGGGAGCGAACTGCGAAGTGTCCAGAACCGACTGTGTGATCTTGCGCGATTGATATGCTGTCACCGCAAGCGGCCCGTCGACGAACCCCTTACAGAGGTTAAAGGTCGTATCGTTCGGATTGTCTCTGAATTTGTTGAAAACCAACTGATAGGGATACCCCTCACCCGGAGGCGACTCTTCCGAGCCAACAACGTACTTCGTATTCCCACGAATCTCGTAGGCGACCTCAAACATCTGCATCAAGCTGCAGTCCCACGCAATGAAGTCGAACTGCTCGGAACCGAGTGCCTGGTTAAGGTCCCAAATCTGAATCGAAGTTCCCTTCTCGTCGTCGTAGCTCACCGCCCGTGACTCCGCTTTCGCTGGTGATCGAAGCCACCCGTTGCCGTGATTCCAAACGACAAGACCGTAGCGGTCAGCCGGATAGTTCGCCTTGCCCCATTGAATGAACTGGTTCAGCGTCTGCGTCGAACCCATGTCGACGGTCGTGCCCATGTCCTGAATCATTTCCGAAGCAATCGAGCTCGTGGTATCCGGCTTCACCAGGTACCGACGGGTACCGTCAAACAGCCCGCCCGAGAACCCGCTCGGATAGTTCTTCCACTGAACAACAATTCGTACATCCGGGTTCTGAGCAACCTGCTCCATCTGGTTCACGTTGAGCTGAGAGAACGATTGAAGGTCGTTCGCGGCGTTCAGGAAGACCAAGATCGTCCACTTTTTCTGAACTGCGCCGCTTGGCGTTGTCGAGACCAGTGCGGAGCCGTTTAGTGCCAGTGGCGTGTATGTCGCGCGAACACTTCCCGAACCGGTCGCTGTCGCCGAAAACGCTCCGTCCGATGTAACCGTACCGATCCCACCCAATGCCGTCCAAGTGAGCGAGTTCGGAACGATGAATGTTGCGGTTCCCGCTGAGTTTCGACCGTTCGCCACGAACACCTCGCCTCGTCCAACTTGAACGCTAGTCGTCGTCGGAGAAACCTCAATCGAGCTGATCGCGGTTCCCACGGCAGAGCTGAGAGTTAGTGATCCGCTCAGCGAAATCCGTCGTCGTATCTCACCAATCAGGGTTCCATCCGCGTTCGAACCGGAAAACAGCTGGATGATCACTTGATAGTTGCCGTTTGAGATGGCAAAGTTGACATCCTCGATGTCTTGCGTCGGGTTCCGGAGCACCGCACTCGTGACATCAACCCCATTCATATCGCGAACAGTAATTCTTTGGGACTGACCGCTCAACTGCCCAGGTGCGCCGTTTAATCCCCAGTTCGTGCGGTAATTGAGGCCGCTCGCCATCCCGCCTCCGCCTCCGCCGCAACCAACCAAAGTGAGCAACAGCAGCACAAATCCGATGAGAGAACAGCGTAGCGACATAGCGAACCTGAAGTATCTCATATGACGCACTAACTTCACTCTAGGTTCAGAAATTGTCAACCTTGACTTTTTAGTCAACTTTCCTTCTCAATGATACGTAGGAACCACTGCACCCCATGTTGACCATCAAAGACCTCTCTGCGCGCGTTGAAGATAAAGAAATCCTGAAGGGAATCAACCTGACCATCAATCCCGGCGAGGTCCATGCGATCATGGGTCCAAACGGGTCGGGGAAGTCAACCCTTGCATCGGTTCTTGCAGGTCGGTCTGACTACGAAGTCACCGGTGGATCTGTCGAGCTGTTTGAGCAGGATTTGCTGGAACTGGAGCCGGACGAGCGAGCCGCCGAAGGTTTATTCCTTGCCTTCCAGTATCCAGTAGAGATTCCCGGTGTGACCAACACTTATTTCCTGCGCTCGGCGATCAATGCGATTCGAAAATATCACGGACAGGAAGATATTCCTCCGAAAGAGTTCATGGCGCTGGTCAAACAGAAGGCGGCTCTCATGGAGCTTGACCCGGCAATGCTCTCTCGCTCAGTCAACGAAGGGTTCAGCGGTGGTGAGAAGAAGCGAAACGAAATCTTCCAGATGGCAATGCTTGACCCTAAGTTCTGCGTTCTGGACGAAACTGATTCCGGTCTCGATATCGACGCTTTGAAGATTGTGGCGAACGGTGTGAACGCTCTTCGCGGCGGAGATCGCGGAATTCTGGTGATCACTCACTACCAGCGGCTTCTGGACTACATCGTCCCCGACTTCGTCCACGTTCTCATGGACGGTCGAATCGTCAAGTCTGGCGGCAAAGAACTTGCTCTGGAGCTTGAAGAGAAGGGCTACGACTTCATTAAAGAGGAACTGGCGGCACGGGCATGACGGCGACTCTCTCATCTTCAGACCCTTTGGTCGCGGCATACGACGAGCTGCTTCCGGTCCTCACCGTTGACGGCCTTCCTGGCTTCGAAGATCTTCGAGCGGCAGCGATTCGTCGCTACCGCGAGTCGGGGATTCCGACCACGCGGGATGAAGAGTTCAAATACACCCCATTTCATGCCCTGACGGAAACGAAGTACCGATTCGGTTTCGGCGCGAACTTGGATCGAGAGAA
Organism: Armatimonadota bacterium; assembly: GCA_037138755.1. Classification (NCBI taxonomy): domain Bacteria; kingdom Bacillati; phylum Armatimonadota; species Armatimonadota bacterium. The sequence continues at coordinate 1,599,712 of JBAXHT010000001.1, read as the reverse complement.
TATCGCTTCGCTGTTACTCGGTGATGTGGACGCAATTACCGTCGTTTTCGTGAACGGTCAGTTCGCTCCGGATTTGTCCTCCACCGACTCCCTGCCGAATGGCGCGTACATTGGTGCTTTCTCGGAGGCTAGTGGCTTTGAGGAAGAGATCAAGTCTCATCTCGGCTCAATTGCCCATTTTGACGGGCGCCTAGGCTCGACCAACGATCTCCGATTTGTTGATCTGAACACGGCGTATCTCGGTGACGGAACCTTGGTGTTCCTTGAGAAAAACGTCTCGGTTGAGCGACCGATCCACATCGTCCACGTTGTGTCTTCCACCGAAGTTTCGGCACTATCGTTCCCGCGCAACCTCATCGTCCTCGGCGAGAATGCCGAAGCGAAGGTTCTTGAGTCGTACGTGACCTTCGTTGGGAACGGAGTGACAATTCCGGTCACCGAAGTGAGACTTGCCAAATCTGCTCGGCTGGAGCACAACCGAGTTCAGAACGAGAGTCTGGCTTCAACCCACATCGCAAACGTGTTTGTGGATCAAGCAGCCACCTCGGTCTACACCTCTAACAACATCAACTTTGGCGCATCTGTATCGCGCTGCGATATCAACGCCTACGTCGGTGGTGAGCACTGCGAAACCTGGCTCAACAGCGCAAACGTTGCAGTTGGATCTCAGATCATCGATAACCACACCCGAATCGACCACGCATTGCCAAACTGCCAGTCGTTCGAGGTCTACAAGTCGATCCTTAAGGACTCGGGAGTCGGCGTCTTCAACGGCAAAATCTTCGTTTACGAAGACGCCCAGAAGACCGACGCAAAGCAAACCAACCAGGCGATCCTGCTCTCGCCAACCGCGACGATGAACACCAAGCCCCAGCTTGAAATCTTCGCCGACGACGTCAAGTGCACGCACGGTGCCACCATCGGTCAGCTTCGAGAGGACGCACTGTTCTATCTTCGCGCCCGAGGAATTCCTCTGGCGGAAGCTCAGGGGCTTCTGGTTTACGCATTTGCCGCCGAAGTTCTCGAGAAGATTACGATCGACGACGTTCGGGAGAAGCTGGAAGCAGCGTTGTTTGAGAAGTTGGGAAGTTAACGCTTCCCAATTTTCGCCAGATCCTGGTTCATCTGAGCAAGTTTGGCGTCGATAAGGGCCCCGTCAATCAACATATCAGGAGTCATAGTGAATTTATCTTCACTGCTTGCACCTTGAGTTTTGGTTCCTACTTCGATGTTTCTCATCTTTGTGAATACCGACGAGTATCCCTTTGCCGCTTCAGACCAGCTGTTTGCGCTTTTAACTTTCGGGTACATGAGCTCCCAGTTTTGAAGGCCGACCAACAAACCCTCAAGTGAACGCTTGTCTTTTGGTAGTGCCTGCTTTTCAAGCGGAAACGTATTACCTACAGTTTTCAACGTCGATATGTATTCGCGCTTGAACAGAAGGCTGAAATTTGAGTTACCTAGCGGTCGAAAGAGCTCGGGGTGGCCCTTTAGCCAGAGCGGACGAATCATCGCAACCCTCTTCATTGAGCCAACATAGATTCCGAAAGCGGCGCGACCGCTAAACACACCTACGAAATCCTGGTTCCAACTTATGTGCGTTGAAAGAGCGTGCGCAGTTTTGAGAAGTTTGAGGCAACGCACCTTGTTGCCGGATGAAGCATCAGCTTCTGCTTGAGCAGCTAGCTCTTTGGTGAGCGCCTTGCCGCTGGAATATCTGGGAAAGCTCAATAGATCGCCGACTTTGACAGCAAAGAATGACGTTTGTTGACTGGTCAGCTTGTCAATACTCGCCGACAGCCGATTCCAATCTATTGTGGGCAGTGGCTGCTTCTGATACCTGGCAGTTGCAAGCGGTCGAACTGAGTTTGCCAAGCCCGCAAACTGCTTGTCGGCGGCGATAGCGACCGGAGTTGGATCAAACTTTGCGAGATCTGCCTTGGATGCCGGTAAGCCAAGTTTTCCCAAGCGGACTTGAGTCGCGATGATCTCATCACCGATGTCCGGCTTGCAGATGAGAAGTGTCAGAGCGGCGACCATTTTATTGATTGTACGACAAGGCTGAGGGGCAGGATTCACTTTCACAAAACTTTGAAAGTTCCCATCGCGTAGACTCTATCAGCCAATGGCCTACCGCGACTACCGACATTTCCTTGAGTTCCTTGAATCGAAGGGGGAACTCAAACGAATCACGGAAGAGGTGTCGCCGTATCTGGAAATCACCGAGATTACGGATCGGGTGGTAAAGAAGGGCGGACCTGCGCTCCTGTTCGAAAACGTGGTCGGTCCCACCCACCGAACATCCAGCCCAAACCCCCAAAGCGCGGTGATGCGGAACCCTTCGATTCACCCCGAGAACAGGCCGACGGATCGGCGCAAGTACGACTTCCCTGTTGCGATCAATACCATGGCAACCCGCCAGCGGATGAGCTGGGCCTTGTCTTGCGATGACTTCGAAGAGCACTCGGGACGTATCGCCGAGCTCCTCAAACCCGAACTTCCAAAGGGTCCCATCGAGGCTCTCAAAAAGCTCCCTTGGCTACTTGGCGAAATGAAGAACATTCCGCCGAAGGAAGTCACCAAAGCCGCTTGTCAAGAGATCGTTTGGCAAGGGGATGAGATCGACCTCCGCAAACTTCCTGTCCTGACCTGCTGGCCTGAGGACGGTGGACCGTTCGTCACCCTGCCTCTCGTCTTCACCCACGACCCCAACACTGGCAAGCGGAACGTCGGAATGTACCGCGTCCAGATTCACGATGAACGAACCTGCGGAATGCACTGGCAGATGCACAAAACCGGTGCGCGCCAGATGGAAGACGCTGCGGAGAAGAAGCAGAACCTCGAAGTCGCCGTCGTCCTGGGCGGAGACCCCGTTTACAACTTCTCCGCAATCTCCCCACTACCCCCCGGAATTGATGAGATGCTTTTCGCGGGATTCCTTCGCAAGCAGCGGGTCGAAACCGTGAAGTGTAAAACCGTCGACGTCATGGTCCCCGCCGACGCTGAGTTCGTCATCGAAGGCTACATTGACCCTTCTGAGAAGAAGCTCGAAGGGCCCTTCGGCGACCACACTGGCTATTATTCGCTCGCCGAGGACTTCCCCGTCCTCCACGTCACCGCGATCACGATGCGCGACAAGGCGATCTACCCCGCGACCATCGTCGGTCAGCCGCCGATGGAAGACGGCTGGATGGGCAAAGCCGTCGAGCGCATCTTTATGCCCATGATCAACCTCACGGTCCCCGAGATCGTCGATATGAACCTGCCCGTCGAGGCGACGTTCCACAACATGGCGTTCGTTTCGATCAAGAAAAAGTATCCCGGCCACGCCTACAAGGTGATGAACGCGATCTGGGGCCTCGGCGGACTCTCGTTCACCAAATTCGTCTTCATCTTCGACGAAGACTGCGACGTCCAGGACATCGGCGAGTGCCTCTTCCGTATCGGGGCGAACTGCGATCCATCCCGAGATACGCTCATGAACAAGGGTCCGATCGACCAATTGGATCACGCCTCGCTCGCCGAGGGGTTCGGCGGCAAAATCGGCTTCGACTGCACCCACAAGTGGCCCGGCGAGAACGGCTTCTCCCGGCCGTATCCCAAGCTCATCACGATGGCGGATGACGTCGTGGCCAAAGTCGATTCGATGTGGTCGAAGCTTGGGCTCTAAGTTGTCTGACTAACCGCTGACACGTAATCAGGGGCAGAAAAGTGCGGACTACCGCGCGAGGAAATATGTTGCCAAGCTCGATGGTAAGAGATCGCCCATTGGGGCGATTTGAACCTAATGCTAACCACCATCAATCGGCTTATTGGATTCAGTCTCGCCAGTTTCGGCGAAGAGTTTGGGAAGATCAAGGAGTTCTACTTCGATGATCGATTCTGGTCGATTCGTTACGCAGTCGTAGACACCGGAAACTGGCTCATGGGCCACAAGGTGCTCCTCTCGCCATACTCAATGATCGAGGTCAATACCGCCAGTCGCCACCTGGTTCTAAGCCTCTCAAAGAAGCAGGTCGAAGATGGCCCGAATCTCGAATCTCACCTCCCCATCTCGCGCCAGTTCGAAGAGACCTATTACGACTACTACGGCTGGCCGCTCTACTGGAACGGACCCTACGTTTGGGGCGGATACCCGGCGATTATGCGCGATCCCGCGGCCTGGACTTATACCGACGAAACGAGCAGGGCCTGGGATCCCGAGCTTCGAAGTTCCGCCGAAGTAACCGGCTATCACGTCTCGACGACGAACGGGGATATTGGGCATGTGAACGACTTCGTGCTTGACCCAGAAACCTGGGCGATCCGATATCTGGTTGTCGACACCGGAGCCGTGTTCCATGGCAAGCAGGTGCTGGTTTCACCTCATTGGATCGAGCACATCAGCTTCCCAACCAAAATCGTCAAGCTTAGCTTGACCCAAGAGCAAATTCACGCTGCCCCCGAGTACACCGCCGAGACGCTACTCAACCGAGACTACGAGACCCTGTTGCATAAGTATTACGGCAAGAAAGAGTATTGGATGGATGCAATCGAACCCGTCGTCATCGCTCGCTAGTCGCCGGCATTTCTTCCTTGCCCCAGATCGAGACAGGATATTAGGCGAATCACGCATTCGCCTAATGAAATGAAGGCGGCGACGCCTTTGGTAGTCGAACCGTCCATGGGTTCGTCAACAATTGACCTATGTCAACTTCAACCTCCACATCTCCGGCCTTCGAAACCCTCGCCCTCCACGCCGGTCAAAAAGTCGATCCGACCACAAAATCTCGCGCCGTACCGATTTACCAAACCACCTCGTACGTCTTCGACGACACTTCCCACGCCGCTCGCCTTTTCGGACTCCAGGAGTTCGGAAACATCTACACCCGGTTGATGAACCCAACAACTGACGTCCTGGAGCAGCGAGTTGCGACTCTTGAAGGTGGCACCGCAGCCGTTGCCACCGCCAGCGGACAAGCCGCAATCACCCTTGCCCTCACTACCATCGCCGAAGCCGGAGACGAGATTATCAGTTCCAGCAGCCTTTACGGAGGAACCTACAACCTATTCCACTACACGCTTCCCAAGTGGGGAATCACCGTTAAGTTCGTCGACCTTGCCAATACCGAGGCCCTAGAAGCTGCGATCACCGACAAAACCCGAGCGATCTATGGCGAAACCATCGGCAACCCCAAGCTCGACACTTTCCCGTTCGAGACTGTTTCAGTAATCGCGAAGAAGCACGGAATTCCAGTCGTTGTTGACAACACCACCCCAACTCCCTTCCTCATCCAACCCTTCATGCACGGCGCAAACATCGTCGTCCACTCCGCCACCAAGTTCCTCGGCGGGCACGGAACTTCCATCGCCGGAGTCGTAGTCGACGGCGGAAACTTTGATTGGGGCAACGGTCGCTTCGCAAACTTCACCGAGCCAGATCCCTCCTATCACGGCCTCAAGTTCTGGGAAGTGTTTGGTGCGTTTCCTGGGCTCGGAAACGTTGCATTCGGAATCAAAGCCCGCGTTCAGGGGCTCCGCGATACCGGGGCGGCGATCTCACCGTTCAATGCGTGGCAAATCATCCAAGGCATCGAAACCCTTCCACTTAGGCTGGAACGTCACTCCCAAAACGCCGCGAAAGTCGCTGATTTCCTCGTCAACCACCCCCAAGTCAGCTGGGTCAACTACCCCGGATTGACGACCCACAAGGACCATGCTGAGGCAGCCAAGTACCACCAACGCGGCCTCTATGGAGCGCTCATCGGGTTCGGTGTCAAGGGCGGCTACGACGCTGCTCTCGCCTTCATCGACAAGCTCAACGTGTTCTCGCTCCTGGCGAACATTGGCGACGCAAAATCCCTCGTCATCCACCCCGCCTCCACAACCCACCAACAGCTCAATCCGGATGAGCAACTCTCCACCGGCGTCACTCCGGACTTTATCCGACTCAGCGTCGGTTTGGAAAATATTGACGACCTGCTAGTGGATTTAGGACAGGCCTTAGGTTAATGTGTGCGTGATACAGGTTTTTTTAGCGAATCGCCGTGCTGAATCGGCGGACCGTGCGTCTACGGAATAGAATATGGGAATGATTATGATGATGGCACTGGTCTCCGAGCTGATCCCAGGCACAGTTTCTCCTTCGAAAACGTTTGGCGTGCATCATTCGCAAGTGAACACTGCCGATGTCAATGACTTGGTGAACCTAAAGACGGGCAAGCCAGTTGTCCGGCTCAAAGGTTTTAGCGGATTCGAGGGGGAAAACCACGGCGGAGTTGTCGCGGCCTATAACAAGTCGGAAACGCTTGCCGTCTTCATGCATGAAGGCAAGTGGGAGCCAAGGGCACTGAGCTTAGTCCACCTCGGAGCCGGGAAGCAAATGAGCATGTTGAAGCAAGTTCAATCGGATTCGAAAGGCTATTACCTCAGCCGACCGAAGTCGAAGAAGTTGTCCGGAATGGTGTTTCAGGTCACCGGGGCAAAGTTTGTGGGAGATGCTATATCGTTCTCGATCATTGGCGAGGTCCCAAAAGATGATGAGTCGGCTGCGACTTACCACTCGGTAACTTACAACCTCAAGAGCAAAGTGGCGCCCAACAGCAACGCATTTGTGCTTGGCAAGCCAGTGTTTAAATCACTGACAGAAAAAGACGGATTCAGCTGGCCAGTGGATGGTAGATAAGAAAATGAAGAAATCAATCGCAGTATCGACAATTTTGGTTTTGGCGCTCGGAGCGACAGTCGTTGCTCAGCAAAAGAAGGCCGATAACCAAAAGGACATCATCAAGGCTACACGTTGGCTCAGCGGAACGGTAACCGGCTTCGAAACCGGAGATTACGTCCATGCACTGGTCAAAGATTCGAAGGGGCAAGAGCGCTCTTTCTTCATCGGAGGCGGAGGCACGGACTACTTCCTTGCCCTTCACAAAGGCAAAAAACTGATGATCAGTTACCAAGTCGTCAGTAGCTACATTCCCGAAGCGGGTGGTCGCCAGGAAATTGAACGAATTAACTCGGCAAAGTTCGGCAAATTAGAGTCTGGAGCCTGGTGGAAGGCGCAGCGGAAGAAGTATTCGTTCGAAGAGTTGGATAAGAAGTACAGCCTGCTGATTTACAAGGCGAAGTAACCCGGCAGAGAGGTCGACCTGATAATCTCTTCTTTACTTCCCAGCGAGGTTCCTGTAAATTGTTGACGCGAGTCGAATCAGTGACATCGTTGATCAGTTAGGGGTTAAGAGCTCGGAGGCACCCGCCGAGGGGATCGAGGAGACCTTTTCCGGAGCACTCGGCGAAATATCTCTACCCGTGGAGCTACTCGAAATCTACGCGATTGGCGACGCCATCAAGTTTGACAGCTTCCCCGGTCAGATGATCGAATTCGAGGAGTCGAAAGGGCTCGATCGGGCCGCGTTTGAACCATCCGTCTACGATTCCTGGGCGTTCTTTATGCACAACGATTTTCAGAGCGACGAGATCGCGGTCATCGTCCATGGCCCGGCAACGGGGTACGTGATGCAACGGAAGCACGACGGAATGGACAAGATGCTCGCCCCGAGCGTCGCCGAATTTTTCGAGGGTCTCGTTTCGAACACACCATCGAGGGATGTTTTTGACTACGAGGACGTCGGCTGGATCTACCCCCGCGCCCTGACCGACGAGGATCGCTCGGTGGTAGACGCTCTTTTGGCCGCAGTGACGGAGGCGGAAGACCCCTACGAGGGAGAGTCTCTCGCCGCTCTGGCGATGAGCATAATGTTGGATGATGAGTTCGTTGCGCGCCTGGGCGGCACTCTGTTCCCAATCCCAAATTTCCGAGCGATCATCTGGGGTCGTTTGCAAAAGATTGACTCCGACGCGGCTCGGGCGGGGGTTGCGATGTACAAGGCGGATTATGAGGCTCGGAGTCGGGGGTAGCTACTTCGGAGCCCAAGCAATAATTTGATCGCCAGTGATGACGTCAATGGCGGGGAGGGAGCCGACTTCATTTCCTTCGAGGTCATAGAAATGAAGTCTGCCAGCGTGCTGGCTTGTCCAGTGCTTTTGGTCGGGGCAGATCGAGGTATTAAAGGTCATTTCCTCGCGAGGTGTCACCCACTTCGCCTCCCAGCCGTAATTCACAGGGCCAGTGCCTTGGTAAGGTGCGTCTTCATCTTTCGGGCGTTTGAGTAGTGCGACGCACCGCCAGCCGGAGCCGCCCTGGCGGGCCACTACGGCTAGGAGAGAATTGGAGCCGGGAAGCCAATAAACTTGCTTTGCATAGGTTGGGGTGGAGGAACTCCCACCTTCGGAGTCGAAGAACTCGGCTAGGGGGGCAATTCTGTTGGCGTCGAAGGGTTGGAAGACGGCACCTTTGCGATCTTCTTGTAGGTTGTCGATGCGTAGATCTTGGCCTTGAAACACGTCTCCGTCTCGGGAGAAGGCGATGTGCTTTCCGTCGGGGGCGAAGTTGACGGCTTCGGGGAAGCCGGTCACGGCACGTCCCTGGTAGGTGTACTTCCATGCCCCACTGAGGGGGACAATCTGGAGCTTATTGCCGTAGGCGTACGCGAGGTATTTTCCGTCGTAGCTAAATGAGAGTTGTTCGCCGGGAGTGTCGGCGGTTCCCTGTTCCTTTGTGACGGTGGTTGCGTCGCTGGTTTTGAGATCTTTGATGATGAGTGAGTGACGGTGGGCGTCGGGACCGTTGGGCATTTTTCCGGAGGCATCGAGCCGCCAGTAGGCGAGTTTGGTGCCGTCGGTGGAGAATGCGAACGTGTCGGCGAGTTCGGCTTCTTCGATGAATATTCCCTTTGCGTGGTCGGCGGGCTTCCCGAAGTAAACGCGATCTTTGAAGGTGTAGATGCAGTTCCAGTTCTTGGTGAGGGTTGTGAGTTGGGATTCGCTGAGCTGTTCGGAGGCGGGAGGTGGAGGTGGTGAGTTGGCGGGGGGTGGGAGCTGGCGGCAGCCAAATAGGAACGTTGCTAGTAGCGATACAGCTATGGGTCGCTCGGCTCTTGTCATTCTTGCATAGTATTACAGATTCATTCGGAGTGCCCCGACTTTGCCCGAGCTTTGTCCCTCGACGGTCCCAATGTTGGTGAGAGAGATTTACTCCGGCCAGTAGGGCGGGGCGATTTACTTGGAAGAGCTTTTAATCTGCAATCAAAAGCGCGGCTGGCGCCGCGCACTCCAAACGTTACCGGTTGACAATGCACCATTCGATGCGTCACAATTTATGCTGTCTATGATTGCGCCTCGCGCTTTTGTGGACCGCCATCGTTCAGGAGGGCAACAGATTGGGAATCGAGACTGGTTAAACACTATTTAACATCGACTCGATTGCCCCTGTGCAAAGCAGGGGTTTTTTGTTGGCCGAAAGTGAGCGCAGTGGCGTCAGGAAATCAGAAATGCCAACAGTCAACCAACTAGTTAGAAAGGGACGAAAGGCGCCGAAGGTCAAATCAAAGAGCCCGGCGTTGAAAGAAAACCCATTTAAGAGAGGCGTTTGCACCATCGTGCGAACCATGACCCCTAAGAAGCCAAACTCGGCTCTTCGAAAGACCGCTCGTGTGAGACTTACGAACGGAATCGAAGTTACCGCATACATCCCAGGTGAGGGACACAACCTTCAGGAGCACTCGGTCGTTCTCGTCCGCGGTGGTCGTGTTAAGGACCTTCCGGGCGTTCGCTACCACATCATTCGCGGTACGCAACAGACCGCTGGTGTTTCCAAGCGAAACCAGGGTCGATCCAAGTACGGATCGAAGAAGCCAAAGGCTGGCGCGCCGGCTGCTGGAGGTAAGAAGTAATGCCACGAAAAGGTGCAGCTCCAAAACGATTTATTGCTCCAGACCCAATCTACGGATCGGAACTCGCAGCACGGTTCATCAACCGAATGATGCTCAGCGGAAAGCGCGGAAAGTCGGAATACATTTTCTACCAGGCAATGCAGATTGTCGAAGAGAAGACAGGCGTTCCTGCGATCGAAGCTTTCGAGAAGGCGATCCACAACGTCACCCCCGCGGTCGAAGTTCGACCACGACGCGTTGGTGGTCAGACCTACCAAGTTCCGATGGAAGTTCGCCCTGAGCGACGACGAATGCTGGCCTTCCGCTGGCTGATCGCCGCCGCACGTAAGCGATCCGGTAAGTCGATGGTCGAAAAGCTCAGCAACGAGCTGCTCGATGCATACAACAACAACGGATCCGCGATCAAGAAGCGAGAAGATGCTCACAAGATGGCAGAGTCCAACCGAGCTTTCGCGCACTATCGGTTCTGATCCTTACGTATATCTATTTGGGCCCCGGTCTAGTGCCGGGGTCACATCACGAAAGACACTAGAAAACTCACTAGAAAAAGAGAAAACACCATGCCCCGTAGCCACCCACTCGACCTCGTTCGGAACATCGGCATTGCCGCGCACATTGACGCCGGTAAGACAACAACAACCGAACGAATCCTTTACTACACCGGACGAACCCACAAAATTGGTGAGGTCCACGATGGTGCAGCAACCATGGACTGGATGGAGCAAGAGCAGGAGCGAGGAATCACCATTACCTCGGCTGCAACCACGGCAGCTTGGAAGCGAACCCGCTTCGAAGCAGACGGCGGCAAGAGCAACAGCGACCACGAATACAAGATCAACATCATCGACACCCCAGGTCACGTTGACTTTACGGTTGAAGTTGAGCGATCCCTTCGCGTCCTTGACGGATGCGTTGCAGTTTTCTGCGCAGTTGGCGGCGTTCAGCCACAGTCCGAAACCGTTTGGCGACAGGCCACAAAGTACAAGGTTCCTCGCGTTATCTACGTGAACAAGATGGACCGACTTGGTGCTGACTTCTTCTCGGTTTATAACCGAATTAAGGAAAGACTGGGCGCAAACGTCGCTCCAATCCAGATTCCGATCGGTGCTGAGTCGAACTACCAGGGTTACGTTGACCTCATCACCATGGAGGCCACGCTCTATAAGAACGACGACGGAAAGGTTTTCGAAGTCGGAGCTATCCCGGCTGACATGCAGGAAATGGCAAACGAGTGGCGCGAGAAGATGCTCGAGTCCATCGGCGACTTCGATGACGACATCGCAATGAAGTTCCTCGAAGGCGAAGATATCTCTGTCGAGGAAATCCGAGACGCCATCCGACGCGGCACCATCGCTCTTAAGATGTTCCCGATGATCTCCGGATCGTCGTTCAAGAACAAGGGTGTCCAAGCGATGATTGACGCGGTTTGCGACTTCCTTCCTTCGCCGCTTGAGCGCGTGGAAGTTGACTGCGTTAACCCTGACACCGAAGAGGCGATGACCCGGAAGATCAGCGATGCCGAGCCATTCAGTGCGCTGGCGTTCAAAATCATGAGCGACAAGTTCGTCGGTCGTCTCACCTTCCTTCGCGTCTACTCGGGCTCCCTTAAGAAGGGTTCACCGGTCGCGATCGTCTACCGAGATCCTTCCACCAACGAAATCCGAACCCGAAGCGAGCGCGTTGGACGAATCCTCGAGATGCATGCTAACAACCGAAACGACATCGATGAGGTTTACGCCGGCGAAATCGTTGGCGTCATCGGTCTTGGCGACATCATCACCGGTTATACGATCTGCGATCCAAACAATCCAGTCGCTCTCGAAGCCATCAAGTTCCCTGAGCCGGTTATCCAAATCGCTATCGAGCCGAAGTCGAAGGCAGACCAGGAAAAGCTGGGCACTTCGCTTGGCCGACTTGCTCAGGAAGATCCAACCTTCCGAGTTCAAACCGATGCTGAATCGGGTCAAACGATCATTTCCGGAATGGGTGAGCTTCACCTTGAAATCATCGTTGACCGATTGAACCGAGAGTTCGGAGTTCAGGCAAACCAGGGCAAGCCGCAGGTTGCTTACCGAGAAACCATTCTTGGCAAGTCCAAAGCCGAAGGTCGGTTCGTTCGACAGTCGGGTGGTTCCGGTCAGTACGGAGTCTGTACCATCGAAATGGAGCCGCTTGAGATTGGCCAAGGCTTCATCTTTGAGAACAAGGTCGTTGGTGGTTCGATTCCGAAGGAGTACATCCCGGCAATCGAAAAAGGTGTCCGCGAAGCAATGCTCGCAGGCGTTCAGGCTGGTTACCCGGTCGTCGACGTGCTGGTCCGAGTTACCGATGGTAGCTACCACGATGTTGACTCGAACGAAAACGCGTTCAAGCAAGCCGGAATCCTCGCCTTCAAAGAAGGCATGAAGAAGGCTAACCCGATCATCAAGGAGCCTATCATGCACGTTGAAGTCACCACCCCGGACACCAACGTGGGAGACGTCGTCGGCGACATCAACGGTCGACGCGGACGCATCGAAGGCATGAACCCAGCTCCAGGCGGAGTTACTGTCGTTGAAGCCGTTGTGCCTCTTTCCGAAATGTTCGGATACGTCACAACTCTGCGCTCCCTCACCCAGGGCCGCGCTCAGCCGAACGTCACCCCTTCGCACTACGAGCAAGTTCCGAACAGCGTAGCCAACGAGATCATCTCGAAGGCCCAAGGCGGACGCGGCTAAGGCTCCTCCCCAAGAAAAAACCCAATACGCGGCGAGAGTTTCTCTCGCCGCGTATTGGGTTTGAACATGTCACAATGTATGTCGAACCGGTTCGACAATGAAAATCACGACAGAGCTCGATCTCTCCTCCCTTTCGCCCCGAGACCGACGTTTGGTTGAGCGCGCCGTAGCGACGCTAGAATCGAACATTATCGCCGAAGCATCTTGGTCTCCTCGGCGAGGGATTTGTCCGTCCCCGAGAACCTATCCTGGAGTTTGGAATTGGGATAATGCTTTTCATGCCCTGGCGACTGTGCGTTGGGACCCAGCGCTAGCCTACGACCAGATTGCGCTTTTCCTAGAGAACCAGCGGCCGGACGGAATGCTTGTTGACGTAGTGTGGCCCGATGGTCGTGTCATCGACCACATTGGAAAACCGCCTGTCATGCCTTGGGCGCTGGAGCAGATTTACCGCCGGAGTCCGGATCGAGAGTTCTTGGCGATGGCCTATCCGAAGCTTGCGCGGTACGAGGAATTCTGGCGCGAGCAGCGTGGGGGTGATGCAGAGGGCCTGTTCCACTACTCAAGCGAACCCAAAGAGGACACCCCAACGGACATTGAGCACGAGGCTGGACTGGAGTCTGGATGGGACAACTCGCCCCGTTGGGATGGCGGAGCCACAAAGGTCCATCCGATTGATTTGAACTGCTTTATGGTGATGCTGTATCGGAGCATGGATTTCTTCGCTAATGAGTTGGGCTTGGAAGGAGCTGAACATTGGCGAGCAAGGGCGAGTTCGCTTGGAAATGAGATAAATGCAAGGCTGTGGGATGACACGGCGCAGTGCTATGGCGATCGACTGCGCGGCGGCGACTTCAGCAAGGCCTTGAGCCCGGCTTCATTTATGCCGTTGTTTTGCGGAATTGCGCCGCTTGACCGGGCAGAAGCGATGCTTGCAATCGCAGCTTCGGGGGAGGCGTTCTTTCCGGGAATGCCCACGGTCAGCTACTCGCATCCTGAGTATCGGAGCGACCAGTATTGGAGGGGTCCGATGTGGCTCAATGTTGCCTGGTTCGCGACCGAAGGGTTCCGGCGCTATGATCGAGCAGACTTGGCGGAGGCTTATCGGGAGCGGATTTTGGGGTGGTGTGACGCCGAAGAGACTTACCTATACGAGTATTACGACAGTCGTACCGGGAAGGGTCTCGGTGCCGAACAGTTTGGTTGGACGGCGGCTTTTGTGATTGAGTTTGCACTCGGAAGCCCCTGATTTTCATTTTTTGTCGATTTGCTGATCTGGTTTTGCAATTTTCGTGTATAGTGTTATCGAACCGGTTCGTCGAACCGGTTCGATAACCAAATGGCAACAAAGATTCGGGATATTGCAAGGCACTTAAACCTCTCCGTGAGCACGGTGAGCTACGCGCTCAATAACGGGCCACGCCCTGTTGCACCCGAAGTTCGACAGCGAGTACTCGATGCAGCCAAAGAGATGGATTACCGCCCCAATCGAATCGCGAAATCTCTGAGTGCCAAGCGAAGCGGGATTGTTGGCTTCGTCCCTGCTCGACCGAACGATTTCGCCTTGTTGATTCCTTATACGCAAAACATCTTGAACGGCATCATGATCGGTTGTGAGGAGCTTCATTACGACTTTATGGTGTTCGCCCAACACGGGCGCATGCCTCATTCGGAGTTTGTCGATTTGCTCACGGACGGCCGAGTTGATGGTCTCATCTTCAGCGGAGACCCTTTGCTCGACCCGGTTCGCGAGGCGTGTGTCCGCAGGCGAACTCCGTTCGTCACGCTCTCCGGTACTGCCACCGACGATCCCTTCATGCTCAGGGTGGACAATGCTATGGGTATCCGCCAAATGGTTGAGCACATGGTCGATCTTGGTCATACCAAGATCGGCGCAATGGTTGGCGACGACTATATTCCTGATATCGTCACCCGCTGCGATGTGCTTCTTTCGGAGCTTCGATCTCGGGGACTGATGCCGCCTGAAGAATGGATTGGGCGGTCTGGTCTCAGTCCGGTCAAGGCACAAAAATCGGCAACCGAAATTCTGAGCCGCAAAGACCGACCGACCGCTCTCGTTTGCTTGACTGACGAGATTGCGATCGGAGCCATGCGGGCCGCATACCATCTTCGCCTTCACGTTCCTGATGACCTGAGTGTCATCGGATTCGACGACTTCGTCCATGCCGAAGCTACAAACCCACCGCTCACCACGATTCGGCAACCGGCAGGTCGAATGGGACGGGACGCCGTCGCCATGCTGCTAGACCATATCAACAGCCGGCCGGTCGAGCCATCCAAGCCTTATGCAACGCAACTCATCGTACGAGACTCAACATCAGCTCCAAAGAAGGAACTAAACCCATGAAAATGAATCATCGAGCGTTTACGCTCATCGAACTCCTTGTCGTCATTGCGATAATCGCAATTTTGGCGGCAATTCTCTTCCCCGTTTTTGCCCAAGCCAAACTAGCGGCAAAGAAGACCGCCGACTTGTCGAACATGAAGCAGCTGGGTACCAGCATGATGATCTACAACTCGGATAATGACGATTGCGTTCCTCCTATGAGGGACTATAACAACGCGGTTTGGCCAAACACAGTTAACTTCATTAGCTGGAAAGATATCATCTATCCATACGTGAAGAATGGTGGAACCGGCGTGGTCGGCGTGGTCAACACCAACCGCACCAGCGGCGGAATATTCCAATCACCCGCAAACGACGCCAATTGGTCAACTGCATCCACTTCAAACTTGGTTCCGGCCGGAGCAGGCGACGAAACGACTCGATACCCTCGTTCGTACGCCATCAACCCTGAAGCAGGTACTGACGAAATGGGTGCCGGCGGATGGCCATGGTGGCCCGAATTCGGCGGTGGCCGAACCGGACGTTCCGGCAACCTCGGAGTTCTTCAGAACCACGCCGGTACGGCGATGATCGTTCCAACTAGAATGCCTTATCCCGACGTGCAGATCTGGGCTTTAACCTGGAGCTGTACCAGCAACCAAGGTGGCTTCACAACCACGGACATCACGGCTCCTGCGCAATTTGCGTGTGTTCAACCGATCAATCGGGGAATGAACATCACATTCTTCGACAGCCACGCAAAACACACCAACGGCTTGCAGTCGAACCAGCAGAACGTTTGGGGTCTCTGGAATCTGTTCGATCCAAACCGAACCGGATGGGTTCCTTACTTCAACAACCGCATGCGACAGTTCAAGGAGTGGAACTAACCACTTCTTAAGTCACCTTCTGACCCCGGTTCGCAGGGGTCAGACCCATCTTAATATGAATACCTCAATTATTGCAGTTCTCAGTATTGCCGCTTTGGCTCTGACTGGTTGCTCTTCGGAGCAGCAGCCCGCAACTCCTTATGACGCCAATGCGAAGGGGCAAGTGATTCAGGAAAAGCCGATCTACGAGAGTCCCGAAGCTCGAAACGCCGCGATTGACGCCGACGCAAACATCCCCGCGACGGTCAAGGACGCGGTAAAAGCCGGAGCCGGAAAGCTCGGTGCCCCAGGCGGTCCCGGTGCTCCAAGTGCCCCTAATGCGCCTGCTGGTGCTCCGTCTTCCGGCCTATAACGCTTAATCTCATGCTAGCTGTTCTCACTTCCCTCGCATTCATGAATCCTCGAATCACGTCCTATTTCTCCACTTATGACTTGCAAAACAAGCTGCGTCTAGCCAAGATGGTTCGAATCGGGGGCGAGTCGACCGCGAGAGAGTCGATAGAAGTCGACCCGACGAAGACCTATCAGACGATTCTTGGATTCGGAGGGACATTTAGCGAGAACGCGGCATACAACTTCAAACGCATCTCGCCCGCGATGCAGGACAAGGTCATGAAGATGTACCTCGATCCAAAGGAGGGGGCGAACTGGAGCTTGCTTAGGATCAACCTCAACTCTTGCGACGCATCGTCGAAGGTTTACACCTTTGACGATGCCGCTGGAGATATCGATCTTAAGCACTTCTCAATTCAACCGGACATCGATAACAACATGATCCCGAGCTTGCGCCGAGTGATGCAACTGAGACCGGACGCTAAGATCATGGCGAGCCCTTGGAGCGCGCCAGCTTGGATGAAAGATTCGAAGATCAATAACCACGGGAAACTGCTTCCGGAGTATCAGCCAGTATGGGCCGACTATATGGTGCGCTTTGTTTCGGAGTACAAGAAGAACGGCGTACCGATTTGGTGCGTCACTCCTCAGAATGAGCCGGAGGCGTCTTGGCAGAAGTGGGACGCGATGGGCTGGTCGAACAAAGATTTGGGCGATTTCGTCCACAACCATCTCGCGCCAAAGCTACGAGCAGCTCACCCGGAAGTCGAGATTATTGGGTGGGACCATAACAAGAACAACCTTGAACGTTGGGCCAAAGACACTCTTACATCGCCGGAACGCAAAAAGGACTACCAAGGCATTGCTTACCACTGGTACGAAGGAGGCGAGGGGCGATTCTACGAGCCGCTGGATAAGTTCGCCAAAATGTACCCTGACATTCCGTACATCGCCAACGAGCAAGGGCTGTTTGGGACGTTTATGCTTGATGCACATGCGGCTGAGCTCTATGCAACGGACATCCTAGAAAACATGAACCACGGGGCCATGGGCTGGATTGTTTGGGGCTTTTTCTTCGACCACCTTGGCGGACCCAACCACGCAAAGAATCCGAGCCACACTCCAATCATGGTGATGAGTGATTACAAGTCTCTCATCGTCAATCCAACCTATTACTACATCGCCCAGGTGAGCAAGTTCGTGAATCGAGGAGCCAAGCGAGTTGCTTGCAGCGCCCCGACTGGACTCTTGACGTCAGCATTCGTTAACCCGGATGGTGGAACCGTTGTCGTTGTGCTCAACAAAGGGGACAATGAAGCGAAGGTTCGCCTCTCGGTGGGACAGGCTGGGGGTGAGTTGGTCGTTCCTCCTCACTCTCTTTCAACTCACATTGTGGGCAAATAGCCCACAACGCCGTTGACCGGTAGGCGTCGAGAGCCTCTCGAGAGAGCCTGGTACCTACGGATTGACGATTAGCTTGTCGATTTTAGGCGAGATGCGCTTTGCTTCCGCGAGGAGTTTCGCTGAACGATCTGGCTGGGATTTCTCGAACACTTTTCCAGCGTGGTAGAGGATGTGTGGGTCTTTTGAGCCGGTACTCAGGGCCTTTTCTGCGGCTTGTTCGGCTTCTCGGAGAACCTTGTCGCCTTCGCCGGTGACGGAAGCAGGGATCAGCTTCCAGTAGCGGTAGGTTGCCCAAGCAAACGTGTCGTAGGCGTAGATGTCCTTGCGGTTTTGGAGGTCTTCTTCGGCGGCGTGGTGGGCAAAGGCTAGGTTCTGACCCAAGTTCGCAAGTGCCATGGCGAAGAGGCGGTCGTGGGTATGGCGAGTTTGGTTCATCGCCTTTGCGTGGGTGTGCTTAGCGGAGACGTCCATTGTTTGACCGTTCTTCAGGTTCTCCTTCTTCATCTGTTCGAGTAGAGCGCTTGCCTTTGCTTGGTTACCTTCAGCCAAATAGGCTTGAGCCGCCAGGCCCTGTACATCGGTCATTTTGGCAATCTTGCTGGTTTTATCCGCCCAGTTGATTGTGTCCTTCACTGAAGCTGTTTCAGCAGCGAGGCGGGATTGCCAGGCACAGACTTGGTAAGAGTGAGGGTTGAGATCGTACGCTCGGTCGAGTTCGACCTTTGCCTGCTGATAGTCTCCGGCACGCATCAGAGCAGCCCCAAGTTGCATCCGGTACCAGGCGACGGTTGAAGCCGGAAGGGATGTGATCGCATCGATCTGATTCACTACGGCTCGAAGGATTTTCACTTCTTCCGCCGGTCGCCCCGAGATTCCTTCCCAGCGAGCACGGACGACTAGAGAAGTTGGATCCGTTTTGGATTTCAGGTAAGGAAGCTCCTTGCGGAAAGCATCATAGAGGCCCAATTCAAGCTGGATTTCCATTCTTTGACGACGCAGGTTCTCATTGGTCGGAGTGGCTTCGTAGGCTCGGGAAACTTCGTCGTACGCATCGTGGAAGCGATGCTGGGCAAGTAGCGACTTGGTCAACAGGCTCTCGGCAGCTTCGTTTCGGTTTCGCCGACACGAAAGGGATTTTCGAGCTGCTTGTTCGGCTTTGATGGCCGCATCGTCATCGTCGCGCTCGCTAGCGAGTGAAGCGTAAGATTCGGCAAGAAGGTTCCAGCCGAGGGCTCCGGTGGGGTCATTTTTTACTCGCTCCTCATGAAACGTAATTTGACGAGCGGTTGCTTCGGGGTCGAAGGCGGGATGGGTTGCTTTTGGGACAATTGGATTTGTCGGTGTTAGACCAGAGATTCCGGCATTGCAACCGACGGCGACGAGCGCAAGAAGCGTGATTGGGACGAAGGATTTCATAACTTGATCGATCTGCCCCTCTTCCGAGGGGCTTATGGTCTTTTCTTAGCGGGGATCACCAAGGTACGGGAAGGATGATTTGAAGTGCTTTCCACCCATTCCAACGTTGTCGGATGTCAGAGTTGGGATTTCCTTTCCGTCTGCCGGTGCAAGCCCGAGAGCAGAAATAGTCGTTCCGAACACGACCCCAAGTGACATGTCGACAACGTCATCTTCCAAAGCTCTTCCACCAGCAAGCGATCCAGTCGCTCCGTTGGTCTGAACTCCAAGATAGGCGGCTTTTCCGTTGACGCCAAGATCGGCGATCATGATGTCGGGTACCAAAACGGCCTTGACGACATCGGTGATTGCCTGCGAACGTCCGGCGGTACCCACCATGAAGCTTTGAATATCGTTCGCCAGCTCATTCTTGTCGTTGGTCGGAATGGCAAGGTTATTGGTCTTGTGACGATCGTTAGCAAAGGTTGCAAAGACTTCGTTGACAACCGGGTTAGCGAGGCGGTCCTGCTGGTTGTAAACCGAGCCTGACTTGACGTTGGTTGTAGCCCAAAGACCGATCTTGGTGTTGCCAGAAGGAAGCGAGCTGTTGCTGCTTCCGCCGCAACCGACAATCGAGAGGGCGATAACGGCGAGAGGGAGAATTGTAATTGTTTTCATCTTAGTTCAGAAGGTCTGCCTTAGGGATTTCGATGACGATGCTCAGCACGTTGAAGCCACCGTTGGACAAAAAGTCCACTGCGTTCGGTGGCGTTCGCCAAGTTGTCTGCATGGGTTGGTTTGGGTTAGCCGGAGGAGTTGTCAACCCAGGAGGGACGCCACGATCTGGAAGAATGTTGAAGAACTGCTCCAAGTCAAAGAAGAAAGAATCTTCTCGTGCTCCTGCAAAGACTCGAACGTTTGTCCGAGGGAAGAACACCTGATTAATCACGCCGTTCGTTTCGTAGGATGCAACCTTCGTATTGCTTGCGCCAAGCTCGTTTGGCTTGGTTGGCGGTGAAACGTGGACTACTTGGCTTGGACCAGTACCCTCGAACCAAACCTGGATTACTCGATCTTCAATGCCGTCAGCGTTTTGGTCAATCTTGAACTGGTAGAGCGCGTCCGGGTCGAATGAGACGCCGCCCGATGCACCGCGACCGATCAGCGGATTAACGTTCATTGCCAGAATGTAACGATCCGAGTTCTCGGGGCTTTGGAACATGTACACGTCGGTGAGGTCAGTTCCTGCCCGATTAACGACTTCCTTGGTGTCGGCGTGGTCTGACGCTTGCGCTGATTTGATGGTGAAAACCGCACCTACAGACACGAGGGCTGCGAGGGCGATAAGTCCGATTTTGTTTTTCCGCATTGGATGACTCCGATATCGGCCGGGCCGATATGAAGATGATCGACTTTGAACCTGAATGCTATCTGAACGTGACTTGACAGTTCGGTTAAGCTTGGACCGGAAGACAAAAAAATGCTCCTCGATTGACGAGGAGCACGTATGGTTCGGGCGGGCAGAATCTAGTTTCCGCCTTTATAGTTGGGATCCTTCTGCGCAGGAACCATTGTGAAAGTCGGTTCCTTACCTTCAAGCTCACCGGAAGGAGTGACCTTCGTTTCTGAGACGGTCTCACCGCTTCCGCACCCGAAGGCGAGGAGCGCGGCGAGACCTGCGAGGATGAAGCGTGCTTTCATCTTCTTAGTTTGGAACGTAGTCAGGTCGGAAGAGCGGGACGTGACACTGACTGTCGATGTAGATGTTGGTCTGGCTAGGAACGCCGTTGGTGAGGTAAGTGCCCGATGGGAAGAACGGATCGTTCTTGGGATCGCCAGTACCGGTCGGTCGAGTTTTTGCGTGGCCGTCTGCGTAGACCCAGTTTTGGGTCTTGTTGAAGCACCAAGTTGTTCCGTAGGAGACGTTTCCGAAGCTAGATTGGATACCGTTGGGGTTGGTGGTTGATCGGTCATCTCGACCTACGTTGCAGGAGCCAACTCCGCTGACGATTGGTCCGCCGCCATTGAACTTACATTGGGCGGTTTCAATCGCACAGATGAGGAACGGGTTCGAGTAGCCGCCACCACGCTCAGCTTTCTTCCCAAACATTGGCCACCACATCGGAACGGTTGCGGGAGAAGCAGGCTCAGTTGCTGAGCTCGTTCCGAGGAGTCCGTTGAAGCTGTAGGACATGTTGGTTGGCTGGGCAGCAAGGTTTGTTGCGGCCGTATTCCAGTCTCCGCCTCCAATCTCAACAACAGGAGCATCGGGCATTTGGAACATCTGTTGGTTCTTGGCGTATGGTTGGACGGAGTTACCGGCTGCGTCTCGACCACCACGGATTCGTCGCATGCATCCACCTGCTTCAACTGCGTTCTGGGTTGCGTTCCAGTTGGATGGGTAGTAGATGCGAGAGTTGTAGTTCCACTCGTTATCGCAGCTCTGGCCGACTTGCTGCATGAAAACATCGTCGTTGTCGGCGGTGTAGATCATGGAAGCGGTTCCGATCTGTTTGAGGTTGGATAGGTCAGCGGTTTTCTTTGCCGCAACCTTGGCTTGGGCGAAAACTGGGAAGAGGATGGCTGCAAGGATCGCGATGATTGCGATAACCACGAGCAACTCGATAAGAGTAAATGCGCGACGTAGCATGAATAGTTCTCCGAAACGACACCTTTGGGGTGCCCAAGAGACAACGTTACGCCTCCTCTGTTAAGAGTGGATTATGAAAGTGCACTCTTTAAAAATGTTTTTCAACAAGTCTTTTGCTTCTGATTGAAGCCTTGCCACTCCATGTAAGTTCTCCACCCGTTCTTCAGACGGAACATCACCGTTACGGTCAAATCTCAATCTGATGTTTCAACAGATATCGAACGGCGAAGGAGCCACCCGCTTACCGAATCTGCTCGTTCTTATTGCGTTCGCCTAACATCCAACGGTATACTTCTCGCTTGTCTGTAGCCCTGCCGTGCGGTGTGGGTCGGACCGAAGTTGGGCGACGGGTCGCCCTCAGTTGATCCAATTTTAGGAAAAAACAAACATGGCAAGAGCTAAATTCGAACGAAAGAAGCCGCACGTCAACATTGGCACCATCGGCCACGTTGACCACGGCAAGACCACTTTGACCGCCGCAATCACCGGCGTTCTCCAAACCAAGGGCCTCGCCCAGGCACGCCGATACGACGAAATCGACTCGGCACCTGAAGAAAAGGCACGAGGAATAACCATCAACATCTCGCACCAGGAATACGAGACCGATACGCGGCACTACGCGCACGTCGACTGTCCTGGCCACGCCGACTTTATCAAGAACATGATTACCGGCGCTGCGCAGATGGACGGAGCAATCCTGGTTGTTGCTGGTACCGACGGTCCTATGCAACAGACTCGAGAGCACATCCTCCTGGCTCGCCAGGTCGGTGTTCCTTACATCGTTGTTTACATCAACAAGGCTGACCAAGTTGACGACGCCGAGCTTCTTGAGCTTGTCGAAATGGAAATCCGAGAACTGCTTTCGAAGTACGGCTTCGACGGCGACAACACCCCGGTCATCATCGGTTCGGCACGAAAGGCTCTCGACCAGGTCGAGGGTGGAACTGTTGACTACGCCGAGAAGAACGTTAAGTCGATCACCGACTTGATGGATGCTGTCGACGCTTGGATCCCAACCCCAGAGCGAGATAAGGACAAGCCGTTCCTCATGGCTGTCGAAGACGTTTTCACGATCACTGGTCGCGGAACCGTTTCGACCGGTCGTGTCGAGCGAGGTCAGCTCAAGTCGATGGAAGAAGTCGAAATCATCGGTCTCCGAGACAGCCGCAAGACGGTCTGTACCG
Source organism: Armatimonadota bacterium (assembly GCA_037138755.1). NCBI lineage: Bacteria > Bacillati > Armatimonadota > Armatimonadota bacterium. The sequence goes on along the minus strand of JBAXHT010000001.1, from coordinate 1,577,022 downwards.
GTATCGAAATGTTCCGAAAGACCCTCGACTACTGCGAAGCTGGTGACAACGTCGGTCTCCTCCTCCGAGGTATCGACCGAGAAGGCATCGAGCGCGGAATGGTTATCTGTAAGCCAGGAACCGTTAAGCCACACACTCAGTTCAAGGGCGAAGTTTACGTTCTCTCGAAAGAAGAGGGCGGACGACACACCCCATTCGTTCCTGGATACCGACCTCAGTTCTTCTTCCGAACGACTGACGTTACCGGTACCATCGACGAGATCCGAGGTCAAGGCGGCGCCGTCGCTGAGATGTGTATGCCTGGCGACAACGTCCAGATGACCATCACGCTCATCAACCCAATCGCGGTTGAAGTCGGAACTAAGTTCTCCATCCGCGAAGGTGGACGAACCGTCGGTGCGGGCTCCGTCACCGAAATCATTGCCTAATTCCGCAAGGAAGTAGGTGAAACAGATCGCCCCGAATCATTACTGACTCGGGGCGATCTGTTTTATCTTTTAATTCGGGCCAGACCAATAATGCCGATTGGTTGCCCTTTCTGAGTGTCTGCGTGACACTTGTAGCAAGAGTCATCGCTGGCAAAGATTTTTCGAGCTTCGATCACTACTTTGTGGTTGCCTACGTACGTCTCTTCAAAACGCGCCTGGTTACGCTTCATCTTCAAGAGGCTACCCGCCGCCGGTTTTAGGTACTTATTAACAAAGGCCGAATTGGCGTCGTACGCAGCGCGAATCGACCCGAACCACTCACTTGGAGTCTCTTCTAGGTCCCAATACGCGCCCTGAGTGTTGAATCGCTCTGGGACGCCGTTTTTGAATTTCCCTAGTGCAAACACCCCAAGGTAGTGATCCTTTGAAAGTGTCTGAAACGCCTCCGGTACTCCGTGAGTGTTCGCGACTTGCCGATTGTGGATCGACGGGAGGCGACTGATTCCAAAGCGGCCGTCCTCTGGTCTTTCGCTCATGAACTTAGCGAAGCCGTCCACGAACCTTTGAACATGATCCTGCGATTGACCTGGCGGAGAAGCAATTGTTGCCCCAAACACAATTCCCAGAGAACCGGCTAGAAGAAGAGTTCCTTTCATGGCGTCAATCCGTTTGACGCACTTTACGAATTCTCGCTTCGCAAAAGTTCCTCATAAGGTTCTTCTCAGCCCGAGGCGAAGATTAGAAAAACGGCACTCCCGCAATATGATCACCTTGCCAATCTAATTCAGTGACGCCTTCACCCAAGCCTGATTGAGGACAAACTTAGCAACTTTTCTACCCATTTCTTGCCCCATGACGTTATCAAACTCAAAGTGAATTCCGCCATAGATTCGACTTCTACCACACTCCTTCGCCGTGTTGGTAAAGCCATGAATCGTCCGAGTTTGCCAATTCTTGGTGCTGTCGCTCGCTACTTCAACTTCGATATCATCTCGACCAAAACAAGCCTTGAGGACCTCCGCACCCGCTGCCGAGAAGGCACTGTGTCCACTAACACAGGAGGGGTGGTTCGGGGTCACGATGAGGCTCCTCCAAGTGGGATCAACTTGCGTTCCAGGATTCCCATCTTTGTCGGCTTCTCGGATTGCGGTCTGCGGTCTCCACATCCGGGTTTCGTACTTGAAGTCCCAAGCCGCAGTACCAGCATCGGCCAGGGCCACGTTTAAGACGGCATACATGAACAAATTCTGGTGAAAAGTCCGATTCTCTTTCACTGCTGCGCGAGTCGCCAAATCATTCCATTGGCCCACCGGGGTCAGAGTTCCACCCTGACCTTGCCAAAACTGCGCGATCAGCGTCTGCTCCTTCGTCCGTTCCGTACTTACACGGCCGCCCAGGCGCCGCACTTCTTCTACTGCAGCTGCATACTCCGCACTGTCCAGTGCAATGGATCCCGACGGAAAGCAGGCCTGGTTGTTCGGAATCGCGAAAGGTCGCACAAACTTCCACCCCGGAAGCACGCTTGGTTCGTACCGCTTCAAATCTGGTTCTTCAAGAATCTTTACCGGTCGCCACTCGCCGATCCCTGTACCCCCAGGGTCGGTGTATTGAGCATCCTTTGCTCCGTCGTCTGCCCGGGCTCGAAGGATGGCCCTCGCCGCCTCTTCACCGATCCGTTGGGCTTCGTACCAGTGCTTCTTTTTCCTAAACTCCGGCAGTCGCCGACGCCAAGCTTCCTCAACAATAAATGCTTGCTCAGGAAAAGCTCCTTTAAGAGCCGTCGCCGCCGCAACTGCGACCGCCGCATCTTCCGGCACTCCAACTTCGTCCGTCATGCCCTTGTAGATGTAGCTCACTCTTGTTCGTCTTATAGCCGCCGAGGCGTCAAACTGAGCAATCGAGGAGATCGCGAGGTTTCGAGCGATTAATGGCGGCGGAATCATCGCCGACTTCACCACTTTCAACCCAACGTTATTCCAGTAAATCGCCTCGTCCGAGACTGCATTAGCAAATACCGGTAGCAAACACCCCGACATCAAGCAAAGCCGACGAACGCAATTCACACCTCTATTTTAGTCCCAATCTGGCACAGTTCTGATTTCTGCAACCATCTTGCGAACAATGGGGGTAGTCAGTGCGTTATTCTTAAAGTTCCCGATGAGCGCAATCACTGAATCTAGCCCAATGCCCTTCGAGCAAGTGCGCCTCGAAGGCCGCAAGCTGGACACTGAACTCATCGAGCTGATTCCCGGAGAATTCGCCCTCAAGAATCAAGTCTTACCGCTCGAGCGAACCAACGGCAAAATGCTGGTCGCCATTGGCTCCCTCGAATCGTTGCCGGCTGTCTCAGACCTAGAAGTTCTTCTTAACACCGAAGTCGAACCCGTTCTTGCCGATCCCGCGGAGCTTAAAGAAAAAATCGAAGAGATCTTCCTCGAAAAGATCCTTAGCCAAGTTTCCGGTTCGAACGATGCCGATTCGATCCAAGACGGCGACGACGTCACCGACCTTGCCGACCTCCAAAAGATGGCAGGCGAAACCGCCGTCGTCCAGATGGTCAACCTCCTTTTCGCCCAAGCGGTGCGCGACGGAGCCTCGGACATTCATATCGAACCGTACGAGAAGGACGTTAAGGTCCGGTTCCGCGTCGACGGCATGCTGTTTGAGGCCATGAAGCCGCCTAAGCGCATGCACGCGGCCCTTATCTCGCGCATCAAGATTCTTGGCGAGATGAACATCGCCGAGCGGCGACTTCCTCAGGACGGCCGTATCAAGATCACCATCGCCGGACGCCAGATCGACGTCCGTGTCTCCATCCTCCCCACCGTCTACGGCGAGCGCGCCGTTATGCGTATCCTTGATAAAGGCACCGCGATGATGGGCCTCGAAGAGCTTGGTGTCGCCCCTGAAGTGCTTGAGCGATACCGCAAAGTCATCGGCCAACCGTACGGCATCATCCTTGCCACCGGTCCGACTGGTGCGGGAAAGTCAACGACTCTGTATGCTTCGCTCAGCGAAATCTGGAGTCCGACCACCAACATTCTCACCGTCGAAGACCCGGTCGAATACCAAGTCGCCGGAATTGGTCAGATGCAAGTGCGCTCCAACATCGGTCTCACCTTTGCCGCCGGACTCCGTTCCATTGTACGGCAGGACCCCGACGTCATCATGGTTGGTGAAATCCGAGACCTTGAAACCGCCGAAATCGCAATCCATGCGTCGCTCACTGGCCACTTGGTCTTCTCGACCCTCCACACCAACGACGCGCCCGGTGCGGTCACCCGACTCCTCGACATGGGCGTCGAACCCTTCCTGGTATCGTCTTCCCTGCTTGGCGTCGTAGCCCAGCGACTTGTAAGACGCATCTGTTCCAACTGTGCCGAGCCCTGCGGTCCGCCGAGCGTGGAGTTCATCCAGGCTCTCGGAATCACAGAGGAAGACCTGAAGACTGCAAACTTCCGAAAAGGTGCTGGCTGTGAGAAGTGCGGCGGCTCGGGGTACAAGGGACGACAAGGTCTCTACGAACTATTTGTCATGGACGAAGCCCTCAAGAAGATGGTCGTCGACCGACAGTCAGCCAATGAGATAAAAGCTTACGCCGTCAAGAACCAAGGTCTTGTACCGCTACTCAGTGACGGCAAGCGCAACGTTCTCCTCGGTAAAACCACGCCCAACGAAGTCCTCCGTGTCTGCCAGAGGGAGGAACTCTAATTGGCGACGTACTCATTCACCGTCCTGGAGCCATCCGGGCAGCGCAAGAGCGGGTTTGTTGAAGCAAACACCCGCGAGGCCGCCGTCATGCAGCTCACCCAAACCGGAAGCTTCCTGCTCGATCTAAACGAGCAAGCCGCCCGAGCCGGATTCGGTGGCGGTGAAGAAAAGAAGACCCGAGGCAAGCCGAGCCGAGCGGATCTGGCAATGTTCTCGCGCCGGATGGCGGATCTCGCCGACGCAGGACTGCCCCTCGACCGTGTCCTCCAAGTCGTCGCCGAGCAATCAGAAAACCAGTATCTCACCGAAATCGCTGAAGAAGCCCTCGAAGATGTTCGGGGCGGGGCGTCTGTCTCCGCCGCGCTCGGAAAGTTTCCCAAAATTTTCCCGGAAGTCTTCACCTCAACCCTTCAAGCAGGTGAAGCTTCCGGTCAGTTCGCCGAAGTCGCCGCAAGACTTTCGGAGTTCCAAGAGAAAGAAGTTGCGCGAAGAAGCACCATCGCATCCGCAATGGTCTATCCATCGATCCTCGGCGGAACCGCGATCATGGTCGTCATCTTCATCCTCACCTTCGTTATTCCGAAACTGAGCGACACCTTCGCCGCCCAGGGCGACAAACTACCGACGCCAACCAAGATCTTGATGGCTTCTGGTGCGTTCATCTCCACAAACTGGCTGATAATCGTCGGCGGAATCATTGGCGCAGTGGTCCTGTACAGGCTCTGGACTGCGACCGAGGCGGGTGCAGAAATCCGCGACCGCATACTGCTAAAGATTCCCCTCATCGGCAAGATCATTCAGAAAGCCACCGTTTCTCGCTTCGCTCGGGTTCTCGGCACCCTCGTTTTTGGCGGCGTTCAGATTCTCGACGCACTGGAACTCGCCGGAATCGCCGCCGGCAACCGCGTCTTCCGACGTTCGGCAGTCGAAGTCCGCGACGCCGTTCGGGAAGGTCGGCCCATCGCCGAAGCGATGCGCGATACTCAAGCGTTCCCGGCGGTTTTGACCCACATGGTCGCGGTCGGAGAAGAAACCGGCGACCTGCCAAAGATGCTCACCCGTGTCTCAGATGCCCTAGATTTCGAAGTTGACAACGGCTTGCGCCGTGCAACGTCGATGGTGGAGCCAATGATCGTTCTTTTTATGGGCGTTTTCGTTGGTTTTGTCGTTCTAGCAATTCTCGTCCCAATTCTTAACTCAGCAACTCTCGTGAAGTGAAACATGAAACTCTCTCGCAAAATTCGTAAAACACGCGGCTTTACGCTCATGGAGCTTATGGTCGTTATTCTGATCATCGCCGTTCTCGCGTCGTTGGTCGTTCCTCGTCTGCTTGGGGCGGGCACCGACGCTAAAATCGCAGCTGCAAAGGCAAATATATCCACTATCGGAAGTGCTCTTCAGAGATTTCGGCTTGACTGCGACCGATTTCCCACGTCTGAAGAAGGAGTCCAGGCTTTAACCACACCTCCCTCAGACGCTGAAGGGTGGAAGGGGCCATACGTCGAAAAGGACATTGTTGAGGACCCCTGGAAGATGCCTTACGAATACTCCTGGCCAGGAATGGCGGGCGATGACTCGTTCATCATCCGAAGCTACGGACCAGACAAACAGGCAAACACCGACGACGACGTCACCAACATGGATCTGTAAAGAGCGGTTTGATGCGTCGTCGTGGATTCACCCTGGTTGAGGCAATGCTGGTTTCAGCAGTGCTTGCGTTAGTCGCAAGCATTGTTGCGCCGCGCCTTGTCGCGTTCCAGGATAGCCAGCGAACGCTCAGAGACTCCCAGACCATCGAGACATTTGCCGAAAGAGCGCACTCTGCGGCGATCAGCGGTCGAAATATCCAAGTGCTTAGCTTTGACGGAGACACTAACACGCTCCGCTACAGTCCCGAAGAAGAAGGTGCTGGACAGACCACTGGCACGACCACCGGAACTAGCGACCCGACGGAGCAGAAACTGCTTAACACTTGGTCAGTCTCTGACGTAGCGAAGGGCTCGGACGCAGACACAACGTCGGAGTTCAGTGTTCGATTCTTCGCTGATGGTAGCGCCGAAGCGACCACCGCTAGCTTCAAGCAAAACGGGGTCATTTTTGGTCTTACGGTCACGAAAGAAGGCAACGTCACCGTTAGCCGAGGCGCACCCGCCGCACAAAACAACTCCGAATGGGAGGCAGGAAACCTTGAACAGAAAGGTACGGCTTAAGGGCTTCACCATCATGGAGGCTCTGGCAGCCGCCGTCCTTGTTGGGGTCGGTGTCACTGCCGGGATGAGCGCGATTGGTTCGATGAGCCAGACTGAGATTCGGATGCGAGAGTCCGAAAAGCTCAGCCGCTTGGCACACATGAAGCTCGACGAGATCATAGCTCTTGGCAACGCCACTAACACGGATACCGATGGAAACTTCGAGGAGTACGGCGAGCCGAACTACGAGTTCACCGTTGAGGTTCAACCGTCCGGCGTCGATAGCCTCGACACGATTCTCGTGATCGCCAAGAAGTCGAACAGCGACACAACCGCCCAAGAGGGACGAGCGCGGGGACTTTTGTTTACTCCACCGGAGACCACGCAATGAGAGTTCGCGGACTGACTCTAGTAGAGCTCATGGTTGCGATCGTGATTACTGCGCTGATCGCAGCCTCCGCTGGCCAGGCGACCTACGTCGCTGTGCGACACAATGCTTCGGCGAAGGCATACAGAACAGTGGCAACTCGAGACCAGCAGTTTGAAGACCGGTTGCGGACCCTCATCTCGGCGGCCTGCCTTTCGACCGTGACGACCGACCCAGCAAGCTACTACCTAGGTGGCGATGCAGCTGGTGACACCGATCAAAGCATCACCACGTCGGGCGCCGGACTGGTTTTCACTGCCTTATCCGAAAAACTTCCTGCCGAGTACGTTAACTCTCAGGACGACTTCGAAACTCTCAACCAGACTTACGGTCCGCGCGGTGGCCTGTGCGAGATCTCAATCTCGCAATCTGCAATCGGCAATGCACCAGTCTCAACGGGACTATTCCTCCGCCGGCAAACTCCGGCTGACGGTGACTCTTCTCAGGGTGGATTTGAGTCCTCACTCGATTCGGATATCGAATCAATCTCATTCGAGTTTTACAATGGCGAGAGTTGGGACCTTTCTTGGGACTCCACAGCGATGGACGTTCCGCGACTTCCCTCAGCGGTCCGAGTAACTTACTCAAGGACGAGCGACTCAAAGGAGCACGTATTCATCGTTCGACTGCCGCTGAGCGACGTGACCCCTGATAATCCTGTCACTGCCGGGAGTTCAACGCAATGAACAGACTCTCGAAGCGCCGACCTGCTTTCTCGCGTCAACGAGGAGTTTCGTTCATCATCGCCCTAGCCGCAATGGCACTGGTCGTCACTGTCGTGGCGGTGTATGCCCAAAACCAAACCGTTGCCTTCAAAGCCGTTGTTGCCCGTAACGAAACCCGAAAAGCCGAAGCGGCAGCCATGGCGGGTGTTCAGCGTGCAATGGCAGAATTGCAAGCCGTCGTCGATGCCACGGACCAACCAGTCACTCTTGAAGACGATTGGGCAACGTTTGGAAACAACGGCGCCGAAGAATTTATGATGGGGCAGGACTCGTTCCGAATCCAGATTATTGACAATGCGGCTCGAATTGACCTGAATACCGTCACTCAGGATCACCTCGCAAACCTTAATCTCACCCAGGAGCAGATCGACAGTTTCCTCGATTGGCGCGACGTTGCCGTCGACAGCCGCCCGGAAGGCGCAAAAGACGACTACTACAACCGTCTCGCGAAGCCCTATAACGCGCACGAGAACCAACTCCAATCGGTCTACGAAATCTTGGACATTAAGGGGTTCACCCCACAAAACGTCTTCTTTCCTGTAGATAACACGTCGAGTACTGCCGCTTCATCGGCCGTCAGCGACCTTGCTCTAATCGAGCTAATCACGACCCAAAACTTCTCAGCCGCCCGTACTCCGGAAGGTGATGGCCGTGTAAACGTTAACAACCCCCAGCTCAACGCTCAGAATTTCGCTCAGCAAGCCCAGATCCCAATCCAAAGCGCTCAGCAAATCATTGCTCAACGCGCCACTCAGCCGAACGCGACATACACTGCCCTGAGCCAAGTTCTCAGTGTTCCTGGAGTAGCCAATAACCAAGCGGTCGTTCGAAGCGTCCTGGATCGAATGACCGTTTCACCCGGCGAGCAACTCAGCGGGAAGATCAACGTCAATACGGCACCTGAAGCTGTCCTCCAGACGATCCCTGGAATCAGCCAAGACCAAGCTACCCAGATGGTAGACAGTCGACCGACCGGAGGCTACACCCAGCTCAGCGAACTCTTGAGCATTGCTGCGGACCAGGCATTCGCCGGAGCTGTTGCCGATCGGCTTAACGTGAACAGCCAGTGCTTCCAGGTCCGAGTCCTCGGGAAATCTGGACAAACAGAATACGGAATCGAAGCCCTGGTCCAGATCGACCAAGGCGTCATGAAAGTCCTCCGCATCGAACGCCCACCTTACGCCAACCTCGCCACCCAATGGCTATGGGACGAGGCAACGACCCAAACCACGCTTTTGGAAAACTAGATGAACCAGAAACCTACACGACCAAACCTGATTATCGAATGGGATCGCGACTGGACGCGGGTTCATTTTGTCGACTCTACGCAGACCCGAGAAGGCGTCTCCTTGGGTTCCATCGAGGGAGTCGGCGGAAAAAATGCCGTCGTCGTCCTCTCTCGACGCCTGGTAATGCACCGCTCCATGGTATTGCCGGAGGCAGCCCGAAACGACACTCTCGTTGTCCTCAAGCAGAAGCTCGGTGACGTGTTCCCGATCCAAGTTTCGGAGCTTGCATTCGACTTTCTTCCGTCTGCCGTCCGCTCTTCCGAAGGGCGCTTAAGCGATGTTTTTGCAGCAAAGACGAGCGACGTCCGGGAGCTCCTCTCGGTCTGCGATGGCCTTGGTATCACCGTTCAGCAGATCGTTCCTGCCCAAGCCTACGCCCTGAAAGTAGCACAGGAGCAGGGCCTGGTCTCCGGCATCATCGCCGAGCGGTTCGGCGATCTGGTCAACCTTGACGGCTTCAAAGAAGGCACGCTTGCCGTCTCAAAAACCGTTACGCTCGACCGTCTCGACGACGAGATTGCCCGCGTGGCCGCTGTATCGGGATCGAAGATTCTTGCTCAAGGTGTCGAATTCAAAGGCACTGAGCAAAAGCTCGGCGGCTTCCTCGTCTCGCTAGCTGGCTCCGCCGCCATCCCGATGGACCTCGAACCCGATGAATATCGCCGAGAGAAAATCGAGAAGAAGCGCAAGATCGCTCATCGACAAGCATACGTTTTGTTTGCTGGTGGATTCTGCGTCGCGGCGATGGTTGGCAACGAGCTCATGCTGAAACAGCAAGATTTTGCAAAAACTGAGAAGAAAGAAACGAACCTGACAAAGCTCCTCAAAATTGGCCTCGATTCAAAAACCTCGGAACTATCCAAGGTTGGACCGAAAGCCAAACAGCTCAAACTCGCCTTTATGCCTGCCCAAAAGATTAGCGATGTCACCAAAGTCGCGACAATGCTGGTGCCAAAAGGCGCTTGGCTGACTTCGCTCAACTTGGAGCGAGGAAAACTTCTCCAACTCCGTGGCAGCGCGAAGAGTTCGGAGGCTGTTGCCACATATGTCGGAGAATTGAGTAAACAATCGCGCTTCCGCGACGTTCGACTCATTAGTGCCAACGCGGGCGAGCTTGAAGGTGAGAAGATCATCCAGTTCAACATCACCGCGTTCCCGGTCGGAAACCTCCCGGTCATCCAAACCAGCAAGAAGAAAAAGTAGATGATCAATTTTAAGGACCCCAAAGACCAGGTACCAAGCCTTCTCGCAATCGTCGGAATTGTCTTGCTATGCGGCTCGATCGTTGGCTTGTTCATGAACAAGAAGGTTTCGACCACGGAAATGGCTCGAAAGAACAACCAGAAACGCCTTGAGTACTCAGCGCTAAAAAAGAAGACTGAAGCCGACATTTACTCTGCCGACCTGATAATCGAAAAGCAGCTGTGGAAGGAGAAGGTTGCTGACATCACCCCCGTGTCGCTGGCAAAGGTCGGCCGACTGGTATCGGATTCCAAGCTGAGTTTAGTCTCATTTCGCCCCCAAAAGCCCCTGGATGGAACCGCTTTGCTACAAATTCAGTACAACTTATCTGTTGACGGTTCGTATACAAGCGTAGCAACCCTGGTTGAAAAGATTGAAAAGTCAGACGCTAGGCTGGCTGTGAATTCGATTCAATACGCCGCTTCGCAAAATGATTCGGATCAGGTGACCGCTGTAATCGGACTAGTGGCCTTCCACGATTTTGTAAAGCCTGAGAAGGCGACCACTAAACCGGGCAACACAAAGCCCGAAAGGAATTCCGGAGTGAAGAGCTAAAAATGTCGAAAGCCACAACTCAGAATAAGAAAAGCTCCATGCCTCTCCTCGTTGGCGTTCTCGTGATTGCGTTAGCCTTCGGCATGATGGGGGGCGGAAGCGGAGCCACTGCGAAGAAAGGAACCGCCATGCAATTTCCCACCGCGAACAAGAAGAAGAAGTCTGGGGAAATTGAATACCTGCCTGAGGATGAAAAAGCGCAGTTTGCTTCAATCAGTGGCGAGCTCCCCAACGCCTTCAAGCCCGCCGTCCAGAAACGAATTGCAGTGGGTTCTGCAAAAACTTCCAACGCGATTCCGCCCATCTTCACCTCCGGTGAAACCGGATGGATCTACACCGGCAACATGGAGGTCAACGGCGGTCAGAACGCTCTCCTCGAAAACGGAGGAACCGGCGAAGGCGTCTTCCTTAAACCTGGCGAAAAGTGGAAATCCATGACGCTGAAACAAGTGAAGGCAGACTCGATCGTGCTGAGGGCTGCAGACGGCTTTGAGAAAGAGATTTTCTTCGGCAGCAATCAATCTGACGCCGCGCAAACTGTAGCGCCCGTTAATCCCGGCCCTGCCCCACGTCTGGCAGGTCAAATCGGTGGAGGCGGGCAAGTTTTTGCCGAGTCGCCACAAAACATGGCAACTCTCCCCGCTATCGAAGGTTTCGGTGGCAACGACCAAACAAATGGACGGCGTGGACGTCGTAACCAGTAATGAATAAATTCCCAACTCGTAGTTTTTCGCTCGCCTTAGCCCTTGTAGCAGGTTCAGTCGCTTCCGCTCAATTCGATATGGGAGGTGGAGCCTCTACTTCAAGCTCCAGCGGTTCCTGGGCCGAAAAGCTGAAGATGACATCGAAAGCCAAAATCAAGCTTGACTTCCGAAATGCGAACATCGACCTCGTCCTTCAGATGTTCCAGAAGACGAGCGGAAAAACGATCATCAAAGATCCAAACCTGACGGGTCCTTTCACGATCACGTCGGCCGGAAGTGTGGACCTCAGCACCGCGTTCACCATTCTCGAAAAGACCCTCAACCTAAAGGGCTATGACATGACGGCTGAGTCCGGCATGGCAGTTATCAAGAAGCGCGAGACCCGCGGCGGTGGCGGAATGGGGAGCATTTTTGGTCAGGGTGGCGGGATGCCAACCGGAATGAGCTTCCCTGGTATGGGTGGTGGCGATCAGCCTCCTCTCAAACTCAAATTTTATCCGATCAAATACGCAAACGCAACCCAGGTTGCACGGGTCGTCAATGAAGTCTTTGTCTCGGCTGGACAAACCAACTCGAACCCCTTCCAGAGCATGTTCGGTGGCGGAGGGATGGGCTTCCAGGGTGGCGGTCGTGGCGGACGAGGCGGGGGCTTCAACCCAATGAGCATGTTGGGCGGCAATCGAAACCAGTCAAGTTCAAACGTTCGTGCTTCTGCCGATGATTTCTCAAACTCCGTCATTGTCAACGCTCCAGACAAAGAGCAACTTGAAGTCGAACGGGTCATCAAGCAGATCGACAAAGAAACTGATCAGCCTCAAAAAACGATGGTGTACAAACTAGAGTTCGCAACTGCAACCGAGATTGCCCCAACCATCCAAAACGTTCTCACCAACAACGCCCCGCGAGGTCGAGGAGGCACCACAAGCTCGGGTGCAAATATTGGCGACCGATTCCAACAGGCCGCCCGATTCGGCTCCACTCAGGCTGCCTTCGGAACCGTGGCTAGCGACACGCGCACCAACTCACTCGTCATCACCGCGACCGATGAAAGCCAGCTTATCGTTGCACAGGTCATCAAAGACATCGACAAACCAGTCGAGTTCCAGAACACGACCTTCGTGTTCCCGCTAAATAACGCCAAAGCAGACGATGTGGCAAACCTTCTGAACCAATCCTTCGGCCAACGCCAAGGCGCTGGTAGAACGAACCGCAACACCACCCCAACCCAGCAGAGAACCAACACCAACAATGCTCAGCGGGCGAACAATAATGCTCAGAGAATCGGTGGCACCATCGAAGACAACCAGATGTTTGTGGACATGGAAGACCCGAATGCAACCTCGGGCGACCTTATGACCAACGTCTTCGCACAAGGCGGAGGATTCTTTGGTCAGTTCGGTGGAGGAGGAGGAGCGCGGACAAACGCACAAACCCAAAATCAGACTCAAACTGGTAGAGACGCCAACGGACGACTCGTCCCTATCCGAGACCTTACTGGTCAGATCACCGCGATCCCCGATCCAAACACCAACTCGATCATCGTTGTCGGAAACCCCGACTCCGCGGCTCTCATAAAGCAGATCCTTGAGCAACTCGACCGAATTCCTGAGCAAGTCATGATCGAGACGATCATCGTCGAAGCGAACTTGGACTCGACGAATAAGCTCGGTGTTGAGTGGAACTACACCAGCACCGGTCAGTTCGGAACTCCTGGGCAAACCGGTACGGTGGGAACAGACTTCAACCAGGCAAAGGCAAATCCTGCCCTCCAAGGCTTCCGATACACCCTCGGCGGCGCAAACCTGACCGCGTTCATGAACGCAATTCAGACCGACACCAAGTTCCAAATCCTTTCAACACCGCGAATCTTCACTTCGAACAACACGCAGGCGCAGATCAATATCAGCCAAAGCATCCCTTACGTCACTAACAGCCGTATCGATGCCAACGGAAACACGATCTTCAACTACGCGTTCCTCGACGTAGGAATCGTCTTGACCGTCACCCCGCGAATCACCGCCAACGGGTACGTCACGATGGACGTTAACCAGACTGCAAACGATCTCCAAGGCTACACAACCTTTGATGCGCCGATCGTCAACCAGCGAGAAGCAGATACTGTTGTCAGTGTCAAGAACGGCGAAACCATCATCCTTGGTGGAATCATTCGGAACAGCGTGAGCACGACTTCGAACAAGGTTCCCGTCCTCGGAGATATTCCATTGCTGGGTCAGTTGTTCAGAACAAACTCTAAAATCTCGAACAAAACCGAGTTACTAGTGCTTTTGACGCCGCGAATCGTGAAAGATGAAGATGAAGCACGTCAACTCCGATTGGATCAAACCAAGAAGCTCTCCCAGCTCAACCAGGACGCTCTTGGAAAAGCGATCCCGCCGGAAAGCACAAAGACCGAAGTGAAGGAACCTGTGAAGGCTCCCGTTAAAGACCAGAAGAAATCTGGAGGCAATTAAATGAAGAAAATCATTCTCTCTCTCGTCGTAGCCGTCGTCGCCTGCGCCTCATTCGCCCAAGGTGGCGGTGGCCGCCAGGGTGGAATGATGGGCCGAATGGGCATGGACAGCCCGCTCATGATCCTCATGCGAGAGGACCTGAAGGAATCCATCTATGCCGATCTCGGTCTTTCAGATGACCAGAAGCTAAAGCTTGCGGAATATTTCGCACCGGATGCTATGCGCGAGCGGTTTATGTCGGTCATGCAGAACTCGGGCATGAGCTTTGAGGACATGCGTTCGGAAGAAGGTCGCAAGAAGATGCAGGAAATCATGGGCAAGCAACAGGAGTCCATGAAGAAGGAAATCGAGGGGATGATGACCCCAGATCAGGTCAAGCGGCTTAGTCAGATTTATCTTCAAGTAAGCGGATTTCGATCGGTCCTGAACAAGGACGTCGCCAAGGCTCTTGAGATTACGTCGGCACAGCAGGAGAAGATCGACGGTTTGCAGAAAGCTTCCGGCGAAGCGATGACGGCACTGATGCAAAAGATGCGCGATCAAGAAATCACTCGCGAAGAGATGCAAGAGAAGCAGAAGAAGAACGGTGAGATCATGAATACCGAACTCGGGAAGATTCTGACCGAAAACCAAAAAGCCAAGCTATCTGAAATGGGCGGCAAGAAGTTCGTCCACAAAGAAGGCTAAGCAGCGAATTACGTAAATATTGAAGAAGGCGGCTAAGGACATCTTAGAAGCCTTCTTTTGGTTGGCCTCTAGGCTCGCGGCTAGAGCCTCGAGCCTACAAACTCACTTGCTCCAGCTCTTCCAGTAGTTCTCGTCCTCAATCTCAAGCGCGTACTTCGTCAGCTTGAACGGCTTAAATGTATCCACCATGACAGCCAACTCGTCCGTCTTGGTCGCCCCAATCGCCTTTTCCACAACCCCTGGCTGCGGCCCGTGCGGAATCCCGAGCGGGTGAAGCGTAATGCTTCCCTCTTCGATCCCCTTTCGAGAGCCGAACTTGTCGTTGCAATAGTAAAGAACCTCGTCGGAATCGACGTTGCTGTGTACATAGGGAACCACAATCGCCTCTGGATGGTAATCCAACATGCGAGGACAGAACGAACAGACGACAAATCCCGGAGCCTGGAAGGTCTGGTGGATCGGTGGGGGCATGTGCAACTTGCCCGTGATCGGCTGGAAGTCGTTGATGTTGAAGGCATACGGATAGCAGTAACCGTCCCAGCCGACGACGTCTAGAGGATGGTAAGGGCTGGTGTACTCTGTCATCCGGTTCCGGCTTCGGATCACCACTTTGGTTTCCTCGCGCTGATCATGAACCGGCAGTTCGGACGGCGGGCGGAAGTCGCGTTCTGAGTAGGGTGCATGCTCTTCTAGCTGCCCATACTCGTTTCGATATCGCCGTGGTGTCTCAATAAAGCCGTGACTCACGATAGCTAGCATTCTCACCGGAAGTGTCTCGAAGTTGAGCTTGTAGATTGTCCCGCGAGGAATAACCAGGTAATCGCCTTCTCGGAAGTGGATGGTGCCGTACAACGACTCCATGGTTCCCTTTCCGTCATGGATGAACAAGCATTCGTCCCCGTCCGAGTTCTTAAAGAAGTAATCCATCTGCTCGGCGACCAGAACCTGGTTCCACTCGATATCGTTGTTGCCCATCAAGCACTTCCGACCCGATACCGCGTCGCCTGCTGGCTTTAGCTGCGCCGTCTTCAGGTGCCGGTGGTGTACCGGCTGCTCTTCCAGATACTGCGGCGCACAAGACCCCAAGTCTCGCCAAGGCCCCATCTCCGTCGGCTCGTTAATGTGATAGAGCGTCGAGCTGACATTGCTGAAGCCGTGAGTGCTGAACAGTTGCTCCGTATAAAGCCCCCCGTCAGGCTTTCGGAACTGGATATGATGCTTCTTGGGTAGCTGGCCGAGGTGATGGTATCGCATAGTGCCTCTTCTTCGAGTTGTTCTACGAGTTTACTGCGATGGAACGCTGTTCCTGAGGATTGGAAGTTGGACATACTGGAACTTGATGACGGCGGCAGGCATGACTTCTGGCCCGAAGCGAAGATTGACCTTCGCTACTTTCGGCAAACTTCTGCTCTGCGCGTACGCTTGCGCCCTGGTTTATAGGTATCACCGCAACACGAGCTACACGGGCGAATACATCAAGCTCCAACGAGAGGCAATTCAACGTAAGAACCTCAAGCTACTTACCGGTCCCTTTGCTCCTGTCGCGGGTGACCTGGACTTCAAGCGGACCAACCTTGGGCAAGCGTTACCCATTGGTTTTGCGGACGATGGGACACTTCTCTACTCGTCCACATTTGACCCAGGATCAAACAGAAACAAACGAATCTTCTTGCGGCGACCGGACGGCAACACCAAGGAATTGGCTGGACGACCCTCGGGAATCCTAGCCGATGGACGAGTGGTCCAGCAGATGGATCATGAGATTCGAATCGATGGAAAGCCACTTGGCTTGAGTGGTGCTACTCACCCAGACCTCAGCACGGAATACTTTGGGGGAATATCTTATCGAGATCTCATCGCGGCAGCTGGATCGAGCTTCATCCTCACAGAGTCCTCCTACATCGCCCTGATTTCATCCACAGGAGTGGTCAAGGAGATCCGGAGCTTTTCGCCTGCCGACGAGAGCCCTTGGATCGCCGCTGGACGAACCTTTTTCATCTTTGACCCCATCTACCGCAACTCGTTTCCGCAGTCATTCCAAATTTCTGCCTCGGGCACGGTGTATGGGATGAATTACGAAAACACACAGATTTACGGTAGCCAGTCAGCAAGCGGATATGTGCCCTACAGATCAGCTGGGGGCCCTCTCACTCCGATCCCCTTACCCGAAGGCTTCCGACCCGACTACACTGACCCGCTCGTCGGCTTCGACGATTCGGTGGTGGTTCACTACCGAGACCCACACAATCTCCAATACTGGCCGCACTTCGTTAAGGACGGAATGGTTGATCCGGTTCCGCTTCCAGAAGGCTCAACCACAGGCAAAGCAGTTGCGGTGGCGGATCGCTCCACGATGGTGATTAGGTGCGGAACCGCACCCTATGGGGGCAGTCTATATCTCATGAAGGACGCCAAACTGTTCCGTGTGCCGCAGCCGCGTGGTGGAGCTGGTTCCGAACTCATAATCCCCGACAATCAATCGGGCGACTCACGAAATCAGGGACGCCGATGGATTTCGAAAACCGGCGCGTTTGTAGCATTGGAGAAACAGAATGCGATCCTTTTTGAACCGCTTCCGATGCCTGCTTCGCCATAAGCTAGGCCTCAATTCGAGACCAAACAACTCTCCGTGCTTATCGACACAACCGCAGTGCCGCGAAACGTTGGCGGTATGGATGAAAACAAGCGAGCGGGTTCGACCGGAAGATGCCAATGGTTTGACTGTGGCTGCCGATTGCAAAATCGTCACAAAAGCCAAAATCGCCCTGAACCAAATCGGTCCAGGGCGATGATTTTCGGAAGCGGACGAAGACGTCCGAACTCCGGTTAGAGTCCCTTTCGAGCCGACTCGACGACGGCTTTGAAGGCGCTCATGTCAGCGATGGCGAGCTCGGAGAGCATTTTGCGGTTGAGCTGAATGCCTTGGGTGTTGAGTCCGTGGATCAGCTGGCTGTACTTGATGTCGCAGTGCGAGCAAGCAGCGGTGATACGAACGATCCAAAGGCGACGGAAATCGCGCTTCTTGGCTCGTCGGTCTCGGAAGGCGTACTGCCCCGACTTCATGACCTGCTCGTTAGCACGTCGGAAAACGTTCTTCTTTCGCCCGAAGTAACCCTTGGCCTTGCCAATGATCTTCTTGTGGCGTTTGTGGCGCATAAGGCCACGTTTAATTCTTGCCATTCTTTATCTCCTGTTTAGTATCTTTCCACCGGGTCCCAGCTCAATCAAGAGCGGTAGCGGTAAGGGGTCGGGTCCCGACGAAGTCGGGAATAAAACTACAGAACGAGAAGTCGCTTAACGCGCTTTGTCTCGCCTCGGAACAGTACCGGCTCGCCTTCAAGAGCACGCTTGGTGCTATTGCGCTTGTGCAGGAACTGGTGGTTATTGTGGCTCTTGCGTCGAGTGATCTTCCCCGTCCCGGTGATCTTGAACCTCTTCGCTGCCGACTTGTTTGTCCTGATCTTTGGCATCTTTCTTCTTCACTCCCGGCTTTGGCATCAGCACCATGATCATCTGGCGCCCATCCAAATTCGGTGGTCTTTCGACCGTACCCACTTCGCTCACCAGTTCGGCAAAATGCTCGAGTCGCTTCAATCCGTTTTCTGGGTGAGCAAGCTCGCGCTGTCGAAACATGCAGGTGACTTTGACTTTGTCGCCGTGCTCAAGGAACTTGATTGCGTTCCGTGACAAGTGCGCCATGTCGTTTTCTGCGATACGCGGACTTATCTTTATACCCTTTAATTCCTGTCCTTTGGGCTTTTTATCCTTTCCAAGTTTGCCCTCAAGGTATTTGTGCTTGCCATAATCGGCAATTTTTGCCACCGGAGGCTGCGCATGAGGCGCGACCATAATAAGGTCCAACCCCTGGCTTCGTGCCTGATCAAGCGCATCTCGGGTCGTCATGACCCCTAGCTGTTCACCTTCTGAGCCGACAATTCGTAGCTCACGGTGCTTCAGAAGCCGGCCGTTGATATCTGGGCCTGGCTCTGGTCGGACGGGACGTCGTCCCCTAAATCCTGCGATGGGTGTTCACCTCGGTAGTTTTCATCATGTGTGTTTGGTTTGTATGCCAATTATAGCTTCGGCATTTTTACCTGTCAATGAAGGGAAGCCAGGAACCTTTCTTGGTCGGTATCCTTAGCAGTATTGTGGGTTCACTGGCCAATCGGTTGAAGACAGGTAATACAGTATGCGTCATTGGCGCAGGAACCATGGGGTCTGGCATCGCCGCACACCTAGCAAATGTTGGTTTTAACGTCACCTTATTAGACCTAACGACCCAATCGGTCAACGCATGCTTCGACCGCGCTAAGACCGCAAAGCCCCCTCACTTCTTCGTTCGAGGCACCGCAGACAAAATCCGTCTCGGTTCCATCGAAGAGAATCTCGACTGGGTCAAAGGTGCCGACTGGGTCTGCGAAGCCATCATCGAAAAGCTCGACGCAAAGCGAGCCCTCTACGACAAACTCGAAACCTTGCTCGATCCAGACGCCCTGATTTCCACCAACACCAGCGGCCTAGAAATTTCCCTTCTCGTCGAGGGCCGATCTGACTCCTTTAAGAAAAGATTCTTCGGAACCCACTTCTTCAACCCTCCGCGCTATCTCAAACTCCTCGAACTCATTGACACCGACCACACTACCCCCGAAGCCCACGCAGCGGTCACCGAATTCCTCGAGAAGCGTGTCGCCCGCCGGGTCGTACACGCTCTTGACACCCCCGGCTTTATCGCCAACCGCTACGGAATGTGGTCGATGTACCACGCCATTCATATCGCCGAAAAGCTTCAGCTTTCCATCGAGCAAGTGGACCTGATCACAGGCCCCTTCCTCGGTCGTCCCCGATCTGGATCATTCCGCCTCAACGACATTGTCGGACTTGATATCATGCAAGATATCGCCCGGAATCAGTTTGCTCGCTGCCCCGAAGATCCCTACATCGGCACCCTCATCAACCCCAAGTCGATGGACCACCTCCTAAGCCATGGGAATATCGGTAACAAGGCAGGAAAGGGCTACTACGACAAAATTGGCCACGACTACCTCTCGTTCAACCTCACCACCCACGCTTATCATCCCCGCATCGAGCCCAACCTTCCCACCGTCACCGACAACCTACGCAAGCCTCTTGCCGAGCGGCTTAAGATCGGCCTTTCCGCACGAGACGAAGTCGGCGAATTCCTTCGGCTCTATCTGCTGCCCACGCTTCGCTACGCCGACTACCTCAAAGCATCCATCTGCTACTCCGTCCAAGACTTCGACCGAGTCATGCAGTGGGGCTTCGGCTGGGAAGCCGGGCCGTTCGAGATGATCGACATGATCGGTTCACAGACGGTTCTGGGTGCCGATAAGCAGTTCTACACCGCTGAAGGTCAGCTGGCTCCAACCGAGTTTGAGCGATTCGCAATCGTCCGCGAACCCGCCTACCGCCCGCTCACCGACTACCCGATTGTCGCAACCCAAGGTCTCGTGGATGTCCGCGACCTCGGCGAAGGCGTCCGCAGTCTTGAGCTGCGGACCAAGATGGGCTCCGTGCCGCCCCAAGGAGTCGAAGATCTCCACGCCTTGCTCGACCAAGAGCCCGAGGGCCGCTTCGTCTTCGCCTCATCCACCAAGGCGTTCTCCGTCGGATTCGACCTCAAATTCTTCCTCGACGCCATAGAACGCGAAGACTGGATCGGGATCGAATCCGCTCTTGAGCGCCTTCAATCCCTCGGCGAGAAACTCGCCTCTCGGCGAGTCGTTGCCGCACTTCACGGCTACGCCCTCGGCGGCGGGTTGGAGCTCGCCATGAGTTGCCCTCAGGTCGTTGCCCTTTCCGACGCCCAGATCGGACTTCCTGAGTCAAGGGTCGGCCTCATCCCCGGCGGACGTGGCGTCACAATGATGCGACAGCGCAGCCAGGGCGGCCCCCAGATGATGCGCGACACCATTGGACTCATGACCAGTGGCTACGTTGCCACAAACGCCGTCGAAGCCCGCCAAAACGGATTCCTGCGCGACCAAGACAAAGTCGCCTTCCACCCTGATATGCTCATCACCCGCGCCCGCGAGCTAGCGTTGACCGTAGAGCCCACACCCGCCCAAGATTGGACACCGATGCCCCCGCACACCGCCGGCATGGTCGACGAAAAGCTCAAAGACCCCACCTACACCGCCTACGACGTACTCATCGGCGACCAGCTGAAGCACTGCATGGTGAAAGCAACCTCCTACGAAGACTGCCTCCGCCTCGAACGCGAACGCTTCCTCCTACTTTGCCAAAGGCCCGAAACAAAAGCTCGAGTCGCGCACATGCTTGAAACTGGCAAGCCGTTACGAAACTAGAATCCCTTTTCGAGTTACTCTAAAAGTCGCTTCTCCCCGCGGTGATCCCCAGGAAGAAGCGACTCAGAGCTTCAGTTGCCGATCTTGCTCTTGTCTGGGTTGGTTGGTCGCTTCAGAGCAGGAGCCTTGTAGTTGGCTAGGCGTTTGTTGATTTCGAGAATTGCCTTTTCCAATTGTGAATCCTTGCCCTGGCGCCACAGGTATGGGTCGAGTTCGATGTCAAAATCGGGATCAACACCGTGCCCCTCCACATCCCACTTCCCTTCATCAACGTTGTAAAACGCGCAGTTGGGCGAGTTGATGTTTCCGCCATCAACAGTCGGAAAGCCGAACGAGGCAACGAGGCCTCCCCAGGTCCTTTTCCCAATGATTGGACCGATCTTCTTATGCTTAAACAGCCAAGGGAACATGTCGCCACCCGAACCTGCGAACTGGTTGGTGATCAAGACTTTCGGGCCAAAAATGGTTGCCCCTGGAGTCGGCCAGTCGCGTCCATCACGAGGCGTGAAGGCCCCGTCCAGAACCTTGCTCATTTCGTAAACGATGTAGTCAACGATCAGACCGCCCTGATTAAAGCGCTCGTCAACCACAATTCCGTCCTTTCCAACCTGTGAGTAGTAGTAACGTATGAAGGAGGTCCAACCTCCACCGGCTGTATCCGGAACATGAACGTAACCCGCACGACCGTTCGTCATCTTATCGACATAACGCCGGTTGTCTTCTGACCAAGCTCGGTTGCGCAACGCACCTTCGCTATTGATCGCAACCACCGTGACCTCACGGGCGTCGGTTCCGTTAGGATTAGGCCCGATCCGAACTTTTACCTGCTTCCCGGCTTTGCCTTCCAGCAGCTCGTAAATGTCGTTTGAATCAACAAGCTCCTTCCCGTCGATTGCCAAGATGTACTCGCCCACCTTCGCGTTGATTCCCGGTTGAGCAAGCGGAGCGTAAAGTCCTGGATTCCATCGCTCCCCGTTGTAGATGCGATTGAGGCGGTACTTGCCATTCTCCATGGTGTAATCCGCACCGAGAAGCCCGCCCGGAGTTCCGCCCACGCTGGGCATATCTCCACCGGAGGCCCACATGTGACCAATAACGATCTCGCCGAGCATATCGGTGAAGAGGTAGTTGAGATCATTGCGCGACGAGATTCCGGCTAGGAACGGCTCGTAACGTTGACGCATTTCCTCGGCGTTGATACCGTGAAGATTTGCGGCATAGAACAGCATCGGTTCGTTGCGCCAAATCTCATTGAAAATCGACCGCCACTCTTCTCGCGGGTTCACTTTCAACTTGAGGCCGGAGAGGTCGATCGCCCCCTCGCCTGGTCCCCAAGGAGCCATCGTTGAAACGATTGCGGGACCAGCTGGCCCGACGACCATTGCTTTCGCTCCACTCGGCGTGGTGGTGATCGAAAGTGCGGATCCGAAGGGCGTGCTTCTTCGGGAATCCATACTCCACTTACTGACCGATGAAATCGGCGAACCCGCCATTGGGTTCACATGAGGCGGTGTGGACATTGCGAAGAACGAGCCACCGGTGGCCGGCTCGAGCCCGGTGTACTCGCCGATTGGCATTGGCAGAGTGATGATTCTCTGATCAATGTCATCCAGGTCAATCGAGAACTTGGGTTCCTCAGGTTTCTTGGCCGGTTCGCTTCCCGCTGCAGGAGGAACCACCTCTTCATCGCTCTCGGGGCTGAGAGGGTTCGGAAGGTCCTTCCGCAAAACGACGCAATAGACCGAGCTCAAAATGACCGGGTTGGTCATACTCGACATGTCGAGCCAGCTTGTCGCGGGACCCGCGTTGGTGCTGGCATAGAAGTACAGATACTTGCCGTTGCGATCAAATATGGGGCTCTTCGCCAAGCTCAGTCCGTCGGTGATTTGAGTCGATTTTCCAGACTCCAAGCTGTACACAAACACCGCTTGCATGTGGCTCTCGAGGTCGCGCGCATAGGTGAGCCACTTTGAGTCTGGCGACCAACGAGACAGCTGAGCGACATTTGGATCAGTGAACAGCGTCTGATCCACAAACGTGCTCTTGCCGGTTGCGAGCTCCAGAACCCAAAGCTTGTTTCGGTTGTCCCAGTAAGCGATCCTGGTCGAATCTGGCGACCAGTACGCGCTGCCTGAGCCGTAATAGTAGGCTGGAGAATCGCCGAGGTCCACGAGCTTGGTCGTCGAGGATGCAACATCAAACAGTGCCATTTGTTGCTTCCCGGCTTCGTCAGTGATGTACGAAATCGTTTTGCCGTCGGGCGACCAAGAAGGGTCGCGACGGAAGACGCCGGTTTGGGGCGTCAGCAATCTTGCATCGCCCTTGGCGGCGGGAACAGTGAAGATTGCGCCGCGACCAGCAATAACGGCGCGCTGTCCGCTCGGGGAAACGGCCGTTCCAGTGATGTTCTTGGAGGCGTCTTTGAAGGTCGTTCTCACTTCTGGAAAGTCGCCTTCGATGTTAATTTGGAGTCGGGTCGAAGCCTTCGTTTTCAGGTCAAACAGGTTCAACGAGCCCAGTTTTTCGTAGACGATTGCTCCTGGTCCGGCGGATGCGGATTTGAGATCGAAGCCCTTACCAGGGATTTCTTCGGCCACCCTCTTTGAGTTGACATCAAAGCTGCTCAGCCCGACGGGCCCTTTCTCGTCGCTAAGGAAGTAGATCTTGTCGCCGATCCACATTGGCTGGAACGTCTCCCATCCCTTTCGGGGGATTTCGTAGACCCTAGAATCGGACATGTTTCCGATCCAGATCGAGTACGCCTGTCCTCCTCGGTACCGCTTCCAGGCTTCTTGCCATTTGTAGCCCGGAACGTAGGCGATCTGCTCGCCGTTGGCCGACATCGACGCCATCGTTCCCATCGGGAACGGGAGTTGTTTGGGAACCCCGCCTTCAGTGCCTACGGTGTACATCATCGGCGCAGCCGTGTTCGAGAACATTGTGGAGGCGAACATGACGGACTTTCCGTCGGGAGTCCAGCCCATCACGAGCTTTCGGGCCGGGTGGTAAGTGAGCCGCTTTGGAATACCGCCGCTTGCCGGGACGGTGTAAACATCGAAGTTCCCGTGATACTGGCCGGTGAACGCGATGGTTTCTCCGTCCGGCGAAAAGCTAGGATTCGATTCCAGCCCGGGCGAACTCGTCAGCCGCTTCGCATCGCCGCCAGTGCGAGGCACCGACCAAAGATCACCAGCATATTCGAAGACGACCGTCGTTCGGTTGATCGTCGGATGCTGCATCAAACGCGGGTTCGGACCGGGATCAAATTCCGAGTTCTGAACAGCTGCAATGAGAAGCGTAGTAAGCAACAACATTTCTCCGATGTTTACCTCACCGCGATCTAAATCGAGTCGATGATCGCTTTGCGCTTGGCGTCGTACTCCTCGGGGGTGAGCATGCCTTGGTCAAGGACGACCATAACTTTGCCGAGGCCAGACCAATATTGAGGGGGTTTGTCGCGAAGTAACTCTCTCTATACTATCTACCACCAGCTCGTGCGCTGGCGGCGTTGGCCTGGTCGGTTGTGAGCAGGCTCATCCTTGCATCCCCTCTTTATCGAAAGAAAAGGGGACTTTCGGCGCTTCGTCGCTGATCGTTAGCCAACAGCAATTGGAACCAGTGGCTTCTTTGGCTCGCGCTTGATTTCTTCGTAGAGGGAGTCGCGTTCGATGGGGATTCGGTCGACTTCTTCGATGAGTTTGACCATGTTTGACCTTGTGAGGACCTGCTTCTTGTTGCCGAAGTCGCCTTCGTTGTAGGTGATTTCGTATTCGTGGACGAAGCCGTCGGCGTCGTCAGCGCCGTACCAAAGGGCTTGTTGGGTAATGGGAGCGGTGTTCATGATCCAGAAGCTCTTGACGTGTTCGAAGTTGTCGAGCATGAGCCGGGTGACCGCGATTCCTCGAAGATCCATGTCTCCGGTTGGGGTTTGGATGTGCTCAAGTTCCGTCTTCTCGGGGTGGAAGGCGAGTGGGGTCATGGTGAGAAAGTTTTGGGTTTCATCCTGCAGCTCGCGGAGCTGGATGAGGTGCGAGACGCGCTCTTCGAGAGTTTCGATGTGGCCGTAGAGCATGGTCGCGTACTGGCGCAGGCCGAGCTTGGCGGCAGCGCGGGCGACTTCTTTCCATTCGTCACCGTTGAGCTTTTTGCCGAAGAGCTCTTGGTGAACGCGGTCGGAGAGGATCTCGATTCCGCCACCTGGAAGCGAGTCGAGACCGGCTTCGATGAGGTCGGCGAGAGCTTGTTCAACCGTGCACTTACCTTGGCGGGCGATTTCGGTGATTTCGACTGCGGTGAATGCCTTGACGTGGACGCCGGGGCGGACCTCTTTGACGGTTTTGACGAGGTCGAGATAGTACTGGTAGGGGAGGCGGGGGTTGATTCCGCCGACCATGTGGACCTCGGTGATATCCACATCGCGGTGCCAGCTCAGCCGTTCTCTGACGGTGTCAAGAGACATCTCGTAGGGCTCGGGACCGCCTTTCTTGGCGTAAAAAGAGCAGAATTTGCAGAACTTGTTGCAGATATTGGTGTAGTTGATGTGCTGGTTAGCGACGAAGTAGGTCTTCTTTCCGTGACGTCGTTCGCGCACGATGTTTGCCATGTAGCCGACGGCGGTGAGGTTCGGCGTTTGATAGAGGCGCATGCCGTCCTCGAAGCTGAGGCGCGTTCCTTCGTCGACTTTTCGGTAGATGTCGATCAGGTCCGGGCCAACGATTCGTTCGGGTGCGACTGGCATATCTATTCCTGCGTTCAGTTTACCGCCAAAGTTTCAGTTTTCTTTGAAAACTCTTTCCCCTCACCCCCTGCCGCTCTTTCATGACAGGTGGGAGAGGGGGTTGAGAATCAGCAGACATGCATGTCTGGACAGGCGGAAAGAAGTTTGAGGCAGGCGTAGAGGGTGCCAGCCCAGGCTCCGGTGTCGGTGTAGCTGGTTGGGTTGTTTTCAAATACCTTTTGTATCACTTGGTCCGCGCTCGGAGAGAGGCGAAGGTCAAAGATCTCGAGGAAGCGCTGCTTGGCTTCAGGAGCGGTTTTTGGCGCCCTAGCTTGCATGAGAGCTTGGGTATTACGGGCAGCCGTGTAGGGGCCTTTGTCATTCCAGATCATCATGCCGTGGTACTGCATCCGGTACGTCATCATGCTGGTGGAGACCCACTCCTCGCCCCATTTCCAGCCGTTCACGTCGTTGGGGTAGCAGATATCCAGACCCATCTTAAACATTTGGTATTGGATGTAACCCAGTTGATCGATAACTTCCTGCTTGATGGGTGTTGTCGGGTTCGCATCCTTCGCGCGCATGGCGAGAATTGATTCGCCAAGACCCATTTGGCGCACGGTTCCGACAACGTAGTCAGCAGGGCTCTTGTAGTGCTTCATCACGCACTTGTCGCTGTAGAACTCTGGCGAGCGCGCGATGGCAAGCAGAACTTGTTTGATGTCACCGTTGGTCTTCGTCCAGATTCCGGCAAGGCGGTCGATGATGGCTTGCTCGGGGTCCTTGTAGGCGTAGAACTCCCAGAGCTTTCTGCTCATGTACCGGGCGGTCTCGGGACGAGTCGCAAGCATATCCAAGGCAGTGTCGCCATCGAAGTCTTTGGTCTGCCCTAGGATGGTCTTGGGCTCGGTATCGCGCATGGTCGGGAAGTAGCAGAAGGCTCCGGACGGGCGTTTGTCGCGGTACAGCGTCATCAGCCGCTCGGTGTTGTCCTTGCCGCCTTCCCAAAAGGTGTCGATGTAGCCCCATCCGGTGAGGGCCCGAGAGAGCTCTTGGACATCTTTTTCGGTGTAATTCCCGATGCCCATGGTGAATAGCTCCATGACTTCGCGGGCGAAGTTCTCGTTAGGGCGTCCTCGGAAGGCGCGATCCATATCGAGGTACTTCATCATGGCGGGGTTTTTGGCGACGTTTTTGAGGAGATCGCCAAATTTGCCGTTGGCACTTTTTCGGAGGGTCTGGAGATACTCGAGGGTCAGACCGGCGTGTTCTACTTTGGCGTCGCTGACGGCAAAGTGGCTGTGCCAGAAGAGCGAGAGCTTTTCTTGAGCCGGTCGCTTACTGGCAGCCATGTGCAGGATCCACCAAAGCCTGAATCGCCAGATGCCGAAGTCGGCCTCCTCCTTTTCGCGGAAAGAAAACTCATAAGGATGTGCCGTCACATTTTGAGGAACCGTATCGTAGTCGATCAGCCTCTTAATCGTTGCTTCGACTCCAACACTAGTGCCCTCGTCAATCTCCGCCACCGTTCCCCCGAAGGAGAACCTTCGATACAGGTGTGCAATCTTCTCGCGTTCCGTCAGAGCCATGGGTTTATTGTAGAGGACGTTTTGCTAGTTCGTTTGGAGTTTCACTTTTCTTTTTGAAGCAACATGGGTCAGGGTTGCGGCGAAGGACGTCATTGTCTCGGGGACTTGGTAGTAAACGCGACCCTTGATCTCGTCTTCACCAAAGACCAGTTTTTGGTAAATGGGAGTGTCACTGCCTTCGAACAGGATGTCCTTATTCCAGGGGAGCTTCTGTCCGGAGGCGTCGCTGACTGTCCAGTCGAAGTAGGCAAAGCTTAGGAAAGAGTCTTTGGCAACCAAGTTCTTATAGCTGGTCTTGATCACCAGGTATTTGAAACCTTTCGACGGCTCATAGCCTTTGATCTTTTCGCTGGTGAACTCCCAGCCATTATAGGTTACGCCGAATTCACCCATGTCGAGCGACTCGCCTTTGGCCAGAAGGGGGAACTTAGTGGTCTGGTCAAGGTCAATTCCGTCTTTACTGAAGGCGGATTCCATCTTAGCCAGCTTGCCAGTGAGGTCGTAACGAAGGATCGGAGCGTCGCCCTTGTTGACCATCACTTTGGTGACGGGGCCGGTGGAATAGATCGGAAACGCAACGACGCACTTGACCTTCTGGGCTGGCTTCAGAGACTGGCTTATTCTGCCCCTTTTAGGCTGGCCTAGTAGGTACCCGCTGAACTTGAAGTTCTCGTCGTCAGGTGATACCGCTGTGAACCCAAACGTCGTCGCACTGAGTCCCATCTCCTCTTTCTGCGGGTTCTGAACTGTGAAGTTTAGGACAAGGATGCGCTGATTTTCACCAGCGACGAGCGAGTCCTCAGGGGCGGAAAAGTTCATTCCGACAGTCGCGGAGTCGAGCGTGAAATGGATTTCGCGTCCCTTCGCTCCAAGCTGATAGGTGACCCCCACTTTCCCGTTGTCGCCAGGAAGTTGAACAGTTCCCAATGTCGGGGCTGTTTGCAACGGCTGAGTAGGAGTGGACTTCGGCTTCTGTCCGCCTTGAGACAGAAGAAGAGACAAAGCTACGGCAACGAGGCTCATGCTTCTACTTTACGCTATTCGACGCGTGGAGACTAGTCGTTTCTTTTGCCGACCTAACCCAGAGCTTTATTCAGAATCGCCGCCATCCGGTACCCGGCAAGGACAACTTGCTTCTTGCTGAGGGTGATCATGGCTTCCATGTACTCTTCGTTCGGTTTGTCGTTGGGCTTCAGTCCGTCGTAGCTGAACTTGTCAGCGAGGGCGGCACCAGTCTTGAGCCAGGACATGATGTCGAGATTCTTCACTTGGGCGGCGGTGGGTTGGAGGGTGGGATCGGCGACCCAACGCTCGGTGACTGCCTCGACATTGGCGTTCAGACCGGCTTCGCGGTCTTTGGCGATTGCTTTCCCAACCGCACCATCCCAGAATCCGTGGAGGCGGATCGAGCGGTCGTTGTCCGGTGCGGTGATCATAAACTTGTTTCCACCGTCGTCACCGGCCTCATCGTGCTCGTGGTTGCTGGTGCAGTGCAGCGGCTGGTGCAGGTCGCCGACAACGTGGTTGATCCAGTAGACCCAGAAAGCCTGCTCGCGGGGGCTTGCGTCGGGGAGCTTGTTGAGCCGAGCGGTTTCGTTGATGGAAAAGGTGAGGGCAACCAGAGCGTTGCTAGGGCGAACCGAAGGTTCAGCCCCTCGGTAGCGGATCGGGACGTCGTAGTAGTGCCACGTTTTGCACTTCACGCCCTCGTTTCCGGGGGTGCTTTCGATGTTTGGCTCGAACCGCGTGTTGTTCGCCTTGATCATCTCGTCATAGATGCTCGGCTTTGTGCCCTTGATAAAGTCGGCCCAGGTGGACGACTTGCGGAAAGAGTCACGAACGTCGTTATTGAGCGGAGTGAACGTTGGCTCTCCGGCAGCCAGGATTCTGGCGAGCTTGGCTTGGACGGCTGGGGTGAGTTTTGTCCACGCGATGTCGGCGACTTGCATGTGCCCATCGGCGCTCCAGGCGAGCAAGGTGCAAGGGGCGAGACACAGTAATAAGGCGAGTCGGCGCATACCGTAATTATGGACGGCGGGAAGCCTAGAAGGTTCCGTTGGTTCATCTGCAGTGCGCAAACTTGGTTTCGCTTCGAATCAGCCCGACCCCTGCTCGGCCCGCGGGTGGTCAACAGTGTTCTTCCGCTATGAAACACTGGCATCTATAGCCGTGAAAAGTTGTCACACTTCAAGCAGGTGCTCTACTTGACTCGAAACCTGACGCGGAGTTCGAGAGGCTCGATCTCGGCGCTCGCCGAGAGGAAGTCCCAGAACACCTCACCCGTATAAGGGTCAATTTCTCCGTTGGTGGAGATGATTTCACCCGGGAATTTTACGCTGACCGACATCCCCACAAACGAGCCTTCGCCAGCCTTATCCGGCGATGCGTCCGACTTTTTGGAGTTCTTGATCGATTCGCCATCCACTTCGGCCATTAGCTTGGCGATAACTTCTTTCCGCTGTCCGTCGTTGAGCTTTGCCGACAGGTGAGTCTTAAATGCAGTATCCAAAACCTTCCCAAGGCCGACTTTCAGGCGTCGGCCGGCACCTTCGGGGTTGGTAATGATTGATCCAAACAAGTGGTCGTCCGGACCAAACATGATTCTGGAGACGCTGACGACCATTTGCTTGGCAACGAGATTGGCG
The DNA here is from genome assembly GCA_037138755.1 of Armatimonadota bacterium. Lineage (NCBI taxonomy): Bacteria > Bacillati > Armatimonadota > Armatimonadota bacterium. The sequence continues at coordinate 1,547,317 of JBAXHT010000001.1, read as the reverse complement.
TCCTCGTCATCGAGAGAAACCCCAGCGGGAAGCGCTTTACCAAGACTCTCCTTGAACTTGACAATATCGCTATTTGGAGTCTTGTCGGGGTTCGGATTGACGATCTTTTCGTAGTACTCGAACACTCCTGGCTCGATCTCTTTAACTTGCACGAAGTTCTTCAGTGTGGTCTTTTTGCTCTTCTCATCTTGGCCCACGATGTCGGTGAGCTGAGTGTCACCAGCCTTGACATCCCGCGAAAGGGTAATCGTTTTTTCGTCTTCCTTTACGGATTCAGTTTTGCTCCACTCCGCTCCAGTGGGGAGCTTGAATGGAGTGGGCCACTCTTCGGCGGCGGCTGCGGGATCGTTTACACCCATCCCTTTGGAGATCGTCAGCTTGACTGTCCGATGCCAATCTCCGTTGGCATCGACGACAGTCGTCGAGGAAGTACGAGCGCAACCGGTTAGGGCGGCTATACCAAGAAGGGCAACTAAGAAACGCATTCTCAGCAGTATAAGCTATACTTCTATACCGTTGGGAGAAGGCTCAACGGTTCTGAAAAGGCCGGCGGATCCTCAGCAGGGTGCGCTGGCCTTCTTCTATGACGAAGGTCACGTACAAAGGAGTTTGTGAACCATGCCAACACTTGTAATTGTCGGTGCCCAGTGGGGCGACGAAGCTAAAGGAAAGCTCGTTGATGTACTCGGAAGCCAAGCTTCCCTCGTCGTTAGATATGCCGGAGGCAATAACGCCGGGCATACGGTGATCGCCGACGGTCAGGAGTACAAATTCCACCTTATTCCCGCCGGGATTTTGCACCCAGGCACCCGAGCGATCGTCGGGTCAGGCATGGTTGTCTGCCCCAAGGGTCTGCTTGAAGAGTGGGACAGGACAATTCTTCAGAAAAAGGACCTCGGCGAGCTGATTATCTCGTCGGCAGCCCACGTCGTTTTCCCCTATCACCGAATGCTCGATTCGCTGGAGGAGACCGCTCGGGGGTCGAATAAAATCGGCACAACCTCGCGGGGCATTGGTCCAGCGTATCAGGACAAGGTTGCTCGCATCGGAATTCGGATGGGCGAGTTTGTCGATCCGGCTCGTTTTTCAGTTCGTCTGAGGGCTGTTCTGGAAGCGAAGAACGAAATGCTCGTTCGGTTCGGCCAGGCTCCTCTGGTTTTTGAAGAGGTGCTTGCGGAGTACTCGGCTTATGCGGATCGTCTCCGACCGTTCGTCCGAGATATTGAGCCAATGGTCGCCGAGGCAGTGGAAGCCGGAGAGCGAGTTCTGCTCGAAGGTGCCCAGGGCACATTTCTGGACCTCGACTCGGGGACTTATCCCTATGTGACCTCGTCGCACCCGGTAGCTGGCGGAGCTTGTCTTGGGACCGGAATCGGGCCAAGGCACATTGACTCCGTTCTTGGAGTTTGCAAGACGTACACGACCCGTGTGGGCTCGGGACCATTCCCGACGGAGCTGGATAACGAACTGGGCGACCATATTCGGACCATCGGAAAAGAGTTCGGAACCACCACCGGACGGGGTCGCCGGATCGGCTGGCTCGACTTAGTTGCGCTTCGGCACGCGTGCCGCTTGAATTCCCTTTCTGGGCTCGTCGTCACTCGCCTGGATATCCTTTCGGAGTTCGAGACGATTCAGGTTTGCGTTGGCTACGAACTAGATGGCGAAGAGATCAATTACTTGCCGGGTGATGTTGACGTGTTGGCGCGGGTGAAGCCAGTGTACAAGGAGCTTCCGGGTTGGACGGGAGATTTGAGAACTTGCCGTAAGATGTCTGACTTGCCAGAGAATGCTCGGGAATATCTTGACTTCATGGCGGAGTACACCAAGACACCGGTGGCGATTGTCTCGATCGGCCCCGATCGTGCGGAAACAATCATCGTTCGCGAAGACTTGATCTGGGGCTGAGGGGCTTTCGGAGGCTCAAGGCGCCCGAGCCTTGAGTCTTCGGCTTTGGTCTTCGATTGGTCAGTCTCTCAAACAGCAGAACACCCCGAGCTATGTTCGGGGTGTTTATGGTTGGATATTCCGTTTCGACTTACTTGTTGCGTCGTCGTCGAGCGAGACCGAAGATTCCAAGTCCGAGGACTGCCATCGAAGCTGGTTCTGGAACTACTTGAAGGTTGTCAATCGAAATACCCTGATCGTTTCCAGGATTGTTGAGGTCGCTGAATCGGATAACCAGCAAATCACCAGGCTCATACAAATCTCCGTTACGCGAAAGTTCGAACCTGGCTTTGATAGCCCGTTGATTCGCGGCAAGGTTCCCATTGACACCAGCATCGGCGCCAGCTTGGGTTGCGCTCGGGGGAGTGTTTGCAAAAGTGTCTGCTCCACCATTCGATTGGTAGTATGTAGCACCCATTTTCCAGTTGGCATCGTTAGAAAGCGAGGAAGCAGAGTATCCGCTACCGCCCTTGAAGAGAGCGTAACTGAGAGTGTATCCATCAGCCTGGTTAGCCGCACCAAAACGCCATGTCTTCAGGGTGTAGTCCAGAGCTACAGTGCCAGTTGAGGTGGTCGTTCCGTTAAGAAGCGACAGCCCCATATTCATCGAGAGATTGGTTACTCCGGTAACCGAAGTTCCAGAAGCAAGAGTTCCCAGCGAACGATCTGCATCTCCGCTGATCCCGTAGTTCTTGAATCCACCAGTGCTATTAGTTGTGCCTGTGTAAGTGCTGCCGACCAATGTGCCACCGTTTATCGAAGCCATTTGGTTGTTAGCTGAGTTTGTCGGGTTACCCCACGAATACGTCCACTCATTGTTTGGGAAAGCGAACGCCGTGGCAACCGAACCTGAGACAGCGGTAACAGACGTCGTGCCGTTCAGTAGACCACTGGTAGCATTTGGCAGGGCTGAAATTGCTGGAGCAGTAGTTGTTCCGGAGGGAAGAACTGAGTCAAAGTTCTGATTGTAGCCAAGTCCGTTATCGAAACTTGTCAACGTGAATTGCCCAAATGAGGATGCCGCGGAGATTCCCAGGGCAGAAATGAATAGAAGTTTTTTCATGAGTATTCCAACCATGCGCAGAGCCACTTTGCCCTACGACCCTCATATTAAACCTCACACTTCGCTTCAGGTCTAGGGGTTTAAGGTTAAGGTTTTGTGAACATGTGTCTGCCGATGCTTCCTGGAAGTTTCCCGCTCAAACAGTGAGGGTCGAAAGTCCCCTTGAGCTTAGCAAAAGGGAACCCGGGCAATGCGGTTGCGTCTGATTGCATGGTTCTCCGCAAGGAGACCTTATCCACAAACTGCAATGCTATTAGGAGCCGCTTCTCCCCCGAGGTTGGCTCCTTCTTTTCGGAGTGCGGAAATTCATTTCCGCTTTCGATAGCGACGGGCTCTGCCCGAGCTAAAAGTCGTCGAAGACGTTCACTTCGCTCGTGTCAAAACTCATGATCGTCTCGTACCAGGGTCGCTCAGCGGTTCGCTCGAACCAAGCGGCACTGCAGAACTCATAATCCTGAGGCACCGAGACCAGACCGTGCTTGACCGGGTTGCGATGAACGTATGCGATTCTTGCCAAGTAGGATCGTTCGAAGGTGACGTGCGAGTCCCAATACTGGTACCAGACCTTTCGACCAGGCTCGCGGTCCAGTCGATTCAGTTCGATGCTCGATTTTCCGTGAATAGCTTTCATCATTTGCTTGAAGCTATGGCTTTGGCCCGTGTAGTGGCCGACCAGATGGTAGTGATTCGATAGAAAGGCCCACGCCTGGAGTTCGAACTGGTAGTTGAGGCAGGTTTCGAACGCGATATCCTGCAGTAACTCGAGTTTTGCGGAGGTATCGAATAGCCGCTTGCGCTGGTAAGTTCCGCCCGTGATCATGTAGGAGCCGTGTCCAATCCAGGCTCGGGCTGGGGCATGAGGCCAGCTTTTCATCTGGTAGCAAGTTTAGCTCGGGCAGAGCCCTTCGCAACGTAAAGCGGCAACGAGTTGCCGCACTCCATATGGCGTACACTCTGAGGCACGATGAACAAGGTTTTTCCCAGTGCCGAGGAAGCTCTTGAGGGGTTGGTTTTTGACGGGATGACCGTGATGTCCGGGGGCTTTGGGCTCTGCGGGATTGCGGAGCACCTGATCGTTGCCCTGCGAGATTCGGGCGTGAAGGATATCACCGTGATCAGCAACAACTGCGGTGTGGACGATTTTGGTCTTGGTCTTCTGCTGCAAACCAAGCAGATCAAGAAGATGGTCAGTAGCTACGTGGGAGAAAACGCGGAGTTTGAGCGGCAGTACCTCTCGGGCGAGTTGGAGCTTGAGTTCAATCCTCAAGGAACGCTTGCGGAGAGAATCCGTGCGGGCGGCGCCGGTATTCCCGCTTTTTACACCAAGACCGGCTTCGGAACTCTGGTCGCCGAAGGGAAAGAGATGCGCCAGTTTGGCGGCGAAGATTTCGTGATGGAGACAGGGCTGGTGGCTGATCTGTCGATCGTCAAAGCCTGGAAAGCCGACCGCTCGGGGAATCTGATCTACAGAAAGACGGCCCGGAACTTTAACCCGATGATGGCGACGGCTGGTCGCGTCTGCATTGCAGAAGTTGAGGAACTGGTTGAAGTGGGCGAACTGGATGCAGACCAGATTCACACGCCTTCAATCTATGTGAACCGGATTGTTGTTGGCGAGAGTTTTGAAAAACGCATCGAGCGGCGAACTACTCGTCCAAAGGCGTGATTTCGTAGGCACCGAAGCGATTGATTCTCACTTTTGGAACAAAGTGCTTGGTTTCGAATGTGTCGTTGATCCCCTTGAGTTGATTGTCTAGTTCGGTCTTTGGGTCAATCCGTCGGCTCGGAAGGATCACAACTTGGATACGAGTTTTCATGTCGCGAGCAACCCCATAAATCTCCTCAATCGCAGGATTTCCCATTGCTAAGCATCCAATGCTGACGTTGCTTCCGTGGATAAAGATGTCAGAGCCAGGATCACGGCCCGCGGACCGGATCTGGTCAGCCTCATTCGGATAGTTCAGACCCAGAGACAGGTGGAATCGGCTCTTCGGATTGAAGCGGTCGATGTGGTACCAGCCCTCGGGCACCTGTCGGTCACCGCGCTGAAGTTTGGGGCCCAAAACACCGCTCGCCGCGAGGATCGGAAAGGTTTTGATCAGACGCAGCTTGCGAGTTCCTGCCCAGACTTCGAGTTCCTTTTCTTGCTTGAATGCGCGAAGAAACAGGGTCTTTGGTGGATAGGAATGAAACGAATCTCGCAATTTGGATTGAGGTTGTGAATGAAGGAAGCCAAGGGCGAGAGTGGCAGTTGCTATCATATTCAGGATGAACCTTCGCGCTCGTATAGTTGGTGCCCTACTTGTGCTCTCATCAGCAGCTTTTGCGGCGGATGAAAAGATTACTCTGCGTTGGAACGTGCTTCCACAGCAGCGATTTGAGCATCAAGTCAAGATCGCAATCGATGCTGGAGAGAACGGCTCCGTTGCTGCCACAATGCACTTCGCAGAACGAGTGATCTCCGTCACCGACCAGGCAGTCAAGACCTCAATGTATGTCCCCGGGGTCTCGGTGATGGCATCCGGCGCACTTGCCGCTGCTTCTACGACCTTCGAGGAGATGAAGGGGCTGAAGTATGAGAAGGAGTGCGATATGACAGGAAAAGCGCTCACGCTCGCGGGGATGTCCGGGCTCGGAAGTTCCACTGTCGACTTACTCCTGCCGAAGGGCGAAGTTGGAATCGGCGACATTTGGCAATCGAGCTTCAATCCAAATCCAGCGATTGGCGAGGTAAAGATCACCTACCGCCTAGAGAGTTTTGATCGTGACACTGCTGTGATCCAAGCCGATCTCGCCGAGTCTGAAAATCTTACTGTAGTGAAGCCCTATCGGTTCGTCGTCGAGCGAATGAGTGGGCGTTATCGATCAGCCGAGGGAGCCTTGAAAATGAAGCTTCAGGGGATGGCGCTTTCGGTAAGCTTCTCGCATCGGACGATCTATCCGTCTAGGCTGAGGGAAAATGGCGCTTAATCGAGATCAGTTGGCACAGCGAGCAGCGCAAGAGCTTCGCGATGGATTCTATGTAAACCTTGGAATCGGGATTCCGACCTTGGTCGCGAACTACATTCCGGACGGAATGGAAGTCGCGTTGCAATCCGAAAACGGGATGCTGGGGCTCGGGCCGTTTCCGTTTGAAGGCGAAGAAGACCCAGACTTGATCAACGCAGGCAAGCAGACGGTGACCGAAATTCCTGGATCGTCTTACTTCTCTTCGGCTGATTCCTTTGCGATGATTCGCGGTGGGCATATCGACTTGTCCATTCTGGGAGCAATGGAAGTCTCCGAGACCGGCGACCTTGCCAACTGGATGATTCCTGGCAAGATGGTCAAGGGGATGGGTGGCGCCATGGATTTGGTCGCAGGCGTCAAGCGCGTCGTCGTGGTGATGGAACACACCAACAAAGCAGGAGACTCAAAAGTGCTTCCGGCTTGTACATTGCCCCTGACAGGCAGAGCTTGCGTTGATTTGGTGATTACCGACTTGGCAGTGTTCTCGGTTGAGCGAGGGACTTCAATGACCCTGCTGGAGCTCGCGCCGGGCGTTTCGCTGGACGAGGTGCAGGCGAAGACGGCGGCGAAGTTTGAAGTATCGAGTGGGCTGCGAGAGATGGCTTTGAGCTAGATCGCGAAGAGCTGCTTTGAGAATCGCACCGCATCTCTGCGGTGCTTTTTTATTGCTCCAGATTCCAAAACCTAAAGTAGATTGCAAAGTTCTGACCCTAACCTGTTAGGAATACGTGCCGATGCTCAATATCGGGATGAACCGAGGAATTTATTCGAGCGCGAAAGCGATGCAGACCACGACCCAGTGGATGGACGTGATCTCGAACAATCTGGCCAATGCATCAACGGACGGTTACAAGACCGATACCATCGCGTTTGCGGATGTGTTGGTGAAGAACATGTATGCCCATGGTGGCTCGGGCAAGTTCCTGGGAAGCGTTGGGAACGGGCCCGATGCCGTGGTCGAAAGCACTGACATGAAGCTAGGCCCTGTTCGCTCGACCGGCAACCCCCTCGATATCGCTTTGCAGAATCCGAAAGAAATGCTCGCGATTCAAGCCGACGGAAAAACGCAGTACACCCGTGACGGTGCTCTCAAGGTCAGTCCGGAAAGGTTCCTGGTGACCCAGCGCGGTTTTCAGGTTTTAGATGATCGCGGCCAGCCGATTCGGCTTGGAACCGAAGGGCTTGTTCACATTTCGCCCACTGGAGAGGTCATGCAAGGTACCAACCAAATCGCCAAGTTGGGAGTCTATACCGGAACCTTCAGTAAGGAAGGCAACAACCTCTGGTCTGCCCCTACTCCGACCCGAGTCGATGAGCCAGACATTGCTATTGCCAGTCTCGAAGGGAGCAACGTTGATGCGGTCGCCACAATGGTTGATCTCATCAAGATCACCCGCCATTTTGAGATGAGTCAGAAGTCAATCCACACCCAGGATGACATGACGGCAAAGCTCTTCGAGATTTTGAAACGCTAGTAACCAATCGGTGACGACGAAAGGCTGAGCAGGATGCGAGGCTTGAAACACGCAAAGGAAGGCAAAGAATGACCATCAGACATCATGTTAAGATCACTCAATACCTCCGCCACCGGAATGGTTGCTCAGCAACTGAACCTCGACGTCATCTCAAACAACCTCGCTAACGCCAACACCACGGGCTTTAAACATCAACGCGCCGAATTTCAGGATCTGATCTATCAAACCGTGCAAGCTGGCGGAACCTCTATTGGTAACAATCAGAAGACACCAGGCGGCGTTCAGTACGGTCTGGGTGCTACCAACTCTGCAACTGCAAACGACTTCGCGCAAGGCGCAGCTCTGAACACTAACAACTCAACCGACGTGATGGTAGTCGGCGAAGGGTTCTTCCAAGTCCTTAAGCCAGACGGCACTTTTGCTTACACCCGAGACGGAAGCTTTAAGCGAGACGCAACCGGCACGCTGGTGACAAGCAGCGGCTACAAGCTTCAACCAGAGATCGTTGTTCCGGCGAACACAGTTTCCGTAAGCATCGGCAAAGCCGGAAACGTCGAAGCGACTACATCGGATAGTAGCACACCGGTCAGCATCGGTCAAATCACGCTTGCTGTCTTCCCCAACCCAGCAGGTCTGAGCCGAATCGGCGGCAACATGTGGGCAGAGAGCACCGCTTCGGGAACCGCGACCATCGTTCCACCCGAGACCGCGGGTGCTGGCGGATTAATGGCCGGCTACCTAGAAGGTTCAAACGTTTCGGTTGTCGAGGAAATGGTCCGTATGATCTCTGCTCAACGAGCCTATGAGATCAACTCGAAGGCGATCCAAACCTCCGACGACATGCTCCAGACCCTCAACACGCTCAAGAGGTAATCCATGATCTCAACTCTTCTTTCTGTAGTCATCTTGGCTCCGGTGCCATCGCTCTCGATCAAAGTCGATGGCGAGGGATACCTTCGATTTACACGTGGCGCCAATCTCCTCTACGCTCGCTCCGCGATGCTGGTCTCGTCGCCAAAGGGTCTCGTTGCCGCCGATGGTTCCATCCTAGCTCCGAAGATTTTCGCACCCGCCGGAACCTCGTCTCTCAGTTGCTCTCTGGACGGCGAGATCACAGCGGTCGTCGGAACAACTCCGAAGACCATCGGACGCATTGTGCTTGCCGTCTTCAAAGACAAGCCCAGCTTCATCAACTTTGATTCAATGCTTTCTACGCTCTCGAAGCCAAGCTTGACAAACCCCGGCGATGGAAGTGCAGGCGTCATTCGTCCTGAGCGAACCGCAGCGAAAGCTCCCACGAAACCGAAGACCAGCGGTACCGCAGGTAGCGCCTTTTTGTCTCCAACAGCCGAAGTCACGGTCCGCCCGGACAGCCTTGTTGAAGGAGAATCCGTCTCGCTGGAGTCCGTGGCGGAGATCAGCGGGGATCCCACGTTAGTAAAGACTCTGAAGGGCATCGACCTGGGGCGCGCGCCTTACTTTGGCGCGGCACGGACACTAACGACGGCGACGATTCGTGCTCACATTGCGGCGGCCCAAATTGATGTTCGCACGGTTCAAATCACCGTTCCCGGCGGAGCAAAGGTCGCTCGAAAGAGCCAATCCGTTACCATCGAATCAATCAACCAAACCGTCTCAGATGCTTTCAAAAAGAAGTTCGGAATCGATGTTGATTTGGAACTCCGTACTCGGCAATTCGCCGTTCCCGTACCCGTCGGCGCATCTTCGGTCGAAGCCTCTAACCTCCAAATTCGCGATAACCAGCTTTCGGTAACCGTGGATATCTCAGTCGACAAAAAGCTCTCGACTTCGCTCAATTTGATGTACGGCACGGGCAACATCCCCCAAGTCAAACTCGGCGATGACGTGAAGTTAAAGATGATCTCTGCCTCCGCCACGGTGGTGGTGAAGGGCAAAGCTCAAGGAACCGCTTATCTAGGTCAAAAGGTGACTGTGAAAACAGACACCGGAGCTCTCCAGACCGGCATATTGCTCGCTAATAACACCGTTGAGGTGCGACTATGAAAAAGACTCTCCTACTCTTGGCACTGCTTCCGTTCGTTGCCTACAGCCAACAAACGACAACAACAGACGAGACTTTCGGATCTCTAACTCCCAAAGCATACAAGCCTCTGTTTCAAACCCGAAACGCACGGAAGGTGGGAGACATCCTGACCGTCATCATCAGTGAGTCATCAAATGGTCAGTACCAGGCGAACATGCAGAACAGCAAGAAGGACGATAACAAAGTCGGGCCAAACAATATTCCCCTAGCCAACTGGCTCGGAGTTGGTCTGGTCAACACGCTTCTTTCTGGAGGAAGCACATCTGCTGATAGTCAAATGCAATCCCAGGGAACGTCTTCGCAGACGAATAAGCTCTCGGCCCGTATGTCAGTGACCATCAAGCAAATCATGCCGAACGGAGTGTTTGTTGTCGAGGGAACCAGGGCCGTTAAGATCAACCGCGACACCCAGCAGATGACCCTCACCGGGACGTGCCGACTCGACGATATTCGGCTGGATAACACGCTACTAAGCGAGAACCTCGCTAACGCCGAAATCAAATCCGAAGGCATCGGAATGATCTACCAGCGGCAACGACGCGGCTTTGTCACGAAGCTGATGGATTGGTTGTTCTAATGAGGCTCATATCATCTATTTTGCTCCTCGCTGCGGCCTGTATTGGTACGGCTCAGAACGTTCCTTTGGTCAAGCCCAGCGGCAAGATTGACGAACCGAAGACCAGCCAAGGCGAACTCGACCGTCGGGTGAAAATGATGAATCTCGACGAGAAGAACGGAGTATCCGTTCGCCTCAAGGACATCTCTCGCTTCCGGGGGATTCGGGGTAACCAGCTCATGGGATTCGGGCTCGTCATCGGCCTTGCCGGCACCGGCGACACCCGCCGAAACCCGCAAGCCGCGGCAGCTCTGTCCAACTACCTAAAGAGCATCAATATGGACGCTCAACTTTCAAACATGGAGCCGAAGAATGCGGCCTGGGTCGTTGTTACTGCCGAGCTTCCCGCCTTCACTACAAACGGTCAGCAGCTCGATGTCACCGTCTCTTCAGCAGGCGATGCTCAGAGCTTACGCGGCGGAACGTTGCTGCGAACTGAGCTCTATGCGGTTGGCGACAACGAGACGATCTACACCATCGCCCAAGGTTCGGTCAGCATCAGCGGCTTTGGAGCCGCTGCTGGAGGAAACCAGAGCACAACCGGATTCATGACCGTCGGTCGCGTCCCCAACGGCGGAATCGTCGAACGCGGGGCACCCACAAAACTCGTCTACGACGGGAAGATGTATCTCGAACTGATGGACTCCGATCTCACCACAGCAAGCCGAATTCAGGAAATGATCAACAAAAAGTATCCCGAGCTAAATGCGGTCGCCGAGAACGGACAGACAATCTCGGTCAATGCACCGAAGGGCGTAAATCCGATCACAACAATGGCTAGATTAGAGGAGATGACCGTCAACGTGGACAACGCTGCAATTGTCATCATCAACGAGAAGTCAGGTGCGATCACAATCGGCGGAAACGTAAAGATTGCCCCCAGCGTCATCGCCGTAGGTTCGATCAGCGTCGAAATTCAGGAGCAGGTCAGCGTGAGCCAGCCAAATCCCTTCTCAAAAGGCACCACAGAAGTGGTTGCAAACCAAAGGGTGAACGCAAATCAAGGTGAGGCAGACGTCGCGGTCCTGGCTCCAAACACCACAGTCGCCGACCTCGCCCGGATCTTCCAAGAGCTCCGGCTGAAGGCGAACGACATCATCAACATTCTCCAGCTCCTGCGCCAGCAGGGCGCCCTCAAAGCGAGGCTGATCATCCAATGAATCTTGAAATCACGAATGCGCTGAAACCAGCCATCCTTGCCAGCAAGGACCTCGCAAAGCTGAAGAAGGCATCTGACGGACTCGAAGCGTTCATGTTCAAGTCGCTCATCCAACAGATGGGCGGCAAGAAGGGACTGTTCGGTAGCGATGTTCCAGGTGCCGGAGTGTACAAGGACATGTTCGAACAGAATCTTTCCGACATGCTCGCTGAAAGCGGACAGCTAGGAATCAGCAAGACAATATATCGAAGCGTGGCGCCAATGGCGGCCCAACAGGCCATCAAAAACGCCCGCTCCAACAAGACCCCTGAATCACAGATCGAGAAGAAAGCATGAGAACAAAAACTCTACAAACCACATGGGCCGAATGGCTGAAGGCGTCCGACGCGCTTCTGCTGACGCTTCATGAGCAAACCGTCGCGGTGACATTGCGAGATGTCGAACGAGTCGAACGCATCCGACCTGAATTGGAAGCGCAACTCGCCAATGTTCGGACAATTGATGCCAAGGCAATGGATGAGGCAAAGAGGCTGGCCGAAGAGCTTGGCGCACCAACGCCAAGCCTTCGAGGTCTCGTCGCCGTTCTAGAAAAGGACGAGGCGGCAATCATACAGGCCACTGCGAACAAGGTCCTAGTGGGAGCCCAGCGGATCCAAGATGTGATGTCGAAGAACCGAAAGCTGATTGAGAGCGAGATGACATACATCAACGGCACACTCACGCTCATCGCTCGAGCAGCCACCGAAGGATCGGGGCCATATAGAGGGCGACCTTCAGGATCGAAGTCGATCTTGGTTGATGCAGCTGCTTAGGGAGGAGATTAACAATGCCAAGTCCATTTCAGGGGATCGAAACTTCGAGACGCGCGCTTAATGCTTTCCAGCGCTCTCTCGATACGACCGGTCACAACATTGCTAACGTCAATACGCAGGGCTATTCGCGTCAGCGAGCGGAGCTTGCGGTTGGCATTCCGAACACCTACAGTGCCGGGCGAAACATTAATCTAGGATCCGGGGTCAATCTTGTTCAAATTAGCCGGGCAAGAGATACCTTCTTAGAGTCACGCCGGCAGGACATCAACGGCGATCAAGGCCGATCCGAAGCAGGACTCAGTTTGCTCGAAAGAGTCCAGTCATCGTTTTTGGATGTTTCCGGCAAAGGCATCAGCTCCGCGTTGGATTCATTTTACAACTCGTGGTCATCGCTCGCAAACGATCCCTCGTCCACAACAAATCGGCAAGCCGTTATTGCTTCAGCCCGGGACCTCTCGACAAAAGTCAGAACGGCGTACAGCGACCTCAAAGCCGTTTCAGATTCTCAGACTAAGGGAGTCACCGATACAATTACTCAGATTCAAAGTTACGCTGATCAGATCGGCAAGCTCAACTCTGACATCCGAGCCAATATCGCTGGAGGTGGGCTTCCCAACGACCTAATGGATCAACGAGATCAGGCGGTAGCCGAACTCTCAAAGCTCGTCAACATCGACACCAATCTGAGTAGCGACAATAGCCTTTCGGTGTTTGTCGGAAGCTTGCCGCTCGTCGATCAAGTCGGTGCGCGGCAGTTCCCAACAAACTTTAACGCTTCGACGAGCACTGTGAATGATGGCGGTGCGACAAATTGGCCCATCTCGGGGGGAGTCCTCAAAGGTCAGTTCGATGGTCTGGGTGATGTTGCACAGTACATGACCCAGCTTGATAGCCTGGCAAACACAATTCGTTCCCAAGTAAACAGTCTCCACCAAAGTGGTGTCACAAACTCCGGGGCGGCCGGGGGATTCTTCTTTTCCGACAACGCCACGACCCCGATCCTCGGGGCTGCGAATCTCTACGTCGATTCTGCAGTAGAGACGAATCCAGCCCTGCTTGTCACCGGTACCACCAGCGCGGCTGGCGATGGAACGATCGCGACTGCAATGTCTAAGCTTCGTGACCAAACCGTCGCAGGTCTTGGCGGACAGTCGACGCGCGGCTACTTTTCAACGTTGCTGGCGACGGTAGGGCGCGATATCGCCACCGCCAAGAATGATCGCGATACCGCGTACGCGCTCGGCGAACAAGTCGAGTCACAAGTTCAGGACGTCAGTGGAGTGAATCTCGACGACGAACTCGCGAATCTTCAACAGTTCCAGCGCAGCTATCAGGCATCCGCAAAGGTCTTAAGCGTGATGGATGAAACGCTCAGCGATCTCATCAATATGTTGAAACGATAAACGAACCGGGATAAATGACTAAGGATTACCCAGCGAATTTACCGATGATTCTGAATAGGAGGCTTTTGAATGCGAGTAAGCACGAACTATCAATTTGAGACGATGCGTAGCAAGATGAACACTGCGGGCGATAACTACCGTGTTGCTCAGCAGCGCGTGAGTTCAGGCAAGCGCATCAATACGTTGAGCGACGATCCTCGAGGACTAAGCGACGTGCTAACAATGCGCGGCGTCAAGGCATCGATCGAACAGTACAAGACCAACTTAAACCGAGCCGAGACTTGGCTCAAGACCAGCGAAAGCTCGCTAAGTGAAGTTGGAAATCTGTTGAACCGCGCTAACTCTTTGGCCGTTTCTGGTGCAACGGCAACGACATCCATCGATGCTCGTCGGGCGATGGCGGCGGAAGTCCAAACGATTCGCGATCAAGTTCTCAGCCTTGCGAACAGCAAGGGGCCGACTGGTGGCTACTTATTCTCAGGGACGGCGACCGACACCCAGCCATTCAACATCACCACAACTGGCATTACCTACAAGGGCAACTCAGGAACGATGAAGGTTGAGGCAAGCGCAAGCGACTCGATCACAATCAATGCCGACGCTCAACAGCTTTTCACAACCCTCTACACAACGCTTGATCAGCTAAAAACCAATCTCGAAGGCGGAAGCACTTCGACCATTAGCGACGTGAGTATCAAGGCCGTCCAAGACGGCATCTCGCAACTCAACAATCTCCGAGGAGATGTTGGAACGCGGGCAAAAAGTGTTGAGTCCTTCCAAAACGACCATTCGCGTCGAATTGAAGAACTCACAAGCAGCATCTCCGACATCGAAGATGTGGACCTTTCTCAGGCGATCATGGAGTATAAGAGCGCCGAAACTGCCTACCAGGCATCCCTTCAAGTCATGAGCCAAGGATTTGGGCTCAGCTTGTTGAACTACCTCAAATAGCAACCATGATCCTTACCCATACTCGTTTCGGCAGCATCGAATTTTCACCTTCCGACGTCATCACCCTTGAGGGGGGATTGATCGGCTTTGGCGAATCAACAGAGTTTCTGATGGTTCCGAGCAAGCCCGGAAGTCCATTCAGCTGGCTCCAGTCGGCTCAAGACTCTTCGCTCGCTTTCCTGATCGCGGATCCTGCTGCGTTCTTTGATGACTACGATCCCGAGGTCAGCGACTTTGACGCTAATCAGCTCGGACTCATGAGCGGTGCAGACTTCGGGATTTTTGTCACTTCTGCAATTCCCGTCGGGGAACCGAAAAAGGCAACCGCAAACCTTGCTGCGCCAATCTTGATCAATTTGGATACAAAACGAGGAAAACAGGTCGTTTTGGACAATGAAGCGTATACTATGCGACATCCGATCTTTTCGGAGCAGTCTGCGCCTGCACAAAAGTTGGCGGCATAGGTTGCCCCGGACGAGGATGCCAAGGAGGGCAGACAGATGCTGGTCCTCACCAGAAAAGTAAATCAGACAATCGTCATCGGAGATGGAATCGAGGTCGTCGTCCTTGAAGTGCGCGGAGAGCAAGTCCGACTAGGTATCCGTGCGCCCCGAGACGTCACCGTCCACCGAAAAGAGATTTTCGAGCAAATTGCAGAGGAGAATCGCGGCGCCGCCGATGTCCGACCCGAAGACCTCCCCGGCTAGCTTTACCGACCGGGTGGCCCTCGCTCTTGGTTGCTGCTCAGTTTGCCTTCTTGTCGCCATTGTTTGGGCGATTCAACAGATTCCCGTTGAAGACGGGTTGTTGCCTCGCGTTGTTTCTCTTTGTAGCCCGGTAGCCGCATGCGGTGCAGTGGCTTTGCTTGCCGCCTTTGTTCCTGCGTTCGTCCCATTCTCGCGACTTCGGGCACCTCTCAATGTAACAATCCCAGTCGTTTGGGGGTTGGTGAATTGGTTCCTTGCCTCGGCCCTAACTACCGCCGAGTCCTCGACTTCTCGAGTCCCACCGATGCTAGCCGTCATCTCGAGCTGGACGGAGATCGGAACCCTTGTGCCCGTAGGTCTTGCTCAGTTTGGGTTGCTCACAATTCCGATTGCGTTTAGGAGAAAAGTGTAATGCAAGTTCATTTCGGAATCGAGCTATTGCGCCCCGAATGGACTCGTGCAGTTGTCTGTATTGGAACATTCGATGGGGTCCACTTGGGTCATCAAGCTGTCATCTCCGAGGCCGTCGCTCGGGCTGGACGCGAGGAGTTACCGTCCATTGTTGTGACATTTGACCGACACCCATCGGTTGTACTTAACCCATCAAAGGCACCGAAAGCCATCGCCTCTCTCAAGATGAACCTTGAGCACTTTCAGGGACTCGGCGTAGGGTTAACGGTTGTTCTGCCGTTCAACGCGTGGCTGAGCCGGATGAGTGCTGACGAGTTTTTCAGGACAATTCTGGTTGAAAAGCTTAGGGCTTCTACGGTTGTGGTCGGCCACGATTTTGCGATGGGGAACGGGCGCGAAGGCACTCTTACTTGGCTCTCGGAGCGGATGGATACAGACGTAGTGCCCGCCTTTTCAGTGGGCGAAGAACGGGTGTCTTCCTCGCTGATCCGGGCTGCCGTCTCTTCAGGTGATCTCGAGAAAGCCAACGCAATGCTCGGACGCGGATTTGAGATACAGGGATTTGTCGATCACGGTCAAAAGCTAGGACGAACCCTAGGATTCCCCACCGCCAACATCGCCCGGTCCTTCGATCAAGTCTTGCCTGCTGACGGCGTTTACGCCGCTCGGATCATGTTTGATGGGCAATCGTTCAACGCCGCGCTCGCCATAGGCACGCGACCTGCTGCTGGCGGCGGGCCTCGCTCGATTGAAGCCTTCCTACTCGATTATCCTGGCGCCTCGCTGTACGGCAAACATGTTCGTTTGCGGCTGGAACACTTCCTACGACCCGAGCTTAACTTCCCTTCCCTCGATTCGCTGAAAGAGCAAATGGCGAAGGATGTCGAATCTGTCCGCGCACTTTTGGCGTAACCTAAGACATGGCTCGCGGCGGAAAGATCTTGGCGGTAACTGGCGGAGTTGTTGCGCTCTTGGTCGGGGGGAAAATTGCCCTCGGACTCCTCACCAAAGTTGATGACAAAACGCTGATCGTCGAAGCTGTTAAAGATGGTCTCAAGGCAAGCAAGGAGGGCCGCCCAGGAGGCGTTCTCGAAAAACTGAGCGCGAGCCTGACTGTGAACGGCGAAGGTTCGCCGGGTGCAAAGGGACAGATTGCTGACTACATCAAGAAGCTCAAGCCTGACGTTGAGTTCAAGTCACTTGAACCCCAGGTCTTCGGCGACGAGGCACGCATCGAAACTCCAGCGACAATGTCGGTGAGCATGCTCGGCATGAACCAAAGCGTTGAGCTCAAAAACGTCACCATCACCCTAAAGCGAGAAGACACCTACGAGTATCTGATTTTCCCGAAGAAGGCTTGGCGCGTATCGGACGTTCGGGTTGATGTCAGTGCCCTCGATATGTTTAGCGGATTTGGCGGCGGCTAAAAAAACGGAAACCGAATCGCCGCCGTCTCCGTTACTAGGTGTGGAACTGGGTTCAAGAGCCCCGGTTGCCAATCTAGAAAATCCAGGAGAAACATGAAAAAATACATGCTGCTCATCGCCGCCAGTCTCGTAGCTGGCGCTCTCGTCACCGGTTGTGGTCAGGCTGCCGAAGGCAACACTGACACCGCAACAAACGTCCCACCGGCTGAGAAGCCGATGGCAAACTCTGCAGCTCCCGAAGCTGCTGCTCCGGATGCGGGTAGCTCGGCAGCTGCTCCGGCAACCAACGCCCCAGCCGACACCGACAAGAAGTAACCACTTCGGCCCCGATTCCTGGGTACCCAGGTTCGGGGCTTTTTGCGTGGCGCGGTAACCTAGTGCCATGCTTGACCCGCGTATCACACGCCTCGCCGAGTTGCTCTGTGACCACTCAACACGGCTTAACTCAGACGACTCTGTCCTCGTCCACGCATTTGATATTCCCGAGGAGGCCGTCGCCGAAATCGTCCGAGTTGCTCAATCCCGCGGAGCCAAGGTCGCGGTTCGGCTTGAAAGCAATCTGGTCAAGCGTCAGCTTTTGCACGGCATGACCGAGGCTAATGCGAAGACCATTGCCACGATCGAAAAGTACGAGATGGAGCAGATGACGGCTTACATCGCGTTGCGGGGAACTCATAACTACGCTGAAACCGCCGACGTCCCCGGCGATATTATGAAGATGTGGCAGAAGGAATACACGACGCCGGTCGTCTTCGGAGTCCGGGTTCCGAATACCAAGTGGGTCGCCCTCCGATGGCCGACTCCCGGAATGGCTCAACAGGCCAGCATGAGCACACCGGCGTTCGAGAAGTTTTACTTCGATGTGTGCACATTGGATTACGCAAAAATGGCGGCAGCGACCAAGCCGCTCGAAGAATTGATGGCTCGAACGGATCGGGTTCGGATCATTGGCCCTGGAACCGACCTCTCGTTCAGCATCAAAGGCATCGGCGCCGTCGGATGCGCTGGCGAAGCGAATATCCCCGATGGTGAGTGCTTCACTGCCCCCGTCCAAGGCTCTATGAACGGAACGGTTCAGTACAACACAGTCTCGCTCTACCAAGGAACCGAGTTCAAGGACATCTTTTTCCGTGTCGAGAACGGCCGCATTGTTGAAGCAACCGCCGGAGCAAACACCGCCAAGCTCAACGAAATTCTGGATACCGATGAAGGAGCGCGTTGCTTCGGAGAATGGGCCATCGGCTTCAATCCCTATGTTCTCGAACCCATGAAGGACACTCTCTTTGACGAGAAAATCGCCGGCTCCTTCCACCTCACCCCCGGCAACGCCTACGACCCGCCCGGAGGAAACGGGAACGTCAGCTCGATTCACTGGGACATCGTCTGCATCCAACGTCCGGAGTACGGCGGCGGTGAGATCTGGTTCGACGACGTGCTCATCCGAAAGGATGGTCTTTTTGTGCTGGATGAGCTGAAGGGCCTGAATCCAGACAACTTCTGATCCCTGGCACCCCTCTCCCGTCTAAACACTGGGAGAGGGGTGCCATGCATCTCCTTCCGTTTTTGCCAAATCGCCCAGAACTCTAAGCTTCTCACTGGATAAACTCTCCGTCGATGAGCATCAAATTAGGCTGGGCCGGAGTTGGCCACATTCACACCCCAGGTTTCTCAGGCGAGGTCCTGAAGCGAGGAATCGAGTGTGCAGGAGTTTATGATCATGACTCCGAACGGGCGAAGAAGAACGCCGAGAACTTGAAGGGGCCGGTTCAGTCACTTGCCGAGTTAGCCGGGAACGACGCCGTAACTGGTTACGTCGTGACCAGTGAAACAGTCCACCACTTGGAGATCGTTTCTGCGCTGGCCAAAACGGGCAAGCCCATCTTTATCGAAAAGCCAGTTGGCTTTGATGCGGCTCAGTCTAAAGAGTTATTGAAAGTACTGACAGAGAACAGAAACATGTTTTCCACCGGCTACTTCTCGCGAGGTGGTGCTGGGGTGCAGACGCTGAAGAAACTGGTTGACGAAGGGCACTTTGGAACCATCACCCGTGTCCGGGCCAGCAACTGCCACTCCGGCGCGCTTGGCGGATGGTTTGACACAGACTGGCGATGGATGGCGGATAAATCCCGTGCCGGAGTCGGAGCTTTCGGTGACTTGGGAACCCACGTCCTCGATCTCGTCCTTTGGATGTTTGGGCCTATTCGATCTGTTACTGGAGCATTCTCGAACGGCACAGCCCGGTACGAAGGGTGCGAAGAGCTCGGAGAAGCGATGCTCAAGTTCACCAACGGCATTATCGGCACCATGGCTGCAGGTTGGAACGATGTCGCCGACCCTTACCGGTTGATGGTCATGGGAACGAAGGGCTACGCGACGCTTGGTGCTGAGTTGAAGGTTGCAGGTGAAGACGGCAAGCTTGCGGTTTACGAGAGTTTAGAACCCGCCAAGCCCGCTGGATTCAACGGCTGGCTCGATGCCCTCGAAGGAAAGCCCGCTGATCTCGTTACGCCTCGGGAGGCGACGAATCGAGATGTCGTGATGTCGGCGATTTATCAAGGTGCAGAGCAAGACAAATGGGTCGATATCTCATCCTCTTGGCACTGAGGTGAGATAAGATAGCTCTATCGTGTTGATAGACGGTTATATCGCTCCACCTCAGGTTGCCTACTCCTCGGCCCCAGTCATCGGAAAAGGTATTCCAATGACGGGGAATCCTTACGATGCGAAGGACAACGATGTCGTGTTCCTGGTAACGGTAAAAGGCAGGACCGTATCGTTCCCCGCATACTACGACGCCGGGAATTGGAAGGCGAAACCAGTGTTCCCAGCAGCAGGAAACTACAAAGGCTTTTTCTATCGCAACGGCACCCGCCAAGGCTCAGAAATCACGGTCAGGGCCGCTCAGACGACAAGCGGGTTTGTCTACAAACAGGGAACCAAATTCTGGCTCACCGATGGAAAGAAGGGCCAATCCTATTGGCCGATTGGGCATAACCTCGCATGGCAGGGTGGGCAGTACAAGTTCCGCGAGCAGATGGACCTGATGCAGGCAAACGGCCTCAATTGGACCCGAATCTGGGCTTGCCACTGGGACAACCGAAATCCGTACTGGCCGACGAGCTTTCCTAAACCCAAAGATGGCGAGTTCTCACCGGAAGTTCTCAAACGCCTCGATGAAACCGTCGAAGGAGCTGAAAAGAACGGACTCAAATTCCAATTCGTCCTGTTTCATCACGGTCAAGTCAGCACGGACGTCAATCCCAACTGGAATGACCACCCTTGGAACAAGAAAAACGGCGGCTTTCTGAATACCGCAACCGAATTCTTCACACATCCAGAAGCTATCAAACGAGAGAAGAACTTCGTTCGATACGCGATCGCCCGTTGGGGTTCTTCGCCATCAATCATGGCGTGGGAACTCTTCAATGAAGTCCAGTTTGTAGAGGCAATAAGGAAAGGGGCCGACTGGAAGACGGTGGCAAAATGGCACGACGAAATGGGGGCCTACATCCGATCACTCGATCCCTACCGACACCTGATAACCACTAGTAGCGAACTTGGTCAATCCATCTGGTCAAAGATGGATTTTAAGCAGGGTCATGGATATCCATCCAGCATCTCCGGATTAATTTTGGGGACACCTCCCGATCCTAAATCGCCGCTGTTCTTCGGAGAAATCGGCTGGGGAGACTCGGGTAACTCGGATCGCTTGGCCATTCGGGACGGCATTTGGGGCGCATTCTTCGCGGGACACTCGGGAGCGGCGCAATTCTGGTACTGGGATCAGATGAGTAAGCCGGGGATGTACGGGGAATACAAGCGGTCCATCGATGTACTAAGTTTACTCGGCGATCCGATGACCTTCCAACGCCAAAAGATCGCCGTCAATTCGCCCAAAGGAGCAACCCTTCAGCTAATTCCTGGTCGCGGTTGGGGGAAGAGCGACGTGATGTCTTTCGACCTCCCTGCGGACGCTGAGAAGGTCGGACTACTTTCCGGCTACTTCCAAGGCACCGGGCATCGCGAAATGCAGCCCGAGCCAGTCTCGATAAAATTCACTGCCGAGCAGCCTGGCGAGGCGAGTATCAACCTCGCCGAGTTCGCGACTGGCGGCTCCAAAGCTCAGGTTTTCCTCGATGGAAAAGAGGTCTTTTCCAAAGAGTGGAAAGGGCAAGGCAACAAGGCCGAATCAATCCGGGTTCCCTACACCGCTGGTCAGCATCTCCTGCGAATCGAAAACAACGGCCCCGATTGGTTCCGGGTTCGAAGCATCGATATCCCCGGAATCATGCCTGTCAGCAGCGCATTGCTCGCCTCAAACGGCGACAAATCTGTTATCCGGATCAATTCAGCGGTCGGCAATGGCAACACAGCAACCTGCACGATCAAGTACGCAAAGTGGAAGGATGGAGTCTACGACACTAAGATCTTCGACATGAGCGGCGACCGAGAGTTCAACACCACGACCACGATCAAGGGCGGCGCAATGAAAATTGACAACTTAACTGCGGATGTTCTGGTCGTCCTCACCCGTAGAGCTAGGTAAAACCACTGACATGACAAAACTGTTTCAATTAGCTCTCGCAGCGTCCGGTCTTGTGGTCGGATGCACTACGATTGCTGCAGGGAAGAAGGAAGCTCCGTACGAGCCCAACAAGAAGCAGCCCCAGCAGCGTCGAACAAACGTCACCAAGCTCTACAACGACTATTGCGCGAAGTGTCATGGAGAAAATGGCGAAGGCGGTGGGGGAGGAACCCAAACTCTTTTGACACCTGAAAAGTTTGATCAGAAGCACGACCGAGCATTCTTCGACGCGACCCGTAACGGGGTCCCCGGCACCGGAATGGAGTCGATGGGCGAGACGTTGACGGATCAAGAAGTTTGGGGACTGGTGGTTCACATTCGAGAACTTCAGGGCAAGGCTCTGAAGTGGCAGATGGGCCAGCCAAAGAAGACGGGCGATGTTTTCAACTCCAAGTTGCACAACTATCGCGTCGAAACTGTCGTTGATCAAAACCAAGGACTCAAAGTGCCTTGGTCGATTGACTGGCTTCCGGATGGTCGCATGTTGGTTACTAACCGCCCTGGAGGAATCATTATCTATAAAGGCGGCCAGAAAGTTGGCGAGATTATGGGGCTTCCGAAGGTGCTCGAACTCGGCCAAGGCGGTCAGATGGAAGTCGCCGTTCACCCGCAGTACGCGACAAACGGCTGGGTTTATATCAGCTATTCGGAGCCCAAAGCCGATGGTTCGCGAGCAGCCATGACCAAGGTCGTCCGAGGCAAGCTAACGTGGAACGGCGACAATGCTGAGTGGGGCTCGCAGCAAACGATTTATCAGGTCGGCCAGGAGTTTTACAACGGTTCGGGCGTTCACTATGGTTGCAAGCTGGCGTTCGATGGGAAAGGCCACATATTTATCTCGCAGGGAGAGCGTGGAGGCGGCAACACTGCGCAGGACCTGAACATCCCTAATGGCAAGATCTATCGGCTGAACGAGGATGGATCGGTTCCCAAGGACAACCCATTCGTTGGGAAGGGAGTCGTCGCAGAAAAGGTCTGGAGTTACGGGCATCGCAACCCTCAGGGCTTGACCATTGGATTGGATGGCCGAATCTGGGACACCGAACACGGTCCCCGTGGAGGCGACGAACTGAACGACTGCACCAAGGGAGACAACTACGGTTGGAGCAAAGTGGCGTTCAGCATTAACTACAACGACTCAGCAGAGTGGGTGCCTTGGAACGGGCCAGGCGAGAAGTACAAGATGCCAGTTTTCCGCTGGCTACCCTCGATCGGAGCTTCCGGCCTTGATGTTGCACGTGGAGCGGCGTTCCCTAAATGGAAAGGCGATCTGATCGCAGGCGGGCTGAGCGGAAACAACGTTGATCGGATCCGGACGAAGAACGGCGAACTCGTCGAGCGGGAAGGACTTCTGATCGGAATGGGACGAGTGCGAGATATCGCAACTGCTCCGGATGGAGTGATTTACGTCGCACTGAACGGCCCAGACAAGATTGTCCGGATCGTTCCTGCTCCGTAAGTTCGGTTGTGCCCCGATGCGTTCGGGGCACAACAACTCTCACTTTGGAGGATCAATTCTGAAGGGAACGGCAGGCAACCCTTCTTTGTTGTACAGAGGTGCGTTCGGATCTTCATCCCAAGCATAGCGTAGGTACATCGGGGCGATGACCCCCTTCGCGCTCACAACGACGCTCGCTCCTTCGATTCGGGCATCGGCCCAAACCCATTTTCCGCTTGAGCCCATGATGGCGAAGCACTTGTTGAGGCTTCCCTTTGCCATGAGTCCGCTACCGACATTATCGAACTTCACGACGATCTCATTGCCCTTGAGGTCGATACCCTTTACGGTTGGGCCGCTCGAAACAAGGTTTCGTCCGTAGCCAATTCGCTCGGCTTGGAGTCCCAAGCGGAGGCCGACGTCCTGCTTGTTAGTGGGGTGGATGTCGTTACCCATTCCGATGTCGACCGTGCAGACGAGCGCAGCGTTCTTTACTCGAGTGACGGCGGTGGCTTGGGCTTCTTGGAGTTCGCTCCAGCCGCTTTCGCTTGGTTGATCATGTTTGCGGCCGTAGTTGGCGAGCTGGACGACGAGGAATGGAAAGTCGCCTTGGGCGAAGCCTTTGCGCCAATCGGTGATGAGGGCGGGTAGGAGGCGGGAGTATTGCTCACCTCGGCCGACGTTGGTTTCGCCTTGGTACCAGATGGCACCTTTGATTGCCATCGGCTGGAAGGGCCGGAGCATCGCGTTGTGGAGGACGGTTGGCCAGTTGGGGTTGCCTTCGATCATTGGCGGGAACTTGGGGAGCTTGTCGAGTTCGGCACCCGGGTAGATCTCCCATTGGCCGCCGAGTTCGACGCGGTTTCCGCCACCAAAGTCCATGTTAAACTGTGGGTTGGTGACCCCTCCGTTTCCGTTGAGGTCGACGAGACGGAACCAGAGATCATTTTCGCCCTCTCTCAGGACTCCGGCGGGCATTTGGGCGGCTTGCCAGATCAGGATACTGTTGCCCGCCATCACGCGTTTGCCGTTGATGTAGAGGGCGTCGGCACCTTCGACAGAACCAACGGTGAGCCAGGGTTGACTGATTTGGTCTTTGGTGAGGTTGAGGGTTCGATGGAACCAATAGACTCGGCGTTTGCCGTCTTGGCCCATTTGGCGGGTGGTTCCGGGAAGTTTGACGGTTTTGTTACCGGCTCCTGCTGGCATGGGTGAGTTCTGAGTCACCCACTTTTCGATCAGGTCGTGGGTTGAAGACGCAGAACCAATTGATTGGATTCGCGCTTGGGCGACTTGGTCGTCGAAGTCTTTGACGGGAGCCAATCCGGCGCTACTGGTCCAGGCTTCGGCAGCGGAGCCGCCCCATGCGGTTTGGATCAGTCCGATTGGCACCCCGACTTTGGCCCGAAGATGTCGGCCGAAGTAGTAGCCAACCGCGGAAAATCCGCCCCAGCCGCCCTTTGCTACGGTTTCGGGGGAGCAGACTGCCCAAGTTCCTTCATTGGTGCTGGCAGGCTTCAACGAGGTTGTTTTGGTGCCCATGAAAATCCGGATATGGGAGTCGGTCGCTGCGGCAATTTCGTTCTTTGCATCCTTTGCCATGGAGATCCCCATCTCCATGTTCGATTGACCCGAGCAGATCCAGACATCGCCGACGAGGATGTCATCGAGTTCGACCTTCTGGAGTCCCTCGATGGTCAACTTGTAAGGGCCACCGGCCTTTGGAGGCTTGATTTGGGCGATCCACTTCCCGGTGGCATCAGTCGTTGCCGTCGCCCGCGAGCCTCCGATGGAGACTCGAATCTGCGACCCTGGCGAACTCCAACCCCAGATGTTGTTGGGCTTGTCGCGCTGTAACACCATGTGCGAGCTAAAGCACGGCGCAATGAACGGGAGCTGAATTTGCTGAAGAAGGACAGGAGGGATCATGGGCGGATTATTGAGTGATCTCGTACCAAGCGGACCGGCTGGAGAGGTTGATTTCGAAGCTCTTGTTGCTGAAGGAAAGAGCCTTCTTTGGCTTTCCGGTGCTATCGAGACTACTGACTTTGACGGGTGTGCTGGCGGCGAGTGTCACAGTGACCGGAATGACTTCAGCCGAACTCGGTGCCGTTCCCCATTGATCGCTGACCGAATCGCGAGCCGCGTTCCAGCCCATGTTCTGATTCTCAACTCGACCGACGACCGTGAGCAACACTCGCTTAGAAACTTTGAGAGCGTTTCCATCCAGAGGGGTGAGCATGAGGGACGCAAAGTTCGTAGGCGTGTTGGCGAACTTGAACGTTCCGTACTTTGTTTTGACCGACTTTCCGCCAACAAATCCAGCGATGCTGATTGCTTTATCAGATTCAAAAACCACGACATTATCGGTGCCGTTCCCGGTTCGGGTGGCGGTTGTGGTGGATTCGGTTTGTAGCCATTGGAACTTCGTTGTCGCAATCGCGTGGCGCTTAGTTAGAACATCAATGTCTTTCGAGAATGCGCTTGGGAACATGGAGTTCTTCCAGCCGTCTTCGGGAATAAAGATGGGACTGAAGTTGCCGAACGGCTCGAACAGCCCCAGCCGAAACGTCAAGGCAGTTGCGGGGAAGAACGCCTTCTTCGCCGGATTCTTAGCAAAGTCGAAGTAGCCCTCATACAAGTCGTTCTTCTCCCTTGAGCCAGTTCCATCCCAAGCGAAGGTGTACAGAATGTCCCAATCTTGAGTTGCACCAACGGCGGCATACAGCGGCATCATTTCACATTGAAAATCGCTCGGAGCAGGATGGTTGTACTCACTCACACTATAGGGTTTGCCGGCCACTCGCCAGATCGACAAGTCTTTCAGGGTGCCCAGATCGGGAGAGTTGACAAGAGCATTTCGCTCGACACGATAGTTCTTGGGGTCCCAGTCGCTGCCAATGAAAGCAGGGTGATTCCAATATGCATGGTTGTCTGCAAACTCCATGTTCTTCTCGCGGACCAGCGAGGTTAGCCCGCCCCAGGAGATTTGAGAGTCGATCATGTTGACTTTGTCGAAGCCAAGATCGGTTCGCAGATACTTGCGCATCGCAGTGCTGTAATTCGCTTCGGTCTCTAAAAGGAATGTAGCGTAGTCGTTGTACTTTGCAGAGGTTCCCGCGCTCGGTATCCCGATATTGCCTCGCACCAAAGTTTGGCCAGGTTCGACTCCGGTCTCGAGGGTTCCCTCGCGAATGGTTAGATTTTTGATCTGAACCGTTCCACGAATATCGCCAAGTACGAACCCCAGTCGGGCATGAGCAGGTTCTGTGGCAATCGCGGTCCAACTCAGTGAATAGGTTTTCCAATCTGAAGTTAGTTCCACAGAACCACCTAACCCGAGGAATCGCCAGTCCGGCATATCGAGGCGACTGTCGATGTTGACTCCAACTTTTTTATCAGCCTTACCCTGAAACTGCACAGTATAGGTCTTTCCGTTAACTAGGGTGAGTCCGCCTAAGTGAGCCTGAACGTTCCAGTTAGGCCCAGGGTTTGACTTGATGACGGCTGTGAGCAACGGTGCCCCTTCTGCATCGCTGGCGGTCGTTGTATACGTAACGTCCCCGTTCGACTGATTCTCCCAAGTCCACTTACTCTTCGGGGTGGTAGCCGAAGCTCCGGATCTTGTGTCCCTGGTCGGCCAGGCTTTGGCGAGCCCGACATCGTTCAGATACTTAGCTTTCAGCCAGTTGTTCCACTTCGCTCGGAGTTCGCTCTGGTATGGCTCGGGCCATTTTTCTAACCCCTGACCGGGCGATTCTCCAGGCCAGCCGACTAGGGAGTTCTCGTTGTTGATCTCGATCACCATCAAGGCGGGGTCATCTCTGTATTTCAGCTTTGTGTACGGGTTGACTCGGTCGATCAGGTCTTTGGCGTACTGCTTTTGCAGTCCAATCATCCTATCGTTGAGCTTGTCGACCTTCTTTTGGAAGTTCGGGATTTCGAGAGTGCTCGCGGGGAATCCAAGCTCGGGCACCATCTTGCGCGTGGTTTGCAAGTTCATGTTGGTGTAAATACCCTGCTTCTTAAGCTCGGCAAAGAAGAAGTCGAGCCGGTCAACCTGGACGGGATCGAACTCGATATGCTCTCGGCCCTTCTTCCAAATCATCCCGAACTCTTTATCCCAATCGTTCTGCAGGTGGTGGAACCGGACGATATTGATCCCCATTTTCGCCAGATGAGCGGCAATTTTTGGAGCGTCTTCCTTCAGGGGAAATGCGGCTCTTGCGCCAAGGTTGGTACCAAAGAACCGAACTCTCTTCCCGGTTGTTGCCTCAAAGAAGTGACCATCTTTGGCGATGATCCGGCCGTTCTTTCCGGCGGGTTTTGCATTGAGAAAGCTGACATCGGTCGCCGTTCCGCTAACAGCATCATCCCAGGGGATGACGAACGGGAACGAATTCGTTGAATCGAGCCGGAACTGGGGTCCGTTGATCGATGATTGGAATCCGGCGACGTAGGCGATCAGTGAGAGCAGGGCCACGAGTTCATTATATGCGAGCCTCTGGCATTGGCAAGTAAACTGGCGTAGAAGTAACTACTTATCATGATCGTTAAGGCAACGGGTGATTTTCGGTGGGAGGGGATTGAGGTTCTTCCTTACAAGGAGGACGGCGATATGTTCCGCGACGTCACTAGGCAGGTGATGCTGGAGGGGCAGGGCGATTTGCCGGTTGAGTTTCGGTATTTCGAAGTTGGTCCGGGTGGTCACTCGACTCTGGAGCGACATGAGCATCAGCACGCGGTGATGGTGATCCGGGGTCGGGGACGGGTTTTGGTTCGCGATACGGTTTCGGAGATTTGTTGCCAGGATATCGTCCATATTCCGCCGATGACTTGGCACCAGTTCCGGGCGGATGAGGATTCGCCGCTGGGGTTCCTTTGCATTGTGGCGTGCGAGCGAGATCGTCCCCAGCGCCCGGGCGAAGAGGAGTTGGAGTACTTACGGTCAGATGACGCGGTTCGGGAGTTTATTCGCTACTAGGTATCCGCCGTCACAAACTCCCAAGATTCGCCGGGGCAAACATCAAGTATCCAGTTGACGGCGTGGTGCCACTCTTGAACGATTTCAATAGAAATCTTGGTTTTCTTTAGCTTTCCGCGCCGGAGGGCTCCGTGCACCTCATAGAGGACTTCTGCCCACGCAACGATGTCTTCCTTTGGTCGGACTTTCATTGCTTGTCTTAGCACGTCCGGTGGCTCCATGTCTTGCGGAAACAAGTCGAATACGTCGCCAATCCGGGACTGCATTATTGGCAAATCTATTTGAGGGATAACTCCAACACACCACAGTAAGAAATAGAGGTGCTCAGTTCGCCAGCTAAAGTGAATCTGGTCTGATTTGCCTGGCTTCTCGGTGAACACAAACCTCCGCTCCGGACCTGTCAACCAATCATGAATATTGTTGGTTTCAACGTATTCAGGAAAGTAGGGACTGAACTTTGTTTGTGCGTAGCCTGCTGCGCACCAAAGGCCTATGATCCGCTTCAGAATCTCTTCGGTTGGCTGGAGGTTCCAGTCCTTCGACACTTCGGAGAGGTCCTCGTCGAGTGCAAAAGAAACGTCAGACTTCTTAAGAGCTGGACTAAGAACGATTCGATTCCACTCGGACACTCGGGGATATTACCAAGAGCTAGAACCATAATAGATATAGTGAGTTCCTCCCGTCAGTTCGGATTCGAAACCAAAATGCTCCACGCCGGGCAGGTGCCTGACCCATTCGTGGGGGCTAGGGCGGTACCGATTCACCAGACGACGAGTTATGTTTTCAAGGACACCGATGAAGCGGCTCACCTCTTTGAGTTGAAGCAGTACGGCAATATCTATTCGCGGATTAGTAACCCGACGACGGCGGTTTTTGAGGAGCGGGTTGCTTCTTTGGAAGGCGCGACTGGCGCAGTGGCGACCGCCAGCGGGATGGCCGCGGAGTTTGGGGTGGTGATGACCCTTTGCTCGCCGGGCGATCATATTGTTGCATCGAACCAGCTTTATGGCGGGACGATGACGATGTTTGCCCACACGCTCAAGAAGCTGTGCATCGACGTCACGTTTGTCGATCCGGATCGGGATTCGGACTGGGAAGAAGCGGTCACCCCAAAGACACGGATGTTGTTTGTCGAGACGATCGGTAACCCGATTAACTCGATTCCTGATCTTTCAGCTTTGGCTGCTTTGGGTGATTCCAAAGGGATTCCTTTGGTGGTTGACTCGACATTCGCGACGCCTTATCTTTGCCGTCCGATTGAGCACGGAGCAACGATTGTTCTGCACTCGGCGACGAAGTTTATTGGTGGTCACGGGACGTCGATTGGCGGCGTGGTGACAGACTCTGGAAACTTTGATTTCTCGGGTTTCCCTACCATCGCAGATGCTTCGCCGAGTTATCACGGGATGCGGTTCTTTGATACGTTTGGTCATTACGCTTTCTTAATGAAGCTGCGTGCGGAGACGATTCGGGACACCGGGGCATGTATCTCGCCGACGAACGCTTTTAACTTGTTGCAAGGACTCGAGACCTTGTCGCTTCGGATGGAGCGGCATGTCTCTAATGCTTTGGCGGTTGCCCGGTTCCTTGAGGCTCATCCAAAGGTGGGCCGGGTTCACTACGCCGGACTTCCCTCTCACCCGCATCATGATCGGGTTCAGAAATATCTGCCGAAGGGGGCGGGGGCGGTGTTTGCTTTTGAGATTTCGGGTACCGATGCGCGTCAGGCGGGCAAGAGGTTCATTGAGTCTTTGCAGTTGTTCTCGCACCTTGCGAACGTTGGCGATGCAAAGAGCCTCGTAATTCACCCAGCGAGCACGACGCACCAACAGATGTCGGACTCTGAACTTGAAGCGGCGCGGATCACGCCGGGGATGATTCGGTTGTCGGTAGGTCTGGAGACGACGGACGATTTGATTTGGGACCTGGAGCAGGCTTTGGAGAAGGCATGAGTATCGCTTGTAGCATTAACTTGAACACGACCCTGACTGCGGAGCAGCGGGAGCGGTATCAGAATGGCGACCAGATTCAGAAGCTGTTGGCTTCGATGCGGAAGGTTGCGATTATTGGGCTTTCGACGGAGTCGACCAAGGCTTCGAATATGGTTGCTTCCTATCTTCTTGATGAAGGTTTTGAAGTGATTCCGGTTCATCCGAAGGCGGATTTCATTCTGGGGCAGAAGGTTTATCGGTCGTTGGCGGAGGTGCCGTTTGCGGTGGATGTCGTCAACGTTTTTCGGCCTGGGCATGAGATGTGGGACATCACCGACCAGGCGATTGCGAATGGCGCGAAGGCGGTTTGGTCGCAGTTGCGGATTATCAACTTCGACGCCGGGTCTCGGGCGATTGACGCGGGGCTAGTTGCGGTGCAGGATAAGTGCATTAAGATGGAGCACGGCCGGTACGGCGGAATGCTGCACTGGGCGGGGATGAACACGGAAATCATATCTGCAAAGCGCAGAAGTGTAAATCGATAATCCAATCTCAACTGTAAGATGTTGAGATGCTTGCGTTCTCGCTGCTATTGCTGTCCCAAGGTAGCGCGCCTTTGACGCCTCAACTGGTGGATGCCTGCCTCATCGCTCCTTCTATAGCAATGGTT
Organism: Armatimonadota bacterium; assembly: GCA_037138755.1. Lineage (NCBI taxonomy): Bacteria > Bacillati > Armatimonadota > Armatimonadota bacterium. The sequence goes on along the minus strand of JBAXHT010000001.1, from coordinate 1,516,664 downwards.
CATTTGAACGAAGGCTATGTGAAGCACCACTCGCTGGGACAAAAGCATACGGACGACCAAGTATTCACCGCACCGATGAACGTCGGTCAGGCAACGAACGCCAGTAACTTTCGCGTTGGAAGTCAGACCGCGCTACGCATCGGAAGAAAGTCCAAAGGGACCGACTTTGCTTGGTTTACAGATCGATGGGTGGGAGACCGGTTTGAGAACGACCGCCCTGATCACGTCAAAGAGCATTGGCTCTACGTAGTTCTACCGAGTGCTGTATCAACAGGGAGTAGCACCTCGATTTCCCTTCCGAAGGGACTATGTGATAAGCAAATTGTAAAAGTCGACGACTCAATGAGGAGTGAAGCGATACACGTGAACCTTCTTGGCTACGTTCCCGATGCGCCAGCCAAGTACGGTTACCTGTACCATTGGGCCGGGGACATGGGTTCGGTGGACTACGCACCGTTCTCAGGTAAGCCGTTTCGCCTGATCGACAGTCAAGGAAAGAGCGTTTTTGAAGGAAAAGTTGCATTCCGCAAGAAGCGGTCTGAGCCTGAGACGGCACACGTTCAGGAGTCGAAACCTTTTGGCAACTATCTGAACGCCGACGTTTATGACTGCGACTTTTCTTCGTTCAAAACGCCTGGTTCGTACCGACTCAAAGTAGATGGCACCGGGACCTCATTCCCGTTCAAGATCAAAGCAGATGCCTTGCGCGAAGCCTATGTCGCGACTACGAGATCGCTGTATCACAATCGCTCCGGGATCGAGCTCAAGAAGCCATTTACCGAATCAGTTCGGCCAGCTCCGCATAACCCTCTGCTTACTCCCGGATTCAAGGGAAAGCTGGTTTACACCACTTCTCGGATGTTGGACTGGAAGACTTCGGATTCGACACCTGAAGATAAGGCGGCGATGGAGGCGGGGATCAAGGGACCGCTGGATGCCTGGGGTTGGTATCAGGATGCGGGGGATTGGGATAGTTATCCGACGCACTTGCGGGTGGCGACTGAGTTGCTGATGGCTTTTCAGATCGCTCCAGAGAACTTTCGGGATGGGGATTTGAACATTCCGGAGAGCGGGAACGGGATTCCGGACATCCTGGATGAGGCAATGTGGCTGCCTCGGTTTGGGTATCGACTGCGATCGGAGCTTTTGGCGAAGAAGTACGGCACGGGCGGGCTTTCGTTGCGGGTGTGCGGTGACCAGTTCGGAGCCGACGGCGAAGGGACGCCGAGTTGGAAGGACGTGAACCGGACTTGGATTGTTGCCGGTGAGGACCCGATGTCGACGTTTCGCTATGCGGGTGCGGCGGCGCATGTTGCGCTGGTGTTGAAGTCACAGGGGCTGAACGATCCGGAGAAGGTTGACTGGAAGAAGGAAGCCGTGGAGTCTTACCGGTGGGCGCTGGCTCACACGCTGGCGAAGGATGAAGTGGTGGTGAAGGATTACCGGACCTATGCAGCGGCGGCGCTGTTCGCTCTGACGGAGGACGTGGCCTATGAGACTCAATTGAAGAAGGATTGGGCGGATATTCAGGAGTGGACGATCTATTGGGGCGATCAGCAGTACGGTCTGGGACTGTATGCGCTCTCGGCGGCAAAGGCGGACCCTGCGTTGATGAAACGGGTTCGGGGAGCGGTGCTTGCTACGGCGAATTCTCACGGGCTTGAGTCGGCTTCGAAGCGGGCACTTCGCTGGGGTGGCGATTTCAATATGCCGATGCTCATTGGCCAGCAAACAACGCCTTTGATCCCCGAAGTCGCAGTTGCGATGAAGCTGACCGAAAAAAGTGATCCTGAGAAATCTCGGGCATATCGATCCGTGCTGTTTACGACCGCGGATTACTTCCTTGGCACCAACGCTTTGAACATGGTTTGGATGACTGGGGTCGGCCCCCGCAACGTGACACAGTTCTTCCACCTCGACTTCTGGTGCCTCGGCAAGTTCCCACCCGGCTTCATCCCTTACGGACCCTGGCGAAAGGAGAAGCCTTACGGGAATGGGCCATGGGATTCGCACTGGGCAAACAAGACGGCTTATCCCGATATTGACCAGTGGCCGGGGAACGAGATGTGGTTCAGCAACCGCAATTCGCCGATGTCGAGCGAGTTTACGGTGCACCAGAACACAGGTCCTGCGGCGGCGTTCTACGGGATTCTGGCGGGGTCGGCGAAGTAACTCTCGATGCCTCAGGATTCTCAATCCCGAGGCTAAGACGAATGGGTTTTGGGCATGACTCCCGAGCCTAGGATTCTCTTTGGACAGGGCAGGGATTATGACTCGTTTGGGAGGCTGCCGGAGTAGCCTCAGGATCACGGATCCCGAGGCATCGAAATCTGGTCTTCAATATACAAGAAGTACTGCATTGCGGTGTGAAGGATTCGAACGACGTAGATGCTTTCTTCCGTTACCTCATACACAATTCGGTGACCCGCTTTGGCTCCGGGCCATTTGGCAATGTAACTTTGGCGTCCTGGTCGTTCTGCGATGCGCCTACCCAGTCCAGGCATCGAGGCGATAAGTTCCATTTCGGAGACCAGGAACTGGATGTATCGGTCAGCTTGGGTCATTCCGAAGTCGGCTGTGGTGGTCGTGTGGATCCCGGATAGGTCGAGGTCAGCCCACGTGCTGAGCACAACTACGCGGATTTCTCAATCACCTCATGCGCGCCAAGCCAAGCGGCCGTCCTTGCTCTTGCTCGCTCGACGGCTGTGCTCAGCGGGATTCCGTCTCCGGGCTGATGGGGCGGCACTAGGTCGATAGCGGCGTACTCCTCAGGAGTCAGCACCTCTGGTTCTTGTTGGTTCATGGATGAAGTGTACAGCAGTTTTGGAGTCAGTCGGATTTTTGCGTTCGCAGAACGAGAAGTTCAGGTAGTTATCATGCGGTTCACGGACAAACTGGGATCGGGGGATTACGAGGCTTCCGATATTGATCGCTTGAAAAGACAGCATCTGCCACCCAGGCTGCATCTGCTTACCCTGCCCGCGCAGTGGCTCGTCGCGATTGTTGTGATCGGTTATGGGATCTGGGATCTATTTGAAATGTGGCGTGCGTTTTTTCGAGGGGAAGTTTTCGACTATAAGCTCCCGAACACATGGCCCTATTTCATTTTTTTAGGGATTCTCTACGTTCTCTCTTAGGGGAACTACTTTCTTTGCCCAAGCGGTGGCTTCTCGCGTACAATTGGTTCGTGGCCAGAGGAATGGTGGCGGGATTTGGGGTCTGCCTATTGAGGCTATCTCTGTTGCTGATCAGTACTCTTTCGATGCTGTTTGCGATCGGTATCCCTAAAAGCGCTCAAACGTCGGATCCGACCTTTTGGGTGCAAGCGATTGTGGTGGGCTTTGGTTTAGCAGCACTGTGGCTCCTGCTCAGAATCGACTGGATTTTCGGCACGCGTCACGGATTCGATCTGATGAGATGGCTCCGCTACGCTTTTATCGGGGGCTCAAGGAAGTTCTATTTACGCGCTGGATTCTCGTTCATCCTCATCTGGCCGGTCATGAATTTTACGGGAGTAAGTCTTTCGGCATGGGCACTTCCAGGCTGGTGCCTCGGACAGCTCGCACTGAGTGCTGGATACTTCCGAGTTCTTCAGAGACTAAGACGAGTGAGGATTTCAGCAGAACTTAAGGAGGTCGCACGGCGCATGGAAAAGGAAGATGCTGAATTATGATGCCTCGATTCGGCTTCACCTTGGACGGTCGAGGATTCGAATTTGCTTTGCGAATGGGTCAAGCTCAATTTCTCGCCAGTTTGTGTAGTCGTTGACTAGCTCGATTCCACCTTCGGCAACTCTTCTTTGAGGATCGTAATCACGAACGAAGAAGTCAAGCCCGTCCAGTTTGCCGGACCAAATCTCGCTCGCGAGCATCCAATGGAATGTCGCAGAGTAGCTACTGTAATAGATTGGGCCAAGAGGCGTCGACAAACTTCCCCAGAAGTGATTGTCGAGTCGGACAGCCGTGTTCCTATTGAGCAGTATTATAGGTCCGTTAATGAGCTCAAGAGTGCCGCCCCACAGCTCAGACTCATTTGCCTGTGAAACAATGTCTTCGTGCTGCATACCTAGGTTGCCGTGATAGTTACCGTCCGCGGCGACCCAGAGGCAAGTACGGTTTCCGACCGGATTGTTCAGTCGGTACGTTACCGTACAGTGTCGAAGGTAGACATGGTTTTCGGGCAGATTCTCGGACCAGACTTCCACCGAATCACTTCTTTATACACGCAAAATGAACGCGGTCTGACTTCTCTCGCGGCGGGTTGAGGGTGTAGGATTCGAACACTCGGATATCGCGGAAGCTGGCTTCGTCTAATAGGTCGACAACTTCTTCGATTTCGTAGGCGCGTTGGGTGTGGGTTTCGGTGAAGTGTTGTTCGCCGACCCAGAATTGCATGTTCACTTTGATGATGCAGGTTCGGGGGTCGTAGTCGCCCCGCCAGCGGTAGCGGACTTTGCTGGATTTGCTCATGTCTTGCTGGTTGAACATCTTTTGTTCGAAGGCGTAGGCGAGGTTGAGATCGAAGATGAATGAGCCGCCGGGGGGGAGGTGGGCGGCGATTCTCTTAAACGCTCTGAGCAGGTCTTGGGGGTCGGTGATGTTGTTGAAGCTATCGAAGAAGCAGAGTGCGGCATCGTACTTGCGGCCCATGTCGACGGTTCGGGCGTCGGCGACTTCGAATCTGAGGGGGAGTTTTCTGCGTTCGGCTTTGAGGCGGGCTTGGCGGATCATGGGCTCGCTGAGGTCGAAGCCTTCGACTTCGAGGCCCTCGTGGGTGAGCATGTGGGTAAGGGTTCCGGTTCCGCAGCAGGCGTCGAGGACGGATTTGGGCTTTGCGCCCTGCATGGAGAGGAGGAGGAGGTAGTAGCTGGTCCACATGCGGTAGGGCACGGGCTTCATGAGATCGTCGTAGAATTCGGCGATCTCGGTGAAGCTGGACATGGCGATTTGGAGTGCGGAAACTTGTTACCGCTTTGGGTCAGCCGAGCTTGCTCGGCGTGGAGATTGTTGAGCCTTCCCGACCGCGATGAATCGCTAGAAACCAAAGCGGGAACAAGTTTCCGCACTCCAGATTTTACTTCGAGAGTTCGTCGAGCTTCTCTTCGGCGCGTTTAACTGCTTTCTCCGTCCGAAGGAGCATCAGGCAGACGCCGAACCACAGGAGCATTGACGTCAGAGCGGCGAGGACTTTCCAGAGATCCATAGTTGTTTTCCAGTTTGTGTGCGATGAGCAGAGAGCGAGCGCGAAGCTTGTAGACCCAGGCGGTGAGGATCCAGACGAGGATCATCAGTTCGACGGTGACCATTGCGTAGCCGCCTTTGAGGCGCCCTTTCATAATCGTCTCGCTGGGATGAAACGATTCGACTTGGGGGAGTCGAGGGAAGACGAAGGTGAGGAAAAGGAAAGGCAGGAACGCGGCGAGGGCGTAGCCAGCGGCGTTTTGGGCACGTTTGTCGGGGTCGGGGAAGGCGCTTCGGAGGACGAAGTAGGCGATGTAGACCGTGCTGACCAGAAGGAAGCTGACTTGACGAGGGTCGTTTTGCCACCAAGCTCCCCATTGGACCTTGCTGAAGAAGACTCCGCTGGCGAGTGTGAGCAGGATGAAAAGCATCGCGTACTCGTGGGCGCTTTGGCTACGGATGTCCCAGGCTTGGTCGCGGGTTTTCAGGTACTTCCAGCTAAACCAGAGTCCGGCGGAGACGAGTCCGGTCGCCATGATCGGGAACGGGAAGTGCCAGAAGAAGATACGGGCGAACTCGGGGTTCATGAACCCGGCGGCATCGCCGACGAGGTAGCTGTGCCAGATGGCGAGCGGCATTCCAATGAACAGCACTGGCCGCGTCAGCTTTTCCATATCTTTGAGTAAACCACAGGGCCGATGGTGGTTGTGGCGATTGCGTACGCAATCATTCCGATCACGCCACTTTCCCCAGTTTTAAGGCCCTCACCGAGAGCGGTGGCAGTTCCGGTGATGCCCAGGTTGATGAGAAAAATCAGAAGAGGGACAGAAATAGCAGTGCTGAGTGCGGCGCGGTTACTGGCGGGGGCGGAGATTGCTCCGGCTAGGGTGGCGGTGCTGGCGATCGCAACAGCTCCGGCGAGGCCGTTGACTGCGAACGCAAGCGGGTTCGCGAGCTTGACGGGGAGCATGATGAGGAACATGACGCTCATTAGGCTGGTGGCGATCAGCATCTGGGTGATGTTGAAAAGGGCCTTGCCCCAGAAGACGGCTTCGGGGGTGGCGAAGAGGCGCCAAAAGTCGGCCGTGCCCTGCTCTTCTTCTTGAAGGAAGGTTCTTGGGAGGCTGATGGCGGCGCTAAAGGTGAGGACCATCCAGTACATTCCGGCGGCGACGAGGGGGTTGAGCTTGGTGGTGAAAGTGATCGCGTTGAGGATAACGACGCTGACGAAGCAGATAAGGCCGGTGGTGGTGATTCCGCTGAGGGTGCGGCTTTCGGTGAGCCACTCTTTTCTGAAGACAGCGAGGATGGGTTTATAGCTCGAGGGCATGGGTGCCGAACCTCCTTTCGTCGGGGTCGTTGGTGGCAAGGACGAGGGCTCCGCGTTGGAGTTGCTCTTTGACGACTTTGGCTACTAACTCACGACCGGCTTCGTCGAGGGCGACACCGGGTTCGTCCCAGATCAGGAGTTTGGGTTGGGATTGGATCGCGAGGGCGATTTTGAGGCGGCTTCTTAGGCCGCTGGAAAGGTGCTGGGCCTGGTGGTTTTGGTGGTCCGAGAGGCCGACTTGGGTGAGAAGTTGGGAGTGGGGAGTTGGCAATTGGGAGCGGAGTTGGGAAGATAGCTCGAGGTGCTCGGTGACCGTTAACACGGGGAAGACGGCTTGGTCTAGGGCGCAGTACGTGCGATTAGATTGCTCGTTGTCGAAACCGTTTTTCAGGGTGCCTTCGGTTGGTCGCTCGAGACCGGCAAGGAGTTTAAGGAGAGTGGACTTCCCTGAGCCGTTTTTGCCGGTGACGATGAGGCAATCCCCCTGTGAAATCTCGATATCGAGGCCTCGGAAAAGCCATCGCGGACCGAACCGCTTGCTCATTCCTTGTGCCGAGAGGATCACCTCTTCATTATGGACGGGGTACATTCTTTATCGCGCCCTAAATGTGCCGGGGTGGCGGAATGGTAGACGCGGCGGTCTCAAACACCGCTGATGAAAGTCGTGTGGGTTCGAGTCCCATCCCCGGTACCAACTGTAGTCTTGAGTCTTTTCTATTGACTCTTGAGCTTGTGGATGCCCCTCCAACTTTGGCTGTTTTGCCCCGATAATTGCTGGGTGAGGTGTTTGCGCCGTCAAAGGGGAACTACGTTGGCCGAAGTTTTGGTCGCGGCGGCGTTTCTTGGCGTTTGTTCGGCCGCATTGACGGATACTGCCGAACAGGCAGTTGGAAACATCGCACGTACCGAGCGGAGAGCGGTCGCTTTGGCGGCTTTGCAGGATCGACTCGAGGTAACGACTCAGACCGCACAAACATCCACCACGTTACCCAGTGTGATCACGACCAATGCCACGTTGCCAGGAGGGAAAACATGCGTAGTCAAGACGACTCCGACCTGGTCCAGCTACTCTGGGGTGGCACTCATTGTTGGGACGGCGTCTTGGCCGGAGAGCAAAGGGCCAAGAAACTACACCGAGACCATTACGATTGAGACTTACGTGAGGTGTCCGGATGTCAACTAGGCGCGGCTCGACGCTGATTGAAATGACCCTGGCACTGGTTCTGACCGCGCTGATCGTCGGCACTGCTTCTACTTTGTATTCGTTTGTCGCCATCCGTACGGCGGATGCGGTTTCTCGGTTTAGCACATTGCAATCATCGACGACTTTAGTATCTGCAATGCGAGTTGCCTGCATGGGGGCGGTCAGAGTTGAGACTAAGTCGATCAGCGGCAAGACGGCTCTGGTTTGTACGCTGCCAAAGGAAGGAATTGATCGCGACGCGGATGGATTTCAAGACTACACGCAGCCCGACGCTACCGATAAGATGCTCCGTGAAACCTATTCCAGAAATCAACGGGTCTGGTTTTACTCTGCCGATGCCCTGGGGTTGCCGGGTAGTACGGGGAGTTTTTGGTTCATGGCGATCCGCACCGACGACACGACTCCAACGGTGAGCGATATCAATCGCGACTGGTCATTTTGGCAGGCGGGACAACCGAGAGTTTCCATTCCAGGAACGGTTACTTTCACTGTAGTGACCTCATCCCAGTTAGTGAGGGTTCGCCTTCAGACTGCAACGTCGGAGCCGGAGGATGGCGGACTAGCGACTTCTCGCCGCCCCGCTAGGCTGGATCTCAACCATCGATTTCACTGGCGAGGCGCAATGTGAGGACTCGACGCAAGCGCGGCTCTGTGTTAATTTTTTGTGTTGTGCTAATTGCCTCGGTTTCGACTATTTTGATGAGCACCGCAGATGTCGGCCAGTTTACGACTTTGAGACAGTTTCGAACAGAGGAGGATGTGAAGTTTGACTACATAGAGGACAGCCTTAAGGCGATCTTCACGCAACGGGAGTTGGAGGGTTCATTGATTATCCCTAGTACGACATCGTTGACGATCAACGGCTATAAGGTGACGATTGATGCCTCCGCAGGAATAGGTACGAAGAGCCGTATGGTCGAACTTGATACCGCAGTCGTCGGAAGGAGGGCGACTCGGACGCGACAGTTCTTCATTGGTAATCGGGGTGCGATTTCGCCCGTCTGGTTTGGACTAGGAAGCGAAACTGATTTCCAACCCGGTGGTGATGTGTTAGTAACCGGCGATGTGTATCTAGGAGGCGATTACAAGTCTGGAGGAAATCAAGTAAAGATTTCGCGAGATTTGTATGGACCAAGGAGTTCTCTCACGGAAACGCCGACAGTCTCGGGAGCACTCCGATTGGGCCGGCGTAGCACGGTTGCAGTTCTGGACTCCAATGCTTATGCCGCAGCAGCAAGCAATAAGACATCCGGAACCCAGAGCTGCAACTCTTTATCATTTTCGGCTATCGGAGCATTTCAGAGCCTCTGGTACAACGACGGGAACGTCACATTTGACGTGCAGTACTCAGGTCGAGGCACAGTATTCGTGAAAGGAAACGTCTTCATAAAGAATTTTGCGAGAAATTCCTCAACTGATCAAGGATTGATTATTGTGGACGGGAACGTCACCCTACAGACAAACAACTTGTCCGGTTACCTCATCTGCAATGGCATCGTTAGTCGGTCAGGTGGAAGCGACCTTACCGTAGAAGGCGGGATCTGGGCAAACAAGTTCAACTTAGGGAACCAGGAGCTGACGGTTGTCGAGGATTCCTTCTTCTGGAATAGCCCAGCCTGGGACAAACGAATGCGTGTTCCTGGCATGTGGTAGAGCTTTTTTAGTCAACAAACCTAAAGAGAACCCATAAGTTCTCCGATTTACCTAACGGTACAGCCATGTATTTTGACCAGGTAATCAACGGGGTGATAGTTTGAAGCGGGAGTTGCAGATATCCTTTGCTGCCGATCAGCTTTGGCTTAAAGCCCGCTGGGCGCTCATGCTGATCTGGGCTGTGGTCGCCTGGGGCAGCGCAGACGAACAATGGATTCTCGGTGGATGCGCGTTTGGTGCGATTTCCGGACTTGCGATCCAGTTCATGATCCGAAAGCCTGAGGCCTATCGAAAGTACGGACAAAACCTAGTCTCGCACTCGAGATTTCTTGACATCCTGCTTCCGATCGCCGCTACGATTTACGGACCCAGGGACATGGCGAACGTCTGGATGATCAGCATTCCAGCGATCATTTTCGAAGCTTTGAGTACACGTAACACCAGGCGAGTAACGCTGGTGACCATCGTAGCCATAGGGATCACCGTTTATGGGACCATCCTCAACGAAACCTGGAAGTCTCTCCTCTCGTCGGGATTCGGATTGATCTTTGCAGGTTTCGGCGGAATCACTCTCGCACGATTCCAAGCCAAGGATCGCATTCTGCGAGATCGAGATCGACGACTCTCGACGTTGATGAACACGTCTTCGAACGTAGCTGCTTCCGGCGATCTTCGGCAACTCATTCAAGGAACATTGAAAAGCGCGATTCAAGATGTCGGTGCCACAGCGGGGATGGTCGTCCTTACCTCCGATGAGGATCCAGGGCTTCTCATCACTGAGGCCGCATTTTCGCAATCTGGTGACTTCTTCTTCCCGATGGTTGTTGCGATGGGAGACGGCATTTCTGGCTACGTGGCCAAAGAGGGCCAGCCGATCACTTTGACGGCAAAAGACGGTGAGACCGTCGAGTGCGACGGAATTGGTTTAGCCATCAAGAGCGCAGTCTCGGTGCCACTACTTAACCGCGAGTTTCGGGGTGTGGGAATGGCAATCAATGAGCAGATCATTGGCGCAATGACCATTGTGAACACTGAAGAGGCTGAAGCTCTCGAGGCTGAGGAGCTTGATCTTCTTCAATCCCTTTCTTCCCTTCTCGCGAACGCGATTCATAACGCTCGAATGGAAGAGCGTAACCGTGCGACCTTTCTTCGAACTCTTGAGTCGCTAGCGACCGCGCTTGAAGCCCGCGACGACTATACGAGAGGTCACTCTCAGCGCGTTTGTGATCTCTCGGTCATGATCGGCTCAAAGCTCGGTTTGCTGCCAGACGCGCTCGAAGAACTCCGAATCGGTACGATTCTCCATGACATCGGCAAGATCGGTGTCCCGGACGCCATCCTGAACAAGCCCGGCCGACTAACCGACGATGAGTTTCACTTCATGCGGTCTCACCCGGTTATTGGCTACGAAATCTGCCGCCCGCTCATGCTCAGCGATGGCGTTTTGATGATCATTCGAAACCACCACGAAAAGCTCGACGGATCAGGATATCCCGACGGTCTAAAGGGTGGCGAACTTCCGCTCTCACTCCGCATTGTCTGCGTTGCCGACGCCTTTGACGCGATGAGCAGTCGCCGCCCTTATCGAGGCGTCATGGACATGGGTCATGTTATGGGCGAGCTCTCGAAGGGTGCGGGAATCCAATTCGACTCCGTCGTCGTCGAAGCGCTGAAAGAGCTCCTCGCCGCTGGTGAGCTCGATGATCTCTACTCCGCTTATTGGGGTCCAAAGTTTGAGGCTAATCAGGCGAGCTTGGAGGATCGAGCAGCCTAATGCTATTTGAGCCAGTTAGCGCTAATCGAGATCATACGACTTCACTTGGGGTCGACTTTGGAACCCGTTCGACCAAAGTCTTGATGCTGAACCAAGTTGGTGCGCGGACCGACATCGGTGCTGCTGGCTCGTTCATCCCTCCCGCCGGTTCGATCAAGAATGGAATGATTGAGGAGTCCAAAGAATTTGGTCGGAACTTTGGAAAGTTCTTGCGCGATAATCAGATTTCGTGCCCGGGCGCGGTTTTCGATATTCCGTCAAACTTGGCCGTACTTCGGTGGGTGACTCTACCATTGATGGAAGAATCCGAGATTCGAGAAGCGGCCAAGTTCAAAGTGCGAAAGCACCTCCCCTTCCCCCTCGAATCGGCATACGTCGAGGCAGCGACAGCAAAGGTGCATGGCGACGAAATCTCGGCACTTGTCGTCGCAACTCCGCGTAACATCGTCGACTCCCGTTCTGAGGCACTGCTTTATGCCGGTCTTGAACCAATTCGGGCGGAGCTTGAAGCTCAGGCGATACTCCGGGTTGTGGAACGACGGTTGAATCGAAGATCCGCACTTTGGCGCGACGCTTCGTTGACGATTATCGATTTAGGTTCAAGCAATACTCACATGTACGTTGTTCAAAACCAACAGCTCCAGTTCATCCGGGGAGTCAAGTTTGGTTCAAGCATGTTCCATTCGGCGGTTCGGGACGCGCTCAATCTCTCTCCCGAAATTGCCGACACGGTCATGCACGATCCGCGCACAAACCTCTCTTCAAAGGGAATTCTCAGCGTGCCGTTGGGAGACGACTACGGCATCGTCGACATTACCGAGCAGCTCGAGAAGCTGACCCGTGAAGTCATGCGCCTCATGCGCTATTTTAGATCTCTGCACCCCGAGCGGAGCTACGCCGGGATTTTGGATCAAGCAATTCTCTGCGGAGGGCTGGTGAGTTTGCCAGGTCTCGCCGACTATTTACAGAAGCAGCTCGGGCTGCGGATCGAGTTTGCACGTCCCATCGCGGGAATGATGACTCGATTCAACCGTGAGACTTTCGCGTCGGTATCGAACCGACAAGAGGCCTACACGATCGTCATGGGACTTGCCCTAGCGGGATTGAGTCAGAGCACACAGAACCGGAGCCAACTAGATGGTGGACGCGAATTTAACTGGGTTAGGGTCGGCTAAGACTCGTTCGATTAACGTCGAGGTAAACCTGCTCAACGAGTGGTCGTCTTCTCGTGCCGCGATGCAGGTTGAGATTCAGCGACAAATGTTGGTTTTGGCCGGTGTCTGCCTAGCCGGTTTGGTTCTTCTTCCAGCAGTTAGCACTTGGCGCAGCAATGTCTTCGAAGGAACAAACGAGTCTGTTAAGAAACGTGATGCAGCCCTGCGAGATCAGAAGCAACTCGCGAAGACCGTCGCAGAGGTTACTCCTTCCCTCGACTTCGCGGAAATGCGAGGAAACTGCAACAAATATCGAAACTACCTATTCAACGAGTCTCACAAGTTCTTGGAATCCACACCCGAGACCGTCCGCTTTGATAGCCTCAAGATCGAGGCAATGGGAGGTGAATTGAGCTTCAAGGTGGTTGCAAATGCCCGGAGCGCGGCCGACGGACGTCGATTTGTTGAAGCAGCCGGACGAGGACGAAATGTGTCGGCGTCGAACCAAACCGCGATTCGGCAGAGTCAGGTGATGGGCGACGATGGCGTCGTGTTTGACTATCTCAAAAAGGTCAAGGTGGGCAAGTGATTTCTACAACCATTGCGACCGGCAAACTCTCTCGCGCCATCCGCCGATGGACAATCGGAGTGGGGGCCTTCTTCTCCGCTTCTTGCTTGTTTGTATCTGGTTCTGCGATCGCCTCAATGATCAACGCTTCTACAGCCAAGGCACAGATCGTCGGTCTTGAAAAAGACATCGCCAACATGGAAGCTACGATTGAGCAGTCCAAAAAGCTGACGGTCCGAATGCCGAAGCGTAAGAGCGCGAGCCGTATTCAGGCCGTAATCGATGAGGCAGCGATGTTAAATGGTTGTCGGCTGGTTGAGTTCCAGACTGCACCCGACTTACAACCCTACGCCTCTCGTTACACGACCGCAGAGGTCAAGGGCTGGACTCAGGTCACTGTTCAGTTTCAGCTCGACGGAACGTTCACAGGAGTTTTTGAAGTGATCCGCACACTATGCTCGGCACCTGATCCGGTCGAAGTTGATTCAATTGACATCAACGAAGGTCGTACGAAGCAGTCTGAAGTGAACGCAAAAGTGACCCTTCGTGTCCTGAAGATGGAGGTCAAGAGTTGAAAACCGGAAACCCTAAGCAAGCAGTAATTCTCGCAGTCGTCGCGGTGGGCGCGATTGGCTTCCTCGGTACGAGCCTGTTCTCGACGTTTGCAAGCGGATCAACTCCCGCTCCTGCGCCCGTTGAGATAAAGGAAAAGTCACCCGACCCAGCTGTAACCACGACCAAACCTTCGTCCGAGAAACTCCCTGCAACCGAGCCTGGCGAATCTGAGGAGATCGAAAGCGACCTTCCTCCCAAGATTGACAAGACACCCTTCGGAAAGCTTGAACCCAAGAAGCCGATTGCAACTGTTGGTGATAAGAAGCCGCCTGCATCGCTCCCAAAGGCTGGTCGAAAGGGATCTCAAGCGGAACGAGAAACCACTCCCCTGGATCCGACTTCTGAAAACCATCCAGGTTTGCCCGCCACGGGAGAACTGCCCGCCGGCGGAGGCGAAGCACCTGAAAATGCAGACACTCCAAAGCCGATTATGATTCGATTTGAAGGATTCGTTGACGCTGGAAATCCAGTGGCAATCATCCGAATTGGCGAGAGCCAATACACCGCAGACCAAGGCGAAGGATTGCCGTACGGGATTCGCGTGATCGCGATGACCTCTGAAAAACTCACTCTCTCTATCCGTGGTCGACGCAAGTCGGTCTGGATTGGAAGGGAGGTCCAACTATGATTGATACCCTCGCACTCGCCGTTGTTTTGACCTCAAACTCAGGATTAGTCTGCAAGCTGTACGTTGCCCCAACCAAGCTTGTTTCGGCTCCGACAGTAGCTTTCCGTGGTGTTGGACCCAAACGACTGAACGTTAGCATCTCCGAAATGTTGTTGAGGCAAGGGTTTGGAGGGTCAGTGCTCAGCAGTCCTATTCAAATGAGCCTGCGAACACCCCTCTCGCGAGCCCTGCTCGCTCAGGGCAAAGTAAAGATCAAACTAGGCGATCCCGGTTCTGCAACGCTGGTTCGCCCGATGGATCGACCAGTCTCCGCCCCGATCAACGCCACGAGCCAACCGCCAGCGCTGCCAGGAACCACTTCTCAGGGAGGGCTGCGTCCAGGCGACCAAGGACCCGAACAACTCATCTCAATCGGAAGCCAAGTATCAGAGGTGCGTCTTGATCTCACTAACGCCGTGGCGCCAAAAGTGCCTCACGTTCAGAATCCTAGTCAGCCCGCCGGCGCAGCAAACAAGTTTTTTGAGCCTCAGCCAGCGGCTCCGATGGAGAAGCGAGTCTCGGTTGCGCTATCGGCTACCCCGTTGGAAACTGTCGTTGGACTGCTCAGCAAACAGACCGGCATCAATATCGTGCTGATCTCAAAGGCCGACCAGAAGGTGACTTTGAACATCAAAGATATGCCACTGAGCGAAGCAATGAAGCACATTTCAGCGTTGGCAGGCGTTCGAACTCTAAAGGTTCGAAACACGCTTGTGATGGCAGAGGATGCAGTTCTTCGAGCGGCGTACCCCGAGGAGTATGCGTCAGAGACGCCAACAAAGACAGCGACACCGACGGCTCCGGGGAATACAACGACTACGAATCCCGAACCGACGCCTAAAGCTGACGACGTTTTCAAGGTCGTGGCGTTGAAATACCTTGGGGCCACAACGCTGGTCAACGCACTGAAAGATGCAGTATCAAAGCTCGGTGTTTCTCTTGTTGCAATGCCGAATTCGCTAGTCCCTCGACTCAACGTTGTGGCGGCTGCTGGGGGCGGGGCCCCAGTTGCTCCTGTCGATCAAGCTGCAGATAACTCTAGAACCATTCTTATCAGCGGCCCGGCTAAAGCAGTTGCCCAGTTGGAAGCCATTATTAGCGCAACTGATATCGCAAGACGACAAGTTCAGATTACGGTCACGATCCATGACGTTTCCGATTCCGTTTTGAACGAACAAGGCATCCAATGGGTTCCTGGTCAGTTCAACGTTTCTGAGGTGACGAACTCCTCGCCAAACTTCGGGACGTTCCAGCGAACCGGAGTCTCTTTTGCGGCCACACTGAAGGCACTTGAGCAAAAGGACAAGGCTCGTCTGCTTTCAAGTCCAAATATCAATGTTATGGATGGTGAGTCGTCTTCGATCCTGATCGGAGAGAAACGGCAGTTCCCGATCGTTGCGAGCTTTAACGCAAATGGCCAACCTGTATTTTCGGTGCAGGAGCTCAAGATTGGAATTCAACTTGATGTGAGCGCACAGATCGCCGCTGACGGCAGCATCACCCTGGCCGTCCGGCCGGAAGTCTCTTCGATCATAGAGTTTCTCAATGTGAACGGCGGTACTTACCCGCAGCTCGCGACACGAAGCAGTGAGAACCGACTCACCATGCGAGACGGTGACACGATGGTCATCGGCGGACTCGTGAAAGAGGAAGACATCAAGAACTACCAGCGGTTGCCCGTTTTGAGCAACATTCCGTTCTTTGGCGAGCTGTTCAAAAGTCGTCGGATTGAGAAGAGAAAGTCTCAGCTCATCATCAGCATCACGCCCAACATCATCAAACAATGAACATTGATCGCCCACTAAGCGAGATTTTTGTCGAAGAAGGACTGATTTCTCGCGCGGAACTCATGGAGATCCTCGCTAAACGCGAGGATACTCGTGAGTCGGTTGGTGATCTTCTTGTTCGACTCAAGAGGATCTCTGAAAAGCAGAATCTGGCGGCAGTTGGCCTCCAGATGGGCGTGCCGTTTGTTGACTTAGCAAAGACCGACCTCGATTTTGATCAGGCCAAGATCATTCCCCACTCCGTAGCGGTTCGGCTGTTGGCCGTGCCTATAGAGGTCACTGACATTTCGGCGACGATGGCGATGGTTGATCCGCTGGATCTCACTGCCCTTGATGAGCTTTCGAACCTAACCGGGCGTGACATCGACCCACTGTTGGCGACCGAGACGGACGTCCGCGACGCGATCTTCCGAACATTCGGTGCGTACGACGATCTGGGTGAGATTGTTGGCGAAGCAGTGCGAGGCGTTGATACCGACTCGCTCACTCTTCAGTCGCAAGAAGATGACGACCAGAGCACAACCAATGTCGTCGAGCTTCGCGAAGTTGGCGAAGGTGCTCCCGTCGTCAAGTTGGTGAACGCCGTCCTGATCCGTGCTATCGCGATGCGATCTTCGGACATTCACATTGAGCCTCACCAACGGCGGGTGCGCGTCCGCGTTCGTATCGATGGTCTCCTTCAAGAAGTCATGGTGGTTCCAAAAGACCTTCAGATGCCTCTTACTTCGCGCATCAAGCTGATGGCGGGACTCGACATTGCTGAGCGACGCGCTCCACAGGATGGTCGTTGTACTCTTGTCGCCCCACAAGGTGAGTTTGACTTCCGCGTGTCGACCTATCCAAGCGTCTTCGGAGAGACGATCGTTATCCGAATTCTCGATAAAAACGCGGCCATGATCGACATTCAGAAGCTTGGCATGCACGCATCTGGATTCAAGACACTGACATCCAGGCTTCAAGAGCCTCAGGGCATGATTCTGGTCACCGGCCCTACCGGGTCCGGAAAAACCACCACGCTTTACGCGGGCCTGCACTACCTGAATGCGATCTATCGAAACATCATCACGATTGAGGACCCAGTTGAGTACCAGCTTGACGGAATCACTCAGGCCAACGTTAATCCAAGAGCTGGAATCACCTTTGCGACGGGCCTTCGTTCGATGCTGCGCCAAGACCCTGACGTCATTCTGGTTGGTGAAATTCGAGACCAAGAAACGGCCTCGATCGCAACCGAGGCGGCTTTGACTGGGCACCTTGTGTTGAGCTCGCTCCACGCCAACGACGCGTCTTCCGCGATCACTCGACTCGTTGATATGGGTATCGAACCCTTCCTGCTTGGGGGCTCAGTTTCATGCTCGGTCGCCCAACGTCTGGTTCGCGTTAACTGTCCAAAGTGCCTCGAAGAGTACAAACCAGATCCGGAGAACATCCGTCGGCTCGGACTCGATCCAGCTTCTACATTTGTAAGAGGAAAGGGCTGTGAGCACTGCTCGAAGACTGGTTATCGAGGTCGAATGGGAGTCTATGAAGTTCTTGAAATGACTTCGGAACTTCGACGAATGATCTTGGCTGGCAAGAATGCCAGCGAAATTCAGCAGACTGCGATCAATAACGGAATGCTGACGCTTCGGCAAGACGCTTCTGACAAAGTATTGGAAGGCCGAACAACAATTGAGGAAGTCGTGCGTGTCACTGCGGAGCAAGGCTAATGGTCTCCTACGCCTACAAGGGGATCGACGGCAAAGGCACTCGTGTCGAAGGTGCCATCTCTGCATCCTCGATGGAGGATGCGGAAAATCGTCTTTCTAAACAAGACATTAGCGTCATCGCTTTGCGCCCCGATGGCGCAAAAGCGCAAAAGACGGAACAGAGTACAGCTCTACCGGAAGCCGCTCGATCAAAGATCTCTCCCCAAGACGCCGCCGGAATTCTTCGCAACCTTGCCGTTATGGCAGAAACGGGGGTTCCTTTCATCGAGGCGATTGATGCCGTGATCAGCAGTGCTCGCACTCCAAAAATTGAAGCAACGATGCGTCTGGTCAAAGACGGTGTTGTTAGTGGGCAAGGGATTTCGGGAGCTTTGAGGCTCGCTCCCAACATGTTTCCCGCGATCATCGTCGACATGATTCGAGTTGCTGAGGCGGGCGGGCGACTAGATCAAGCCCTTGATAACGGTGCGGCCTACATGGAACGCGCCGCGGATCTCAAACGAAAGATCATGAACGCGATGCTCTATCCAAGCGTCATGCTGGGAGTTTCGAGCTGCACGATTCTAGTTCTGATCATATTCGTTATGCCTCGGTTTGCGGTGGTGTTCAAACAAATGAAAGCAGAGCTTCCGCTGACTACCCAAGTGATGCTCAAGTCGGGCGATTTTATCCGAAGTCAGCCGATCGTATCAGCGGTAGGGCTAGTCGCGTTCATCGTCGGTCTGACGATTGCCCTGAGAAACCCAATCTCTCAAAAGGTGCTCTCAGGAGTGGCCGCACGTTTGCCACTCTTGGGCGATCTTATGAAACGGCTCGCGCTTGCTCGCTCGTTACAATCCATCTCCACGCTTGTGGCTTCAAACGTTCCCCTGCTCGCAGCGATTGAAGCGGGAGCTCGAGTTGCGGGTCACACACAACTCGAAAAAGCTCTGTTCACAGCAAAGGACGACATCGAGCGCGGGAGCTCAATGTCGGAGGCACTTGGCAAACACAGTATTTTTCCGAAGCAAGTCATCCAACTGATCTCGGTGGGGGAACGAACGGGGCGCTTGCCGCAACTACTCTCCACCGTCTGCAAATCCATGGAGACTGAGGTAGACGGCCGTCTAAAGGCACTTGTTAGCATCATTGAGCCGCTGATGATCGTCGGGATGGGACTCATCGTTGGCTCGATCACGATGTCGATCATCGGTCCGATCTACAGTGCGGTCGAAAACATTCGATAATTCACTCAAAGTTCTAAAGAATTGACCCTAGTAAACCAATAAACATTGAAGAGAGGAAATATGCGACAACCTTCGCTCCGAAATCGCCGAAACGCTTTCACACTTGTGGAACTGCTCATCGTCATCATCATCATCGCCGTGCTTGCTGCAATCGCGATTCCGAAGTTCTCGAACTCGACGACCCGAAGCAAGGAGTCGGCGCTCCGAAGTAACCTAAAGCTAGCCCGTAATGCAGTTGAGCTTTTCAGAGCGGATACAGGACTATTCCCTAAGGATCTCGCTTCTTTGGCAGTTACAACCGCACCAACGCAGGGCTACGATTCGACAGCAACGTTGGTCGCTTTGACGGCAGCCGACTGGAGAGGTCCATACCTTCAAGCGGTCCCAAAGGATTTTGATGGCACCAGCGATTTCACCTACACCACAACCCTGTCTGGACTCGGAAACGTAAGGTCGGGCATCACAGGCTACACAACTTGGTAATCCAAATCATTCTTTGAGCGAAGTTACGACCGAGTCGGTACCGACTCGGTCGTTTCGTTTTGCGGTATCCTTTCCCTATAACCTATGGTTTACATTACAGTTCAACCCAACGAATCCATCGACAGCGCACTCAAGAAGTTCAACATGAAGCTCCAGCAAGCCGGAGTTCTGCGAGAACTGAAGGAGCACAGCGCATACGAAAAGCCAAGCGAGAAGCGACGACGACAAGCTCGTCGACGCGTTTCACAGCGATAATCGGTCAATGAAGTTTTTGGGGAGTTCTGTTATGGAACTCCCCATTTGCATGTATGGGATTCCCCTTTTCAGTTGAGAATGCAACCGAGTCAGAACTGGAGCTTTCAAAGCTTCAGCTCGCTCTGGAGAAGGTATGTGGCATCGAAGAGATTTCCCAATCAGTACACGTCCTAGTGACTACAGATCAGCAAGTGCAAGAACTAAATCAAAGGTTTCGAGGCATTGACGCCACGACCGACGTTCTCACCTTTCCCTCCGGACAAAACCATCCGTTCCCACTCGGCGACATTGCAATTTCATTGCCCTACGCACAGCGACAGGCCTCTGCAAGGGGAGTCGGACTTGAACAAGAACTCATCGCATTGATCGTCCATGGAGTGCTTCACCTTAAGGGCTATGATGACGTACAAGACGAAGACAAACTGAGAATGCAAACTCGAATGAACGAGATTGGCGAGATGATCGGGACGCCGATTGACGCCTTTTGGACGTCTGTACTCCATCAGGAAGAGGAATGAGCGAACGAAGAAACGTTTTTGAGCCGTTCCGCGTGGCGATTCGCGGGATCGTTTTCACCTTCAAAACTCAGCGGCACATGAGGTTTCACCTCTACGTCGTGTTTATCGTTATCCTCCTCGGTATCTTCGTGAACCTTCCGCTTCGCGAGATGCTTGTCTTGCTGTTTACGATCTCGCTGGTCGTCGTCGCCGAGATGTTCAACTCTGCCATCGAGGCCGTTGTCGATCTCGTCAGTCCTAACTATAACCCTATGGCGAAGTTCGCAAAGGACATCGCCGCGGGTGCGGTATTGATCACCACGATCATCGCGATTGTTGTCGGATCTTTACTCGTTTTGGGTGAGAATCGCTGGGAAACCCTCAAAGTCTCTCTTGGTGCAGAGGCTCCAGAGATCGGAGTTATCCCCCGAATCATCATCGGGGTATTCCTCTGTATCATCGCAGTCGTCATCGGTAAGGGTCTCGGAAAGCGAGGGCAAGTTCTTCAGGGTGGACTCGTCTCAGGGCATGCTGCACTGGGCTTCTTCTTTGCCACCTGGGCCGTACTGCTCACAACCAATGCGGTTGTTGCCGCAATTGCACTCACTCTCGCCGCAGTGATCGCGCAGAGTCGGTACGAAGCAAAATTTCACACCATCAGCGAGCTTGTTTTGGGAGCCGCCGTTGGCACCGGAGTTGGCCTCCTCCTTTACGCAACGCTCCCCAAATAAGTGAGTCAACGTGATACAGTTAAGTAGTAAACGACATCCATGATCGATCAATCATCAAACGGCGACAAAGCTCCTGAGAGCGGTTTGCGCCGCATTCTCCGTCCCTTCCTGTTCACGATTGCCGGAATTTTTGTCACAATCGCCCAGGTATTCGCTCGTGCGGCGGGCGGCGGAGTTTCTCTTCGGCGATCCAATACGATGGAGACAGAGATTCGGTCTCTAGTAGAATCGGGCGGAGAATCCGGCGAGTTTGAGGAAGAAGAGACAGAGTTGATTCACTCGGTCTTTGAGTTCAAAGAGACGATCGCTCGGGAGGTAATGACTCCGAGGATTGATGTTGATTCCGCAAGTATTGACATCAACCCGTACGACTTGGTCGAGCTGATCCAGACCTCGGGCCACTCGCGAATCCCGATGTTTGAAGGAACCGACGACGAAATCGTCGGGATCATCCACGCCAAGGATTTGCTAGTGACGATGCTGCGCGGGAAGCCAGTGAACCTCCGTTCACTCATGCGCCCTGCGCTTTACGTCACTGAGAACAAGTCGATTCACGACCTCCTTGCGGATATGCGGCACTTCCGAACTCAGCTTGCCGTTGTGAAAGACGAGTACGGTGGAACCTCAGGAATTGTCACGATTGAGGACATCATCGAAGAGCTCGTCGGTGAAATTCAAGACGAGTACGACAACGAAGACCCGACCGTGTCCGAAACTCTAAACGGCTTCATTGTGGAAGGCAAGACGCACGTCGACGACGTGAACGAAGAGATCGGATCAAACTTTGAGAGCGAGGACTTCGACACAATCGGAGGCTACATTTTCGGCTTGTTTGGACGACAACCCAAGCAAGGTGAATGGATTGATGATGGGACTTATCAGTTCACCGTCACCGAAACCGACGGGAAGCGAATCATAAAAGTCCGCATCGAGAAGATGGACCACCCGAACGCCGAGTAACCTGCGGCTATCGGCTAAGCTGATTTCATGTCGTTCCTCGCCGTTATGCTCGGTCAGATTCCGCCCCCAATTTCCGCCCAAGAAGACCACGCAAGGCTTCTGAAAGAGCTTGGAATCGAACGATTGAGACCCGGTAAAGACGGGATGAATCCTAAGAACCCAAACTTTGCGAATACGGACGAAGCGAAGTCCAACCCTAATCCCAACATCCCGGCGTTGCTCACCTTTAACAACGGTCGCACTGTAAAAACGAGAGCCGATTGGATTCGGCGAAGGGCCGAAATCACCGAGTTGCTCGACCGCGAGATTTACGGCCGCACCCCCAAGAAGACCCCGGGAGTCACCTGGGAGGTCATCTCTAGCGAGGAGAAAGACTTTTCCGGAGCCAAGGCGACCTCGCAAAAGCTTGTTGGGCATGTCGATAACAGATCCTGTCCTGAGATCAAAGTTGACATTCAACTCACTCTGACCTTGCCAGTCGAGACCAAGCGGAAGTCTCCGGTGATCCTCGAGTTCGGCTTCATCTTTCCCCGGCGCCCTGGCTCGGCTCCGGTTGCGCCGCCACCTCCACCGGCTTGGCAAGTTGACGCGATCAAGCGGGGGTGGGGATTTGCAATCCTTGATCCAAACTCGGTCCAAGCAGATAACGGAGGTGGACTCAACCGAGGCATCATTGGATTGGTTAACAAGGGCCAAGCTCGGAAGCCAGACGACTGGGGAGCACTGAAAGCCTGGGCCTGGGGAGCCAGACGATGCCTTGACCTCTTCACAAAGAACCCAAAGATTGACGCCAAGAAGGTTGCGATAGAAGGCATCTCGCGCTACGGCAAAGCGGTGGCGGTGACCATGGCCTATGACCAGCGATTTGGGACGGCCCTCATCGGTTCATCCGGGCAAGGCGGCATCAAGATCTGGCGACGCGATAATGGCGAGACCGTCGAGAATGTCGCAAGCAGCGGCGAGTACCACTGGATGGCGGGTAACTATGTCAAATATGCAGGGCCGCTGACTCCCGGCGATATGCCAGTCGACGCCCACCAGCTCTTGGCTCTATGTGCCCCTCGTCCAACGTTTGTCGGAATCGGATCACCGCAGGTGGAAGGGATTTGGATCGATCTGATGGGAACTTTTATGGCGACCAAACTGGCCTCTCCTGCTTGGGAACAGCTAGGTAAGAAGGGACTTTCTGTGTCGGAGTTGCCCCGAGAAGGGGTGCCAGCGGTCGGCGGCGAACTCGCTTTTAGCGGACACACTGGCGGACACACAAACGTTCCAAACTTCCCCATCTTCTTCGACTTTTGCGCGCGCTACTGGGACAGGTAGTCAATCGATGGCGTAAATTGATAGCAATGAGTGCTTCGCAAGTTCTGGCTCCCGATCGAAGATTGTGGGTTCTTCGGAACTTCGATCTGTTCAAGTCACTGGGCGCGGAAGATCTGACTTTACTCGTACACGAGAGCCGCTTGGTGGAATTCGGGCGGAACAATCACATCTGCATGAGCGGGGTGAAACACACTCACGCTTATCTGATCAAAGAAGGCAATGTCCGCATTGTGTCGACTAACTCGCAGGGGAAGCGACTAACGGTCGGAATCCTCAAGCCCGGCGAGCTGATCGGCGACATCGACTTGTTCGAGAACGAGCTTGCTTTTGGCGAGAGCGCCGAAGCGATTGGCTTCTGCGTGCTCTACGCTGTTCCTTTGGAAACACTGAAACAGCTAATTCTCTCCAAGCCGGAAATGGTTTTTGCCGTCTCCAAGCTTGTCCGTGAACGACGTTCTCAAATCATCAATCAGATGCAGGACGTGCTGTTCCTCACAGTTGCGCAACGCCTTGCGAAACTC
This sequence comes from Armatimonadota bacterium, assembly GCA_037138755.1. Lineage (NCBI taxonomy): Bacteria > Bacillati > Armatimonadota > Armatimonadota bacterium. The sequence goes on along the minus strand of JBAXHT010000001.1, from coordinate 1,493,027 downwards.
GTTCAGCGTCTCGCCAAGCAGTTTCCCGGCCAGACCAAGTCGGGGCGGGAGTTTGTTAACATCAAACTCACCCATGCAGAGCTTGCCGACCTAATCGGCTCAAACCGCGAAGCGGTGAGCGCAACGCTTGCCAAGTGGAAGGCGAGCGGAGGGCCTGTGGACGTCGTGAAGGGTTTCCTTGTCATCCGAGGCGATCTAAACGACTTCTAGGGTTACCGCAACCAAGTCACCTGCGACCAACTTTCCCGCCTTTCTCACCGTAGCCTTAACCGGCAGCAGATAACTTCCATATTCCTTTGCGGGAAACAGAGAGGTTTGAAAGTCTGTCTTCCCTATCGTGACATTGACTTTCACCGAGCCAAAGCCCTTCTTCGGAGTTCCTTTGATGCTGGCTTTCAGCGCATCTCGCGCAGCTTCGGGCAGAGTCAGGAAGTGCCACCCAACGCCGTTCTCTGCGCGCCATATCCAGAGCTCAGCTTGGAATTTGATCACTGCTTAGGGTGGTCTTGGAAGAACTTCCAGATCTCGTCCCAGGCGAGGATTCCACTCTTGGATTCACGGCCCGCGGCGTACCAGCCGCCGAAAATCTCGTGAGTTCCGTTCTCCGAGGAGATGAGGGTGACTTCGGCTCCCTTGTCGGTTTTTCCAAACTGACGCATGGTGGCCTGGTCCTTCTTGTACTCGACCGTCTCGGCTTTTACAGGAAGGCCAAACTTGTTGGCCCACCATTCCGCGCTTTCATCGGCTCCCATGCTCTGCAGCATGGCTTTCATCCCTCGCTTGTAGACGACGACGTTGTCTTGTTTTCCGTGGATCAACAGGACTGAGACTTGGGATTTGGGAGCCGGAATTGTATCTAGTCCACCATTTGCTGGAAGACCGACTGTGCCAGAGATACCCGCAACCGCGGCTAAGCGGTCGCCCATTACCGAGCCGAGGTAGTAGCTCATCATTGCGCCGTTAGAGTGACCGAAGACGTACTCGCGTTTCTTGTCGATGTTGAACTCACCCTCTATTCGATCCAGGATTGTCTTGATAAATTCGACGTCGGCTTTGTCGCCTGCCATCTTGAAGAATCCGGCGTTCCAGCCTCGAAAGTTGTCGGGCAGACCGTCCGGGACCGCAAGAATAAAGCCGGCTTTATCGCATTCGTCTTTGAGATGAAGGATTCTCTCGAAATCGAATTTGTTGCTCGTGAGACCATGAAGTGCGATGACGACCGGGGTTGGTTTGGTGTGGTCGTATCCCTTCGGAACCTGGAGGATGTAGTCGCGTGGCTTTTCGGCAACCGTGATTTTGTCAATGTATCGCCCGGCGGCCCGAGGCTCGGGCTTGGCAGGAGCGCAAGCGGTCAGGGTCACCGCTAACAAGGCGATCAATACTCGGTTCATCTGGCTATTTTATACGGAATCTTGGACAGAAAAAAGACGACCGCGTTTTGGCTTGTTCGCGGCCGCCGAGGGATTGGGAGGTTCTTGCTATGTCGGACTCTCTTGTTTGGAGCCCTATGATGTTTCTAACGCCTTCCGGGATAGGTCGGTTCCAGAAAAGTTCTCGTGTGAAATTGTGGGCACCTTGCTGACCTGAATCAAGAAAACAAAAGTGCCCTCGATCTATGGATCGAGGGCACTGGCTCTGTGAGACGCGTGTTAGGCGTTCTTTCGTCGTCGGCGAGCCAGAGCAGCAAGACCTAGACCGATTGCGGCGAAGGTGCCAGGCTCAGGAACGACGTTAGTGATCAGGATATCGTTTCCTCCGGTGATCGAATTTGTTCCGAAGTCACCAAGATAGGTGATCTTTCCGGTGAACGTATCTGCACCGACCAACCAGCTGACGGTAGCTCCTTCAGCAAGTCCATTGAATGTCCCGCTGACTGCGCCCGCTCCCGTGTTGCTTACGATGAAGAACAAGTCTGAGAGTGCCGTGTTTGGCGCAATTCCCGACAAGTTAAGCGTAGCGTTGTTTAGGGTCGTTGTTCCTGAAACGACCAACTGATCGTAGCCGGTTCCTGGCGTGGTTCCGTTCAGCTCAACGTTAAACGCCGAGCCGGAATTCATCGTGACGTTCCCGAACACGCTCAAGATTCCAGGGCTATTGCCAGGAGCAACTGCGGCACCGCTGTTGACTGTAAGGTTTCCGCGAACGGAACCGTTTCCGCCGAGTGTTCCACCGTTCATCGTCACCGCGCCAACTCCGAGACCGGAAGTCGTGCCGCTGATGGTGTCGTTGACGAAGAGCTTGCCAGCGTTGATGGTGGTTCCACCTGTGTAGGTGCTCGCTCCAGTGAGATTCCATGTACCAGTTCCGTTTTTAACCAGGGCGGATGTAAGGCTCGTTCCCTGATTACCAAGGCTCAGATTCAGCGTGTTCAGATCGGTGTTTGAACCGGTTAGTGTGAGGGTCCTTGGCATCAGAGATGGGAATGTCAATGTTAGAGATTGGGCTGCGCCACCAGCCGTTGCGTTGTTGCTCAATCGAATGAAGTTCGCTCCAACCTCCGTGATCGTTGTATTTGCCGGAATGTTCGTGTTACCCGTTACGGTCGACCCAACAACCATTTGGCTTGCAAAGGTTGTTCCAACAGAGACCACGTTGCTGCCCGAGTTGAACGTAAGACCAGTGATCGAACCGCTTCCGATTGGAGTGTTTTGAGTAATCGAGTTCGTTGAACCGAAGACCAGCGCCCCAGATCCTGAAGCGTCGATCGTACCACCACTTCCTGCCATAGCAAGATTTCGGTTCGTTGTTTCGCCTGCTCCGGTGTATCTAAGCGAACCGGTGTTTCCGGCAGCGTTTCCTGAAAGAGTCAGATAGCTTGCGGACGATGGGGCTCCTCCGAGGTTTCCAAATGTTCCACCGTTTCCGATCGTGCTCACGCTGAGCGTTCCCTCACGAATGATCGTTTGGCCGGTGTACTGGTTGCTTCCACTAAGGGTCAAAGTTCCAGCCCCGGACTTGATCAAACTACCCCGAGATACCACACCACTAATTGTAGTTGGTGAAGTTGCTCCAACTTGGATCACTGACCCGTTTGCTGCGCCACCGTTGAGCTCCCAAGCTCCAGTGAACGTCATTGGGTTCGTACCCGATAGGTTGATCATTCCTGAAGTGACTTCTACTCGGTTACCGAATGTTCTGGCACCGCCTCGTGCCATGATTGTGCCCAATCCTGGTCCGGCGAAGCCGGAAACTGAGCTAGTTGTCGCCCAAATTGTGCCTGTTCCAAAGGCACTATCGGTGCCTGCTTCCCAAACATCGCCCTGGACGAACTGGTTCAGTCCGGTGCCGGAAGTGAGGCCAAAATTACTCAATCCAATCTGTGTTCCACCGCTGTAGGTATTTGCCCCGTTGAGGATGTTGTACGATCCGAAGCTGGTTCTCAAGCCACCTTGGCCGGAAACCACACCATTGAGTGTCACACCGTTGGAAAGAGAATCGTCACCCTCCAGGTTGAGGAAGTTGTTGAGCGGGGAACCGGACGTATTCAGCAGGTTGATGTTTCCGTTAACGGTCAGAGATTCTGCGAGGTTGACACCAGCGGTTCCAATTCCCGGCAACGAGCTTGCGCCAAGGTGCACTTCAAGGTCGCGGTTTACCACCGCGTTTCCTGTGGCCCAAATGCGAGTTGCACTCGTGCTTGACGTCATCTTGATCGGAGAAGTGCTAAGACCGAATGCGCTCGGAGTTACGCCGTCCCCTGCCACAGTCCCCGTGCCTAAAACGGTCAATCCACCGGCTAGTGTCGTCGTGCCAGTGTAGGTGTTGTTCCCTGTGAGAGACAAGCTACCTGAGCCAATTTTCGTCAGACCGCCCGATCCAGAGATAACTCCCGAAAGATTAAGTGGGGTTGTAGAACCTCCGAGACCGCCGGTGTGGAGGATCAGTTCAGCTGCTCCTGCCGTTACGTCGTTAGAGATTGTATTGAGGTTGGAGAGAGTTTGTCCGTTGAGAATGAGTCCACTCGTGATGGTGAGCGGTGCACCACTCAGCGCGACGGCTGTTGAACCGCCTAGCCGGAGCGCATTAATTGTGGTTGCAGATCCAAGTGCTTCGTTTGCAGTAATGCTGACGTTGTCGGTTGCGCCTGCCGCACCAATTGTCGCGGCATATTCAGTTGCTCCCAACGGTCGGAGTTGACCCGTACCGCTATCGCGTGTCGTCATGTTCACGCCAAGCGACGATGTACCGTTTAGCGACGTCACCCAAGGGATAATCGATTGGTTCGTCGTTCCGGCACCTCCGCCGCCGCCGATCATCGTAGGACCGTTGGTAACTACAACGCTTGCGACACCAGCACCAGCTGTATTTCCGAGTCCGGCACCCCTGAAGAAGATGCCTCCGCCGTTGTTTCGGGCAAGCGAGTTGATTGTCAAAGTGTTCGACTGCGCAGCGTTCGGGGTCACCGTAACGAAACTATTACCTCCTTGGGCGGTTAACGTCCCAATGGACTCTGAAGTAGCTCCCGAGGCGTTTCCGGTGAGGTTTAGGTTTCCACCACGGCTGACGACACTTCTTCCAGCGAGGCGATTGTTAAGGTTTGTGGTGTTATCAAGGGTTACAGTCGCGTTGATGTCGACGTTGCTACCAGCACCAAGTTGACCAGAGGCACCGCTAATCGTCGTAGTGCCGGAATCTGACCGTAGCAGCCCTGAGAATGTTGAGCCGTTAGCGGTAATCGTCAAGCCTGCGGTGCTGATTTGCTTGGTAAGCGCGCCAGTTCCGGTGAGCGTTCCACCCATGGTCAGGGCTGCAAAGTTGTTGATTGCACCACCATTTGAACCAATTGTCCAGGTTCGTGAAGCGGTAAGTGCGCTGGTGTTGATTCCAAGAGTTCCACCGTCGAGCAAAACACCGTTGGCAACGTTACCCAACGTTGCGTTGTTTCCAGAGTTGACCCAAAGGGTTCCTCCGAGCACCTGGACTTGACCGGTGAACGAGCTCGTGGTGCTAGTGAGGGCAACGCTTCCTGCTCCAGTTTTAGTCAGGTTCCCAGTACCGCTGATCGGCGCAGAGATCGTGTTGACAGTTGTAAAGAACAGCGAGGGGGTCGACCAGAGAGTGTTGGTCGCGTTTAACGAGAGACCGGTCGCAGACATGTTAATGCCAAACGTTCCCGCGATGGTCGTCGAAAACCCAGTGTTGTAGTTAATCGCCGAAAGGGTTCGGTTCGCAACGTCAACTGTAGCAGTGAAACCTGCAGTCTGACCGGTTGCGTCATTGAATGTCGCAGTACCACCGGCATCAGCAACGTTTCCACCGAGCCAACTTGAAGTAGCACTCCAGTTAGCAGATGCGGTGCCAATCCATGTGCCGTTGACCTGTGCGTTTGCGCGGGACATGCCCACCGCAGCTAAGCCTAAAACCAAAAGTGTTTTGTTCGAGAGAATGCTCGAATCAACGATATATTGCTTTTTCTTCATGCCTTCCTGTTCCAGCATCGGCGCGGGAACCTCCAAACGATCGCGTTCAGCAAATCCGAACGCAAACAGACCTACTAATCTGAATCTTGCAAGATTAATCCAAACCTCGCGCGTTTTGTTAAGTTTTCGACAAAATTCTTTTTAATTATTCAGCGATTTCACTGAATGAAATCCCGAAACTAGTAAATATGCGAGCTTTCCGATCAACGATCTTGTTACTAAGAAATCGAACTCGAGGCGTAGATAAACGAAGACGGGACGAGAAGGTTCTCGTCCCGTCGGAAGGGTGGTCGGTTCTGACTTAGTAGTCCATTCCGCCCATACCGTCCATGCCGGGCATTCCTGCTCCTCCGGCGCCCTTCTTTTCGGGCTTGTCGACGACTAGGGTTTCGGTGGTGAGTACGAGGGCTGCGATACTCGCGGCATTGGTGATGGTCGAACGGGTGACCTTTGCGGGGTCAACAATTCCAGCAGCGACCATGTCAACAATCTCGCCGGTGACGGCATTGAGGCCGAAGCCGTCTGCCGCTGCGCGGACCTTTTCCACGATGACCGAGCCTTCGAGGCCGGCGTTCTTGGCGATGTGTCGGATTGGCTCTTCGAGCGCGCGCTTCACAATGGCAACTCCGGTTGCTTCATCGGTGCTCATACCTTCGGTGCTGAGCTTATCGGCTGCTCGGAGGAGGGTTGCTCCGCCGCCAGGGACGATGCCTTCTTCGACGGCCGCTCGGGTTGCCGAGAGGGCGTCTTCGTAGCGGTGCTTCTTCTCTTTCAGCTCGGTCTCGGTGGATGCTCCTACCTTGATGACAGCGACGCCGCCGCTGAGCTTAGCAAGTCTCTCCTGCAGCTTTTCTTTATCGTAGTTGCTGTCGGTGGTGTCGATTTGTCGCTTGATGAGATCGATTCGACCGAGAACGGATTCCTTGGAACCGGCGCCTTCGATGATCGTGGTCTCTTCCTTGCTGATGACGACCTTCTTGGCGGTGCCAAGTTGCTCGATCAGAACGCTCTCGAGCTTGACTCCAAGGTCTTCACTGATAAAGGTTCCGTTGGTGAGAACGGCGATGTCTTCGAGCATTGCCTTTCGTCGGTCGCCAAAGCCAGGGGCCTTGACGGCGGCGATTTGGAGCACGCCTCGAATCTTGTTGAGGACGATGGTGCTTAGGGCGTCACCTTCGATGTCCTCGGCGATGACGAGGATTGGTCGTCGAGCGGCGGCGGCTTTCTCAAGGAACGGAAGGAAATCGGCGGCGACGCTGATCTTCTTCTCGTGGATCAGAATGATCGGATTCTCGAGAACGGCTTCCATGCGCTCAGGATCGGTGACGAAGTAGGGGCTGATGTAGCCTCGGTCGAACTGCATACCTTCGACGACGTCCAGTTGGGTGTCTCGGCCCTTGGACTCTTCGACGGTGATGACTCCGTCCTTGCCGACTTTGTCCATTGCTTCAGCAACGTGCTTTCCGACTTCGGAATCGTTACCAGCGATGGTGGCGACGAATTCGACCTGCTCTTTGTCCTTGATCGGCTTGGCGGTTTCTTTGATGGTCGCGATGACCTGCTCAACTGCCTTTTCGATTCCGCGCTTGACGGCGATGGGGTTTCCACCGGCGGCGACGTAGCGGAGGCCTTCGTTGACGATTGCCTGGGCGAGGACGGTTGCGGTGGTGGTTCCATCACCGGCGACGTCGTTGGTTTTGGAGGCGACCTCTTTGCAGAGTTGCGCACCCATGTTCTCATAGGGATCTTCGAGTTCGATTTCCTTGGCGACGGTGACGCCGTCCTTGGTGATCGTTGGGCTTCCCCACTTTTTGTCGAGGACGACGTTTCGCCCCTTTGGTCCAAGGGTGACCTTGACTGCGTCGGCGACTTTGTTGACACCGCGCTCAAGGGCTCGTCGTGCGTTTTCGTCGAATACTAGGTTCTTTGCTGCCATGTTCAGTTCTCAGTTATCAGTTAACAGTTGTCAGTTGGGTTGGCTGTTTGCGGATTGCGATTCTCTGAACTGCAAACTGCAAACTGCCAACTGGAATTAGTCTCTATCTCGGGGGCCTCGGAATCCGCCGCCACCGCCGCCTGGGCGACCGCCGGGTCGGAATCCACCACCGCCACCTGGGCGTCCACCGCCTGGTCGGCCGCCGTATCCGCCACCGCCGCCGGGTCTGCCGCCGCCACCTGGTCGGAAACCGCCACCGCCGCCGTATGGGCGTCGAGGAGGTCCGCCGCCGTCATCGTCGCGACGTGGTGGGCGATCGTCGCCACCCTCGTCTCGGCGAGGAGGTCGGTCGTCGCCGTAGTCGCGGCGAGGTGGGCGGTCGTCTCGGTCGAAGCTTCGCTGAGGCCGGTCATCCCGATTGAAGTCGCGTGGAGGTCGGTCTCCGAAGTCGCGGCGAGGTGGGCGATCGTCTCGGTCGAAATTTCGCTGGGGCCGATCATCGCGATTGAAGTCGCGTTGCGGCCGGTCCTCGCGGTCGGTTCGCTCGGTTCGCATCGGCTTGGACATTGAACCGAGCTTGAGGCTCAGTTCGCGGACTCGCTCTTTGATATCCTTGGTGTGGAACTCTTCGACATAGCCGAGGTCGGCGGCGAGAGCCACGAGGGTATCGAGGCGGTTCAGCGAAGCGACGGCTTCGCTGTAGTTCCCGGTGTCTTGCCAAGCGGCCACGGCGATGGTCGCCGGGACGTCGTAGGAGGCACGAATGATCTCCAGGGTGAGCCGTTCCTTTTCGGCGTCGGGCAGGACTTCGGTAAAGCGGTAAGCGGTCGTGACAAGTGTCCGACCTTGTTGCCAGACGTCGAGGTTGCGGTAATCAGCCATGAGTTTTCGTTGCGGAGTTAGCCAATGACGGCGTAGATTTGGTCTTCGTCGAGGATGGTGTATTCCTTGCCTTCGATGGAAACTTCGTTTCCGCCGTACTTGCTAAAGAGCACCTTATCGCCGACTTTGACGTTGAGTGTGTTGCGCTCGCCGTTATCGAGGACTCGTCCGTTGCCAGTGGCGACGACGGTTCCTTCTTGCGGCTTCTTCTTAGCGCTGTCTGGGAGGTAGATTCCCGAAGCAGTTTTCTCTTCTGCGTCGAGTACCTCAACGACGACTTTATCACCGAGTGGTTTCAAGTTTGCCATGGTCGTTTTCTTTTTGGTTTCGGCGGCGCTCCACTGCCCTTGTGGGCTGGAGGAGGAGTGCAGGGTTTTAGCACTCGCCTGCCGAGATTGCTAAATTATACCCATTGGCTTCTACGCCTGGCGGGTTTGAGGCGTTGCGCCGAGAGTTTGGGTTAACGAACTCATACTGAGAACCGGGACCTTTTGGCCCGGCGTGGAACCGGAGCATGTATAGCCTCCGTATCCATCATCACTGAAAACCCATGAAGAACGTTTACCGTTTCCTCGTTGGGTGTACTGTTTGCTTCTTTGTGATCGTGCTCTTTGGGACGATCAAAGAGCATCGAGTCGCGGCGGTCGCAAGTTACACCCGCATTCCGATTGAAGAGCTGCTCGCTCTTCCTGTCCCTTCAGAAAAGCAATGGAGCAAAGACGGCAGCCTGGCTAGTTACACCATTGCGCGTGACTCAAAAAGTGAACTCAAGACACTCTGCGGAGAGTGGACTTCCAAACTTGGTTCCAACGGATGGATTGTCAAGCGGTCGGGCCAGACCGTGTGGGAGTGGGCGAGGGGTGAAGACCGAATCATGCTCTCCTACTCGCCGTTTTTGAACCGAACTATTGCCTTGCTGATGATCACCTCAGATCGATTGACTGGTCCATTCGAGAAGCAGTTTCTCGAGTTGCAGTTGCCGGGAGAGTTTGCTGAAGTTTAGGTTTGTCATAATGGGGCATGCGGAGGAGGGCCTGGGTTGGGACTGGAGCCGGAGTTGCGGCAGGCATTGCAACTCTAATCCTGATGCCTCGTGCGAGCTCGCCCGTTGATGAGGCGATTCGGGTTTTGGGGTTGAAGAATGGTCCAGGCGATAACGCCTGGCTGTCCTACTTGTATAACGGAATGAGCACAGGTCGGATGAGTCGCGCGTTCATCTTGACACCAGCGAAGAACACTTCTGATGTTGAGATGATCAAGCAGATTTCTGTTGCCCTCGAACCAATCGGTTGGATTCGCTCCGACTTGTGGCTGGATGGTCCTGCCGGACTGCATCGCTGGGAAAAGAGCGGCTGTACGCTTGACCTGGAAGACAGTCCGATTAGCCCCGAAGTCCGGTGGATCACACTAGAGCGTCCATCATCCCTTTGGGATGGTTTTCGACAAAGGCTAGCACTCTAGCCCACCCTGCTAGTCCGTTTTGGAAAAGAAAACCTTTGCAAGCTCCTTCACGACGACGTCATGGCCCTTTCGGTTGGGGTGGTTAAATTGAGACATGTACGGTTCCAGGGAGTTGCCGGCTCTGAGGATGTCGCTGAAGGCGGCGTAAGGGTCGGCTAGGGAGACTTGGTTTTGTTTGGCAAGATCGCGAATCATGGACGCTCGTTGCGTGAGCGGGTCGTCGGAGTTCAGCATTTTGGCGGTTAGATCTGGCGTTGGGGTTAAAAGGATCACCTTGGCGTTGCTCCTAAGGGCAGTGGTGATCATGGACTGCCAGGCAGCTTTGCATTGGTCGAGTGGGACGCCTCTGTCGTTAAGTGCGTAGTCGATGGTGACGACTCTTGGCTTGAGGGACATCACGTCCTCCATAAATCGCTTCTCGCCTTGAACAGAGTTTTCGCCGCCGATTGCGGTGACGACGACGTTGATAACCGCGTTGGTGAATTCTTTTTTGAGTACCTGGTGGAGGAGGTGCGGATAGGCGTTGAACGTGTCGACTTTTGGGGTGACAAAGTAGCCAGCCGGAACGCTGTGTCCGTGGCAGACGACGCGAAACTCGTGGTTTTGGGGCCAGGGCTTTTGTAGCTCGGCGCGTATGTCGCTCCAGCTGGGAGCTTGGGGAGCGGCAAGCAGTTTTAAGGCGATCAGCGCAAGCATACGCGCGCAGTATACAAGTTGGAGTTAAGATCAGGCTTCGATCAGCATTTGGTAGACCCGGCGAGTGCCTTCACGCATTGAGTCGACACTAAAATGGGCTTCCGCGCGGAGTTTAGCCTCGGCGGGTAGGTTCGGATTCTGGAGCGCGGCGAGAGCTTCTTTCGCCATCGCATTGGGGTCGCTCGCAGGAACTAGGACACCTACCTTTGGAGTAATCACCTCCGGCAGCCCCCCTACATTACTGCTGACGACTGGCAGTCCCATCGCCAAAGCTTCGACAACGCTGATTCCCATTGCCTCTTTGAGGCTGGGGAAGAGGAAGAGGTCCATTGCGGCCAGGGGGTTGAAGACGTTGGATTGATAGCCGAGGAAGTGGACTCGGTCTTGCAAGTTGTGGTTGTCGACCCATTGGCGGTAGCCGGTTTCACCGTCGCCGTTCCCGACGAGGATGTAGTGCGAGCCGGGGACTTTTTCGGCGAGAATTCGGAAGGCTTCGAGGCCGGTGTCGATGCCCTTCATGCGGGTGAGGCGGGCGACGGTACCGAAAACGGCAGCTTCTGGCGGGAGGTTGAAGGCTTTTCGGGCTTCTTGTTTGGTCATGACCCCGGCGGGGACGTCGACGCCGTTGTAAACGGGGGTAGTTCTGCTCCTGGGAACGCCTTGGGAAACGATGTGGTCGCACACGCCCTGGCTAACCCCGATCATGTGGTCGGCGAAGATGAAGCTCCATTTGCTGCTCATTCCGTGGACGGTGGCGACGCTGGGGATTTTTGCGAATCGGGCTGCGAGGCAGCCGTTGATGGAGCTGGTGGAGAGGTGGGTGTGGACGATGTCGAACCTTTGCTCGCGGAACCAGCGGCGCATTTGGAGGATGGCGAGGACGTCGATTTTAGTGCGGACTTTGACCTCGTGGGCTCGATAGCCCTGTCCCCGAAGTTCTGCGCCGAATTTTCGCCCTTTCCAGGTTTCGAATTGGACGTCCTCGCCAGCGGCGATTTGGGCTTTGGCGAGGGTCATCATGCTCATGACGGCGCCGTAGGTATAGCTCCCGGCGCTAGTGACATGAACTATCTTTAAGGACTCATCGGTCATATCGGAAGCCTCTCCATAGCTTGTAAATGAGGGCGGGAACGCTGGTATCGTGGCGAATTGCAATGCGCTTGAGGCGCATCGGGTCAGTACTGGCGTTGTTGAGGCCCTTGTCGGTGCTGAATCCGTACTGGTAGCCCGCTTCTCGGCTAAGCCGGAGGGTAGTTTCGTTGTACGAGCCGTAGGGGTAGCAGATTGACAAGTCAGAAATAGGATATTGGAAGTCGGAAGCGGGGATGGTCCGACTCCCGAATATTTCTTGCCGTTGGTCAGCTTCATCGAGGCTAGCGAGTCGAGGATGACTGAGAGTGTGGGAGCCGAATTGGGCACCTCGACCCGCCAGTTCTTGGATTGTGTCCAGCGTCATCAAAGGTGCAGGTTTGTCGCCGACAGCAATATCCCAGTCGTTATGTCCGCCGAGGTGGTTGAGAACCAGGAAAACCAGCCCTCCGAAACCATACTTCTGAAGTAGTGGCCAAGCGCTTTCGGCGAAGTCCTGGAAACCGTCGTCGAACGTGAGAAGGATAGGTTGGCCGGGCATTCGGTCGCTGAATAAGTCAGAAACTCGAACAGAAGAAAACCCTCGCCGATTGAGTAGGCGAAGGTGTTTCTCGAACAGATTGGGCGGAACAAAGGTTCCGGGGTAAATGGTGCCTTTGGTGATCGGCGAGATCTTGTGGTAAGTCAAAATCGGAACTCGGTCGCCCACCAGATCAGTTTATTCGATTCGGTGGGCGGCTCGTTTCCCAATTACTTGATCCAATTCCAGTTGTACATCTTGGTTGGCGTGAATGGCTGTGCGACGTTTCCGGCGACGTACTCAGTATTGATTACTGATTCAGCATCCGTCACGACATTGCCACCGGTCGCTGCGTACGCCTCGTAGTGCACCGTGAACGAGTTTCCCCCTCCTGGTTTCACGTCGATGTTTCCGTTAGTTCCGCTTCCACCAGCTAGGAGCATCCCGGTGAAGTCGGCGTTCGAACCGTCGATCTGGATTCCCCCTTTCATGGCGTAAATCAGACCGGTGGTTGCGGATCCGTTGGTGTGGAACTTGAACGCATCCTTCGAAGACTTGAGCGATAGAAGCGCTGACTTCATGACCGCTTCTTCCTTGGTCTTGAACGTCAACGCATCTTGCTCGATGCGATAGGTTGCCGAAGAAGCATCCTCGTAAGTTTGTTCAAAGATCAGGGTGCAGCCATGGTTGATAATGTTGCCCAGGTTTTTGACGTTGCCCTTGACGTAGATGATGTTCTTTTTCGGATTGGTGCTGGCTGGCCAGAGGTGAACGGTTGCTCCATTTGCTACGTTGAGATCTCCGGTGATGAGAGCGGGAGATTGAACTCCGATTTGGCCGTCCGAAACTCGGGGAGTAATCGCCGACGAGTTGAGACCGGTCGGAAACTTCGCTGCCGTGGATACACTTGCTGAGTTCAGATAGTCCGCAGCCCAACCGTCAACCGTACCCGCGTCAGGGAACGAAGCTTCGCCGTTAAGTTTGATAACTGAGTTGGCGGCCGCTCCCGGGAAATCGCCTTGGGCGGGCGCGGCTGGGGAACGGTAATTTTTGACGCCGCTAGGATTGGCTAGGCCGCTGTTCGATAAGGTGCTCGTATAAGGACCGCCGTCCGGGACGAGATAGTAGCCTTGAATGTCAATGATGTTTGGGTTAGCGAAGCTGTTTTTGCTACCGCTGAATGGGTTCCACGTGATACCTTTGTTTCCAACTACGTGGGCATCCCCGTTGCTTGATAAGGTTCTAATCCCTTGGTTAGTCGTCATGTTCACAGCGCCATTCGCGACGATTGCGCCAGTAGGGAACCAAATCGAATCAGGGGCCCCATTGTTCCCATACGTGTCCCGAGGAACGAGATGCCTCCACATCACGCCCTTGAATTCGACCCGAGTGATACTTTCCTTGCCTAAACTTGACACTCCTCGACCTTCGATCGTGAAGTAGTAGGTTTGGATGCGATATCCGCCCTCGTCTTTCTCAACAAGACGATCTGCAACGATTCGAGCTGAGCATGTCCCGATTGTGTCTTCTGTGTTGTCTGGCCGCTTCACCTTCTGTGGCGTTTCGGCAAGCACGAACGGATAGGACTGGTCCTGAATCATTTGCTGACGAATCTGTTCATAGAGGATGTTTGCTCCACTGGAAGCCAGACCATCGGTTTGCCACTTGTCTCCAGCACCTTTGACCTCGTTGGCTTGGGTGTTGGACATCGACATGATGCTGACGCCAACCGCTCCAAAGCCGAGGGCAAAGATCATCACGGGGACGACCGACATGCCGCGTTGACGATTGAAACTTCTAAGTTTAGAATTCATAAGTTAGTCCACCTTGTTGTCTAGCTGGGGCATGCCGGAAAGCGTAATTTCTCGAGTTTGGGTTGAATAGTTGTTAGCCGTCCAGCGAGGCTGGAAGACAAACTTGACAAACATGGCGCTAGCGCTGTTGTCTCCGGTGGCATCGAGGGATATGTCTGGCTTGATACGATAGCTCACATCCATAGCTACACCCCACTCCATCGCTTTGTACAGGGATATCTTGGTACCGCTTCTCGTTGCCTTACCATCCGCAAGTCGGTCCTCACCTCCGATGAGAGCTTTCAGCTTGATCTGGGCAGTGTCTGGCTCTGGAGCTGACCGAATGTAGAAGTCCTGGGTGTTTCGATCTCCCCAGAAGGTCTGGTTGGTCATTTGGTTCCACTGGACACTCTTGATGTTCTTTGCGACGATCCGAGAAGTTCCCATTGAGGCACTACTGGAGACTCCAGGATCGACCATTAGCGGACTCTCGATACGCTTCAGAACGTAGGGACCTTCGGAAGGCACCGATGCTGCCACGAGTTGGTAGGTGACGACTGTCCAGTTCTTGGTATCGACGGTCAAATCAGACTTGAACTTAGGTTGACGCAGAATAACGCATTCATTGTCTTTGGCGGTGTACCACGGGCTGGAACTCCAGGCCGGAAACTTCGCCATGGACAGATCTGCTTTCTGTATGTCAGAAACAAAAGTATCGAAAGCTCGGCGCCCCATTGTGTGGGCACTTGCGACCTCGCTGACCTTCTTAAAGGTTTTGGCAGCAAGGATCGAGGTTTGAGCCAGAAGCACCGTTGCCATCAAACCGATGGTGGCGGCAGCAATGATCTCCATGGTGCTGAACGCTCTTCGGGATCGCAGCTTCATTTCCATTTGTTTCCTCCGCCCAAGTTGAAACCGGATGGTGGTGGCGGCGAACCTGTAGAACCTGAACTTCCGCTACTCCCTGAACTTCCGCTCGATCCAGAGCTTCCGCTTGATCCGGAGCTTCCACTCGATCCGCTACTGCCAGAACTACCGCTGGAGCCTGAACTTCCGCTAGAGCTGGTCCCTGTTGTGGATGGTGGTGGCGGGGGGGGAGGAGGTGGGGTGTAAAAGAGCTGATCAATTGGATGCGGATTCCAAGGGTCCTGGATCCAGTCAGCATTTACAACCGAGGAGAAAGTCTTTCCAACCGAGACCGTGGACATCGCCGTATTGCTTCTTCCAGCCTGGTTAACCCATCGAACGATGATTTCGATGGATTGGAGGTTCTTTGATCCGGCAACAGGTTTGATGCTGTAGGTCGCTGAAAGATTCGTTGATGGAAGTTGCGATTGGAGATCTGCGTCCAGGGTAATCGGCTGATTGACCACCACGACGCGGTTCTGTTGAGAGACGGCAACTAAGCGGTCGATTTGGCTTCGTGCAATTGATTGAACGGTCGAGCGAATCTCATTCTGCTTCGCCATCTTGGTGGACATCATCGACATCCCAAGGACGGTCACCGAGCTGATTCCCAGAATCAAAAGCGCGACCATCACCTCGACAATCGTGAATCCTTGCCCTTTCCTTTTCTGCCTAACGAAGAGTTTCATACACACCGGAAGGGCCGTGATTACGACCTCCGTGATTGTGCTTCCGCTTTGGGCCCGTGCTACAGACTATGAGAATTGCGAGGAACATCGCAAGAAGGGAAAAGCCAGTGTTTTTACTTTGGGGGGCGATTCTCGCGCCGAAACTTGCGGCGCATCTCGCTGTCCTCTTTGATCTTCTTCTGGAAAAAGAGAGCACCCCAGACGCAAACAGCAGTTGTAAAGAGGAGCCCGGCGCAGATGAGGAGCGCACCGAGAGTGCGGTCTTGAAAGATGACATCGTAGCCCCTTTGCATCGCGCTCTCAGTGTACTATTGCTATTCCATGAAGCAGATACGAAAGAAGGCCGGTATTCGGAAGCTTTTTAAAGAGTACGAGTCGTCGGGCGTTGATCTTGTGTTTCTGCTTCAGGATTGGGAGGATGGCTATAACGTCGGAGGGATGTTTCGGGTTGCCGACGCCTGTGGCGCCACTCAAATTTTGCTGACAGGTAAGACTCCGACGCCAGAAAACTCGCCCTTGGTGGCAGTGACTTCGATGGGAGCCCATCGAAAGGTGCCTTGGTTGCACATCGAGAATCACTTGGAGGCTTGCAACAAGGCGGTTGACGCGGGCTACACCTTGGTTGCTGTGGAGGTTGCCGATGAGGCATCCCACTACTTGTCGTTTGAATATCCAACTCAAACCTGCTTGGTGCTCGGAAACGAGGGGGCAGGCGTGTACGGTTCGGTGATGAAGAAGTGCTCGGCGGCGGTGTTTATTCCAATGGCTGGAAAAGGTCGCTCCCTCAACGTACACGTTGCGGGAGCGATTGTGGCTTTTCAGGCAATGCTGAGCACTACTTCGGAGCGTTCTTCGGATTGAATCCGCTTGCGTTCTGTTTGAACTGCTCTTGCTGTTCCTTGGTCATCGAGTTGTCGAGCTGAGTCTGAGCCTCTTTGGCGGAGGTTTCGCCTTTGGTAACTCCGGCTTCCTCGCCCGATCCGCACCCGAGGGTGCAGATCAGGGCGATTGCGATTGCGATGCCTTTCGTCATTACTTCGCGACTCGGCTGGCAATGAGGAGCGCGTTGATATC
The DNA here is from genome assembly GCA_037138755.1 of Armatimonadota bacterium. Classification (NCBI taxonomy): domain Bacteria; kingdom Bacillati; phylum Armatimonadota; species Armatimonadota bacterium. Next base: position 1,476,561 of record JBAXHT010000001.1, on the reverse strand, counting down.
CACACATCGCATACCAACGGTTGGGAATCCGCCAGCATCGGCAGACTCGCCTTCCGTGACGGTTGCGTTCGCGCAGTATCGGTGGGCATCCACAATGCTCTTTGGCATTTGAATGTATGCGTTTCCGAGAGAAGGAACGGTGTATGCGCCGTAGAAAACGGTCTTTGCATGTCCGTCAACGAAACCGTTGACCCATCGTCCGCCGTTTCTTGGCTCCTTGTTCTCACCGTCTTCGGTTTGATAGTAGTAAGCGTTGGTGTACATTGGCGAGTCTGCCGTGGTGGTGTACATCTGCATTTCTGCTGCGGAGTCAAAGGAGGTGAGGCTCTTTCCTCTCCACATGCGACCGTTGTCGCACTCGGGGTTGCCACCGGTCCGGCAGATTTGGAAGTTGCTGGTTGCGACTTCGAACATTCCGGTGCCGCCTCGATAGTTGAGAACTCCGAAGTTCGGCGCGTAGCCGATCATGCGTCCCTTAGGATCGATGTAAGTATCTCCGCCGCCTCTGGTTCGGTTCACGTCATAGACGATATCCCGGTTCTTCATGTAAGGCTGGAGGAACCACTGCCATTCGCCGTAGTCGTTCAGCGAGTCGTTATTGAATTCGCAGAGGAAAGCGTCGTCCGAGTCGGAAGCGTAGATCATCGTCGCGGTCGCGATGTTCTTCACGCTGGAAAGGTTGGTCGTGTGTTTGGCGGCTGCTTATGCTTGGGCGAAGACCGGGAACAGGATAGCGGCGAGGATCGCGATGATTGCGATGACGACGAGTAGCTCGATTAATGTAAATGCTTTACGCATAAGGAAACTCCCACTACTACTATTCATTCAGTGTATTAACAGAATGTTTGCAAATGATTAAGACTTGAATAATGTTCAAAGACGGATGCATCCCAAGAAACATCCGACGGCCAGAACCCAAGTCCTTTCAAATTACTTGTCGAGTCCAGCACGCGCTTTTTTGTTTTCGGCTGCAAAAATCTTGATCTTTTCTGGTGTCCATGCTGAAGCCGCGGAGGCAGCCATGTCTTTTGATGCCTGAGTCTCGACAACTTCCGGCTCGCCCTGGCATCCCGAAATGCAGACACTTGCAAGGATGGTTGCTGTGAGTGCAAAGAGAAATGAAACATTTATTCGATTCTGAGAAGTTTCCATGACTAATAATTTCTTTGCTTCTGTTTATTCGCTTCATTCGATTGACAGAAAAAGTGGGCACCTGTTGGGTGCCCACTTTTTTACTTACCAACTCCAGTTGGAGCTCCGCCAGTTCCAGAATCTTGTCCAGTTCTGGCTTTCTTGTTCTCCTCAGCAAAAATCTTTTGCTGTTCGGGAGTCCAATTTCCGGCAGCCGTTTTTGCCGCTTCCTGAGAGGCGGGAGCTTCTGGCTTGGTCTCTTCGCCACCTTGGCAGCCTACTAGGAAAACCAAGGTAGCTATGATTGCGAGACGGATCAGTCTCTCCACCAAGTGACTCCGGTTGCTTCTGGGAACGCAAGGAAGTCTCGGCAAACCATCGATCCGAGCGGGAAGCCCGAGCGAGGGAACGGATTGATTCTTGCATCTGGGTCAGCGCAGTAGCCGTTGACTCGGTCGTTGAAGTTCTTTGGTGATCCAACATATTCGCCGAATGCCGCAACATAACCGCCCTTCCAAGCGACCGACTTAGCGTGCCCATCGGCGAACGAGGTAACGATGCTTCCACCGAAGTAGATACCGCTGTTTCGGCTGTTAGCGTTGAGACCGCCGGGATAATCGTCGAAGAACCAGCCGATTCCGCCCATCGTTTGGCGAGGGGTGTCGTAGGTGTTACCGAAGGCGTACAGAGACGCAGGATTTGCCATCTCGGAGTTCGACTTACCTGTGTTGTATCGACCAGTTGAACAACCCTGGACAGCTCCGCCGCCTGTGCACTTTTCTTCATTCAACATGGCTTCGGCACCGCGGATTTCCCAACCCCAGTTGTAACCGATGTCGTTGTTACCATAGTTGATCGAACCGTCGGCATTTCGGGTGATCTTATCCTTGTTCTGTCGGTACTGCGACCAGATATCAAGGTTCTTGATGTATGGATCCATGGTTCGGATGGGATCTCCACCGTTGCCGCCGTCGAAAACGGATGGGAATCGATCGTCTGCGTCCGAAGCGTAAATCATCGAAGCGGTTCCAATGTTCTTTGCGTTGCTCAGGGCAGCCGTCTTCTTTGCAGCAGCTTTCGCCTGGGCGAAGACTGGGAACAGGATAGCGGCGAGGATCGCGATAATCGCGATGACGACGAGTAGCTCAATTAGTGTAAATGCTTTTCGCATAAGATTTCTCCCAAACAATTGTTCCCTCAGTATATTAACAGAACGTTTACATACTATTATGAAGTAGTTAAGAAAACGCCCGCTCAATGAGCGGGCTTAAAGCAGAGGCATTGGAGTTACGCAGCGATTAACTGCATAACTCTAATAGACTTAGTTTGCAAAGCGGCAAGCCGTGCCGATTGCGTTACCGACACAAGGAGTGTTGGTGTTGTCAACAACCCACTGTGCGTAGGCATTGCAGGCCAGAGCCGGTGGGCGAGGCGACGTAACCAGATTAGATGTCGTCCCATCCTCCGGTTGAATGATCGCATCTGGATCCGAACAGAACGCACCTGCAAAGCGAACGTGATCGCTTGGCATGATCCAACGTCCGCCAGTGGCGGCTTGTCCGAACGCCCCCGGAAGAATGCCGCCTTTTACTTTAAGTGCCTTTGCGTGTCCGTCCAAGAATGCATAGTTGAAGGAACCGCCGTAGCGAAGAGTGGTGTTCCCAAAGCCAGTCCACTGGTCGCCTGCAAATCCGATCCCAACGGTTGCACGCGGAGTATCGTAGGTATCTCCGAAGACAAAGACTCCGGCAGGCTCGGTGACGCTGGTAGCACTCTTTCCTTGGTTGATGTTTCCGTTTCCACCAGTAGGTCGAGGGTAGACAACTTGCTTCTCAAGAAGTCCGCCGCCTCGCCATCCGAATGGGCCCCAATTGTAACCGTATGCAGAGATGTACTTGGTTCCGAAAACGGTGTTTCGGATAAAACTCGTGTCTGGGTTTGTGCGCTCGTCAGAGTAGATGAGATCGATCGTTTTGAAGTACGGGAAGATTGGGTACCACCACTCGTTGCTGCAACCCTCGACGCTCTTGCTGATTGCCACGTTCGCGTTTGTGCAGAGCACTTGGTTGTTTGTTCCAAAAATCGAAGGTGTGACATCGTCGTTGTCACCAAGATAGATCTGGAAAGCGGTTCCAAGGTTCTTGACATTCGACAAGGACTTGGTCTTCTTCGCGGCAAGCTTTGCTTGGGCAAAGACCGGGAACAGGATTGCAGCGAGAATCGCGATGATCGCGATGACGACGAGTAGTTCGATTAGAGTAAATGCTTTTCGCATAAGAATAGCTCCCGGGGAAAAGTGTTCACTTCTTGTGTTAACGAGGAGTTAGAGAATTGTTCAGAGTTTGTTGTTATTCAAAATAACAACACTTTACAGTGTTAAGACTTACCACTCTTTCGCTGCTTCTCAAGCCATTCGAACCACTCTTTGCTGTCCATTTGCACTGATTTCATCGCCCTTCTTCGCTTGAAGTCGGGGTCAGAGGGATCAAACGTCTCTTCTGGTCGGAACACTCGGCGGTCTGCGGCAACATGGTTGTATGGTCTGAAGTCCGGCTTCGAGGTGAACATATCGTCTAACGGAGTCGCCACTGCATCGAACATGTTGTTGGGTCCGAGGCCAAAGATTTGGTAGATCGACTTGATGATGCTCATGATGCTGGTGTGTTTGTGGCTGACATAGCCTTTCTTCACATACGGTGAGATTGCAAGGACGAAGCTGCGTTGACGGTCAATATGATCGCTGTCTCCCCCGGCGTCATCTTGCGTGACGAAGATAGCCATGTTTTTCCACTCGGGAGTATGGGACAAGTAATCGACGATTTGACCGAGAGCCATGTCGTTGTCTGCCAAGTAGCTGCTGGTGAAGGGGAAGCCTTGCTTGGCGTTTGGCCCGGCTCCGTGGTCATTGCAGATGGCGATGTTCATGAACTTCGGCAACGGTTTGTTCTTGTTCCGATAATTGTTCTGTATATCTTCCTTGAACCAGTCGGCCCGGACGATGTCGGGGATGTTGTTGTTGTAGCCGGGAAACTCAAAGCAGGTGTTGTCAAAAAGAATCTTAGGCATCGGGAAGTTGACTACCTCGCCGGTTCCGGTTTTGCTGAACGGAGCGTCCTCGTCAGAGTCGGCAAATTCGAATCCTTCGCCATAGTTTCGGAAACTCACACCGTTTCGACCAAGGTGCTCCCACATTGAGCCGTTCTCGAGGTAGTCCTCGGGAATTTGGCTGCCGTTAGAGCCGAAGCTGATGAGCCTCCCCTTCGCAGCGTCGTTCGCTTTGAAGTTCCACCCCGAGTAGTAGAGACGCGACGTCCATAGGGATGCGTAAACGCCCACGAGCCAGCGGTGGCCTGCACCGGATGCGCCGACCTCCATGTAGAAGTTGTCCGAAATTCCAAACTGCTCTGCGAGTCGAACGTGGTTCGGCATGATCGGCACTTTCTGATCCCTTTTGCCATCGATGAACCCGTTCATGCCGTGCATGTCGTAGTCAGGATCGCCGTTTGCTCCTTTCAATGAGCCAAAGATTCCGTCAAACGTGTGGTTCTCCTTGGTGATGAACACGACGTGCTTGATTTCTTTCGGAAAATTTGGAGTTCGGTTGACAGGGAGCAAGCCGTTGTTTCGGAGAACGGTTTGCGTGTGTTCTGAAGTTGGCTTTGGGATGAACCTTGTGATCATTCCAGGTAGGTATTCGCCAGTGATGGCGCCGGTGGTTGGCATCCCGTAACGTTCGTCATCTGGCTTTCGGAACTCCTTGTAGCCCCTGGGTCCCATCCCAATTCCGTAGCTATTGGCAACAAACATTTCGCCTTGCTTGTTGAAGGTAGCCGCAATCGGCCAATCTCCGGCGGGGAGATATCCTTTGACAGTCCAGGTTTTGGGATCTAGCTCGGCAACGGCATTGATTCCAGTTGCACATACGAAGGCCCGCTTGTGATCCTGTGTGGTCGCGAGTCCAGTTGGAATGACCCCACGATAACCCTTAAGCAAGGGTTGCGGTGTGAGGGAGATTGTCTTTTTGAGTTGGAGCGCCGTATCGAAGACTTGAACACTGTCGTTGTTAGCGTTTGAAACTAGAAGATCGTTGCCGACAAACTTGAGGGCGTTCGGTGAGCTTCCACCAACGGCCTTACCTTGACCGGCGGTTGCATGGATGAGGATTCCAGTTTTCACTTTCCTCGTTGGGAATGGAGCGTTTGGTTGAACTACGTTGAATTTCCAAACGGAGTGAGCATCTGGCACCAGCGCGTCGCCGAGTCCGGCAATCTTGCGTCCTTCGAACTCCACTCCTTCCTCAGCCTCCCTGGTGGGGAAGCTAAATGGGGGGCGGGTTAATCCTCTAGGATTTCCCTTTCCTTCTTCAGGCTTTTTGACCAACTCGTAATCAAAGATTCCGATGTTGGCGACGAAAACCGACTTTCCATCGGGCGAGAGTTCGATCGCGTACGGCTGGCGTCCCGCTTTGACACTTGCGATCACTTTTTCCGCTTGAAGGTCAATTGTCACGAGTCGCTGGTGGGCGACATCGATGGTGTAGGCGTAGCGGGAGTCCTTGCTAAGCGCTAAGTCAACGATGAAAGGATCCTTTTCTTCAACGGTTTTGATTGAAATCCGTTTGACGATCTTCCAGCTCGCAGTGTCAAATACGAGCAGATCACCGTTCTCGCCACCACCGGCTACAAAAGTGGTTCCATCCGGCGAGAACTTTCCGGCGATGCTCCCCTTTGGAATCGCGATCTGCCGTTGCTTCGGATTGGTCTGGGTTAGATCAAAAAGAGAGAGCCCAGCTTCGGTGATTCCCACCAACGTCTTATCATCTGGCGAGAGTTCGACTCGCCAAAGGTTCTCGGCGGTGTACATGCGCTTGCCCAGGGGAGTGATGATCCGCCCGTTAGGCAAAACGGTTTCGCCACCATAGACGACTTTAGCAAACTTCTCTCCGGCAGGTGCTTCGAACTGGGGTGATTGCGGGAAAACGAGGGCGGCGGCTAGTGACGCAAGCATTTGGGCTGAGTCTAACCCCGGTGGCTCAACCCAAGTGGTTATCGGAGTGTTAACACTCGATCAAGGTTTCCAGAAGCGGTACTTGAAGAGAGTAAGGAAAGCATCGGGAGCATCAGTCCAACGGATCTTTTTCCCGTCGGCCTTGGTTCGTGGGACATAGCTGATGGGGAGTTCGGTGATTTCGGCTCCAAGCCGGATAGCCTTGGCGGTGACTTCTGGGCAGAACTCGAACCGGGTGCACTGGAGGTTCATTTTCTTCAGTAACTCGGTGTCGACAAGTTTGTAGCATGTGGCTTCGTCGTGAAGCTTGACTCCGAAGAGAATCCGAACCGTGGCGGCGAGAAGGATGTTGACGATCTTGTTAGGAATCGCCATTTCCTTTGGCAGTCCGTGATGAAAGCGGTTTCCGAAGACGACCTTGGTTTTGCCATCCAAGATCGGGCGGGCGAGGGTGACAAGTTCTTCCGGGGCGTACTCGAGGTCGGCGTCTTGGATGGCAACGAGTCTGCCTTTGGCGAGGGGAAGAGCTTTGACAATTGCCGCACCCTTGCCTGCAGGCTTTTCGTTCGTGACGATTTCGATTTTGCCTCGATACTCGTCTAGGATTTGAGCAGTTTTGTCGGTGCTACCGTCATTCACTACGATGATCTGGGTGCTTGCTTGGAGGGCAAGCAGGCGTTCAACAACCTCTCGAATCGTTCTTTCCTCGTTCAGGGCAGGAACGATGATGGTGAGGTCGGGCGAGGTCATAGGACGGCTAGTTCAACAAAGTATACGTGTTACTGGTGCCTCAAAGATCAGAGTCCGCCGTTGCGAATGATCTCCGCGAGCCTGGTCATCGTGACTTGCGGCCGAAATTTGGCGGCAATTTTTAGACCTCGCTCGCGGCACACTGCAGCAAGGTTTGGATCGGATGCCATAGCTACCATGTGCTTCCCAATGGTTGCGAAGTCGTCTACATCGGCGAATGCGGGGTAGTCCGCTCCGAGAAGTTCGTGACCAGGGACGATGTTCGGGCCGATCACTGGGAGGCCTGTAGCCATCGCTTCCGTGGGAGCAACTCCGAGGCCTTCGACTTCGGAGGACCAGACGAGGCAGTCCATTTCCCCATATTCGCGTGCAAGTTCAGCCCGGCTTGATAAGAATCCCTCGCTCAGCTCAAACTTGTCTCGATGCGGATGATTAGCAATTGCTTTGGTGACTTCAGCCCGCAACGATCCTTCGCCAATCATCCTGAATCTCCAATCGTCTGGGACATTTATGGTCTTCGTCGCCTCAATCATGGCAAACGGGCGCTTGTCGTGCTCAAGCCGCCCGACAAAGCCAAATTTGCGGATTGGTCGATTACCTCGGTCAACCGACTGAAAGACGTCGTCAATGGCGTTATAGAGCACCTCAAAGTTTTTGGCGTGTCCAAACGCTCGTTCGTATTCTGCGAGAAGCGTTAGGCTGCAGGGAAGCGAAATGTCAATGTGATCAAAAGCAAATCGCTCCCATTTAAGGCTGCTCCGTTTGAGTAGCTTGGGCAATACCGCGGGCATTAGTGCGGTTCCTTGAATCGAATGGCCCGAGACAACGCCATGTTTTTTTCCAAACGGAACGGCAGCCAGTGCGCACTGGGAATCAGTAACCAAAATGAAGTCGATCGGCTTGACGGCTTGAAGTTCCTCAAGAGCAATTCTTTGGCCATGAGGAAGAAGAGGATGAAACCACTGCTTAGCGATCCATCGACCCAGTTTGAAGTCCTTTGGAGAGACTGCAAGGACGTCAACGTCGTTGACTCTTTGGAACCCATTCCAATCGTGTGATCCTCGGCATACAATCGTTGAAGATATTCCAACTGAGTTTAGGAACTCGGCGCGGTTGAGGGACTGAGTTGGGACGCCACCCGCCATTCGGGGATTCCCGCTGCTTAGCATGAGAACGCAGTTCTTTTCACCACTTGGCGAGAGTGCTGAGAGGTCGAACCCATGCTGGAGAAATCCTTTCATCTATAGGGTGTGGTTCAGGCTACCTTTGTGCCAATCTATACGGCAAAAAAACCGGAACTCGCTGAGTCCCGGTTTTAGGTCTAAGGTCGATCTTATCGCTCGACTTCGCTCTGGCTACCGCGTCGGACAACCAGGAACTTGATGCGTTGGGGTTGGAACCGCTCTTGGAGAAGTTCGACGGCTCGGCGGACCTTTACGGTGCCCCCACAATAGAACAGATCCACAGCCGCGTAGCCGTGTTCGGGCCAGGTGTGGATGGTGTAGTGCGACTCTTGGATAATCACCGCTCCGCTGACGCCGTAAGGCTTGAATTCCTTGAAGCAATCGGCGACGATGGTGGCTTCGGACACATTTGCCGCTCCAACCATTGCATCACCAACAGTGTCGGTCTTTTCTAGGGTGCTTCCATCGCAGCCAAAAAGTTCGATGAGCAGGTGGCTACCCAAGGATGGCTCTTCGCCGGGACGGTAGGGCAGACCCTCGGAGTCTCGATCGAGCCATTCGTCGAATGCCTCGAGGTCATCGCACTCGATTGTTGTCCATCCGCCTTCCTGCCGAAGGCGAGGAGGGGCAGCGGCAACGAGTGCTGGCTCGGGTTTGACCTTGCCTTCGAAAAGACCTCGAAGCCAACCCATGAACCCAAGGCGACTTGGGTCGACGGCGACGGCGGCGCAACAAAGGCCGCTAAGCGTAAGAAGAGTTATAGTTGTCAATCACACAGTCCTCAATGTTAACCTTTCGCAGACACCGATCAGGATCGGCGCGAGAAACCCGACGAGAATGGGACGATTCGAATCGAGCAAACTTGTGCAGGTTGGTTTTGCGCAACATTGGGCTTCACCGCTTGCAACTCGTCTCCCCTCATCTCTTCGTCGTAAGTTTCATCCTTTTGTGGATTGTTTAGGCCCACAGAAGCCACGCGGTTGCCCGTGTGACGCAATAGAGGAGAATACCTCAATTGTTTTTACGATCAGTTTTGACAACAAGTTTCGAGCAATTGTTCCGGGTGCTAACGTTGTGCGGTTGTCTGCCCATTGTTCATTCCAACGATTCGGTTTGCCTGATTAAGCATGGATGGATCGTGGGTGACCATAACTAGGGAGCCTTTACCTCGGTGCTGGTCCAAGAGTTGAACGACTTGTTCGCCGTTGGCGTGGTCTAGAGCAGCAGTGGGTTCGTCGGCGAAGATGACTTCGGGTTGATTGATGAGGGCGCGGGCGACGCAAACGCGCTGACGTTCGCCGCCGGAGAGTTCGTGAGGGAGCCGGTGGAGTTTGTCCTTCAGCCCAAGCTCGGCAAGAAGATCTTCGGCGCGCTGCCTTGAGTTTGGAGAGATGGCGAGGATGTTTTCGAGGGCGGTGAGGTAACCAAGGAGAAAGGGCTGCTGGAAGACGAAGCCGAAGTGCTTTCGGCGGAGCTCGGCTCGGTCTCTATCGCTGAGAGTTTGGAGATCCTGGTTGCGGAGTTTGATGTTCCCAGTCGTTGGGTTTTTGAGCCCGGAAAGCAGATAGAGGAGTGAGCTTTTTCCGGATCCGCTGGGACCGAGAATTCCGAGGAATTCGCCGGGTTTGACTTCAAGCGTGACGTCGTTGCAGGCGAAGACCTGCTTTTCGTGGTCGTTATAAACGAGGGAGACGTTTGTGGCGGTGATCATTGGGGGCCGCCTTTCGCCTTTCGCTTTTCATTTTTCACATTTTGGAAACGCCTTTCAGGCTTTTGCGAAGAGAAAGCCGTGCCAGAGCGATAAACGACCAGCGAACCGTGGATAGCCAAAGCTACACCAACCTCCTTTCAACAACCGCGACAGGGTCGAAGTTTCGAAACCTTAGCCAGATGGTGCCAATGGCGACGATGAGGATTGCAATCGGGACTGGAACTGTGTAAAGCAGAGCCATGGGGTCGGCGACGTCGAGGGCGAACGCATTCGGAGTCATAAGGGCGGCCTGGGCAATCAGCAGGACTCCGCGAGCGGCGGCAAGGCCGACAAACCAACCGCCGACGATGACAATCAAAGACTCGATCAAAACCCGTTTGAGAAGTTGTTGCTTTGTGAACCCGATCGCCTGGAGCAGCCCAAATTCAACGAGCCTTTGGCTTTGGTAGATGTTCATTAGCATGCCCATCATCGTGGTAATGACGATCACCAGTACCCCAATCACGAGGTTAATGATCTTGTAGAGCACCGCGAACATCTCACCTGATTGCTTTTCAATCTGGTGAAAAGCAAAGAGCTGGGCGAACTCGCCTTTCATCTTCTTTTCGGCCCAACGGTCATACTCGCCTTGTTTGCCTTTATCTTTAGTGAAGACCAGGGCGAAGTCGATGGGGATCGGCTGGGTGTCAGCATAATATTTCTTATTGCTGAGCATCAACCAGCGCTCAGCTTTCACGATTCCGACCACTTTGACAGGCATTCGCGAGAAATTTTCGGCCTCGTCTGGCTTGAGAAAGATGTCACCGATCTTAAGGTTCTGGTTCCGAGCGACCGGCTCGCTGACGATCATTTCCGGTTCGCCGTCTTTTGGGTAGCGCCCCGTGATTCCGGTTGCGCCCTGACGCTTGAGGTAGTAATCGACGTCGGGACGGTCCATCGCCATGACGGCGAACGGCCATTTTCCGACAATGCTTTTGACTTGGGCACCGCTACCTCGACACAGAATCACTCGATCAATAGCCGTGGGTGGATTCGTCGTAAGAATCTTGACGAACTCGGGAGTCTTTGCTGGATCCAACCGAGGAGAAACTCCCAGGAAGGCGTCTGTATAGCGATAGATCGTCCTGATGCTCAGCGGAATGCTGTTAATGAGCGCAATGATGCTTTGGATGAGCATCACGGCGAGGGTGATGACCAGCACCAGCGGCACCGTCTTCCCGGCATTTCGCCGAAGGAACATCGTAGGTGCTAACGGGTTCATTTCTTGGTATATCTGAGGAAGATCTCGTCTTCAATGTGATGGACTTCCGCCAGATTGTAGGTTTGCACTTTTTCGCGAGGCAGCGGGGTTCCGCCGGCATAGGTCGGGATATTATCGCCGAGCTTTATTTTGGGAGCCAAAGTTAGGAACAGCTCATCGATGAGTTCGGCTTCGAGCAGGTAAGCATTGATCTCGCTACCGCCCATCACATTGATGATCTCCATTCCGCGCCCCTTCAGTTGTTTAAGGGCGTCTGGCCAGTCACTAAACGCAATCGTTTCAATACCATCCGGAACCTGGGGGTGAACGTCTATTGGATGCAGGACAATTGCTCTTCCACCGGTGAAATAGGGCTTTGACCAATCGAGGTTTCCTGACCGCGTTACCGCAATTCGATAGGGAGTGACCGGATCCCAGTTACCGCTTGCTCGCACGGTCGTTCCACCGCACAGGACTGCATCAGCTTTGTGCTCTAGCCGGTTCATGATCTGGTGATCGTTGGCGGAGCCCAAATCGCTGACATGCTCTCCACGGTCGCCAGAGATGATTTTTCCGTCGATGGTGGTCACCATATTGATGAAGGTGAATGGTCGATCCGTGTGCGGGTTGGTGAAAACCAAGTCCCTGTAGACCGAGCCGGCCGGGTTTGCTGGAATCAGCTTTTCCATGGCGGCTTTGAGCTTAATGTATGGCTGTTCAGCCAGCCGCTCCTCGCCGATAAAGAAGGTTGGGAGATTGTATACGCCGCTTGCGTAGGCTGGTTCATTGAAGTCGGTGATTTTGTCGTCGAAGCGGTTTCCTTCGGCTGCCTTGATCATCTCTTCGATGTTCTGAATAATGCCGGCAGCTTCTTGCCTCAGAACGGACAATTCATTGATGTCCTTTCCTTCTTCCCAGTGCGCCCGGTAGAGCCGTTCGACGAGACTGTTCGCGACACCTTCAGTTTTGGCGTACTCAACCGCCTGGTGCGCGTTATACGTGCGCTGTTCGTAGGGGCGATCAACTTTCGGGACCGCTATTCCTTCGGCGAAGCAATGGATCGCGAAGCGACCCGGCGTTTTGGGCTTGTTTTTGGGTTCCAGCGGGCACGAAGAGTAGTCCCACTCCATGTCTTTGGGAAATAGTTCATAGCCAACCCATTCGATGGTCACACCAAACTCCTGCTCGAGGCGTAGGGCGTGAAAGAGACCTACCCAACACCAGGAGCAACTGAAATCGTGAGCAACTCGAATTGTCATGAACTCGTTTCTACGCTGCTTGCGGCTTCAATGACTCGTAAGCCTTCAGAGAAATTTGGGCGGCGGCGAGGCCGTCTTCGAGGGTGACCGGAACTTCGGTGTTGTCTAGGCATGCATCAACAAACGCTCCCATCATTGCTCCGTCGAGGTCGCTTCCGTACCACTGATCTGAGAATGACTTCGAACGGTCATTCTTGTAGTGACCCAGCGATTGGTCGAAGAGGTTTGCATTGAGGACGCCTTTGGTGCCCACGATCTTGATCGTGACATCGCCCCAGGTGCGGAAGGAGGCCGGACGGGACCAGGAGCTGTCGAGGGTGGCGAACACTCCGCCTGGATAGTCAAGGGTGACCATTGCGGTGTCGTCCCAGCCTGTGCCACCGTACATGTTGGAGCCAATTTGGCCTTCCACATGGCTCGGTTCTTCCCCGAGCAAGTCGCGGAGCAGGTCGGCGACGTGAACAACGTGATCGATCATTGCTCCGCCGCCGCTGAGCTGGGGCTGGATAAACCACGACTTGGGACATTGACCGCGGTTTGTAGCGTTGATCGCCTTGATTTCGCCAAGCTCACCGCTCTTCACACGTTGCTTAAGGGATTGGTAGGCGGGAGAAAAGCGGCAAGGAAACGCAGTCATGAACTTGACGTTGTTTCTCGCAACAACTTCACGAACTTTGTCAAAATCGTCCTGGCGAACGACGACCGGTTTTTCGCAGATGATGTGCTTCACCGCGTTTGCGGCGGCTTGGATGTGCGCCAGATGCTTGGTGTTTTCACTGCTGATCGCAACGGCGTCACACTTGGCCAGCAACTCCGAAAGTTCTTTGAAAAAGGGAGTTCCCCTCTGCTTGGCAAACTCCTTTCCTCGTGCCACATCATCGTCCCATACACCCGCAATTTCGGCCCTCGGATTAGAGGCAAAGTTGTGGGCGTAGCTTGGAGTGTGCACATGGGCAGCGCTGATCAGCCCGACGCGAAGAATCATAGATTGATGTTACTCAGACTGACTAGGCGTCCGGTGCCCTCAGTCGAGATTTGCACTTTGGGACAGTGTTCAAGTCGAACCAACGATGCCAACGCGAGCGGCCACTCGATCAGACAGAGATGACTATCGAAATAATCTTCTATTCCAGTGCCTTGAGCGTCGGAGAGGCGATAGAGGTCAGCGTGTAGGATGGGGGGATCGGTCTCGTAAGGTGAAAACAGATTGTATGTTGGGGATCGGACAGGCTCTTTCCAACCAAACCCGTGAAGTATTCCTCGGATGAGAGTCGTCTTTCCTGCCCCTAAGTTTCCTTCAAAAAGAACGATGTCACCGCGCTTCAGCACCTTACCGATTCGTTCACCAAGAGACAACATGGCTGATTCATCGGGGACAAAGAGATCAGTCACCCATTCATTTTGGCGCACCGGCGAAGTCCTTGTATTGCTACGGGAAATGGGCCACTTGCCCTGGCGGGACGACACATTTGACCAATACTTAACTCAATTCGCTGAGAAGTGGGCACTTTTCCACATGCTTGGCGTCAAAATATAACAAGCCGTTAATCGGCAGGAGCTACAAAACAACGATGTTTCGACGACTCTATTGGGTGAGTGAGCAAGTATTCACCGACGGCACCAGCAAGGTCAACGGTGTCTACACTTCTATTCCTGACCTTGTTCGCTACGGATTGCAGTACGCTGAGGGCGGCAATTTGCGCCTAACCCTTACCAAGCTGGATTCCAGCAGTGACCCGCTTGGAACTTGGACATCACCTTCATTTGGCGAGATGGAATCTGCGATGCAGGAGTACGTCAAGACCGACGAGTTTTCTTCGGAGCACGTCAAGATGCTTACCGACGGACTCAGTTCAGTTTCCCACGCAGCTTAGCTGCAAGATATCAGACACGAAAAAGCCCTCGGTAAACACCGAGGGCTTTTTTATTTTTACTTAGGATTTGTTTCGGCTGTTGTCGAAGTTCCGGCCTTAACGTCGGACTCCTTGAGCGATTTCGCAATGTTGTCGAACTGCTCTTTGAGGCCAGTCGGGGTCACACTTAGATTCGCGTCCTTGCGTTTGGCCAGCAAGCGCTTGTCGAGATCAACCGCAACCGATCCCTTTTGGGTTGCCAGTGCGCGCGAGATCTCGGTTTTCATCCAAGGCTTGATCTCGATCTTTGAGGCCTCGGTTTTCTTTTCAACGCGGAATCGCACCTTGTTAGCGCCATCGACTAGCCAGTCACTTGTTCCGCCTTCAGCCAGCTTGTCAACGACTTGCTTGAGTCGGTCCGGAAATTGGGAGTACAGTCGACTTGGGTAGGTGGGCGTCTTCGCGACGCTGTATCGGGTGGCTACGATGGAGAAGTTATCACCAGCTTTGATCGCGGAATCGACTTCTTTTTGCGTGGCCTCGTCCTTGACAACGACCCAGCTAAGGTCGACGGTCTTAGGGTTAACGAACTGCTGAGGATTATTTTTGATGTAGTTGTCGATTTGGGAATCGGAAATCTTGATTCCTTTTGTGATCAACTTGAACCGGCATCGCTCGAGAGCGAGCTGACGGCGGATCTCGGACATGGTGTAACCCTGACCGGTCAACGTCTTCACAAAGCCCTGGTTCTTAGTCTGTTGGAAGGAGATTTCGTCTTTAATTTCCTGCTCGGTTGGGTAGACACCCTCGTCCTTTGCCATCTGCTCTAAAAGCTTCTGGTTGATCAGATCGTTGAGTGACTGGAAGTTGAGTGGAGTGGCGACGTTTGCACTTGCGGCCCCTTGCGGAGTTTGCACCATGACAGAAGGCTTGTGCTCCATGTAGGTATAGAAGTCTTCTCGGGTGATCTGCTCGCCGTTGACGGTCGCCATGACTTCGGCGGTCTTCCCTTTGCAGCCGGATGTGACAAACAGTCCGCTTGTCACAACTGCTCCGATCATGATCCCAAACGCCAATTCTTGTTTCTTCAAATTCATCTTCCTCGTAAAAATACTAGCCCCATCATCGTACCTGGCAGGTTCAATGCAGGTTCAGCCGATAGGTTTAACACCCTAGTCGCAGGATTCGTGCCAAGTGGGCCATCTTAGTGTGCAGGACAGGAGATTTTTTCTGAAATCAATGTGCCTCCCGCCCGAGTCGGAGGGGCGCTTTTGAGAAGTCCAAAGCCGCAATATGCGGTTCTGAGCGTGTTCAAATCGTTTTGAGTCAGCAGGTCCGTGGCGTTTCCGGTGAAGTACATGATGTCGGCAACATTACTCGAATGCCCATTGATACCAAGTGCATGGCCCATTTCGTGGGCAGCGGTACCCGCATAACCTCCAGTGGGCAGCGAAGGCCAGGTGTAGATCACCATTTCTGCCCGGTTGATAATGTTTTGGCCCGAGAAGAAATAGATCGTCGTTTCGGCAAGTGTGCTCTGTGGAGAACTCGCTTGGACCTTCACCACCAAGTTAGCGCTGGCTGCCGAAGTCACCTCAGTCCAAAGGTTTTGACCAAGGGCTGTTTCCCACTCATCAAACCCGCTGCGCGACTCATTCTCGATATTGACTCCACCTGTGTTCGTGTTCGTCTGGAAGTACACCTTGATCGGCAAAGATTCCCATCGCTTCAGGTTGACTTCGGTTGCATAGTTGGGAACAAACGAATCGGGCCCGCACACCGCAGTCGAAGCTGAACCGGGTCCTGCGCAACCGGCAAGCGCGAGAGGGAGTAGCCAGACCAGTGAACGCGGAGAAACCATGATTGATTCTAACGCGCAACATTGCCCGAGATTGCGGTTTTGAGGTCGGCATTTTTGCCGATTCACGAGCTATACTCCGGTTGCTCATGGCAGAAGTCGCGGAGTTGTGGCCAAAGATTCTCCCTCAAGTGAAGGCGGGAGTGACAGGTGTCGGTGTTTGGACCGCTCTCTCCTCGGCAGTTCCGATCGCCTTGGAAGACGGCTATCTAGTCATCGGTGTTCCGGGTGGACAAGGAGAACTTGGGGGACACCTGAGAATGCCAGCCACTTCACGGCTGATTGAGTCGACTGCCACTGCTGCTTTGGGTGCGCCGACCCGGCTCCGAGTAATCGACGGAACCAGCCAAGAAGACTGGGACCTGACCAAGCGAAGAGACGCTGAACGGCGCCGAATGCAAGAGGCCGATATGGCCAAGATGAAGGCCGAACTCGAGACGAAAACGTCTTGGGAAGCGGTTTACGAGAAGATCAGTCGCGAATTCGCCGGAGTCGCAAACCGATCTTTGCCGCAAAACAGAGGACGATTTTTTGATGCAGCGGTCTCGATCGTCGCCGACGCTCGCAGAGAGCAGACGAATTTTGACGATGTGAATGAAAGGAGCTTTGCTCGGTGCTTGGAGCGCATTTCTCAGTACACTGAGATTCCGAGTTCGTATGTCGCTTTCGAGGTTCTGAAACGAGCCGAAGAGATTTAACGTGTCTTCGGGAACCGCAATCATTCTGGGTTCGGGAACGAGCAACGGGGTTCCGATGCTTGGCGTTAGGTATCCAGAAGAGTTCCTTGCGAATCCCAAAAACCACCGAACTCGTTCGTCGTGCCTCCTCATGGGGCCGTCTGGGAACTTACAGATCGACTGCGCACCGGAGATGCGGCTCCAGCTGACTCGCGAGAAGGTTTACGATCTCGAAGCGGTTCTTATCACTCACACTCATGCTGACCACGTGATGGGTATGGATGATCTGCGCTCGATTTGCGTGGTCGCGGAAAAATCCGTCCCGGTTTATGCGGTTCGTCGTTACCAAGAAGACATTCGCCGGATCTATCCTTATGCCTTTATGGACACGCCACCCGGGATCTGGGTCCCTCGGTTCGATCTCATAGATGTTCCAGCGGTGATCCACGTCGGGGGGTTGGAAGTACGCACTTTTGAGGTCATGCATGGAAAGTATCCCGTCACCGGAGTGCGGGTCAACGATTTTGCGTTCATTACGGACGTGAACCACATTCCTCCGGCCTCCATTGAGATGTTATGGGGATTGGATACTCTGGTCATTGATTCGGTACGCCACGAGCCACATCCAAACCATTTTCACTTCGAAGCGACGATGGCGGTGATTGAGGAGCTCAAGCCTAGGCGGGCTTATCTAACCCATCTGAGTCACGAGTTTGATCATAACACATACGAAGCTGGATTGCCCGATCATGTGCGGTTGGCCTATGACGGGTTACGAATCAGTTTTTAGTTGGGCAACCGCTCCAGCTTTCGCTCCCCAAAACCTGATAACTTTACGAGGTTTGACCCTAACGGGAGCATGGAAAACTGGCAGTATTAACAGTAACTCGATGAACATCGAGGATGGTCGATATGCCGAAACTAGTTGCTTGTCTCGCAGGGTTTGTAGCCCTTCTTGCGGGCATTTTTGGCAATATTGAACCCGCCTTGTGCTTACAAAGAGCCCTCGTCGCTCTAGTTTCTGGATGGTGTTGCGGTGCTTTATGGGCGGCCATTACGTCTGTTCCGGTACAACTAACTGTAATGCCCGGTGGTGCTCCAAGCGAGGATGCCGACGCAGAAACTACGGAAGGAGAACAGGCGAAGGCCGCTTAGGCCCCCGCCATGGATTGGAATCGCTATGCCGCTCAGTGCAGAACAGCTACAAAAGGCTTGGAAAGACTTTAAAGTTTTCAAAGACCCCGGTGCCCGGGCCGACATTATTGACCACTATTCGTACCTGGTGAAGATCACCGCCGGACGATTGGTGACTTCCCTTCCAGGTGGCCTCGATCGCGAGGACTTGGTGGGATCTGGCGTCATCGGTCTGATTAAGTCAGTCGACCAGTTCGACCCGACTAGGGACGTAAAATTCGAGACTTACGCGATTGCATTGATTCGGGGCGCAATCTTGGAAATGCTTCGCGACGAGGACTGGGTCCCTCGTTCGATTCGTGAAAAGCTGAAGGCGCTTGACCGAACGATGATGGCTTTGGAGACGAAGTTTGGCCGCCCCGCGACCGACCAAGAGATTGCCGAGACGATGGGAATCAGCTCTCAGGAAGTGAGCGAACTCATGGTCCGCATGGGGCGAACCAACGTCTACTCGCTTGACGACATTCTGGGGACCTCGGACGGCGACGACCATGTCTCGTTCATCGAACTTCTGGCCGATGAAAACACCAGCACGGGCGGAGAAGTTGAAGGCAAAGAGATTCGCCGGATTCTGACCAAAGGAGTTGACCACCTTCCAGAACGCGAACGCCTAGTGGTTGCGCTTTATTACTTTGAGGGATTGACCTTCAAGGAAATCGGCAAGGTCCTAGGAGTTTCAGAGAGCCGGGTTTACCAACTTCATACGCAGGCCATGAACCGCTTGCGAAACTTTATGCGCCAAGAAGGCGGGATCGGGGTCAGGTAGGTGTAGCGTGGGCGAAGTCGAAAGAGTGCATGGAACGTACAACTCAACGTTCGGCCACGACTTTCGACATCGCGTCGATGCGGCTTCCAAGGATAAACGTCGGGGATCCGGCGGGTCTTCTCAAGAAGGATCGACTCAGGAATCTGACGTCGTCGAACTCCATGATGTCGAAAAAGATGCAACGCCAGATGTCCCAATAGCCTCCCCAAAGTCGGACGGGTTAGACTTCAACGCGTGAATCTTGAGAGCAGTGTGACGGTAGGGTTGTCTAGAAACGTTCTCCGACGTGAGTCTGTTCCATCCCAGTGTAGGGACGGAATGCACCTATCCAGCGGCCGGTGATTTCAATGTCACCAACCATCCCCTCGCCGCACTGAAAGAAGACGGGCTCGGCACATTCGTACTCTAAGGAACCTTCAGTCGGACTGAGAACCCGCACATAGTAGCGCAACTTGTCCTGAAACTCGAACGATGACTCGTCAGTGATGAGGAGCCCGTTCTTGTCAATCGCAAACCGGGCGATTATTCGCGAGCTCGCGTGAACGAGGCGAGCCCCTTGGTTCTTGTTCTTTTCCTGGAAATAGCCGTAGAGCAACGTCCCGATGCTGATCAGAATCCCGCCGAAAAACATAACGATCGCGACTGGGATATAAACCCCGACGCCAATATCATTAACCTTGTCGGTTATGGGATCACGGGTCAAGGTCGCCCGATGAACGCTAGCGGAAGTAAGCGCATAGCCGACGACCAACGACGAAACAGAAACGAGTGCACCGAACAGTACGCCGCATCCTACGGCGTACTGTTTCCGCTTTTCTCGCTCTTCGGTGGTCACCCAGCGCATGACGTCACTTGTAAGACGTGATCAGATTAGGCAATCGTTCGCGAAGGACTTGCATGACCGGGCTGAATTAGATCGGCGACGCCGAAAGACCTACGTAGGTCATGAATCGCGACTCTCGCACGGTGGCCAATTGACTCCTGGCCGTTGATCAGCTCGATGAAGAATCCATCATCTGTCCAGCCAATCGAACGGTTCACGTTTTCAAATGCAGACCTTCTCACGTTCACCTCGATGACCTGAGACCGGCGATAGTTCATCAGCTCTTGGTCAAAGACTTCGAGGGTTCCGCTGGTGATCTCATACTCGTCGTACTCAAAATCGAAATTCGCTCGGATATAGATTCCGCGTCGAATTTCGTGCTCGAGTTCCTCAACGCTTTCGCCGTCGAGGCCGATCAGGGCTTCGACAACCGCGGGATGGGCTTCGACGAAGAAGGCATTCCCTGGCTCTCCACGTCGATTCCGCATTTCGCGCTCGATCATGAGACTGAGCGTCTCCTTCGAAGCGATTCGACCGACACCAAGGCACATCGGGCAGATTTCCGTGATTTCTTGAGTCACCGATTCTCCGGTGCGCTTTCGAGTGAGTTCAAGAAGCCCAAGGGACGAAATCTTACCGATCCTGGTTCGGGCGCGGTCGCGCTCCAGCCCAGCCGAAAAGTGGTCCATAACCCTCTTCTTAGCGGCGGCATCTTCCATGTCGATGAAGTCGCACACGATGATTCCGCCCATATCGCGAAGGCGAAGCTGGCGAAGGATTTCGTCCGATGCCTCCATGTTGGTCTTGAGAATGGTGTCAGACAGTCCACCTGAGCCGCCAACGTGCTTTCCGGTATTTACGTCAATTGCGGTCAGTGCTTCCATTTCGTCGATGACGAGATAGCCGCCGCTCTTGAGCGGAACCTGGTGCTGCATGATACGATCCAGTTCCTTCTCAATCCCCTGGAACTCAAAGATCGGCTCTTCACGGTCATACAGCTGAATCTTGCTCACCATCGCCGGTGCAACGGCCTTGGCGATGATGTGAACCTTCTCGTACTCGTCAGGGTCATCAATCACCATTCGAGTGATCGACTCGCCGAACACATCTCGCACAGTTCGGAACAAGAGGGTCTGATCGCGGTGCACGCAGGCCGGTGCTCGCTCGCGCTTGGCAACCTTGGTCACTTCTTCCCAAACGTGCACGAGATACAAAACGTCTGCGCGAAGCTCAGCTTCGGTGCGACCTTCGCACTCGGTCCGCATGATGAGGCCAAAACCGTCAGGGCAGATCTTTTCGCCGATCTTCTTCAATCTCTCTCGCTCTCGTCGATCTTCGATCTTTCGGCTAACGCCGACGCTCCCGGTTTCTGGCATTAGAACAACTGCGCGTCCTGGGAGGGAGATTCGGGTGCTAACCCGAGCACCTTTGGTGCCTCGCGGCCCCTTGGTGACCTGCACCATGATCTGCTGACCAGGCTTGAGCAAGTCCTTGATCTTGCGGCGGCGAAGCTCGGAGCGACGCACCGCGGCCGGCGAGTTGTCGCTTCCCTCTTCAGGGAGAACGTCGGCAATACTCAGGTACGCATTGCGCTCCAGGCCGATATCAACAAATGCGGCATCCATTCCCGGAAGTACGTTCTGGACAATGCCCTTGAAGATCGAGCCGACGACGCGTTCTTCGCGCTCGACACGGAACTCCATGAGTTTTCCGTCCTCGAGTAGGGCGATGCGAGTCTCTCGGTTTGCGACGTTAACGATGAGTTCGCTACTGCGAACTGCGCCGTTGGAAGGGGTGGAAGAAGCTAAATCTGTTTTGCGACGGCGCGGAGCTCGTACGCTTGGTTTTTTGGGAGCGGCCATTTGTTTGGTCCTAAGCGGTAGAAACTGTAGTTTACCGGGTTAGGGCGTTTTGAGTGTGCGCACTCAAGACTTAGTACAGCCAGCGTTTGAACAGGTCGTGCGAAACCGCAATGACCGCCAGATTTCGAGCCGTCTCGCCGGTCTTAATTGCCGCACCGACTTCGGACTTGATTTCGTCATGATGTGACCAGAAGTCGCGAACTGCGATGTCTTCGTTATCGATCAAAGCCCGAACGTAATCACGGGCATCCTTTCGCCCAAATTCAATTAGCAACCACTCAATCGAAGTTGCATGATCGAACAGAGGGGCTTCAAAGTCGAATATCGCGCGGCGAAGCTGATTCGGAGCATCCAGAAGCTCCATAAACGGCAGGACGTCATTTCGAATCGTATGGAGCAGCTCGCGCAGAGCGTCTTCGGTTGCGACATTCCAGATGTCGTGGGAGGGCACCTGCTGGGTCAACCCAATGTTCCCGCTCACCAGAACGATCGGAGGGCGACCAGCACCCAGCCAATAGCGTTCTCGAACCTCGCGCAAACCTTCATGACAAATATGAAGCTCCAATGAAATCGGCAAGTACGCGCCTCGGATGGCGTTCGGGCCGAGCTTGAGCAGGATTTCTTCGCGTAAAGGCGGCGTTCGCCGCTCAAGAAGAGGCAGCCCACCATTGCGAAACAGTTTGAATTCAGATCGCTCAAGCGACCCGCCAATGAAGTGGGCAGCAGCCTGAAATCCGCTATCGATGCTTAGAGAGCCTGGCTCGCCGAGGTCGCGCACAAAACTGGGAATGTCAATCGGCGTGTTCCAAGCCTCCTCAAATTCTGCGAGTGTCCGTAAGCGGCGTTGAACGATTCCGAACATGGTCAGGCCTGTGAGGGGGTCGCGGCGGTTTCGCTAAGGCGGAAGCTGTCCAGCGCTCGCTTGCGCATCCAGATGGTCGCCCAAGTGTCATGCACGCAGACCCGCTCCGTCCCAACGACTTGCGAGCCACCTGAGATCGTGCCGACGGTTGCATCGCTCACCGCAACTCCGCCGACTGGCGATTCCTTCTGCAAGTGCGCCGCTATGTCGATGACGCTAGCGAAGTTGATCGAGGTGACGTCACCGCTCTTCGGCGCAACAACCTCACCGGTGTGGATTCCGGCCCGAAGAGCCAGCGGGACGCCAAGTTTGTTTCGCAACGCATTAAACTCGACCATTCCGGTCTGGATCTGTTTTGCGGCATTGAATGCACTTTGAGCATGGTCAAACGCAACCGTCACGCCGTCTCCTGCTGTCGAGTGAACGCGGCCGCCGTACTTCTCAACTACACGCTCGACGTACTTGTGATACTCGTTGAACGTGAACTCGACCGCAAGATTGTCCGCCCCGATCTTCATCTTTGTCGAACCAACAACGTCGAGCGACAGGAAGGTGATCGTCTGCGAACCCTGGCGAAGTTGGTCTTGAAGATCAACGAGCTGCTTCAAGAGCTCTTGTCTAGCCTCAACGCCTTTCGTCGCCTGCGTCGAATTCTTCCCTTTCTGGTGAGTGACCGCGTGGGCCGCGATTCCGACGACCGCCCAAAGTGCCGCCCAGAGAATGATCAGCGGAGGCGTGTGGTGCATGTCCCCGATGAAAAAAACTAAACCAAAAACCGCACTCATCAAAAAGCTGGTTGCGCCAAAAATCAAACCCGAACCCGCACCCGCTTTCTGGGTCTTCGTGATCGTCGAGTTATAGATCGCTCCCGCGATGAACAGATATGCCAGCGTTTGAAAAACGCCGTACTGGGAGTTCAGAGCCGGGTTGGAGGTGAGGTCATCTAGCTTCTCGCCGAGGCGCCAAAACAGAGCAGTAAATGTGCCGAGTACTCCAGCCGAAACGTATCGCCGAGTGTCGTTTTCTAAAGCGAAGTATTGCGAGCGAAGGTTATCCGCGAAGTTCCGAGCTTTCCGAACGCTCTTATCCTGCTCAAGAAACTTCAAGTATTCCGGAGCGACGCCGGTCGCTTCGGCGATGGCCTCATACTCGTCGGCCTCCAGAGCCTCGCCTTTCGCCTCTCGGAGGCGGTCAGCAAGCTGCATTGCCTGGAGCACGACCGGGTCGCGCATTAACTCGCGCGGGTCAGCATTCACCGGAAGCAACTGCTCAGGCACGCCTTGATTGTACTCCGCATAACGAAAATCCTCCACTCAAAACAATACGAGACCGGAAGAGTCTTCCGGTCTCGGTTGTGGCTTTGATTGAGGCTTTAGCCTACGGAACGGTGCAACCTTCAGCGACCAGGAACGGATCGATAGGAGCGCCGAGGCTGTTGGTCGCGGTTGTCGGAACAACCAGGATTGGATTGGTGAGGTAGTAGTCCGAAGCGGTCAAGCTAGTGGTGGTCGACAAAAGCGGCTTGCAGAGCTGCGAGACACCGGTCAGTCTGTACTGAGTTCCTGCCGTGCTAATACTCTGTGCGACAACCACTCCAGACGAATTGCGATTATCCAAATAGCTGGGACGTACAGTGGTCAAGGCAGTCATCGAGTTGAACTGGATCAGCCGGAAGAACGAAGCCGAGAGACTGTCATTGACGATTTGGAATCGCTGCGCGGCTCGTGGAAGAGCGGCTCGGAACGAACCGTCGTATGTCGACTGGGCGATACCCACGTAGTCGCCGTTGATGTCAAAGAAGTAGATGAAAGCATCTTGTACTGGAAGTCCAGTCCCCTGGTTCAACAACATTCCGGTAACGCGGGTTTCTCGACCCTTGATTGCGTACTCGGTTGAGTATTCAACACCGTTGTAGGTAGCCGAGACCAAATAGGTAGAAGGGGTTTGCCGCGATGCCGCGTCGTACACACCGGTGTTCGACAAAGTGCCGAAAGTGTTCGTGGTGTCTGACGTGCGCCAATCGGTTGCCGAAAGAACAACTCGCTCTCCAGAAGACGTGTAACCAACCATTTGGAAGCGAACTTGCTCGCCAGTTCGGATGTTAAGAGGATCGCCATAAACCGGGAGCGTCGCGACCGAGCCGAACCCTGGTGAGTAAATCATCTCAACTTTTGGAGTCGTTGCAATTGTGACTCCTCCGCCGCCAGTTGATCCTGTCGTCGTGGTCGTTGAGGTTCCTGCACAAGCCACGAGCAGGAGTCCAAGCAGACATACACCAAATGAGCGCAAATGCTTCATTGCGCCTTATTATGCCAAGTCCCTGCAGCTTTGTGTAAGGGTTATCGAAACTTTTATGAACAACCGTTTGGCGGAGGAGGCGGAAAAGTTGGAGAAGCTTGGTAAATCGCGATGTCGGTAATGAGTGGACTCGTCACTAAGTTGGTCAATGTGGGAAGCGGCGCAACGCATCCAGAGATCCCTGGGGAGTAGTCCTTGCCGTTGTATGCAAACTGCCGGATGTAATAGATCAAAGTCGGGTCAGCAATCGAGAAGTCCACGCTGAACTTCTTCGCAGTGGTTGGAAGACTCATTCGAATATAGCCATCCGCGCCGCTCAACCCGGTTGCAACGACATTTGCCGCCGCATCGATTGCCTGAATCTGGAGCTTGCTGGCACCCTGCCCAGTCGTCAATCTGATTCTTCCCGTGATTACGGCTTGGGGTTGCACCACTCGGACGCCTGTCGTAAACGTCAATCCGTCTGCGGTTGCGGTAGCTATTCCCGTGCTCGATGATGCGGTTCCTGAGCCTGTATACGTTCCATCGGGTGCCAATGTACCTCCCGGTGCACCAGACAAGGACCAGTTGTTCACGTTCAAAGTAATGCGCGGATTCCCTACGACCCCACCATCGATTGCCGTAATCCGAAACTTTACTCGTTCGCCAACGAAGATATTCGTCGGGTCAATGATCGCATTCGTTGATTCAAGACGAACTTCCATGCGTAGCGAACTGAAGGGGCCAACACCACCGAGGTTGTCGTCAGTTTTGGGACCGCCGCCTCCACAGGCGAGAAGGACAACGCACAAAAGCGCGAACATGACTCGGGTGATGGTGCTCATTTCTTCTTAACCAGTTCGCTAGACCACAAATAGGGCGCGAGCTCTCTTAACGTTCTCTCGATAAAACCGTTCTCTGATGGTACGACAATTTTTGTCGAATCTGCGTCAATCGCAAACTCGGCGATGGTTTGGAGGCAGATTCCGCAGGGCCAACCGTGATCGGGAGTGTGTACGGCAACGACTTGGATATGGTGATCGCCCGCGGTTCGCATATGAGCAATTGCGGTTCGCTCGGCACAAATTGTTGCTCCGTAGGAGATGTTTTCGATATTCGCGCCGGTGAAAACTTCGCCACTCGCGGTGAGGATTGCCGCTCCTACTTGATAGTTGCTGTAGGGTGCGTAGGCCCGTCTGGCAGCCTGTTCGGCTTCAGCTAGGAGTTCAAGCGAAGTTGGCAATCGTCACTCCTTGACCACCCTCAGTTGGGTCGCCGTCGCGATAGCTCTTCACATCTCGATGCTGTTTCAAGTAGTCCTGCGTGATCTGACGAAGGATTCCCTCGCCCTTTCCATGGACGATTCGGACAAACGGGGCGTTTCCGAGGATTGCTTCGTCGATGAATTTCTCAAGAATTCTGATCGCTTCTTCGGCGCGTTGGTTCCGTAGCGTGATCTCGGTGGTGACGTTGAAGGTCTTCTCGATATTCACCTTGCCCCGGCTAACATGGGTCGGTTTGGGTTTTTCGACGGGGATGAGTTTTCGAATGTCGACTTTCATGCGGATAGCCCCAATTTGAACCTGAACGTCCCTTCCAGTCGGCTCGTCGAGCAACGTTCCGTTCTGCTGGAAGCCGAGAACCTGGACGGTGTCACCTTTTCTGAGTTGCGCCTGGGTGGTTGTCGGTTTCGGTTCACTCTTGAACTTCTTGCTGAGATCCTTTCCTAGCGAGTCGAGGGCTTGCAGGTCCTTTTTCGCCCGCTGGATCGCATCTGGGTTGCCGCCATGCTTTTTGAGCCGGTCGATAATGTCGTCGCTCTGAATCCGGATTTCTCTCAGCGTCGATTCAATGGCGTCGTGGGCCCGCTCATTGGCTCGCTTGCGGATGTCTTCGGCATCTTTGAGCTTTCGTTCCGCTTTCGCTTCGAGCTCTTTCAGCTCCGCCGCGCGTCGGTCAGCTTCGCTCTGGGCAGCGCGGGCTTGCTTTTGGCTGTTTTCAAGTTGTTGGAGCATCGCCGCGATGTCCTGGGCTTGCTCACTCAGACCCGCTTTGGCTCGTTCGATGATGTGCGGCGCGATGCCGTATTTTTCGGCGATCTTTAGCGCTTGGCTGGCGCCGGCAGCTCCCAGGATGAGTCGATAAGTTGGCCGGAGCGACTTCTGGTCAAACTCCATGCTTGCGTTCTGGAACCCTTCAGCCTCAAAGGCAAACGCCTTTAGTTCGCCGTAGTGGGTGCTCGCGAGCAACGTGGCGCCTCGTTGCGCAAACTCTTCAAGGATTGCGCGGGCTAGAGCCGCGCCTTCTGCCGGATCCGTCCCTGCCCCGGCTTCGTCCAACAAAACAAGCGCGCCTGATTCAAGGTTGTTCAGGGCACTTGCGATGTTCTTGAGGTGGCCGCTAAAAGTCGAAAGCGACTGCTCAATCGACTGCTCGTCCCCGATGTCTGCCCAAAGCTGGGTGAAGTGTCCAAACTCAACGTGCAAGGCCGGGGGCAGCAGCCCACACTGGAGCATTGCCACGAAGAGCCCGACAGTCTTAATACTCACCGTCTTTCCCCCAGTGTTCGGGCCAGTGATCAAGACGCTATTCCCTTTTCCAACCTGGATATCGAGCGGGACCACTTTTTCGGGGTCGAGAAGCGGATGCTTGCCGCCCTGAATCCTAATGAAATTTCCTCCTTTACGAATCGGCAACGCCGCCTTCATCTCTGCGGCGAGTCTTGCTTTCGAGAAGATTAGGTCGAGTTCCGCAAGGTGAACTAGCGAGCCGCTGGTTGCCTCGGCGATATGAGCGACTTTTCGACTGAGCATCGTAAGAATCGCCTTCTCTTCCTCGCGCTCTTCGGCGTCGATTTGCCTTGCTTGGTTTGTAGCCGCGATAACGTCGTCGGGCTCAATGAAGAAGGTCGACCCAGTCGCGCTGCTGTCGTGAACGATTCCTTTGATCTTGCCCTTATGCTCGGCTTTGACGGGAACGACATAGCGTCCTTCGCGGACGGTGTAGATCGGATCGCTGAGATACTCCCTGGCCCTGCCCGTTGTGTAGGCTGTGATTCGTTCAATAATTCGGGCGTGCGCCCCCTTCTTCCGGCTTCTTATGTTCGCGAGAGTGGGAGTTGCATCGTCGACGATGGTTCCGTCGCCGTCCAGGCAATAAAGTAGCTCTTGCTCGACTTTTTGCTCGGGGCACAGTCCGATCGAGATCTCCTTCAAATTCGGCTTCTCCAGGTGCTCCAGGTGGTCCTTCATCGCTCGAATCGCTCCCAGCGCAACCCCAATCTGGTGAAGCTCCTGCCCGCCGAGCATTCCACCCTTGCTTGCTCGTTTCAGCGCATCGCGGCAATCCGCAACTCCGTAGAGCGACGGAGGTGGAGCGGTTCCGAGAAGATCGTAAGCCTCTCGGGTCTGATCGAGCAGCTTCCAGATCTTTCCTTCTTCAAAGTCCGGAGTCAGTTCGAGCGCCTCCGCCCGACTCAACGCGGTTTGGCAATGCGCAGCCAGGCGATCCCTGATCGCCGGAAATTCGAGGATTCGCAGAGCTCGTATTTCGCGCATTGTTCTGGTTTGGAGTGCGGAAACTTGTTGCCGCTTTTCCACAGTACGAGCTCTGCTCGGCGTGGAGAATGGTGCTTGCTTCCGACCGCGATGAATCGCTGGGATGGAAAGCGGGAACAAGTTTCCGCACTCCAGACACGATCTCGCACGTTAAGTATGATAGACAAATGGTTTCTACGCTTCTTTTCGCCGCTCTTCTCAGCCGTCCCGTGCTTGTCGAAACCATCGAAGCGAGCGAGGACGTATGGGTGTATTCGCATGCCAGCGATCCCGGTGGAGACTCGGCTCTTCGGATTTTCGGAAACGGAGGCAACGCCGTCGCGGCCTCAGCCGGTGACCTAGAATCGTTCAGCTACGGCTATCTAAAGTTCGATGTTTCGGCCGTCGCAAAAGACAAGAAGCTCGCCTCTGCAGAACTGGTACTGACCCCTGCGGGCAAGCCCGCAGTTGACCCTGCAGCAAAGGATTGGCCTCTGGAGGTTCGACCTCTTGTCGGCACTTTCTCAGAAAAGACTTGGGGCTTCGAGATGGCGGGAGAGGTCAAGCCATCCGCGAAATCCCTTTATGGTTCCGGGGTGATCAAAACCACAACTGCCGATGACACATTCGAAATCCGCATCAATCTCCTTGGCGAAAAATCAGCTTTCGCAAACGATTTTGCAAAGCTAACCGACAAACTCTTCGTCGCCCTCACCTCCAAGTACGATGCAAGCGAGCAAGGGATGAAGGGGATGTACAAGGTGTTCTCCAAAGACAACAAGGAGCGCGGTCTGCGCCCAAGGCTCGAGATCAAGTTCGCAGATTAGTTTGGAATTGGTAGGTCTCTTGGCTCGGTAAGCAGTTCAGAAGCCCACGATGCCAGTCGGGACTAAATTGTTGTGAACGGCCCCCTGAGCAACCTCAGGCCATTGAGGATAACTAGGAGGGTGGAGCCTTCATGTCCAATGACAGCGATCGGAAGAGGCAATAGGCCAGCCAGCGACGCTGCTGTCAGGCATGCGATGACTCCGCCGCCGATGATGAGATTCGCGAGAACAATTCCATTCGTTCGTCGCCCGAGAGCGATCAGCTCGGGCAAAGCCTCGATCCGGTCATTCATCAGAACAATATCGGCAGCGTTCAGCGCAATATCGCTCCCTAGGCCACCCATAGCAATGCCTACCCAAGCCTGAGTCAAAGCTGGCGCATCGTTGATTCCATCACCGACCATGGCGACCTTGTAATCCTTGCTCAGCATGTCTATGATTTCTAGCTTGTCGCCCGGCATAAGCGCGGCGTGGAAATCCTTGAGTCCGACTTCCTTCGCAATGGCCTCCGCGGTGCGCGGGTGGTCGCCGGTCAGCATAGTCATGCTGGTTATCCCTTGGCCGCGCAGTTTCTCTAGAGTTGCGATCGCGCCCTTCTTGAGGCCGTCTTTGAATCCGAGCGCCGCCATCTTCTCATCGACCGCTAGAGCCGCGACAGTCCAACCCCTCGCCTGGATCTCACCAAAGTGGTTGCGGAAGTCGTCGGTTGGCTTCAAACCCGTCTGTTCAATCAACGAAAGCTGCCCAATTAGGACCCGTTTCCCGCTAATGGTCGCTCGAATCCCTTCACCGGGAATGACCTCTATTGTCTCAGCAATCGGAACTTTCGTGCCCGCCGGAACCGACCGACGGATGGCATGTCCAACCGGGTGCTCACTCTGTGCTTCTGCCGAAGCAGCGTACGCCAAAATCTCAGCCGCCTCCGCCGAGAACTCTCCGTTTCCGCCCCAACAGACTTCGCTCCCATTGCATTCCACATCACATAAGCAAATCTCCGTCAATTCTGGGCGCCCCTGAGTGAGCGTTCCGGTTTTATCAAACGTAAAAGCTGTTACCTGTCCCATTCGCTCAATCATCTCGCCTCCCCGAATCAAAAGGCCATGACGGGCTGCCCAAGTCATTGCGCTCAACGTAGCCGCTGGCACGCTGATCACCAGCGCACACGGGCTCAACGCGACAAGCAAGGTCAAGGACTGGTAGCTTGCTTCTCTTAATGGGAGCTTTAGGACAAACAGGCGGAGGAGAAACACGGCAAGACTCGCAATCAAAACGAACCAGGTGTACTTCTCACCAAACCATTTACTGACTCTTTCACCACTCGCCTGGTTGCCCTGAGCCTCGGCGACGAGGTCAACGACCTTCTGAAGCGTTGAATTTTTAATGGTTGAAGTTGCGCGATACTTCAGCCCGAACTCCAAGTTTCTCGCTCCTGCAAGAAGCTTTTCCCCTGGCTTAACCGGCACAGGGATTGATTCTCCAGTCAGGGCGGAGGTGTCTACGCTTCCGATTCCGTCCGTAACTTCACCATCCACCGCTACCGTCAAAAAAGCGGGAAGTAATAGCTCATCACCTAGTACGATTTCCTCAACAGGGATCTCGATCTGAGCGCCATTTCGGATCGCGATGGCTGTGGCTGGGCGCAAGCGAACGAGCGCATCAATCGCTCCTTTCGTTTTTGCCATCGTAAGATCTTCCAGTGCCTTGCTCAGCGAAAACAGAAAAAGCAGAACAGCTGCCTCACCGGGTCTTCCGAGCGCGATTGCTCCAACCGCCGCCAAGATCATCAGGAACTCAACATCGAGCTTTCTCGCTCGAACGGTCGTCCAAGCCGCGGGAACCGATTCAATTGCTCCAAGAAGAATCGAAATGTAGGCGAGCCATCCAAAATTCGGGACAAAGCTGAGTAGTAGAAAGAGCAGTGCCCCAATAGCGAGTTGAATTTGGCGCGAGGCAAAGAAGCTCATCTGGATTCAATTATGGAGGTGTTACTGCTTCAACGAACTCAAACTGCATGAAATCAGGACAGCGCGAAGCAGGTATAACGACCAAGCCCCCAGCTTTGGGACCCGTGGAACACAACGGGAAGGGGTCAGGTCATTAAGCCTGAGAATCATTGGATGAGGGTTTTATTCATTTCAGCTGAGGTTGCGCCGTTCGCCAAAGTCGGCGGACTTGCAGACGTTGCAGGCGGTTTGCCGAAGTCTCTAGTCAAACAAGGCGTTGACTGCCGCGTCATCATGCCACTCTACGAGATGATCAAGACAGATCCTCGCTGGTCGCTTCGCCAGCTAAAGGCAAGATTCGAAGTGCGAATGAACTCAGAGTGGACCCAGAGCGCATCCCTTTGGGAGTACGAGCACGACGGAGTACTGCACTACTTCATCGGTTGTGATCGCTGGTTCTCGAATGCAGTTGATTCTGCGACTCTCTACCAACCAGGCGGCGATCTCCATGCCTTCTTCGCAGCAGCCGTCTTCCGAGCTTGCGAAGAGCTGGATTGGATTCCGGAGGTCCTGCACGCAAACGACTGGCACACCGGATTCGTCCCTGTTCTACTCCGAGAGCGAGCCGCACCGGCATGGGCGAACACCGCTTCGGTCTTCACGATCCATAACCTTGCCTACCAAGGCGAATTCGACATAGACGCCTTGGACTGGCTCGATCTGCCCCACCACCTCTTCAACTATCATCAAGTCGAAGCCTGGGGACGGGTCAACTTCCTGAAAGCTGGAATGGCGTTTGCCGAGAAGGTGAACACCGTTTCTCCGACTTACGCAGCACAAATTCAAACGCGCGAGTATGGGGCTGCGCTTGAAGGAATGACCCAGTTCCTTGCCGACAATGGACGGCTGTCTGGAATTCTAAACGGTATTGACACTTCAGTTTTTGACCCAGAGAATGACACCGACATCGTCGCATCCTACTCGGCCGCTGCGCTGGCAGGCAAGGATGTCTGCCGCCTTGAACTTCTAAAGGAAGTTGGCTTACCGATTCAAGATCAGGCACCCGTTTTCGGAATGGTCTCTCGTCTAAGCTCGCAAAAGGGCTTCGATATCCTCCTTGATGCCGCACCCGAAATCTTCTCGACCGGTGCACAACTCGTCGTTCAGGGACTCGGCGAGCCTGGGATAGTGCGCGGTTACGAGGCTCTTCAGGAGCGCTATCCTACTCAATTCCGGCTCCTCAACGTTTTCGACCCATCTCTTGCTCAGCGCGTCTACGCTGGCTCCGATGCCTTCCTGATGCCCTCGGCATTTGAGCCCTGCGGCCTCGGGCAGATGATCGCCATGCGCTACGGTACAGTTCCCGTCGTCCGCCAAACTGGCGGACTCATGGACTCCGTGTTCGAAGGAATCAATGGATTCACTTTCGCCCACAAGTCTGTGACGGAGTTAGTCGCGACGTGCCGACGAACCGCTGAAGTCTTCAATGACAAACCTCGCTGGGCGGAGATTCAGCGTAACGGAATGGAAGCCGACTGGGGCTGGGACACGTCGGCGGCCAAGTATGTCGAGCTATACTCCCAAGCCGTCCGCACCCGAGCTGGCCACGTCATGAGGTAATTTTTCCTTCGCGGTTTCGCACCCAGCCAAGATAGCCTGCTCGCCGAATAGGGGAACTTTGGGTGGCAAGACCCCATTCAGCTTCATTTGTTGCCGCCCGAACTCGCTCGGCCAGCGGCATCAAAAAGTCGCTTTCCGATGTCAAGTCAGCCCGCAACGGCTGAGAAGATCGAGGCTGGTTAAACGGACAAACCTCCTGACAAACATCGCAGCCAAACAGCCACCCATCCGTATCGGCGGTCAGATCTCCTCTATTTTCGATTGTCTGGTAGCTGATGCAGCTCCGAGAATCCACTTGGTAGCGATCCCCTAGTAACTTGATCGCTCCAGTTGGGCAGGCGTCAATACATGCCCGGCAGCTCCCGCATCCGCCGACGCTGGGCTCATCAAGCTCATAAGGAACTGTCGACAAGAGCAATCCTATGAAGAACCAACTTCCCCGCTTCGAGTCAATGAGCATCGTGTTCTTTCCGAACCAGCCGAGTCCAGCCAGACTCGCATACGCTCGATCTAAAATCGGAGCAGAATCTATGCATGCCCGCTGTCGACTTTCCGGGTGATCCTGCTCAATCCTGCGAGCCAAGCGGTTCAGCTTCGAGCGCAAAACCTTATGGTAATCACGCCCGAGCGCATACCGCGCGATCTTCCCTTCTCCAGGAGGCGGCGGCTGGTAATAGTTCAGAGTCACCGCGATGACCGACTCGCACCCTTCTAGCAGGTTCTCAGGATGCTGCTTCAGCGCCTTGTGGTTCTCCAGGTACGCCATGTCCGCACCAAACCCTTCAGCAAGCCAAGCATGGTACGTTGCCAACGCTTCAGGAATCGGCAAAGCGGGCGCAACACCAACCGTCGAAAAGCCAAGCTCCAGCGCGCACGCTTTTACGGTTTCGCTACTGATTCGCTCCATGGCTGACCCTCGATGACTTCCGAGAGTTTGACCCACTGGGCCTCGGTAAGTTCAAATC
The DNA here is from genome assembly GCA_037138755.1 of Armatimonadota bacterium. Taxonomy (NCBI): domain Bacteria; kingdom Bacillati; phylum Armatimonadota; species Armatimonadota bacterium. Next base: position 1,443,216 of record JBAXHT010000001.1, on the reverse strand, counting down.
CCCGGGCATTTTCTGTCAGTCCCGCTGCTTCGACCGCCGCCTGAACGACCGGTCGATCTAGCCGAAAGGTTGCAGCGAGGCAGTTGATCAGCGTCTTTCGAGGTTGACTGTGACCTGCTCGCACCACCTTTTCAAACGCCAACGGAAGGTCCACTTGGCGCGGAATCATCCTCAGAACCACCGATTCCACCTTAGGAGGCGGCATAAACGATCCCGGTGGGACCTTCAACAACTTCGTGATTTCGAACTGAGTCTGAAGCATCACGCTCAGCGCGCCGCGCTCTCGCTCGCCCGGCCCAGCAACAATCTTGATGCCAACTTCCTTCTGCATCATCAGAACTGCAACGTCAAAGCAATCGCGTATCCCCGCGAACCGCTCTAGCAACGGTCCGGTGATGTAATACGGCATATTCGAAACAAGCGCCCGCGGATGCGGAGTAGTGGCGAGCAGCTCGCGCATATCCACCTTTAGCGCATCCCCATGTATCGCCGCGCAGGATGGTGCTGAATCGGCAAGCAAAGCAATCATGCGCTCGTCGAATTCGACGGCGACCATCTGCTCGGCTCTTTTCGCCAAAAATGAGGTTAGAATTCCTGGACCTGGACCGACCTCTAAGCAGGTTTTGTAAGACCCTGCCGCATCCACGATGCCCTTAACAACGCTTGGGGCGCACAAGAAGTGCTGCCCCAAACTCTTGTCGGCACTGATGCCGTGCTTCCGAAGGAAGCCAACAAGCTCGCCACGATCGGCGAGATTCACTTTTTACCGAGGACGTGGACCTTTACGGTCTTGCGTCCGAACTGGTAACACTGCGCTACCGAGTTCATACAGAGGTCAATTCGATTTCCACGGATTGCACTACCGGTATCGGCAGCATAGGCAAAGCCATAGCCTTCGACGAATAGGATTGAACCTAGCGGAATCACGCGTGGATCAACGGCAACAATGCCATAAGTCGGTCGAATGCCCAGTGTAGTCGTTCCTGACCACTTTCCGTTGGAATGTGGGCCCGGATCGTAAGCCGAAGCTCGCATTGAGAGCACCTTCTTTGGCTTAAATGTTCCGGTTCCTCGGCTAGCATTATAGCCTCCGTTACCAAGTCGGTAAGTGGTAGGCACAGCGTCGATCTTCTCTTCTCGGATCAACTCCTTCCCGACGATCTTGCCATCCTTCTTCATGAGCTTGAAGACCTTAGTGATGGAACCGTCTTTACCATCGCGTACTTTGACCATACGCCCGAGTCCTACCTGACGGCTAAACTCGTATACCGTTTCTGATTTCAGAGACTTCGTCTCCGAGATCGTTTCAATACCTTCCTCTTTCGGTTGTCCTGCGTAAGCGAACATTGCGCCTACCAATCCAACCAGCAATAAACAAACCCTTTGTGGGGAGTTGTGCATTCGGGGTCACCTCCTACAGCATGACTACACATCAACGGGGTCCGGCGGGGAGTCGACCCCAATACGGACAAAACGACGATAACACAATCATTTTGGCATACTCGCCGCCCGTCTTTACTTGGGGGTTCAGGTTGGGTTGAACCTAGAATTTGCGTAGACAGGAAATAACAAAAAAGCTACGATTTCGGATTTTTATTTCGATAACTCGTCATATTATCGACAAACAAGAACTGATGCGCTACCCCTGCGAGAGCCCCAAAACGGTCTCGAAATGCCTTTGTTGCATAGTCATATTTTGTCTTCGTTAGGGCCGTTCCGTGCCAGTTTGGATAGTAGATTTTGGTCAGCTGTTGCCAGATGTGTGTGTCAACAGGCACGGCCTCTTGGTGGTCAAATGCAAACAGGCAAATACAGTCTGCAAGCTTAGGACCTACCCCAGGAAGGGTCAACAGATAGTCACGAGCCACGCCATATTCCTCTGACTTAAGCTCTTCCAAGAGCCGGTCGCCGCCGTCTGATTCCAGCCGTTTCGCCACTTGGGGAATTGACTTTCCTCGATATCCAAAGCCTTCTTGCCGAAGAATTCCTTCACCGATAGAGGCGATTTGGTTTATGGTCAGGAACGGAATTGAAGCGAGTGACGGGGTTGACGGGAGATTCCGCGCTTCAGAAAGTTTCCAAACCATCGAGGTGATGCGCGAGAGGTGGTTATTGGCCGAACACAGGAAGCTGAAAAGAGTCTCGCGGGCACATACCGGACGCATCATCCGCATTCCAACCAAGTTTTTGAGGGAGGGCTCAAGTTCAGGGCCCAACCTAACGATATCTTCGAGCTTCCTTCCGTGGTCCTCATCGAACCTCATCAAACCCTTGAAGACTTTGTGATCTTGGTTGGATCGAACATGCAAAACTTCGTCGACCTGCTCGACCAGGTGTACGTGATCACCATCATAAATCGCCCAACCGTCACCGTTAGGAAGCCAACGAAACATCTGGCCGCTTCGCGCGATTCGATCTAGGTCAAGGCGACCGTCGGTAACCGTGATTTGGAAGTTTTGCATGTCGGCTAGGGATGAGATTCTGGCTTTGCTGAGGGGAGCATCGTCAAATACTCATCCTCAGTCAAAACCGTGATCCCAAGCTGTTCCGCCTTCGCGAGCTTCGACCCCGCCCCTGGTCCGGCGACCACGTAGTTCGTTTTCGCCGAAACCGACCCGGATGCCTTACCACCGAGCTTCATCACAGTTGCCTCGGCATCCTCGCGAGTGAATTTTTCAAGTTTTCCGGTGAAAACAAACGTCATTCCGGCAAACTGGTCGCCGGTCGGAGCCTCCGCTTCCACCGGGCTGACTCCTGCCGCGAGCAAATCGTCGATGAGCTGCTGGTTGTCCTCATCGTCGAACCATAGTTCGACTTGAGATGCTGTCTTGGGACCGAACCCATCGATGCTAACCAAATCATCGTAGTGAGCCCGGCGAAGAGCCTCAAGGGTGCCAAAAGCCCGCGCAAGGTCCTGCCCGCCGCGCTCACCGACCTCTGGGATTCCGAGCGCAAAAATCAGCTTTGGCAGGGGGCGAGTTTTGGATGCTTCAATGGCTGAGAGCAAGTTGTCTACCGACTGCTCACCCATTCGGTCAAGCTCGATCAGCTCGGCTCGATGCGAATGAAGACGATAGATCGAAGCAACGTCGGTCAGATAACCCAGTTCGAGGAACCGCTCGATTTGCTTCTCGCCAAGGCCATCGATGTCCATCATTTTGCGACCTACAAAGTGCGCTAACGAAGTGCGAATCTGCGCCGGACAGCCTTTGGAATTCGGACACTTCAAGAAGACCATCCCTTCAGGTCGCACAAGCGGCGTTTCGCAAACGGGGCAACGAGTCGGCGGCTTAGGTTCGACGGAATTCTGCGGCCGTCGGGAAAGGTCGGGGCCGACGACTTCTGGGATAACGTCGCCAGCACGCTGGACAATCACCCAATCCCCCTCGCGAACTCCACGTCGGGCGAGGTCATCGTAGTTATGCAGGGTCGCTCGGGAAACCGTCACACCCCCAACAAAAACTGGTTCAAGCTCCGCCACCGGAGTCACGTTCCCAGTCCGCCCGACTTGAAGCGAAATCTGGTTGAGCTTCGTAAATGCCTGCTCCGCGGGGAACTTGTAAGCTATGGCCCAGCGGGGACCGCGAGCCGTGAACCCAAGGTCCTGCTGAATCTGACGATCATCGACCTTGATCACCACTCCGTCGATGCCAAAAGGCAACGACGGGCGCTGAAGTCCAATGCGCTCAATGAAGCGAATCACATCTTCGATCGAACCACAAAGAGATGTCTCGGATCGAGTTGGAAACCCCCAGGACTTGACCGTCTTAAGCGTACTGAACTGGGAATCAGGAAGCGCGACACCATCGGCCAAGCCGATGCCGTACGCAAAAAAGTTCAGCTTTCGTTCGGCAGTGAGCCGGCTGTCCAGCTGTCGCAGCCCGCCGGAGGCGGCATTACGCGGATTGACGAAAAGCTGCTCGCCCCGGCTCCGCTTGGCCTCGTTGAGTTCGGCAAAAACGGACTTCAGCATGACAACTTCACCCCGAACTTCAATGCGTCCGGAAGCCTGTCCCCGAAGCCGGAGGGCAACCCCGCGAATGGTTCTGGCGTTTGTAGTGACATTTTCGCCAGTGACTCCGTCACCGCGAGTGGTCGCGATGACCAGTAAACCGTCTTCGTAGGTCAACGACAATGATGCTCCGTCGAACTTAAGCTCACACAGATACGAGATCGCTCGCCCCGCGACTTTGACATTTTTCTCGTCCCAAGCTCTCAGCTCGTCGGCCGAGAATGCGTTATCCAAACTGAGCATCGGCACCGCATGACGATGCTGTATGAAGCTGGCCAGCGGCGCTACTCCCACGCGCTGGGTATGCGAATCCGTCGTCCGAAGAACAGGATCGACTGCCTCGAGATCGACCAACTCACGAAACAGAAGGTCGTATTGCGTATCAGAAATCGAAGGCGAATCAAGCACGTAATAGCGATAGTTGTGCTCTTCGAGCTCACTTCGCAAGAATGCGGCACGTTCGGCGGAATTCATGCCGATATGCTACCGACTAGCCTTCCTTTCCGGCGACTTCTAAAATCTTTGACTGAACAAATATCGGTGCCGCAAAGCGAGTCGCGACGGCAATCGCGTCGGACGGCCGAGCATCAATCATGAACTCTTCGAGGCCACGTAAAAGGTAGATCTTGGCGTAGTAGACCTCACGCCACAGGTCATCGATGACCACTCGTTCCACCGTCGCCCCAAGGCGGTCGATCACGTTGCGGAGCAAGTCGTGGGTCATTGGTCGATCAGGGACTTCGAGTTCAAGCGCATCAAGGATTGCCTTCGCTTCCGGAGTCCCAATGCTGATCGGGAGTCGAATCTCTCCATCGGTTAGAACGATGTACTGATGTGGCGAGCGATTGATCTCGGTTTCATAGAGACCCTCGATCTGCACTTCAATCGGCTCGGTGATGTCAACAATCTCCGGTTGATCGAAGACCTGCTCCGCAAAAAACTGCGGAGGGCTAGTTAAATCGTCTCCCGAATTGCCCTCGATATGCTCTGACATCGCTTCCTCTATTCTATGCCCTTTTTGGGTTAAGTGTGCTGGCTAAATCAAAAACAAGTCGTTCGATCGTATCCATTCCGCTAAAAGATGCACCCATACCCTTAAGCCGCGAGTCCGCCTCGGAGAGGTGTTGCATAGCCTGTCCAATCTGACTCAGGTTCAAGTTCCTCGCAGATCGCATCACCGAATTGCGCTGATAATCCGAGATGCTGGTGATATTTGGCTTGTTCGGGAAGGTGTTCACTAGCTCGCCTGGCCGATCTGGCGTGACTCCGGCGTCCAAGCAAAGCCGCCCTTGATAGAGGAGCCGAAGCTGGCGAGAAATGAGAGGAAAGAGCTGCCCAAACGCAACATCCTCGACCTTGCCTTTGTTGGAAAGGATGATCTTGAGCTGCTTCAACGACTCCGGAACATCGCCCAGCACCATCGTGTCGATCATTCGCCAGATGTTCCACTCTCGAGAAGCAACGACAATACTTCGCACATCGCTCTCAGAGATCTGATCGTGCGCCGCGAAGAGCACGAGCTTGTCCAGCTCCTCATAGGCTCTGCTAACGCTTCCACCAACCATTTCGGTAAGGAGTTCAAGGGCTTGTGGATGAATCGTTTTTCCGCGTTTGGCAACTTCGGACCGAATGTCTTCCTTCGCCTTCTTAGGGTCAAGCTCGAAGCTGAATACCGCTCCACCAGCCTGGGTGATCAATTTCTCAAATGCTTTCTTCTTCGCTCCGCCCTTACGGTCGTCTCCCGTTGTGTCTTCTTCAAGAACGAGTACAAGCAGCGCTGTCTCCGGAAGCGCCTTTAGACTTTCACCCGAGATTTCGTCTGGTTTGGCCTTGGTGGCGTTCTTAACAACCACAATTCGGCGAGGAGCCAGGAATGGGATCGTGCCGGCAGAGCCGAGCCACTCACTCGGCGAACTCGAATCCCCGCTCAGGTGCTGGAGGTCATAATCGTCTTTCTCTAGGCCTGCGCCTGCGATCAGGTCTGTGATTGCTCGACGAATCAGCAACTCCTCTCCACCCGATATCCCGATGACGCGGTTTTGAAGGACTTTCGGGATGTTAAAACTCATTTCTTTGCCGCGCGAAGTTGCTTAGCAAAGTTTGTCACGTCGGCTTGGAGCTTTGCCACTTGTTCCTCACTTGGTGCCGTTCGCGAGAACATTCGGTTCGTGAATTCTCGTCCGATCTCAGCGGCGGCCCCTTTGTGCTCACCCAATTTCTCTCCAACTCGATCGAGATACTCTTGAGTAGTCTCACTGAGCAAGCGGCGCTGACCGGTGAACCGCCAAAGATTGCTTACGAAGATGAGATAACTGCGGTCCATCTCGGCTCGGACAACTTCCGGAGTTCGGGGAGCGGTTTTCGCCTTGTACATGGCGATGCCACCAATCGCAAGTGCTACTACAATCAGGCCGTTCAGTATCCAGCCCAGGATTTGAACGAACGTCAATCCGTCGTTCTCGCTATGTCGCCGGTCGCCACCTGGAACAACATCCGCGCCAACAGTTGCATCGAACGGCACCCAACCAACCCCCTCGAAAAAAGCCTCAGCCCATGCGTGACGATCTGACTCAAGAAGAATCTGGGTTCCCACAGAGTTGACGTTGAGGGGATCGCGAAGGTAGCCAATGGTGTATCGGCAGGGGATCCCGACGGCTCGTGCCATTTGCACAACCGATGTGGCGAAAACATCGCAGTAACCTTCGCCTTTCTCGAAGCACGCGTATTCGGCTGGATCCTTCCCAGCTGGAGTAGGTTCGACTTTCGTGTTGTACTTGATGAGCCGACTGACCGCCGCGCGAATACTCTCCATCCGCTCCGCATCGCTCTTAGCCCCTTTGGTGACCTCTTTGGCCTTTAGAACGAAACGTGGGGACAGGTTATCCTTCGAGACGTTTTCGATCATCATGCCCGTCACTCGTTTGGGAACCATCGCACCTGGCTTGGGGTCGACGACATCGAATCGAACGTTTCCAGAATAGACGCTTATCGACGCGGCTACGCCGACGCCGTCCGACGAGGGAACGACGCCCCTTGGGTGTTGGATAATCGGGCTGTTCCCCGCCTGCGGAATCTCGGAGGTGGGAATCAGCGACGTGATATCAATCACCTGGGACCGGTACTCACTCGGAGGAGTGCCTGGGGACTGGTTGGGCGTTTTGAGTCTCTGTGTCAGCTGGGGGTCTCGTTGATCAAGTGCTTTCCCGGTTGACGTATCAAAGACTTCATCTTGGGACACCGAGGGCACCCGTTGCCATAGCCGACCGTTCCAGCGGTTGTACGTTCCGACACGCAGATAATCAGGGACATCCCCTCTGACTTCGAAGTAGGGACGGTTCGTGAGGTTGACTCCCCCGGTTCCGACACGTGCGGTTTCCTGGTTCGCAACCGCAGAAGTAGGGAGGCGGCTCGCGGCACTGCGAATAGTCGGCTGGCGAACCGCGATCAGCCCCGCTATAGGCTTAGCTCCTGCTTGGATCACCGGCGCTCCGAGGGCGGAAAGCAACACGATTATCAACGCCGAGCCGAGAGCCCATTCCGCACCGGCAGCCCAGCGCCATGGGCCTTCGCGCAGAACCTCCGACTGATCCATCGCCGAGAGCCGCGACTGAGAAAGATGATTAAAGTAGCCTGATTGAAGCGCCCTTGTCTGCATCTCGCGAGCATGTGCGCGAGCGAACATGATTGCAAAGCAGACCAAGAAGATGAAGAACAGAACCACAACCGGTCGAAAAGTGTCGTAGCACCCCACGAATCCGAACATCGCCAAGGCAGGAACCAAGTGGAAGATCAGCGTTCCATCCCGCCAAAGGAAAAAGGTTCCGAACAGGATCATCCAGTAGAGCCAGCTAGAAGGCATCAACTCTCGAGGAAAGGTTCCTTCCTCGAAGACTACACCGTTGATAAATCCAACTCCCAGAAATGCTGACCAAGCTGCCACGCAGTAGAGCGCGCCCGCAAGTCCAGTCCACTTCTTCTCGTACCCAATCGAGCGGGCAAGGAAGCTAAGAAGAGTTCCTACTGTGACAACTCCCAATCCCAGCACTGACACAGTGTTTGAACCTACCGCTTGGCCGCAAGACCAGGCGGCCAGAGACGACGCGATCCAGCTAATCAGGTAGTCGACGAAGTTCGCCGCGCTGGTATCTGTCCACCAGTTCTTTTTCAACCCGCCACCTCCGGCATCGATACAACGTGAGCCCCGGCTTGTCGATATGCCTCGCTAAATAGTGCTGCTGAATCGGATAGTCGCTTGGGATCGTATGCCGCAGCGTCATAAACCAAAACGACCACGCTCGCTCGACCTCTAAGTCTTTGTAGTGCCGAGACGAGCGATCCATCGTCAACAGAGACAAACACATAGAGCGTTGCTCCTGTTTCTAATAACGAGGCGGCTTCTAAAAGATCGGCTCCTAAGGTCGCAGGAGAATCCGCCATTAGGGTGCCAAGTAGCAAGGCGATCTCTTCTTTCCGCTCGGCCTCGCCTTTCATTCCGCGCTCCGCTTCCATCAGAGGAAAACTGACGCTGACACCTTGTCGGAGCATCTGCTCAGCGATGAACAAGGCATGACCACTTATGGCATCCAATGTCGAGACGTTGCCTTTACCCACATCTGAATTGCTTGATCGCTGGATCAAAAAGCTCGCGGCTCCTTGCGAACCTGCCTGAAACTCCTTGACCTGCAGAACCCCGGTTCGTGCGCTGGTACGCCAGTGTACGTGGCGTAGGGAGTCGCCGTAGGCATACTGCCGAATTCCTCTCGGCTCAATCCCAGCTCCGGCGGCTTGGCCAGAGATTGCTTCGTTGATCCCCCAACCAGCGGAGCTCGGTAGCTCAATCGAAACGGGAATCGGAAGCGGGACAACGACGATCTCGGTTTGCTCGGTCGGGTACTCAACTGTCTTCGTCGTGAGCCCAAGCGCATCGGTCGCAGTGACTTTGAGGTTCTTCCAGCGGAATCGACCGCGTTTGAGCGGGGTGAACTGATACATCGTCCGGACTGGTAGATCGAATGCCGGAGCCACTGGCAAGCTAGGGCCGACGCCGCCAGGGTGAAGCCGGGGCGGAAGATTATCGTCCACTGTCACCAGCGGGCGTTTGATCTTCCGCTCGCTCCAAAGGACGATCTCGACAGTGACGAGTTCGCCTACATGGACGCTTTTCGGGGCAATCCGTTCGATACGGAGCGCTTTCGTTGCCATGTTACTTTGGATGTGACAGGCTGCGAGCGTCGCGATTAGGGCGAAGCTCATGTAGAAAAGTGCAGGCGCGTTGATAAGGACGGCAACTATGCCCAGAAAGGCGGAAGCCCAACCTAGAGCTCGAGCTGCGACGCGACGCACTGGCTACCCCACCGGAAGCGGCGCGGTGACCGAATCGACGACCTGTTTCACGACTTCATAAGAGTCCATTCCTTTTGCCCGCAGCTCGGCTCTTGCAAGCACTCGGTGCCCCAAAACGTAGGGAGCGACTTGTTTCACATCGTCGGGTCGCACTGAGTCCGCACCCTGAATTGCGGCCTTGGCCTGAGCAGCTCGCATCAGGTGAAGAGTTGCCCGAGGTGATGCTCCCAGAAGGAGTTGGTTGCTATTGCGAGTTGCGCGAACAATATCGACGATGTAGTCCTTGATCATGTCATGGACGAAGGTTTGCCGAATCTCGGCTTGAATTTCTTTAAGCTCTTCGAGGGTCACGGCGGCAGAAACCGTTTCAATCGGACTGGCGGTCTGCTGAGCGCTTAGAACGGCTCGCTCGGCTTCGCGGTCGGGATAGCCCAGAGAGATTCGTGAGAAGAATCGGTCGAGCTGAGCCTCCGGCAAGGGGTAAGTGCCGGTCATCTCGACGGAGTTCTGGGTGGCGATAACAAAGAATGGTCGCGGAAGCATTCTGGTTTCTCCGTCAGTCGAAACTTGGCCCTCCTCCATCGCTTCGAGCAGTGCCGATTGGGTTTTGGGAGTCGCGCGGTTAATCTCGTCGGCAAGGACGACGTTGGCAAAGAGCGGTCCCGCTCGGAACTCGAACTCGGCTTCTTTCTGGTTGTAAATCGAGCTACCCGTTATGTCGGCAGGAAGAAGGTCAGGGGTGAACTGCACCCGACGGAATTCTCCACCAATGGTTCGGGCCATGGCTTTCGCCAAGGTGGTTTTTCCGACGCCCGGAACGTCTTCGATCAAAAGATGACCCTCGCAAAGCAAGGTCACGGTTGCCATCTCCACGGCGTCCCTTTTGCCGACCACGGCTTTCTCAATTTCGCGAACGATTCGTCGCGAGAAGTCTCCAATCCTTGCGCTTGCCATATCTCCCCAAACTGTATCTAACCCCTACGCTTTTGCCAGGTAGTTAGTTCAACAATTCTTACATAGATTCATCATTCGATTGCGGGGTTACCCGGATGCTAAACTTTTCAATGTGTCTAGATGCGTAATCGGCGTTGATCTCGGGGGAACGAATGTTCGGGCGGGAGCCTTTTACGAGGATGGCTCGCCGGCTGGCAAGCAGTTCGAGAATCCTTCTCACGCTCAGAAAGGTACCGAGGCGATTTTTGACGCCTTAGCCGGAACGATTCGGCAGGCAATGGGAGCGGCTGAGTCCAAACCAGAAGCAGTCGGCCTGGCTATACCAGGACACATTGATAACGCGGCGGGAATCGTTCGATGGGCTCCAAACTTTGGGCAGGACGTTGACGGAATTTTTGAGAGCTGGTTCGATGTTCCGGTTCGGGCACCCTTGTCGAAGCACATTGATATTCCGATTTTCATGGACAACGACGCCAACATGGCGGCGTTGGGCGAGTATCGGTACGGCTGTGGTCGTGGAACGGCTAAGTCGTTTGTAATGGTGACGATGGGTACGGGGATCGGCGGCGGGGTCATTCTCTCTCCAGATGCCCTTTTGGGCGACGCGCGCGGGCCCTTAGTTTTAGTTGGCGGCAATAAAGGCGGAGCTGAGCTTGGGCACGTCATTGTGAACATGGACGGCTTGGACTGTAGCGCAGGAACTTACGGGACGGTTGAGGCCTATTGCCAGCGAGATGCAATTGTGCGGCGGGCGCAGTACAAGATCATTCGGGGTCGCGCCTCGGCTCTGACCGAACTCTCGGAGGGCAATCCCTCCTCGATCACTCCTCGCATGATTTTTGAGGCATGCGAAGCTGGAGACGAGGTCGCGATTGAGACCTTTCGCGAAGTCGGCACCGTTCTGGGTGTCGGGGTCGCGAATTACATCAACATCTTTGCTCCGGACATTGTGGCGATTGGAGGGCAGGTTTCTAAGGCGGGTAAGTGGTTGCTCAACCCTATCTTTGAGGCTGCTCGTTCGAATGCAATCACATCATTGTTCCGAGATTGCGAGCTTCGGCTTGCGGAGCAGGTTGAGGATGCAGGAATGCTAGGAGGGGCGGCTCTAGCATTCGAAGCACTGAAGTGGGCTAAATAGCTGGGCAGATTGACCCCCTGGTAACCGATCGGGTGGATAGAGCCGTATCCGATTCATGAGTCAGTTCTTGGCACTTGGCGCAACTCTTCTACTCGCTCGAGAAAATCCGTCAGTGCAGACCCCCAACCACAAAGTAGTTGGCACGAGTGTGATTTCGGAGGACCTACCTCGCGCAAAGGTGACTTTGCCGAAGTCGTTCAAGTATGTAGGCGCAGACCGGTGGAACTTGTTTGATGTCGCCGACTGCGAGATTCAAGTGTTTGTTGAGGCGGACAATCAGAAGCGGGTGAAGAGCTATTGCTGGGTGCAGTTTGAGGCTTACTTGCCCTCGAAGCCGACCTACTCTTACGAGTACAAGAACGGGACGGACATTAAGATCGCTGGATTGGACTTCAACATGCGGCCCCGGTTCGGGCCGATGGAGACAACCTTCAAACCCGGATCCGAAATCGAGCGAGTTGTTCGCCTGATCTCGGCGGCAGGGTACACGATGCCGAAGGAGATCATCAATGTTCGACTTGTTCACCTGCCGGAGCCGACAAAGCGGCGCGAACTGATGATTCTGTACGCCGAAGACATGGCTCCGACCGGAGTCACGTTTGCGGAGTTGATCGTTGACAACAAGCTATCGCCCAAATGGGCTCCCGTAGAGGCGGCTTTGGTAAAGCGAGTTTTGCAGCGAGTGAAGATTCAAAAGCTATAAAGCTCGAATCGATCTCAGGTGCTAACATAACTGGATGTACACCCTTCTCTGTGCAGTTCTTTTGCATCAAGCCGACGCTCCGAAAGTCGCTAAGAAACCCGTGGCCGTGATAACCACCACGCTTGGTGTAATCGAGCTAGAGTTCTTCCCCAATAAGGCTCCGAAGCACGTCGCGAACTTCATCGCTTTGGCGAAAAAAGGGTTCTACGACAAGACCGCGTTTCACCGTGTCATCCCGGGGTTTATGATTCAGGGAGGATGTCCAAACACAAAGCCGGGCGCAACTGGTTATCCGGGGACCGGTGGACCAGGATACCAAGTTAAAGCCGAATTCAATGATACGAAGCACGTCCGAGGAATCCTCAGCATGGCTCGCTCGCAAGACCCAGATTCTGCAGGTTCGCAGTTCTTTATCATGGTTGCGACTTCACCTCACCTTGACGGCCAGTATTCCGCGTTCGGAAAAGTGACCAAGGGGATGGACGTCGTGGACAAGATCGTCGCCTCAGAACGAGATGAGCGAGATAACCCGGTGAAACGAGTCGAGATGACAGTGAAGATCGAAGAACGATAAGGCTGATGAGAAGTCGCGCGGCTATCGTTTTCGCGTTGCTTTTGGGAGTGATCAGCCACTCGCTTGCGGGCGAAGCTCTGACAGCTAAAAATGCTCTGAATTTGATGTCGCCGGGAATTAACTTGGGCAATACGCTCGAGGCGATTCCGAAGGCGACTTCCTGGGGGAATCCGGAGCCGAATGAGGCGGTGTTCAAGGCGATGAGATCGGCAGGGTTCCGAAGCATTCGAATTCCGGCGGCTTGGTCGCAGTATTCGGATACGAATCACACCGTTTCGGCATCGTGGATGAATCACGTTGAGAAGGTTGTTAAGATGGCCCGAATGGCTGACCTGATCGTGATGCTCAATGTTCACTGGGATGGCGGCTGGTTGGAGCCGACCTTTAAGGACCGCGATGCGGCCGGGCGGCGGTTGGCAGCGTTTTGGAAGCAGATCGGCACCCGCTTCAAGAGCTTCGATGATCATCTGATCTTTGCCGGAAGCAATGAGGTGCATGTAAAGGACAACTACGGGGATCCAACGGCGGAGAACGCGGAGGTTCAGAACGGATACAACCAGTTGTTCGTTGATACGGTTCGAAAGACGGGTGGCATGAACTCTAAACGATTCTTGGTGGTTCAGAGCTACAACACGAATATTGGTCATGCGGTGAAGTTCAATGCGACGCTTCCTAAGGACTCGGTCAAGGAGAAGTTGATGATGGAAGTTCATTACTACGATCCTTACAATTTCACGTTGAATGAGAAGAGTTCGGTTTGGCAGTGGGGAGCGGGGGCGACTGATCCCAAGGTGACCGAAACATGGGCGAACGAGGCCTTTGTGGATCGGCAGTTTGGGTTGATGAAGACTTGGTTTGTCGATAAGGGAGTTCCGGTCTTGTTAGGCGAGTATGCGGCGATGTCGAAAAAGCAGTTTCCGGGGTACGAGAAGTTTCAGCGGGCATGGGTTGGATACGTGACGAGGTCGGCGTATCGACACGGGGTGGTTCCGATGCTATGGGATATCGGGATTGATTCAGGACTGTTCAATCGGAAGACCGGGGCTCCGCAGTTTCCGGGGTTGATTGACGTAGTTGTTGCGGCTTGCAAATAAGCTTCCTGATTCAACCTCCACTACAATAGAATCACCACGAGTCGTCCGGAAGAGCACTGTCATGATCTTTAGCATCCTTATCTCACAACTTCCCACTCTGAGCACACTCTCTCCATCACGTCAGACTGGACCACAGATGACGGAGATGGCGGGGTATTTGATTGTCCCTCACGAGCGAGTTGATCCGAAGTTTAACGGGGGGTTCTCGATGTACGTGGCGACTTGGCCGTTGCAGAAGACTTATCCGGGATCGGATTTTCAGAGTGGTTTGTTTGGCACTTGGATGTTTCCGCAGTTTGAGGGGAAGGGGCCGAAGGATCACTACACCGATATCGAGGGCGGGCTTGGATGGTGGCGGGATACTCGGTTTGCGACGGAGACGCCGAAGTTCATCATGGGCGGCGTTGCGCTCAACTTCAGCGAGTGGGCGAATGGACCGGGCGCGGGCAAGGGACGGGATTGGAAGAATCCGACTGGGCTTTACGCGGTTGCTCAGCTGAGCCCGTGGGTGCTTTGGCCACCGGACGGACTGAATCTTAAGCAAGGGACGAAGGGTGAGTTGTTTGGTTATGGGTACTTGCCCTTGCCGTTGACCGAGCCTAAGGCTACGACAGCAGGCAAGGCGGTTCCGACGGGAAACAATGCTTGGACGTTGGTCCTGAACTCGGCAAATTTTAAGGGGCCGGTGGCGTTTTTCACTCCTCACTTCTGGTCAAAAGCTTCGGCTAAGGACGAGAAGTTGGCGGGACTCTTTCTGGATTCTAGGCCAAGCGACCCTAACCGGGCGGTGCAGATGGAGACTCAACATGTTCCGGCGATGGTGGCTAAGGACAGCGCTGGGACGATGTTTGCTCGAATTGCGCCGACTCATTTTCCCGGCGAGATTGGGAAGGATTCTCGGCTGATTCATCGGAGCACGGCTTATGCGAAAGGCGCGCTTTGGGATGATGTGAGTCGGTGGTTCGGCGGTGGTCAGGTGGCTTCGGGCAAGATCAACGAGGCAGCGTCGAGCGTTCACACGTTCAAGACTGGAGGGTATGCGACGTGGAAGATTCACCTTCCGGGGGTTGAGCATTCGAAGTCGGCGGACGTTGATTGGGCTTCGTATGCTTCGCCGATTGCGCTCGATCCTCAGACTTACGGCTACCGATGGAAGCGGGAGCTGATGGGAGACCAGGGCGCGGACGGTTCGTTGGTGACCTTGCCCGAGTTTTACCGGCTGACGAAGAAGCCAAATGGCAAAGAGGTTTGGGCGGTGGTTCGTCGGGATGAGGTTCCCGAGGAGACGGGGTTGCAGGATGCGAAGTTTCCGCCGGCCAAACGGCCGACGGAGCCTTACGTGACTCCCTCGGAAGCTCAGACACCTTGGAAGTCGCCGGGACCGAAGGCGGGGCCGTTCGTTCGCAAGCTTGGAGATGGCAGCGAAGTGACTTACTACTGGTATCGGTTTGCGGATCAGCCCGCGATGCTGAATGCGGATTTGAGCCCTTCGGAGCGTGAGGCGATTCAGAAACGGGTGGAGAAGATTCACCGCAATTGGAAGCAGGATCGGAGCTACTTGCCAGAGCCCTCCGTGGGTAAGTTGGCGAGCGTTGATCCGGCACTTCTGGTGAAACCGCCGAAGGGAATGGAGGTCGGGTACGTTCCGATCGTGACCCGGCAGGGTTGGAGCGGGAAGCGATAGGAGAGAACTGCGACACATTTGGGTGGGTAGTCAGGTTCGAGAATGTGCGGATTTGGTGAGAAAGCTGGGTAGGGTTGGGTAGGCGCTTTGAGGCTTGAGTGGGAAAGAACTGCGACGCGTTTTGGTGGGGACATTGGGTTCAAATGGGTGCTCTTTTTTCGATTTTGGTGGGGACAAGTGGGGACAAGGATTTGAGTGGGGGTGGGAGCCTTGCTCAGACTTAGGCGCAGGCAAGCGAGGCGCTCCGGATATCTCCGGACGGTCCATCGCGACTTCATCGGGACGTTCCTCGCTCGCGTGTAGAAAGTTTTTGATCATCACTTACTAGGCGACAAAAGGTGGGGTTTGTCAACCATGTTTGATGCATGTTTGCTGACAGTTCAATGAGCGGTCCGAGACTTTGAGCTAGTCATCAGTTGGAAGTGCTCGGTGAGATCGAATGGCTGTTCACGCTTAAGCTAGGCGCATGTCAGCCAAGCACTCGGCAACTGTCGCTTAAACGTGCCAGCCCATGCCCTTCCGCTTGCCCCACCCACGCAAGTGGCTTGTCGTCTGGCGACGTCTAGGAACTGTCAGGGTTTCGGCGTATTGCGACGATTGACGAGCCAGATTTTGCGCCAGAGGTAAATCGCCCCCAGGAAGCAAAGCAAAGCGTCTACATAGGGCATCCACCTTAGATCTTCAGCGGGCAAGTTCGAGCGCGTAACCATCTCGACAAAACGAAACACACCAGGCAAAACAATTGCATTTCTTCCCGTCTTTGTGATGTTCCTAAACTCATCTTCAACTCTGAACACAGCAGGATTTTTCGCCATATACCAAAAGTTGCACGCCGCAAGCCCTAGCAGTAAACAATTCAGAATCGTGTCAGCCTGGCCTGGAACGATCATCGTCCCAAAAAAGAGATGCAACGGGAAGCCTACGACGACAATCCATATTGTCACCTTGTAGGACATCTTTCGACCTTCGGTTTCGAGCATCATTTCGAATGATCTTGCTTACCCCACCCATGAAAGTGGCTGGCCGAGGAGCTTGTCGTAGAGTCGTCCTCGAGCCGGAGTACTTCGATCTCTCCTCGACGATTGATTACTACAGCTTCTTTAGCTTCTGCGATTGTTCTGACTAGGTGCCGGTCTTTACGGAGAGCTTCTATTGAGATTCTCTCTGCGGGAAGCCCCCCTACACTACTCAGTTTCATCCAAAGCGGTTCAAGACTCTGGTCCAAGTTTTTCGATGTTATGCCCTCTGCGAGATACCATCCCGCACCATCTCGTTTAACCCAATACCTTTGCCTCAACAATGCAGCTAACACTAAGCTGTCCTCGGAGAACTTGGAATTCGTTATCTCCACTTCCCGTTTTGCCATATTGAATGCTAACTTATCGCCCGGAACCAACCCAAGGCCAAAGGTATTGGCGTTTCCATATAAAAAGAACTTAGGATATTCGGGTTCAGTGAACAACATTTGAAGCACGTCCGTCTTTGGCGACGAGCTTTGCAGGATGCCGAAGTTGTGCAGTCTCATCAGATTGAAGGTGTCTTTGCCAATCCGCACTGTTTGCGACTTCCCAGCGATAACGAGCTTTAGCGTTTTCGTTCTCTCTTGTGGCCATTCTGGATTGTTGAAGGTGATCGTTCGATTGATCCGATCAATCCAGATTGCTTGTTCATCGAGTACGTCTCGTCCTAGGTAGACGTCACAGTCGTCCTCGGTCAGGGAGACTTTTCTTAGTTGGTTTCCCGGTGCCTTGTTTACGGAAACAGCTCCAAGCAAGAACTCTTTACGGCAATACGATGTTTCCGATGAGAAGTCGATGCCTACACTCAGCGCCCCATGACTGAAAGTTGTTTCTCCAAACGAGGAGTCTAGAACGTAGGAACCGGAGAGGTTTATCTGCTGCTGGGCGAGACAGCACAGTAGGAATGTGGAAATCATTGCACACCGTTTAGGGAGCGATTGCTCGATTGGGGCGCACTGTTGAGCGAACAATCTCTCTCCGTTCCTCCCAAAGTATCAAACGGACTGGTGACCATCGATACTCCATCGTAGCAGAACAAAGTCCTGTTCGGGCAGGGATTGAGTGAAGGCAGTGAATAGCACGCTCTTCCTGGATTTGTAGTCATACACGGGTTCAATTTGGATCGCTTGCAAGGAAATTCTGAGCCTCTTCACAGCTCATGGAGACGGGCTTACCAGCATCGGTCAATCCAGCTACCTCCGCTCATGCTGCCCCATGGTAGATCGCCAGGTAGTCTGGGAATTGAAGATGGCCAGTTTTGGGGAGATTCGGGGGGTGATACGGCGTCGGCTTCTCATTAATTTTCGGATTGATGCAGCAGTTGCGTCCAAGATGCTTCCCGAGCGGTTTTCGCCGAAAACGCACGACGGATTTGCGATCGGAGGGATCTGCTTGATTCGGCTTGAGCAGGTTCGTCCTTCGGGTTTACCGAAAGTTCTAGGGTTCTCGAGCGAGAACGCGGCGCACCGGTTTGCTGTGACGTGGACGGATGCTGACGGAGGGCAATGCGAAGGGGTTTATATCCCTCGTCGGGATAGTAATTTCTGGTTGTCGCAGTTGGCGGGGGGACGGCTTTTTCCGGGCGAACAGTACCCAGCGGACTTTGAGGTGACCGATGATGGCGAGATGGTAACCCTTTCGGCTCGGAGCAAGGATGGGGCGATGAACCTGGGAGTGCAGGGCCGGGTTGCTGATGCTCTGCCGACGGGTTCTCGTTTCGAGTCGTTGGCCGCCTCTTCGGCGTTCTTCGAAGCGGGCAGCATTGGGTATTCGGCTACTTCTCGTTGTGATCGGTTTGACGGAATTCAGCTTGTGACTCAGCAATGGGAAGTTCGCCCGTTTGAGGTGCTTCAGTTTCACTCTTCGTTCTTTGAAGACGAGGCGGTTTTCCCTGCGGGAAGCGTTGAGTTTGACCACGCTTTAGTCATGCGAGATTTGGATCATGCTTGGGTCAGCAAGCCGGTTTTAGATGCGGGCCGAGCTTAGGCCATTGCTCGTCGGGTCGGTTGAGGTCACGGTTCGCGATCGATTAGCCACTGCTTGACGGCGCTCGCACTTTGGTCTGGCGGGAAGACGGGGTAGAAGATGTGGTGGATTTTTCCGTTTAGGATGATGAAGGTGCAGCGCTTGAGGAGGGTCATTCCGCCGGCTTCGAACGTGGGGAGATTGAGGGCTTGGGTGAGGATGAGTTGCTCGTCGGAGAGGATGGGGAAAGGCAGGTGGAGGCGCTCGGCGGCTTCGCGTTGGTAGTCGGCAGTTTGGGTCGAGAGTCCGAAGAGATGGTCGACGCCCAGGGCTTTTAGTTCGGCGAAATGGTCTCGGAAGGAGCAGGATTGGGGGGTGCAGCCTCGGGCGCCGGGGATGAGGTCCCAACCGTCGGGATTCTCGATTCCGGGCTGACCGGTTCGCGGGTAGGCGTAGACGACGGTTAGACCCTTGAGGGTGGAGAGATCGTGCAGTTGTCCGTCGGTTCCTTCGAGACTTACGGGTGGCCAGTTCAGTCCGGGGAGGTGGGATGTGGCGCCGTCGTCAGTGGGCGCGGGGATGGTTGACCAGTCGGGAGCGGCTCCCCAGTCGAGGGGTGAAGGATTTTCCACGGGTTTGGGAAGTTTTACCAGAGGCGGCGTCGATCTCGTGCGCGCATAATAGAAGCCAATGGCGCCGATCATTTTTGACGTGAGTGGACGTCCTAGCCCTTGGGCTAATGAACCTCATGAAAGCGCCTGGCGGCAAGCGATCGCCACACGTGCACGAGAGGTCGTCTCTGAACCATACGGCGCCACCGTTCGTCCTTCGCGAGTTGTTGTCGAATTTCGACTGACACCACGAAGAAGGGGAGATCTGGACAATCTTGCGAAGCCAGTTCTGGACACACTGTTTAGACAGTCTCGAAACTCAAAGCACCCAGTGGCCTGCGTGTTTACCTGCGATGACTTCCACTTGAGTGAACTGATACTGAGGAGATTCGAAGTCTCAGGGTTAGAGCAAGAAGGTGCAACAATCACCATCGAGTTCTGAGCGAAATAGCCGCGTTCGCCCGGAAAATCTTGGTGGACCAGACGGGACTTGAACCCGCATGGCTTGGCCGATGACTCTTCGGAAAACTCGCTTCCCTACAGGATTTCACTGACCGGAACTTCCCCGCCCTCGGCCCATACGGTGCCTTTCGGTGCTTCTGAAACCGGTCATCCGCCTTCCGTTTCGGGGAACGCCGCAACGCGGCCACGGACCCTACTCCTCCAGCCCCAAGCTCTTTCGAACGCGCACCAAAGTTTTGCGTCGCCTGTCCGTTTCGGCCACTGGCCCACTTAGGCATAGTAGGACGAGCCGGGCGGGAGATTGTTCGGTGGGAATCTCAAGACTTGGGATATGCGACCCGGACCGCCTTGGTCCGCTCGATCAAGACGAGGATTTCTTTGCCGTGTTGGGTGAGGGCGCTGGCTTGGTTGAAGCCTTCGCCGAGGACCTTGGCAATGGCTTTGTCGCCGTCGATTGTGATCTCGGTAAGCCGGCCCGAGCCCTCGATTTGGAGCATCGTCTTGGCTCCTGATGTGCGGAGGCCGTCGGGGCGGGTGAACTTGACTGACGTCTCAAGATCGACGATTGGTCCGGCGGTTCCGTCGCGCTGCACTCGGACTCGGGAGAACTTTCCGTTGAAGTAGTTGTTGAAATACAGGGCTCCGTCGGCGAGGAATGTGAGTCCGTCGATGCCGCGAAGTTGAGGGTCGCTGACCCATACATCCAGCGCGGTTGCCTTTGGCTTGAGGCGAAGGATTCGCGAATCACTCATATCGCTGACATAGACGGTTCCGTCCTTTGCGACGGCGATATCGTTGAATAAGCCGCCTCCGGGGGTTGGGTAGGTTCCTTTCGTGGCTCCGGATTTGAGATCGAAGGATCGGAGGGCGGTCTGTCCGCCCGCGGCCGCGTTTCTGCCGGACGACACGTTGGAGCAGACCCAGAGGGTCTTTGACTTCTCGTCGGCGAGGACGCCGAGGACGTTTGTGAGTCCCACTTCGGTCGCCTTGATCCACGGCTCGGCTTGGGCCTGCTTGGGCAAGGCGCGGTAGATCGTACCCTTGGCGGTGCTGCCGAAATAGACGGTCCCGTCCTTGGTGGAGGTAATGCTTTCTGGCGAGGCACCGGGCTCGCTGATTCCTACTTCGGCCAGAGGCTGAGCTTGTGTTTGGGTCGCGAAGTTCGGAACGGGGGATGAGAAGACGAGGGAAACTATTGTAAGGGCGATCATGTTGGTGACTCGGTTTAGGTGTGCAGTTGTGGAAGAGTGATCCCTTCTGGAAAAGGGAAATCTGGGCACTAAAAACAAGGCGGCGCTAGCATTTGCTAGTGGATTTTAGTCGATTTTTTGGGCGAGCCGATTAGTCTCTGAATTCGTAGCCTGAGCCGACTATTGCAAGCTAACCCAGGGGGTCTCAGGCCGTGGACTCCCCTGAACTTGTCGATTTTCGACGTTCCAAGTCGAGCTTAAACTTCGTCGCAGCTTCGCCTTTGGGATGACAATGTCCATGAACAAGCGCGCCGTTTTCGAGGCTTGTTTTCCCACCTTCAAAGTGGGGTGTAACATGATGAATCTCCATTTCGTCCCACTTCACTTCCGCAGCACAAACTTGGCACTTCTTCCCCTCTCGGTAGTAGATGATCTCTCTTTCAATTGCACCGAAGAGTCTGTTTTCATCCTTTGCCTTTAGGTTAGGCATCCGCTTACGCATCTCCTGGACGAAAAACTCGTGTCTCCTCATTATCGTATCTCCACGATCAGCATTAGTACGCGTGCCTTGACCGTATATCACCCAATATGGACCGGCGTTACTCGAATAGCGATCGCTCTTTGCACTGATGTACGAAGCCATGAATCCATCAAAAGCAGCTGCGAAGTCAGCTTCCCAACCACGGGTGTACTCATCGAGCAACGAGTCTACTATGAGTATCAAGTGCATAGCCTCGCTGCTCTTCAAAGCTCTTCGCTTACCGTCTCCGAGGAGATCCGCTAGCTTCGATAAAATTGACTCGAATCGCTTTGCATCCACACTTTGGAGATCAAAGTCGATGTTTTGGTAGTAAAAGTTATCGAGACCTTCGGCATTCGTATCGATCGCGCCTAAAGGCGTGCCACTTCGTCGGCTGAAGTAGAGCAACGCCCACTGCGCACAAAATTGCCTAAACTTCGAGCGGTTCGCTCCTTGTTTTACTCCCATGCACCTGTGGAAGAAGTCATGGCCTGGATACTTAGGCACTTCTGGCTTTCCAGCTATTTTCAGAATGAACTCGTTAAAGTTTCCTGGCCAAGCGTCCCTCTTGTCCTGATTACTCAAGGGTGTACCTGCTTGCAACCGTATGAACAAGTCTCGCGGCTCGTGGTCCCCGTCCGAAGTTATTGTGACAACCGGTAGCTGCTGATCTTTAAACTGGTTCTGGAGATCCTCTGAAAGTTCGTGGAAGTACTTGCCCGCCCAAGGGCAAGGTTCATTTTTTATGAAGTAGGGAAATCGAGCTTGACGTTCATCTCCGATTGGGTCATATAGGTTGAATGCTCCCTCGGAGTATTCGTGGATCGCGTTTATTCGTTGTTGACCATCGATCACGTATAGCATTGTGTTGGAGATTCCGCCAACTTCCTTTTTGACTACATGCAAGTAAATCAGCGGGATAGGGTATCCGCGCAGAATCGAATCGATTAACTTTCGCTTCTGATCTTTGCTCCACACTAACCCTCTCTGATACTCGGGGTTAGCTTTCAGAAGGTCGTTTGCCTTGAGCTCTAAAAGATCTTTGACGTGTTTCAGTTCAGATTTATTCTTCATCTAACATCTTGTGAGTTCTTCATATAGCTCCACAGCGTTTATTGCCGAAGATACCAGGAAAAACGAACACAAGCGGATCGTACCCTCAGGTAGTAGAATTTCTCACTAACGGAGTTCAGCTTATTCAAGACAAGTCTCGGATCATCGTCATTCCACGTTTGCTACTTTGCTATCTGGCCTTCCAACCGCGAATCAGCTCACGAACGTACTTGCCTGAGTCTGTCAGTTGGGATGCTGGCCAGTTACCTGTGGGGCTCGCCCCAGGCTTCAGGACGGCGGCGCCTTCGACTTTGTCGGCGACGGACCAGTTGCACATCGTTAGGGAGTTCTTTTTGGCGAAGGCGAGCCACTCCTTTGTCGAGGCGTCGTCCACAGCTCCGTCGCCGTCGTAGTTGACAGTTCCCCATTCGGTGATTACGAGCGGGATCCCGGCGTTGAGCGCCTTTTGGGCTTTGTCACGGAGGTACTGCTTGTGGCCCCGTGCATAGAAGTGGAGGGTGTAGGCGACGTTTCGGTCTTTGATTGGGTTCGGTATCACGTCCTCGACGTCCTGGGACCAGTTTGGAGTTCCGACGACGATAAGGTTATCGGGGTCGTTTTTCCGGATGGCGGCGATGACGGTTTCGGCGTAGGGCTTGATCGTGTCTTTCCAACTGACCTTGAGCGGCTCGTTGTAGATCTCGTAGATCACGTTCATGTGCTTGCCGTACTTCTTGGAGATTTTGCTGAAGAACTCGACGGACTGGGCGGTATGGGCTTCGGCCTTGTGGTCGTGCCAATCGACAATGACGTAGATGCCTTCTTTGACGGCGGCATCGATAACCGCTTCGGCTTTGGCGAGTTCGACTTGGGGTTGCTTGAGGTATCCACCTTGGTCGGCGGCGATGGCGGCGCGGACGATGCTGCACTTCCAGTCATCTTTGAGCCACTTGACGGTGCCAGCGGTGTAGTATTTGCCGATCCATTGACTCCAGAAAAGGCTCATGCCTTGGAGGGCGACCGGCTTGCCGTCTTTGGCGACGATCCGGTTTCCTTTGGCTTGGAGGAGACCGTAGGTATCGACGGGTCGTGCGTCTTTTAACATCATTGTTGCGATCAGGGCAGTGAGCATGGCGTTACCGTTAAATCATATCCCCTAATCCCGCATCTACAGCGGGATAGAGATAACTCCGCAGCCAAGGCGTGGAATGGTTGTGCCTTTTAGCTGAATGATGTCAACTTTGCGGGCTCGACCAGGGGCGTTTTTGTCGGTCTCGGCTTCGCCGGTTACGACGTACGCCTTGGCTTGGTCTAGCTTGGCACCTGGATAGTTGATGTCCAGAGTGACTGCTTTGCTCGTCGGATTGACGACGCCTACGGTGAGGGTCTTTTTGTCCGCCGAGAGGGCAGCTTCGATGTCGAGTTCGGCAAAGTTGCCTTTGATTTGAACCGGAATGGAACCATAGTGTTGGCGATAGACCTGGAGGACAAGACCCGTGCTCTCCATTTCAGCAGCCGTTCGGTTCGTTTTAATTGCTCCGATCACGTTTACGGTTTGAGCGTAAGTTGCGATGTGGATGATGTCGGTCTGTCGGAAGAACTCATGGAGCCCGGCGGCGATCCCGAGGGCGTCCGCGAGGTCGTATTCACAGCCAAGTTCGCCGTACGTGTAGTCGCGGTGCCAGTAGTTCCATTCGTCCATTGCGATGGGAATGGTTTTGCCGTTGAGCTGCTTCATGCCCTTCTGCATCTTGCGATGCCCATCAGCCTTTTTGCGAATGTTGTTCGCCATCTGTCTGACGGCTTCGTTAATCGGGAATCGCTGATTCTTGTTCCAGGGAAGGCGGCCGTCGTAGAAGTGCTCGGAGATGAGGTCCATGTGCTCGGAGCATTTTTCGAGCATGCCTTTGGACCAGCTTCGGTTGGCAACTTTGCCGTCGAGGCCGGTGACTTCGGGGTCCCCAAGGTCGCCACTACCGATGAGGGTGAGCGAGGGGTCGGCTTTGAGCATTGCCTCGGACACCCAATTGTGCTTGCGAGTGTAGTGGTCCAGCTTCATGTATCCAAGTTGGAAGTCACCCCACATTTCGTTGCCAACGCACCAGATTTTGATATCGTATGGTTTGCGGTAGCCGTTCTTGACTCGCCATGATCCACCGATTGTTTTGGCGGAGCCGTTGCAGTACTCGACCCATTGGGCAGCGGTGTAGGCGTCGCCAAAACCGGTATTGACGGCGATGAGCGGGTCGGTGCCGATCTCTTTACAGAAGTCGATGAACTCGTCGGTTCCGAAGTCGTTATGCTCGACCCCTCCCCACGCGGGGTTGCCCCGGGGTGGACGGCGATCACGGTCGCCGATTCCGTCGCGCCAGTCGTAGCCACTGACGAAGTTTCCGCCTGGCCAGCGGTAGATGGTTCCGCCGAGTTTTTTGAGTTGCACCAGGGTCTCGCGACGCATGCCGCGAACGTTATCCGCAGGCATGAGCGAGAGAGTTCCGAGGGCGACGGACCCGCCTTGAACTGCGACAGAGAGGGTCATCTCGTCGCTTGTTTTGTCGGCTTTGAACTTGTAGGGGAACCTTGTGTAGTCACCGGGTTTCGGGCTCAATACTGCCGTTTCGGCGCCGAACGAGACGGAAACTTTGGGGGTTCCAGCGAGGGGCTTAAGCCAGATATAGCCAACATATTCTTTTCCAGCGAGGGTGCCGAGGCGGTGCTGGCTGATCTGGGTTCCGTCGGCAAGGACGGGAGTGTGACGACCGACAAAGACGTCCTGCTTAGACATTTCGACTTTACCGCTATTAATTTCCCAAGGCGATGCGCCAATTCCGGGGAAGTCGGTGTCTTTCATAGACACATACGGAGCATAGATGGTTTTGATTGGGTGGAAGAACTTTCGATCTTCGAGCATCTCGGCCCAGATTCCGCCATAGATGCAGCGACCTAGGTGCTCGATAAACTGACCATAGATGTAGGGGTTGATCGCATCGCGGGTCTTTGTGGTGTCAATCGCAACGCTGATGGAAGTGGCATCTTGCATGGCAAGTGATAAATATGCCACGGCGGCTATAACCATGCGTGCATTTTACACACCGATTTAGCGAGGAATCAAAAAAATAAATGGTGGTGAGTGATGGATTCGAACCAACGTAAGCTCTCGCTGACAGATTTACAGTCTGTTCCCATTGTCCACTCGGGCAACTCACCACACGGACAAGAGAAGATTATACCATAGCTCTGCGCGTACACTATCGGCTATGTCTTGCCAGCGCGTGCTGATCGATTACGACCCATTTCCCATAGATCGAAAGCCTGCGCCATGGGATCGGGGACAGTTGGATGCCTCGTTTGTAGCATTGCCAGGGCATCACGTCGAGCCGTTTTTTGTTTCTTACCGTTTGGATATTTCTCTGAAGGAGGCGGTCTCAACTAAGATTCACGTTACGGCGGATGAGCGGTACCAGTTGTTTGTGGATGGCGAATTGGTGGGTCGTGGGTCGGAGCGAGGCGATCCCGATCATTGGTTCTATGAGTCGTATCAGCTTGACTTGGCGACGGGCGAGCATAGAATTGAGGCGTTTGTTTGGTCACTCGGAAACAATCATGCGCCGTTCGCTCAATTCATGTTTCGGCATGGTTTTCTGTTGATCGCCGAGGACAAGGCCTTGGCACCGTTGCTGACGACGGGCAAGGCTCCCTGGATAGCGCGGGAGGTTCGAGGAATTGAGATGATTCCTCGCACGGCGACGTTTGCGACGGGAGACCGGTTCCGATTTATCGGCAGTGATGCGGAACTATCGTGGGTTGCGGCGGTGAAGTCTGAAAAACCGACGATTGAAGGCGCAGGAGATACGTTTCCGGTCCGACTTCTGCGCCCATCGATGCTGCCAAACCCTTGGCGACGGGACTGGAAGCACTTTGTCGTGAGGCATATCGACGCTCCGGCAGATACTAAGACGAACGAACTGAGGGTCAAAAACAGTTCCGATTTGGCCCCCGAGCATGACGACTGGGCTTCCCTGCTGAATGGCTATTCCATCACGATTCCTGCCAACACTCGTCGCCGAGTGATTGTGGATTGCGAGACGTACTTGTGTTCGTACTGGTCGCTTGCGACCTCGGGCGGAAAAGGTTCGACTGTTCGTCTCACTTGGGCGGAATCGCTCTATCACGAGCTGACCTCAAACGAGAAGGGGAATCGGAACGAGATCGAGAACAAGCTGTTTGGCATGGTCTGGTCGAAAGCGCTGGGGCAAGGGGATGAGGTTCGTCCGGCAGGCCAAGACGAAGAGTATCGAGCGCTGTGGTGGCTGGCGGGAAGGTATTTGGAGATCTTTGTTGAGACGGGGGATGAGCCGCTAGTATTGCGAAACTTGAGATTCGAGGAGACAAGGTATCCGTTGGAACCTTCGACGCACCCGTTCCGATGCTCCGATCCTCAGCTGGATCGCATTGCCGACATCTGCCTGCGCACTCTGCAAATGGACTGCCACGATACGTTCTGCGATTCGCCGTACTATGAGCAGTTGCAGTATGTGGGGGACACCCGAATCGAGGCCCTGATGACTTCGTTGCTTGGTGATGATGACCGGGCACATCGGAAGGCGATACTTATGTTCGATGCATCCCGTTCTCGGCGCGGAATTACCCAGAGCCGATATCCTTGTCGGAACCGGCAGTACATCCCGCCATTCTCGCTTTGGTGGATTCTTATGGTCGCGGATCACCACGAATGGCGGGGAAATCGGGAGTTGGTACGGGCGCATTTGCCGGGGATTCGGGCGGTTCTGAACTCGTATCAAATGTTAATCGACCCTGAGACGAATCTCCCTAAAGCCCAGGAAGATTGGAACTTCCTCGACTGGGTTCCGGCGTGGGACGCCGGAATTCCGCCGGGTGGAAACGAGAAGATCAATCTCGGGTTCGCGTTGCAGTTGTTACTTGCTCTCGAAGCCACAAGTGAGTTGGAGAGTTTGTACGGATACGCCCAGAGTCAGCGGCCGATTTTGATGTGGATCCAGGAGTTACGGAAGGCAATCAAGGCGCAGGTCTCAACGGACGGGCTGATTCCCGACGAGCCGGGTGGTGCCTCGTTCTGCGAGCACACACACGCGATAGCGATCCTCTCGAATGATCAGGAGCTACAGCGAATCGGTGCTCGCTGGTACGACTCGAAGCCCAAGGGGCCAGAGGCGACGTTTTACTTCCAGCACTACCGGTTCGAAGCGTTGGCGAAACTCGGTCGGCATCAACAGATGTTAGATTCGATTAGGAAGGAATGGGGAGCCATGGTTGACAACGGGTTGGTCTGCACAATGGAGCAGTTAGAGCCCTCCCGATCAGATTGCCACGCCTGGGCGGCGCATCCACTCTTGCACTTCCAGACGAAAATTCTCGGCTTCCATCCTCTTGAACCAGGGCGAATCGAATTCCGACCGCACCTTTGCGACTTGGAGTGGGCCGAGGGGTACATCGCTACAGGCAAAGGCCTTCTACACGCGCATGTGCGGCTCAAAGGCTCATCCTGGGAGGCGACGCTGGTCGTTCCGGAAGGAATCACCGTGTCGATTCCGGATGTGAAAGGCATGATCGCGGGTCCACGCACTGTGACGATCGATCCTTCGGCGTAGCCGTCTCGGTGCGGAGACATCACGCACGAGGTTCAGTACCGATTCTATCGGGAGGACCGTGCGAGACGGGAGTCTACAGCGGTGGATTCGCGAGCGGCTTTCTCACTACATGATCTGGAAACTGGTCAAGACGCGCCTTGCCCCAGCGAAGATTCTTGGCATGGGTGTCAGCGTAGATGTAATTTGCGCCTTGGTTATGCCGGTTTTGGAGGAGCCAGCCCTCGTTGGGTCGGCTTCCGCTGCCCCACTGGACCATCGCACCCTCGCCGGACCACGTGTCGTAATCGTCCTGGGATGTGTAATGGAAATCGCTTTCTGGATCGGCGAAACCGGCGGAGTTACGCTCGCTGAACATGATGATGTTCGGATTTTCTAGGCTGGCGAGAAGAGATTCGGATGCGAAGTCGCCCAGCGAGCCATCCATCGCGTAGGTGCAGGATTTGTGGGTGAATATGGAGTTGAGCAGATAGCTCCACATGGTCAGGTGACCTTGTTCTGCGCGGCACTGTTCACCGGTTGGGGCGACGGCGCACTCGGTTCCAATCTCCTCGATTCCACCGTTGTATTCCTCGATTGTTTGGGAGAGGGTCGTCGACTTTGGCGTCGAATCGGTTGGACAGAAGAGGATCTGCCGGTTCTTGAGATAAGGCTGGAAGAAGACAGCCCACGGCTTTTCGGCTTGGCTGTTCCCGTATCCGCCGCCTTCACAGCCGGTGATGTCGGCGGGGAGATCGTCTCTCAGCGAGCCGTCGTCCAGGACCCATTGCTCGTGGTGGTGGTAGAGTGCTCCGTCGTTGTCGGTCATGTAGAGTTGGGCGCCGATTCCGAGCTGCTTCTGGTTGCTGAGGCAGGCGGATTTCTTTGCAGCGGCTTTGGCTTGGGCGAAGACTGGGAAGAGGATCGCGGCGAGGATCGCGATGATTGCGATGACTACGAGGAGCTCGATGAGAGTAAAGGCTCGCTTGGACATACGTTTATGGTGCCAAGCCAATATTTGAATTTGATGAAGGAAAGCTGAATAGATGCTGAATTCGTTGGATACGATCCAGTTTTGAAGTTGGCCTGTAAGCCGGATTCTGTATTTGTGTGACGATTTATCTACGCGGCCAACCCGGAGGGTCGTCGGGCCGAGTCAGCCCCTCCCTATTTGGCCTTGCTTCTGGTGGGGTTTGCCCTCTTTGACTATTGCTAACCAAAGACGTGAGCTCTTACCTCACAATTTCACCCTTACCCCGGCGAGCCGAGGCGGTTTGTTTCTGTTGCACTTTCCGTCGGGTCGCCCCGCCCCCCGTTGCCGAGGGCACCATGCCCTATGAAGTCCGGACTTTCCTCCCCGATCAAATCGGGGCCGTCACCCGGCCAACTTCGGGTTACAGGGTACCTCCAGTAGCCCTGATTCGACTGAGTTCACGACTGGGTCATCATCACCTAGCAGCATTCGTGCCGAGCTTCAGTGCCTCAATCCGTTAAGTAACGAGTACCCGAGCCAGATCTCAACAGCACTCACCAGAATAAAGGCCGCCGTCCACTTAACCGCCAAGGCATACATCTCCCTGAACTTTCTCAGTTCGGAATACACCAACAGGCAGAGCAAAAGGAGACAAGCAAAGGTAAGCGGCAAAAAGGAACCAGGATAGAAGACCCAAAGTGGCATTGAGTCATTCTTGATCACCACTAAACTAGCGAGTGCAATGAGAAGATTGCCAACAAGGGCCGACTTACCAGCTAGTCCAACGATCCTTTTGCCAGTAACCTCGGTCACTCCAAAAATTTACCTAGTTAGCGAACTGCCAGGCGATGCGTTGCATTTCTTTGACGGCGGCAGGGTCCGGTCTTTGGTGGATCGGACCGTTGCCGTAGAGTTGCTTGCCCCAGTATTCGCTGCCCCAGCGACCTTTGAGGTCAACGGTGAGGCCCTCGGGAGAGCGGCCGAAGATGACGGCGTATTGGAGGCAGGCGATGAAGTACATTCCGGCGGGCTTGAGGTGGATGTCGTCGCCGAAGAGGTCTTGGGCTTTGGTGAATCCGGGGAGGCGGCCGGCTTCGGCGGCATCGACTAGCGCGCCGAGCGCTTGGGCTTCTCGGATCAGAGTGATTTTGCGACCGGTGGCCTTTTCGGCGGCGGACTTGATTCTTAGCCACATCGGGGCGTCGGCGTCGACGCGTTTGCGCCACGGGAGGTTGCGGGTTGGGCTGTGGGTGTCCCATTCGGCTTTGCCGGTTCCGCTTTTGAGGCTGTGCCAGGGTTCAACGTAGTAGATGCTGGCATTCGGGTTCGTGCGACCGATGTAGTCGGCGAACTTAGTGAGGAATTCGATGGAGTTTTTTTCCTGCCAGTCACCGCCGCGAGGGACGGAGTCGACGAGGACGACGGCGTTGTAGCCGCCTTTGCCAAGACTCTTTGGATAGCTGATTCGGAATCTGCCGTCATCCCATTTGTCGGCGGGTTTGACTGCTTCATTCCACTGGAGGTCCAGCGGCGCTCCGAGTCGGAATTGCTCTTGGAATTCGAACTTGAGACCCGGAGTGTTCTTGGCTAGCGAGGCGACCATATCGGGAATTTCGCTGCTGAGCGAGTGACCGATTGAGTAGAGCTTGATGTTTGTCGGCTTCGGGGTTTGAGGAGCCGAATTGCAGCCGACGATAGCAAGGCCAAGGAGAAGCCGAATCATTTTTGGGGTTTACCACCGTAGGCGATTTCGCAGGGAGTCGATAGGGTGAAAGGCTTACCGCCGATGTTGTAACGAGCCTCGAGGAAGACGGCACTCCACTTTCCGGGCTTGAGTTCGGTTTTGAGGATGTCAGTTTTGGCCTTTTTCTCTTCGACGAAGCGTCGCTCGCGGAAGTCTTTGGTGTCACTTTCGGCTTTCCAGATCGAGACGGCTTCCATTTGGCCTTCGCTCGGGTCGAGGTTGAAGGAGACTTCCTCTTCGGTGACCGTTGTTTTGCTTTGCAGTCTCGGAAACTTGAAGGCTCCGTTGAGGGACCTCGCGAAAGCGCCGATGGAGTTCGTGAGGCGGATTCGGTCGCTGAGTCCGTGGCCATTGTTGGGGACTTGGAGGACGTTCTTGGGTTGCTTGAGGTCGTTCCAATAGAGCTTGGTGGCGTCGGTGGCCCAGTATTGGTCGTTTGAGCCATTGACGATCAGGGTTGGGACCTTGATCTTGTCGCGGTATGAGTACGGATCGACCATTTCGAGGAGTTTTTTGCCCTCGTTGGTCTCGAGTTTGGCTTGGAGCCCACGGCGGGTGTAGTCCTGGATTTGCTCGCTGTAGTCGCCCCACATTTCGAGTTGGTGTTTGAGTTGTGGGCCGATGTTGAGGTTGTCGTAGACCATGGGCGCGATTCCGACAACCCGTTTGTCGCCGCTGGCAGCCGTGAGCCAGGTAGTCCAGCCGCGCTTGCTTGCTCCAGTGACGACAAATTTCTTGATGTTCATCCCGTTTTGTTTGGTGAACCTCTGGATAACGTCCATAGACGAGACCGCGGCTTTGGTCATGGGGAACAGGAGCGGCCAAGTGGTGTCGCCGGTTTCGAGATACTTTGTAAAGGTGTGAGCGATGAGATCATCTTCACGCATCTCCCAGATTGGCTGATTGGGGATGTTGAAGAGCATCATGATCGGCATTCCGGTGGCGTTGGATAGGAGGTTGATATCTACCATGTCGCCCTTGAAGGGACCATCGCCGGTGATGTAGAGAATCGCTGTCTCCGTCTTCTCAGCACCCTTCGGAACCTTCATGAGAATGCGGTGCGACCAGAGCTGTTTCTGCCACATCTGGCTGCAGAATTCGATCTCGTCGATGCCGTTGTTGCGGGTCAGTTTTGCAGAAGGGAGGCCCCTTTGTGGCAAGGCTAGATAGTCCAGAAGGGGACGTTGATCGAGGGTTGACATCACAACCGTTGCCACTAGCGCAGAGAGCATCTCTTTATTGACGCACAACCTGTCACAGAAAATTGTGAAGAACGCAAAAAGATCGTTGACATTCTGGGCCAGAAGTGCGACAATAAGCCACCTGTATTGCTATCCGGGGGGATAGTGCTTGGTGATAACATGGTGAATAGGTTCACGAAGATTAAGAGAACGATGGCTTTGGCGGGCGCTGCTGCCCTCTCCGCTGGTTCGTTCGCGTTTGCATTTGATGCCGAGATTCTGATTCAGCGAGCTCTCAACAGCCCGACTCTGACCGTAAAGTACGATGGCGCTAATGCTTCGTTGGTTGAACTCCGCATCAACGGCGAGTCGTTCGCTACCCGCGCGGTTGCGTCGAAGGAAACCAAGGGAACCGTTGAGTTCACCGTTACCGTCACCGACCTCAAGGACGGAGACAACGAAGTTGAGATTCGGCTGTACGACAAGACCGGAAAAGTTCTTTCCAGTCAGAAGCAAAACATCTCGACCGACCAAGGCAACAAGGGCCCTGTTTACATCACTGGTCCAAAACAAGGCGAGACCGTTAAGGGTCCTGTCGAAATCAAGATCGGTTTCGGCAAGGAACTGAAGAACGCGTTCGTTTCGTTCTTCATCGACGGCGACCACAAAGACATTAAGAACACCCCCCCTTACAACTATGTCTGGGATACCCAGAAAGAATCCAATGGATGGCACACCGTCGAAGCTTGGGTGGTCGATGAACTAACCAACACCTACAAGTCGAAGCAGGTCCGCGTGTTTGTCAACAACCCAGGCGGTCGAACTAATCGTGTGGGGCTCGGCGGCGGAGAGGCCGTTGTGTCGAAGGGCACTTCCGTTCCGACGATTGAGGACACCAGCGTAAAGGTTAAGGGTTCAGAGTTAGCTGTCGCAGCGGCAACTGCTCCAGTTGGAGTTGCGACTCCAAAGGTCACGACCCCAAAGGTCTCCGAGCCAAAGACGGTTCCCGTAGTCAAAACCACCGTAACGGCAACCACTCCGGCGAAAACGCCACCGAAGCTCCAGCCAACGAGCACAAAGGTCGCCCCCAAGATTGATGACAAAGTAGCAACCCTTAAGTCGCCAGTCGTGGATGGCGGAATTCCAATGGGCAACCTGAACATGGTCCCGACTGGAACCCGAGTTGCTCGACCTTACGGCTTGCCGAACTTCGCCGCTGAAGCAGCGAGCAAGGTTCTTTCGATTGATAAAGGCTTCCGAATGGAGGGTGTCAACACCTTCGCCGTTCTTTATAACGGACGATTCGTCGAGTTCGATGTTCAGCCTCGAGTTGACGAAGGGATCCCGATGACCCCGTTCCGACACCTGATCAAAAAGGCCGGCGGAATGGTCGAATGGCTCAAGTCGGCCAAGGAAGTTAACGCTTCCGCGGACGGAACGAAGATCTGGTTCAAAGTTGGCGATGCAAACGCAAAGGTCAACGACCAGTCGTTCAAGCTAGAAATGGCGCCTTACATCGATCGAGGACGAACCATCGTTCCTTTGACGTTCATGCGAGACGCTCTTAAAGTCAACATCGATTTTGACCCTTCAACTGGTCACGTGCTGATCACCAAGAAAGAGTCCAAGTAAGGCTCCTTTCAGACGATCAGGAAAGGCGATCCGAGATTCGGATCGCCTTTCTCATTTTTGATGGTTCCCAAGTCTTAGTATATGGAATCAACTCTCCGATAACTCTCTTGTACCGAGCTTTGTTCGGTCACCGAGACTAGGAGACTTCCGTTGAATCTGGCATATAACACTGACAAACGTCGCTACATTCGGTACGAGCTGCTGGATTACGCCGTGATGACCATTGACGGTTCGTCTGACACGGTGAACGTTGTTATTACAGACATTGGCCTAGGAGGAATCCAGGTCCGGACTCGCTCTCAACTGGTTTCGGGTTCAAAGGTTTTTATTCAGGTAGCTTGCACCGATGGCGACAACTTGGAACTCCGAGGGGAGATCCGACACACCGTCGAAATTCCGAACTCCGACCTGTTTAGCGCAGGCGTCCGGTTCGTTCCCGAGAATCATGAAGAGCGTATGGCAGTGGCAGAGTTTGTCCACCAGGTGTTTCAGCGCCAGGCCGACGACTTAGCTTCGTAAGTTTCTCTCGCACAAAGATGGGGCAAGCGATCTAGAATTGCTTGCCCCATTGTTCTTTTAGGCTCTAGGCAGGGAGAATTGTGCCTTCGACTTCGCCAAAGCCGACTCTGAAGCCGTCGCCTTGGCAATAACCCGTCAGGACGAGACTGTCGCCATCCTCAAGGAACTTCCGGGACACGCCACCAACCTCAATCGGTTTTGAGCCTCGCCAAGTGAGCTCTAGCAGTGAGCCATAAGTTCCCTCTTCAGTGCCGGAGATCGTTCCGCTGGCATACAGGTCGCCCCAAGAGAGCGGCGTTCCGTTAGAGGCTTGGTGCGCGAGCTGCTGGTCGAAGGACCAGTAAAGCTGGTTCGCGTTGGTACGCGAGACGTTCGCATACTCGCTGGCGCCTTCGGGCTTCAGCTTGACTTCGAGAGTGACATCATAAGCCATCGGCTCACTTGTCCTAAGGTGACCGAGCACCGGAGGGTCTTGTTCCAACCGGGTAACTCGGAATGGCTCCAGAGCGTCCGCCAGGACAACCCAAGGAGAAACGGATGTTCCGAACGACTTGGCAAGGAACGGCCCAAGCGGCTGATATTCCCAACGCTGCACATCGCGCGCCGACCAGTCGTTGACGAGTACAAAACCGAGAATATGGTCTTTCGCAAGGCCAATATCGACCGTCTCGCCCATCGCGGACGGCATCCCGACATAGAATCCCATTTCGAGTTCGAAGTCCAATTCTTGAGTAGGGCCGAAAGTCGGCGCTTCGGAATCAGGGGCTTTGGTCTGGCCCTTCGGGCGCCGGATCGGAGTCCCGCTGACAACGACACTGCTCGCCCTGCCGTTGTACGCGACCGGTAGGTGGCGATAGTTCGGCAGAAGCGGAGGCATGTCCGGTCGGAACATGCGACCCACATTGCTTGCATGGTTGATTCCCGAATAGAAGTCGATAAAGGCCGTTGGTTTGATTGGAAGCATTAGCCTCGCCTTCCTCATGGGGATCAACGCTTTCAGACGCAGAATGTCATTATCCCGAAGCTTGGGGTTCGACTCTTCAAGGAGCTCGAAGAGCGCCTTCCGAAGCGCAGAGAACTCTTCTTGAGTTAGGTCAGCAAAGCTGTCAAGAAATGGAAACTGCTTGTCGGAAATCAGGCCGGCGTCACGAAGAACCGTGATATCGACAACGTAGTCGCCAATGGCGGTCGCCAACGTGACTTCCCTTGCTAGCGGAGCAAAGATTGCGAACGGCAAGTTTTGGATTGAAAAATGAGACGATGGATCAACGTTGACCCAGGAGCGAGCGGTTTTTGGTACGACAAACATGATTTACTTTCCTGCGAGGCGGTCGAGGCCGGCGAGCGGCTCGGCAACGCTGCACGAGCCAAAGGTGGTGAAGAAGGAGCGAAGGTCCTCGAGGTCGTCTTCGGAGAACTCGCGGCCGCGATAGGCAAAAGCTCCCGTGATCGAGAACGAGGATGGATTCTCGTCGGCGAGAATACTTGCCATCTCACTGATGCTAGAATCCTCCAGATACCGCATGCCGATAGCGGCGAACACGTTAAGGAAGCCGTGCTGACCTTCGTGAGCTACTGGCTCGTGCAGTCCAGCGGTGAGTTTGAAAGGTAGCTCTAGATCAATGCACTCTTTCAAAACGGTCGCGAGTTGAGTTGGAGACGGGATTGCAGCCCCCCCACATCGAAACTTTGCAGAAAGCCATTCACTCTCCGCCATCATGGCAAGTTCGTCGGTTACGTCTCGATCCCAAGAGACCTCGAAGAACACGTCGGTTTCATCGCGGTAGCTCTTGAGCGAGGCGATTCCCGCACTGAAGTGCGACAGAGGCGGAGCCGGGCACTCGTAGGTTCGGATCATCGAATTTTGGCTCATGCCTAAGAAGACGGACATGTCCTTCGCGTCATACTCCCTGGCTGCCTGCCAGTCAGCCCACTCAGCACCTGTACGACCAATTGCCGCGATTCCAACGTTTCGATTTCCGAGTAAATCTGCCAGAGTTGCGAGATCGGCGACCCGCCACGCCAGGTTCTCGATGATCCAGTGATCGTCGGTGTCCATCAAGGCAAAGTAACTCTCAACAGCTTCGGAAGCGGCGAGAGCAGCAGGGGGAAAAGTGCCTGCGTAATCTATGATCTGATCGAGAAAACCGTCTGCGCGCTTTGCCACGGTTCATTTTAGCTTAGATCATGGTATCTTTTAGATTCGCGATGCGGATCGATGAAGATCGTGTCGGCACCCAAAGAGCCATGTCCCAAGTTCGCGTAGTGATTGCTGATGATGAGCCGATTATCCGGCTTGACCTCCGCCAGATGCTGGAGAGCCTCGGATATGAAGTTGTGGGTGAGGCTGGCGACGGCCAAGCAGCGGTGGATCTGGCGAGAGAATTGAAGCCGGATGTCTGCATTCTTGACGTCAAGATGCCCGTGATGGACGGGATTGAGGCGGTCGACATTATCACCGACGAAAACATCGCTCCGACGATCATGCTTACGGCCTACTCGGATAAGGAACTCATCGACCGAGCCCGAGCCGCTGGGGTCTTTGCTTATCTGGTGAAGCCGTTTAAGCCGAGCGATTTAGCACCCTCGATCGAAGTTGCCCGCGCCCGCTTTGAGCAAAACGTCTTGCTAACAAAGGAAGTGACGAACCTATCGCAGCGTCTCGAAGCCCGAAAGGCAATCGACCGAGCCAAGGGAATCTTGATGGACTCCCACAGCCTTGGCGAGGCTGAAGCCTACCGTCGCATCCAGGTGCAGTCAATGAACCTTCGTAAGACGATGCAGGAAGTTGCAGAAGCGATTATCCTTGCGAAGTCAATCTAAGGGTCTAAACTAGACTTCATGCCAGAGAATTTGTGGGCGCCTTGGCGGCTGAAGTATGTCGAGAGACCCTCGGCTTCCGGCAACATCTTTGTGGAGCTTCCGGCTCAGAACGATGACCGGACGAACTTCATTCTGCACCGCGGTGAAACGGCTTTTGTCATTCTCAACGCCTTCCCGTACACAAACGGGCACTTGCTCATTGCACCCTTTCGGCAGACGAATGACTTGCCAACGATGACCGATCAGGAGCTTTTGGAGATCAATCGATTGGTCGCCCGGTCTGTAAAATGGCTTACTGAAGTCTACAAGCCGGATGGCTTCAACATCGGGATTAACTTAGGCCGCGCAGCCGGAGCTGGAATTCCGGAGCATATCCATTGGCACGTTCTGCCCCGCTGGAACGGGGACACTAACTTCCTCACCACCGTCGGCGATACGCGGGTCATGCCCCAATCGCTTGAAGACAGTTACGACAAACTTTTGGAGGCAATACGTCGTGACGCTTGAGGAGTTGCGATCGCATGCTCTGGTTTGCACTGCCTGTGGACTCAGTGAGCGAAGAACCAACGTCGTCTTCGGGGAAGGCGATCCGCGTTCTCCGCTAGTTCTTGTCGGAGAGGGTCCAGGTGATCAGGAGGATAGAACCGGTCGACCGTTTGTGGGGCGAGCGGGCCAACTGTTAGACAAGGCGCTTGTGGACGCCGGCCTTAGCCGCGAGACGGTTTACATCTGTAACACGGTGAAATGCCGCGCTGCGGATTGGTCGACTGGGAAACCTCAGAATCGCCCTCCAACCGAGGAAGAGACCGGAGCTTGCCGCCAGTGGTTGCTTCCTCAACTCACGCTCATCGCCCCCAAGGTGATTCTGTGCGTTGGCGCACCGAGCGCGAGAAACTTGATCCGGAAGAACTTTGCAATCACCAAGGAACGCGGGCTTTACAACGAATGCGAGTACGCCAAAACCGCCATCGCCACTTTGCACCCAAGTTACATTTTGCGACAACAACGACCAGATAACGACGGCGGTTACAGCTTGCTAGTTGCGGATATCCGGAAGGCATGGGACGCAGCGGTTCGGTTGCGCGACAAGATGGGCTAAGATAGCTTATGCTTTTCGGCTCGGCCCTCGCTGCGACTGTGTTCTTTGCACCCGACATTCGGCCACCCCACCAGTTTGACCTTCTCGACGTCAAGCTGGACGTCACGCTCGATTTCAAAGCGGAAGCGGTTTCTGGTGTAGTCTCACACAAACTCCTCACAACCGCCAAAAATGCTGTGTTGGCGTTCGATAAGGGTCCGATGACGATTCAATCGGTGAATGTGGTTGGAAAAGGCAAGTTTAAGACGGAATCGACGGCAAAAAACGTATTCGTGCGGTGCACCGGAGTTCCCAGTGGAACTCCACTTACTGTTTCTC
Source organism: Armatimonadota bacterium (assembly GCA_037138755.1). Taxonomy (NCBI): domain Bacteria; kingdom Bacillati; phylum Armatimonadota; species Armatimonadota bacterium. Next base: position 1,404,999 of record JBAXHT010000001.1, on the reverse strand, counting down.
TGAAATATTCTGCTGCTCCCGAAGCCGGAATCTACTTTGTTCCCGCCGAGCGCGCGTACCCGAGCAAGGGCTCGCTCGCTTACACCCAAGGTGAGATGGAGGACAACCGCTACTGGTTCCCCACCTACGATTTTCCCAATGACAAGACCACGACCGAGCTGGTAGCGCGGGTTCCTAAAGGGATGAGCGTGCTTTCCAACGGAAAGCTTGTTGGGACGAAGACCGTCGGCGATCAGGCGATTTGGCATTGGAAGCAGGATCAGCCGATGTCGACCTACTTGATCTCGCTCGTCGCGGGAGATTATGTCGCGATTCCGGACGGAAACTTCAAAGGCAAGCCGGTGCAGATTTGGGCACCCAAAGGGGCAGAAGATGCCGCACGAACGGCGTTCAGAGGAACTGACAAGCTCATCGAGATTTACTCGAAACTGACTGGCGTCGATTATCCTTGGGCTAAGTACGCCCAGTCGGTGGTGCCAGAGTTCATGTTTGGCGGAATGGAGAACTTGAGCTGTACGACGCAGACGATCGGGGCGATCTTCCCCGAGAACGCTGCGGCGACGTCTTCTGCACGGGGGCTGAATGCTCACGAGCTGGCACACCAGTGGTTTGGTGACCTCATCACAACTCCGACTTGGGCCCACATCTGGGTGAACGAGGGCTGGGCAACGTTTCTTCCGCACTTTGTGACCCGCCAGATCGACGGTGATAGTGCTTATCATATCGAACGATTCAACACCTATGAAGGGTGTAAAGCATCGGCAAAAGAGCATCCGATGGTGCGAACCGACTATACCGTGCCGATGGAGATGTTCGACGGCAATGCCTACCCCGGCGGCGCGACGCGAATGTTCATGCTGATGCGTCAGCTTGGTGAGCCCAAGTTCTGGTCGGCAACCAAGGCTTATCTGGGTGAGTATGGTCGGAAGAACGTCACAACTGAGCAGTTCTTCGCTTCGTACGAGAAGACGTCTAGTTCGAAGTTGCAAGACTTCCGCAAGCAGTGGTTCTACACCAAGGGGGTTCCGAACTTCAAGGTTAGTAAGACTGCCGACGGATTTAGCGTTAAGCAAACGACACCTGGGTTTGACGTCGATCTTGAATACGTGATCATGAACGGTGAAATGGTCACTCGGCGAGGTGTGTTGGGTGGAACCTCTGGTGATCCTGTCCCAGTCGTCGTGGGCGCCGGCGAGACTCTCGTCTTAGACCCTGGTGCCTGGCTACTGTGTGACATTTCTTATCCTTCGGACTACAAGTCGGCAGATTGGGAGCGTGCCTGGACGTTGGCGGACAATGATGCGCAGCGAATGCGCTTGATCGACAAGCTATCCCCCGTGTTCAGGATGGCAGAGTTTGATCGCCCACGCTCGGATGCCCTGAAGCTAGAGTTACTCCGCCGAACATCTGTTGATTCTTTCCTCCGCACCGTGTTGGAATCTTCCAACAATCCGAAGTTCCAACTGACGGCTCTTTGGGGGCTTGCGGCGAACAAGGGATCGAAGAACGAGCCTTTGTTTGAGAGGATTTTCTCTACGAGCTCCAATGAGGAGATGAGGAACGCAGCGTTTGATAAACTGATTTCGGTTCGAAACGACGCGGCTACCGCTGAGCTGGGCTGGAACACGAACACGTGGAATCTACAAACTCAGACGAGAGCACTGACTTGGTTTGCGGCGAATGACAAGGATCGGGCACGGACGATGGCTCTAAAGGCGGTGCGCGAGTTCGCTCCGGGACCAGTGCGGATGAGAGCGATTAGCGTGCTTGGGCAGGTCAAAGATGCTGCCGGTTCACTAGAAGTGTTCGACCTCCTTGTCTCCCTTGCGAAGGGCCGGGCGTATGCGCCGATGGACCAAGCCATCAATGCATTGGCGGACTATGGAGACAAACGAGCAATTCCGGTCATTGAATCTCGCCGGAACCACTCGCTACACTTCGCTCGAAACACCGTTGAGTCTGCTCTGGCGCGGCTCGGCGGCTAAAGGGGTTTAGCGGCCTTCAGAACCGCCTGCATGGCGGTTTTGAGGGATTTCTCGTCGATTGGTCGGTTGCCATCTTTGTCGAGGACTCGGACAACAGGTTCGATGCGTTGGAAACCGCCGGTTGCGCTGTCGAGCGTGGCGGCAATGTCGAGCATTTCCAGGCCGTTTTTGAGAACTTCATCGAGGGGGCGTTTTGCGAACGAGCCTTCTTTTCGGCGGAGGTATTCGAACACGCCTTTGATCTGCATGCTGCCTGATCCGGCACAGGCGTACTCTTCGTTGAGGAACCTCGCTCCGGCCCCGTCGAAAAAGTAGAGTTGGAAGTCGTCAGTGTCCTTGTTGTAGGCAGCGAGGATGGGTAGGAAGACGCCAATGCCTTCCATCGCCGAGGCCGCGTTTCCAGCGAGGGATCGGCTGATTTCGGCGAGCTTGCCTTCGAGGCTGAGCTCTTGGAGGACGGAGCGTCGGTAGTACTTGAAGGAGTGCTTCAGATAGCGGCAGATTTCGACCGAGCGCGCAAAGGAGCCACTGATTGCTACGACGGTTGCGTCGTCCAAGGCCATGATCTTCTCGGCCTGTTCGAACATGATGAGGTTGCCCATCGTGGCTCGGCGGTCGGCGAAAATGAGGATGCCGTCTTTGTAGCGCAGCGCGAGGACGGTTGTTCCGTGGGTTTCGGGGTGGTTACCGGTTGCCTCGTTGAAGGGGGCTGGAACTAACTCGTTGAACGGTTTAGCGAGGGGCGACATCACTGGCCGGACCTCTGGCGATACTTTTTGGCCTGGTCGGGGTCGACTTTCTTGAGTCTGCGCAGGAGCTCGTTGCCGCCATCGGGCTTTTGGACATCGGGGGCTTTGGGGCCGCTATCATCGCCGAGTTTGCGCTCGGGCGTGGTGGGCATTTGTCTTTGCGGCTGTTCGGCGTTTATCATCGGATCTCCTTGAGGGCGGCTATGAATGATTCTACGTCCGGGCAGTCCGCCAGCGTCGCGGGATATTCCTTTTCGGGGGGAAGATCGATGAATTCGTTGTTGATGGTGATTCCTCGCCAGCCGACGGTTTGGAGGTGGTCTTTGAATTTAGTGACTGCGACGGATCGGGCGAAGGCTCGGGTCATGGGAGCACTCTCGGGTTGGTTCCAAGGAAGGTCACCAGCGATGCTCTCTGAATCCATTACTGCGCCATACAGACCTTCATCAGAATCAACATTATGGAATTCAAGATCATAGGCCCTCAGATCCACATCTCCAAGTCCTTCTTCGACCTGATTGACTAATCTAAATTTTGCATGCCACTCAATTGGCGTGTTCGGTGGAATATCTTCGCACTCTAGCTGATGACAAAGCTCAACGCACCGTGTCGAAACCCATGCCAATTCGGGGTCAACCTCAAGACACGAAGTGCGTTGTAGCTCCTCAAGGTAGGTGATCAATATTGATTTCGCTGCGAGCCGTGTGAAGAGGTCACCCCCAGTTCGGCTGAACTTTTTGAAAAGTTCGACCGGATCGCCAATCTCGTAATTAGGAACTGCTCCAGCTTCTAAGAGATATAGTGCGACTTTGACTAACCCGACTTTCAGCGCACAGCAGACCTCCATCATATTCGAGTCTCCCGTGATGACGTGGAGCCGCATCCACTTGGCGGGATCCGCATGAGGCTCATCCCGGGTGTTGAAGATCGGACGACGCCAGAGGGTTTCTAGGTTGCAGAGTTCGGAGAGGTGGTCGGCACGTTGGCTGAGTTGGAAATCGCATGGTTCGCCATTTTCGGAACCGACTTTTCCGGCCCCGGTGAGGAGCTGGCGAGCGATGAGAATGGGGACGACGGCTTTTTGGATTGCCTCAGGCGAATGTCTGCGTGAGACGAGGTAGCTTTCGTGCGTACCGAAGGAGGAGCCGTGGAAGTCGGTGTTGTTGCGATAAAGAGTGACTCGCCGCCCGGTTTTGGCGGCGTAGGCTCCGGCAGTGGCGAGGAGGTGTTGGTCGCCTTCGGAGACAAGCCTTGCTAACTCGAAGATTGAGAAGGACTCCGGAGTCGCGTACTCCGGGTGGCCGTGGTCGTTGTAGAACCTAGCTCCATTAAGAAGCACCCGATCCGCTCGAACATCTTTGGGATCACCGTAAGACTTGCCTTTGTCGAATTTCGCGTCGTTTGGATCGACCTCTAGCCGGTCAACTGAAAAGCCCCGTAGATCGTTGCGCGGGTTCTCGAACCTGTAGTCCCAGCCAACAAAACAAGGACCCGGATAACTTCTTACGAAGTCTTCCGAGTCCTCGACTTGGGTTTCAGCTCCTCGCCCTTCGATACGGAGTCCGTACTCCGTATCGATACCGGCAAGGATTCTATGCATTTAGCAGGGCATCACTTGCGTAGGACGACGATCTTTCCGCTGCTTGGGAAACCAGCCGGAGGCGAGGTGAATGAAAAGTCGATCCAACGAGTCTTCTGCGGCGACACGGTCGAACCGCCGGCCGAGTTGTACTGAGTTCCGATTGAACCAGAAACTTCGCCGACTCTGTTTGTCGTTGCATTTGCATCACCGATGTTCTTGATTGGATACAAGAACAGCTGCTTGGTACCCATGTCGATATAACCCCACATGATCGAAGTGATCGTGGCTGACTTTGCACCATTGGGTGCGGTGCTGATCGTCTGGTTAAAGAACACTACGTCTTGCCGCTCGTCGTCCAAGCTGCTCGGGAAAGCAACCGCTTCGAATGAGTGGACGTTTTTGAAGTAACCAACGTCTGAGATCGTTCCCGTCGAAGGGTCCTGTCGCTGCTGGAAGTGCGGCTTCCATGTTCCTTGGAAAGAAGTGATCTTTCGCGCGAGAACTGGATCAGTCGTAGTGACGTCGGTTGGGTCGACGCCCAAAGTGGTGTAGCTTCCAGGGGTAAGCGACACTGCGATTCCGCCGGGAAGAGTTGCCGGAGCGGAGTATCGCCCGACGACGGATGCATCTTGCCCAGCTGGGAAGATTGACTCAAACGGTGCTCCACCAGCCACGCCTGCCGCAGGATTCCCTGCCCCGAGTGCATATCCGTCACCCGAGAAGAAGATTCGATTGGCGACTCCAAGGCCTTGGCTCAAGGTAGGTCGGCTTCCTGATGCAATCGCGGAAACATCAAAGCAGATGTAGTCGCTCAAGAACCCTCGAACGATCGTGGTATCTCCTTCGATCTGGTTGATGCTATCAAACCAAGCTCGATCAAAAACTGCGACTTCTGTATCGACTCCGGCGATGTTTCTTGTTTCGGTGTTGATGGTCGAGCCATCCATGTACAGAGGAACAAGACTTTCTCTTCCCTTATAGATTCTAACGTCCGAAGGAATCGTTCCGGGAATACCGATGATGTTGGTGAACGATCGCGTTCCAGTATCATCGCTGAGGTCGTATCTCACTACGTTGAGGTCAACTTTCGTAAAGTTTCTTGATTCGGTGGTCTTGAGACCAACGTTTGTCGGAAGAATCTGCGACTGATTGGAGGTTAGCGTCAGCGTCTTCTCCGTAAGATCCGACATTTCGATTCCAAAATTGTCGGTGACGGCCATGTTTCGAGCAACCGCAACTTCGGTAGAAGGCGCGCGTCCAGCACCCGTCAAGAAGACGTATTGAAGGAGAGCAGGCGTGTCAGAGAGGTTGACAGACGCTACATCAGGGAATAGCCCACCAGAGGTGGCAGTTGACCCAGAGGTTGCAGTGGACCCGGAGGTCGCAGTAGAGCCCGTAGAAGAGCCGCCAGCGGTGTTACCCGCACAGCCAAAAATCGCGATGGCGAGAGCGCCAACGCCCAAGCCCCACTTCAGTTGTTTCCAATCCAATTGACGACGCATAGTGATCCCTAGCAACAAGAGTGATCGGAGTATAGCAAGTTATGTTCCCACTTGGATAGGTTTTTTTGGGAATTCGCCACGCTGGTACAATTTCAGTCCGGTGCGAAGGGACGACTTACTAGACCTCAATGACGTTCTCCAGCATCCTGGCCGGGAGCTGGCGGTTGACATTGCCACAGAACTTCCTGAAATGGAGGACCTGGATCTGGTCGCCCCCGTTGAAGGATTCCTCGAAGCGATCTCGACAGGCAATGCTCTCCTTCTCACTGGTGAGTTCAAAGCTCGGGTCGTTCTGGAGTGCTCGCGATGCGATCAACCTCTCGAAATGGATATCGAGTTTGTTCTTGACGAACAGTTTGGAGTGGTCGGAATTCCAAGCTCGATGAGCCACCAGGACTTCGCAAAAGTCGAAGCTGATCCCGATGAGCCGGTTAAGTTCTTCGAGGAGAACAACTTAATGGTCGAGGCACTCATCCAACAGACCCTGCTTCTGAACCTTCCGATCCACCCTCAGTGTGAAGGGGATGCAATCGCAGAGTGTGATCGCATCTTTGCAGAAGGGGCAACTCGTATCATCGATAACGACAATAGCGAGCTTGGCAAGCTCAAAAAGCTCCTTGGAGACCCGGCAGAGTGAGCGAGGCCGCGCAGATCCACCTTTCCGAGGTCATCTCGCACGGCGAGCCGAACATCGTTTTGGACGCCATGGGTGGCGATAACTACCCTGGCGAGATTATCCTGGGTGGACTCCAAGCGGCTCCGAGCATTCTCGGAAAGTTGCTCCTGGTTGGGCCGACCCACGTTGTCGAGAAATTTCTGCCTGCCAACTTCCCTAAGAATATCGAAATCGTCAACGCGACCCAGATCGTGGAGATGCACGAGAAGCCTCTGGACGCTTACCGAAAGAAGAAGGATTCTTCCATGGTGGTCGGATGCCGTCTGGTAAAGGAAGGCAGAGCAAAGGCTTTTGTATCGGCGGGATCCACCGGCTCGGCATGTGCCACCTCACTTCTCACTTGGCGACAGGTGCACGGCATTCACCGTCCTGCGATTGGTTCACAACTGCCTAACATGCACGGTGGATTCCTCCTGTTGGACTCCGGGGCATCGCCCGATGTTGATCCCGAGCACCTCGTCGAGTTCGCCATCATGGGCCGAGCGTATGCCGAAGCGGTCATGGGACGCAAAAATCCAAAAGTTCACCTAGCAAACATCGGCGAAGAGGAAGGCAAAGGCAACGCCTTTGCAAAACAAGCTTTTAAGCTATTGGAACATCACGAATGGTTCGCGGGAAACATTGAAGGGAAGGACATGTTCAATGCGCCGTGCGATGTTGTGGTTTGCGAAGCCTTCGTTGGAAACACCATCCTCAAAACCGCTGAAGGCGTCGCCGAGATGTTTGCCAAGATGATCAAGGCCGGAGTCCCGACGAACAAGTTGATGCAGACGATGTATTGGCCGCTCAAGAAAGTGATGAAGCCGATCCGCAAGCACATGGACTACGCCGAAGTTGGGGGTTCTCCCCTGCTTGGGCTCAACGGAACGTGCATCATTGCCCACGGCCGAAGCAACGCAAAAGCGATCAAGAATGCGGTGCTAATGGCCGACAAGGCGATCCGATCAGAGTTAGTTGATCACATCCGAGATGCCGTCCACCGCGAACTTCCTCAGAACTTCGTCGACCCCAAAAACGGGTAACTTCTTTGGAAGTTAATGAACAGAAACGCCGTCGTCAAAGGCATCGGGCACGCACTCCCCGAGAAAATCCTTACCAACGAGGAGCTCAGCAAAACTGTTGATACAACCGACGAGTGGATTGTTCAACGCACGGGAATTAAGCAGCGCAGAATCTGCGGTCCTAACGAAGGTTGTTTCGACTTGTCCCTTACTGCGGCTCGAGAGGCATTTGAAAACTCCGGACTCGACAAAAACGACATCAATATGGTGATCGTTGCCACGGTCTCGGGAGACTGGGACTGGCCGACCGCCGCATGCTACGTACAGGATCAACTCGGCCTCAAAAATGCTGGCGCCTTTGACATCGGTGCCGCCTGTGCCGGGTTCATTTACGCAGCATCGGTGGGGAACGCGATGGTCGTGAGCGGTCAGATCGACAACGCGATTATCGTCGGCGTCGATACGCTTTCAAAGCAGGTCAACTGGAACGACCGCTCGACATGCATCTTGTTCGGAGACGGGGCAGGCGCTGTCGTTCTTGGCCACCAAGAATCCAGCACCAGAGGGATCATCAAGACGGCGCTGATGAGCGACGGCAGCGGCGCGCCACACATCATGAACGAGCTTGGCGGAACCAAATATCCGCCGAAAAGTGAGGAGTGGTACGCCCGCACCTACGGCATCAAGATGAACGGAAATGAGGTTTATCGATTCGCAATCGGAGCCATGGGCGACGCCTGCGAAAAGGTGCTTCACGATGCCGGGATGACTGCCGACCAAGTCGACCTCTTTGTCCCTCACCAGGCAAACATTCGAATCATCGAATCCGCAGCAAAGCGACTGAACTTGCCCCCGGAAAAGGTCTTCGTCAATCTGGAAAAATACGGCAACACCAGCGCAGGCTCGATTCCGCTTGCACTGTATGAAGCGGTTGAGGCTGGCCGCCTCAAAGAAGGAATGGTGGTCATGACTGTGGGCTTCGGGGCTGGACTCGTCTGGGGCGCTAATCTAATCCGCTGGTAAGCGCACTGAATCCGGCGGACACCTTGGCGATCAACTCTCGCTTTTCTGGTTCAGGGAGAAAGGCGTTCTTCGCCGCGTTGACAGCCAGAGAGTAGATTACGTCGGTGGAGAACTCGAATGTCTCCGCGCACCGCAGATACTCGTCGGAGAGAGTTGTGTTAAAGAATGGGGGGTCGTCAGAGTTGATCGATAGATTCAGGCCCTCGTCCATCATTCGCGGAAGCGAGTGCTTCTCCAGCGAAGGAAAAACGCCCAGACACACATTGGAGCTCGGATTCACTTCGAGATGAATTTGAGAATCCCGGAGCTGTGCCACTAGGTGTGGATCTTCGACGCAACGGACGCCGTGCCCGATCCGATCGGGGTCGGCGTGTTCGATCACTTCGCGGATCGAATCTGCACCCTGAGTTTCGCCCGCGTGCGTCGAACACTTCAGACCTGCCTTCTTAGACTCACGAATCGCGGCGGAGTGCCGGGAGACCGAGGTACGCCCTTCGAACCCTGAGAGACCGATGGCACAGACGCCTTTTCCAAACCACTTCTTACACAATTCCGCCGTCCATTCTCCGTTCGGAGTCTCCATGTCGCGCACGATGTCGATGATCAGTTCAACTCGCGTTTCTGGAACTTTGGCAAAGCCAGATCTCAATGCCTCGATCTGCTCATCTGGGGGCACTCCACACCTTCGAAAAATCGTCTCGGCCGTATAGGTCGCCTCAGTATAGAAAATGTTTTGACGAGCTTGCTCTCGAGCGAATTCTTCGGCAAGAAGCTCAATATCCTCGCCGGATCGAAAGCACTCAATACACGCGATGTAAACCTGGACAAACTGGTCAAAATTCTCGAACTGGAACCATTTTTTGACGCCTTCGATGTCGGTTGCTGGCAACTCAACGCCGTTTTTCTTGGCGAGTCTCAGAAGAGTTTCGGGCTGCGTAGCCCCTTCGAGGTGGACGTGGAGTTCCACTTTTGGCATCGCTTCGAAGAACTCGCGGGTGAGCATGTATCAACGAGTTTACCGTTCGAGTCGCTCGCGGGCTTCTTTGTCCGCCCACTCATCGCTGTCCGTACCGACCGAAGTTGGCTCCCCCGATTGGAGCCACAGCTGAAACTTTCGATCAGATAAGCTTGGACGCTGTCGGAGTTCATTAAAGTGCCCGGCAATGGCGACACCGAAGGCGGCGAGAACGATCCCCGGCCAATAAAACTTGCCAAACATTGTGATCGTGTAGATCACGTTCAATAGAACGGTGATTGCCCCGTAAGTAATCAAGCTCGAACGAAAACCCGCTTGCTTGGCCGCCATGTACTTATCGACTTTTGCTTCCTTACGGTACTGCTCCTCCGCTTGGGCCAAGGCCTCCGGGGAGATTCCAAGCTCATCCGCCGAACGAGCGAGGCGTTCGCGCAACTCGTCCACTGAGCCATGCTCGTTTCTAAGCGCGATCTTTAAGATTGCTTCAACATCTTCCCCTGATCTTAAAACAGGCTCCGCCACGTCCTTTATGATACGGCATACTCTAGGCTAGGTTTCAACGAAGCCAGCACGGAAGCGAAGCATTATGGATAGGCGAACCAAAATAGTGGTCACACTGGGTCCCGCAGTGGATTCAAAAGAACGGATTCAAGAACTGATCGAAGCCGGTATGTCTGTCGCCCGACTGAACTGTAGCCACGGAGACTGGGAAGCCAAGGGCCGGTGGATCGAATGGATCCGCGAACTTTCCCCAACGACTGCTCCCGTTGCAATCCTCGCTGATCTACAAGGGCCAAAATTCCGCGTCGGAGATCTCGGAACTCATGGTCTCGACCTAGTTGCTGGACAAGTTGTCACGATGGGCAAGGGAGCCGAGCTTCCAATCGAGCAAGATGAAATCCTTGAAGTCATGGATCCAGGCGAGAAGCTCCTGCTGGGTGATGGAGAAATCGAGATTCGTATCGAAGAAAGGTCCGGTGAGTGGTTCAAAGGACGCGTTGTCACAGGAGGAAACCTCAAAAGCAAGAAAGGAATCACGTTGGTTGGCCAAGCGTTTAATGTTCCGGCGCTTTCCATCAAGGACCTCGACGATGTTCAGCAGGCCGTCAACTACGGTTGCGACTTCATTGCCCTGAGCTACGTCAAGCACGCAAAAGACATCGAACTCCTTAAGTGGGAACTCCAGAAGCACCACTCCACGATGAAGGTCTGCGCTAAGATCGAAACTCCCGAAGCGATTCGTGAACTCGATTCGATCATGGAAGAAGTCGATATCGTGATGGTCGCCCGTGGCGATATGGGCCTCCAGATGGACATCGAAGACGTCCCTCGACTCCAAAAGCGGATCATTGAGCACTGCGGCCGAGCAGGAATCCCCGTCATTACAGCGACCCAGATGTTGGAGAGTATGATGACGAACCCTCGCCCGACTCGTGCGGAAGTTTCGGACGTCTTCAACTCGGTTCTCGACGGGACGGACGCCGTAATGCTCTCTGGCGAAACTGCCGCTGGGCAGTACCCGATCGAGTGCGTCAGAGTCATGGCGCGCATTGCTCTCGAAGCCGAGTACGAACTTGGAGACGACATTTACGACCGATACACCAAAGAGGACCCAGAGGAGCACACAGAGGCAATTGCTGCAGCCGTCGCCATTCTCGAGCGTCAGCTTGTGCCTTCCGCTGTCGTCACCACCTCGACAAGCGGGCAAACCCCCCGATTGGTTTCAAAGTTTCGACCAAAGGCAAAGATTCTCTGTGCGAGTTGGCGCCCTGAGACTGTTGCCTACATGGCTGTGGTCTGGGGAGTTCAGGCCACGCTGGTGCCTCAGCCTTCTTCGACGGACGACGTCATGGCGGAAGCGGTCGAAACCTTTAGCGCGAACGGTTGCCTGCACTCCGGCGACCTCGTCATTCTCACCGGCGGGGTTCCAGCTGGCAAAGCCGGAAACACGAATATGATCATGACCCAGGTTGTGAAATGAACCGGCGGCGAACCCGAAAAAAGAAGAAAGGGCTGTTCCTTCCCATCGTGATTATCCTGGCGGTAGCGGCCGGACTCTTTGCCGCCCGTGGACCTTGGCTAATGTATGGCGACCAGAAAGCGAAGGCGAGCGCAATGCGAAAGGAGATCAAATCTCTTAAAGAATCTGAAATCCAGGAATCCGAAAAGAGTCGTGAAGCGACTAATCCTTTGGAGATGGAAGAGAAAGCCCGAAAAGCCGGCTGGGTTCCACCCGGAGAGACTCCTCTGAAATGACTCTGATTGCTGCATTAGTATTGCTTCCTGTGATGAAGGAAGGACAGTTCTGGGACTACACCCTGACGTCACGGTTTACCAACGCAGACACTGACCTCGCTAACGAGGAGTCGTTGCGTATTCGGGTGGATAAAGTCGAACCGAAAGCAATCCAACTGACGTTTGTCCAGAAACTGATCGCAACTTCTGTGGACGGTCAGCGGATTGTGACGGATTACAAAGCCGCTCCTTCAGAGCGAAAATGGACGTTGTTTTCGAACGGATCTGTAGCGTTTTCGCCGCCCGAAAGAGGTCCCGTTGAAGGCATTTTCCAGCGCGTGTTGCGATCCATTCGTGACCGAGATTCAGATCGAGGTGACTGGATTTCCGAGTTTATGGACGAAACGGAGTCGATGACGGCGGGCGCAGTTGCGGTCGTTCGTTCCGTCCACAACAAGATTCGCGTGGATCAAATCACTTATCGGGCACAGAGTCAGCCGAAAATCGTCGGAACCGCAATCTGGAATGCAAAACTTCCCTTCCCAGAACTTCTCAAGCTCCGAATCCCCAAGACTCGGATGCAAGGCGGTACCGAGGACGTCGCCTGCGATCTTGAACTCAAATTCGTACCCCCACCCGAAAAAAAACTGCAAACTGCCAACCGCTGACGGCAAACTATACGCATGATCGCCAAAGCCCACTCCGCAACCCTGAACGGGATTGAGGCGTTGCCGATTGTGATCGAAGTTGACCTCCAACCCGCGGTTGAGAAGATGATGTTCACCCTGGTCGGCCTGCCGGATCAGGCAGTCGGAGAAAGCAAAGAGCGGGTTCGGACGGCGATCAAGAACTCCGGGCTGGACTTTCCCTATAAGCGAGTGCTCTGCAACCTAGCTCCAGGGGACCTGCGAAAGGAAGGGCCGTTCCTGGATTTGCCGATTGCTATCGCGGTTCTTGCCGCAAACAACGTCTTGCCAATCTCCGAGTTAGAATCCACTCTCATCATAGGAGAGATGGGTCTGGACGGCGAAATGCGGCTGGTAGATGGAGCGGTTTCAGTGGCGTTGATGGCACTCGAACAAGGCTTCCGGAGGCTGATCATGCCCCATCAAAATGCTCGCGAGGCAGCAGTTGCAGTGGGCGTTGAGGTCTACGGAGTTCGGAATCTGCTCGAAGCGGTTGAGCTTTTGAATGGGTCCTTGCTCGTTGGACCGGTGGTGTTTGATGATGGCGAAGATGTTCGACTGCCTCACTACGAAGTTGATTACAGCGATGTAAAAGGGCAGAAGCACGCGATACGGGCGCTGGAGATCGCGGCGGCGGGTGGGCATAACGTTTTGATGGTTGGTCCTCCGGGTTCAGGGAAGACGATGCTGGCGCGGCGATTGCCGACGATCTTGCCTCCGTTGAAACTGGAAGAGGCGATTGCGGTGACTCGGATTCATTCCTCGGCAGGGCAAAAGGGGGCTCGGGAGGGGTTGGTTTGGGAGCGGCCGTTTCGGTCGCCTCACCATTCGGCATCGCATGCGGCGATTGTGGGTGGGGGGAAGAATCCTAAGCCGGGGGAGATTTCTTTGGGGCACTTTGGGGTGTTGTTGATGGACGAGATGCCGGAGTTTGATCGGTCGGTTTTGGAGGCTTTGCGGCAGCCTTTGGAGGATGGGGTGATTACGGTTGCTCGGGTGAGCAATACTCTGACTTTTCCTGCGGAGTGTATTTTGATTGGGGCGATGAATCCTTGCCCTTGCGGGTTTCGGGGGTTGCCGGAGCAGAAGTGCGTTTCGAATCCGGCGTCTTGTAGCAAGTATGCGAGCAAGATTAGTGGGCCGTTGATGGACCGGATTGATATTCACCTCGAGGTGCCTCGGTTGAAGCCGGATGAGCTGATGGATAAGGAGCCGGGGGAGGCTTCTTTTGCTATTCGGGAGCGGGTTGTTGCGGCGCGGGAGCTGCAGGGGGCTCGGTTGGGTGGGGCGAGAGTGAACGCGAAGATGACGCCGAGGGAGATTCGGGAGATGGTGGTCTTGGACGAGGAGTGCGACCAGTTTATGCGGGCGGTGGCGGCTCGGATGAGTATTTCGGGGCGGGTTTTTGACCGGATTTTGCGGGTCGGGCGGACGATTGCGGATTTGGATGGGTCGGAGCAGGTTAGGAAGGCTCATTTGGCGGAAGCGGTTCAGTACCGGGAGAGGGGCTGAGAGGAGTCTTTAGTATTTAGTCTTGAGTCTTGAGTCTTCTCATCTTCTTTCTCCGGTGACCATCATCATTCGGTTGGCGTAGGGGAGGTCGGCGGCGGCTAGGGCTAGGGCGATGACTAGGTCGTCGTGTCCGCATTGGGCGGCGAGGGTTATGTGTCCGGTGGCGCTGCGGGTGGCTTCGAAGTTGTCTAGTTCATCGCGCAGGGGTTTGTAGTCGGGGAGTTGGATGTGTTCTCGCTCGATGAGTTTTACGAGGCCGTCGATGAGTTGGGGTTTGTTGGCGGCGGTGATGGTGTGGTCTTTCACGGATTTGGTTTTGAGTTCTTCTCGGAGCCAGCTGGTGATACCGTCTCCGACTCCGGTGGTGTCGCAGACGATTCTGGCGTTGGGGTAGCGCTCGGTGATGGATTTGACCCATTCGATTTGTTCTTTCCAGCCGGTGCGCTGGAGGCGGTCGGCTTCGAGGACAGATGCGCGGGTTTGGTGGCCGCGCAGGACGACTAACGCGGTGTAGTCGTGGTACCTCGCCCAGTCGATGGCGATGATGTCGGGGCCGGGGATGTCGGCTTCGGGTTCGAGGTGCACGCACCGCTCGACGGCTTCGCGGGCGAAGACGTAGCCGTCGTGCTGGACGAATTTGGCTTCGTATTCGGTTTGGTAGGCACTGGCGCTGAGGAGCTTCTTTTGTTTCTCTAGGAACTTGGCTACGACCATGGGGTTGTCGGAGCTTGGGCTTTGGAGGCTGAAGAACTCGTCTTTGTCGTGGTCGGTTTTGATGCCCTCGGAGAACTGTTCGTAGAAGTGGTTGGTTCCTTTGGGGGTGCTGATGAGGGTGAGCTCGCCGTCGGTGGTGGCCATCATGGGACTCAGGACTTCGTCGATGACTTCGCGGGTGACGAACGCGGCTTCGTCGACGGCGATGTGGTCGGCTTCGTCTCCTCGGAGGTTGTGTTTTTGTCCGGCGCTTCGGGCGCAGATGGTGTGGTGTCCGATGGTGATTTCCATGTCGCTGTCCCGGAACGTGGGGATGTCGATGAACTTTTGGAACCAGAGGTCTTTGTTTAGGAGGCGTTTGATGAGGCTGACGATTCGTTTGTAGATCATCTTCGCTTGGGATTTGGTGGGGGCGATGATGAGCTGGCGGCGTGGTTTGTCGCTTTCGAGCTTCGACAGGATGTGGACGGCGCAGGCGTCGGTTTTTCCCCAGCGTCGTCCGCAGGCTAATACTTTGGTTTTGGCTTTTGCTTCTAGGAAGGCGAGTTGTCCGGGGTGGGGTTTCCAGATGGGCGAGAGCCAGTCGAGGAATTCTTGCATGCACTTATAGGCAATGAAACGGGGGTTTTGTCAACCTGGTTGTTGGAAAGTTCTCCGTTTTCGGTCCTCACTTGGGAGTGCGCGGTTAATCACCACCTTACCGAACCACGATATGCTCATCCCAGAGATTCAGAATTCCGACGTATCCAAGTGAGCCCGACTTCGGATGCTTACGGTTCGTAGAGTTTGGCGGTGCTCTCATGCCGTAGCGTATCAAGTTCATGCATAACGTATCTGGACATCACTCCACCCTTAGAGCAAACCAGAGCTGGCGGGCGTCCTTTTTCCTTTGAGTGCGTATAAAACGAGTAAATCGTGTGCGTTTCAAAGACATAAGCCGAAAAAGTCAGCAGTTTCTTGACACGATAAATTTGAACACTGCGCTGCCGTTTGCTCGCCTTGGGGCAAGAATTCCGAAGATCAGCAAAGAATTTCTCTGATCCGAGAATGCGTTCTTTCATATCTCCTGTGGACTTCGAAAAAAGCTGAGCGCAACACGTGAGCACATTTTCATCTTCTGCGTCCGGGAGGTAGACGGCCAATGTCCCTCCGTCCTTTATGAAATCCTTCAACCGTGCCTCATTCATTCCTCTCCAAGTCCCTCCATACGCAAAGGCTACGCTGATTGTCTTTTTCTTAGAATTTTCGAAGAGCTTTGCCCATGGAACATCATCATGAAACGAGTCAGTCGCGTCTTCGATTCCAAGCTTTGGCGGGGCATCGGTTTGAATAATGGCGGTCCTGATTTCGTGAAGAAAAGATTGCTTGCGTGCGTATTCCCAAAGGACATCAACGATGCCGACCGCCAACAGGACTGCACCAATCTTTTCGAATAGTTTGGGGAAATACTTCCAAACCGTGACGCCAAAATCGACACTTGCGAGGCCTAGCAAGCCGAATCCAGTAAGAAGAAAAAACAGGGCAACTAAAACGTTTTTAAGCAGTGAATTTTCTTTATGAAGAGATTCTTTCGATTCAGCCATTTTGGACAGTACACTTTACCAGATACTCTTTACAGCGCCAGAGCGGAAATCTTGCACTGCAAAAGACTCTAAGTGAGCAAGGACCACTCCCACAGCCCTCTAAGTCAATAGCTGCGGACAGTCCAAGTTGTTTAGTTTGCTATGGCACCGTTCTTGCCCGATGACGCCGCTACGGAACCCAACCTGAAGGCTGATGGAGCACTTAAAGTGAAGTTTGAGAATTAATTTGAGTCGGCGGTTCGTGGCTGGGTGACATAATCAATCGTGCCACACCCGCTTGAGATTGAGTACGGTTTGACCTCTCAAGAACTTCTCGATGCAATCGATCGTAGATTTCGGCTCAAAGTAGCGTTAGAGGGAGCGGTAGCAGAGGTCCACTTCGAGCGAAAGCTCAAAATCGCTTCGCAAGAAGGTTGGTTGGAGTCATTCGATGAGCACGATGTCGATGGGATGCATGACTTCACGGCGGTAACACTTGACTCTAATCGAATCCGAGTGGAAGTTAAGACCCTACGTAAACCCAAACCGCTGAAAAGTAGAGTTAAGCTGGAGGTTGAAATCCAGAAGACTCGGGCGTCAAAGGAGGATGCGAGTAGCCGATATTACGACCGCGATCATTTCGATGTCGTGGCGGTGTGCATGGGGCGATACACAAAGGACTGGAGCCAGTTCAGATATATTTTGGTTCGAGACATTCCCGATCATAGTTCTCACGCTGGCAAGCTCCGCGTCATGAACGAAGTGGAGCTGGATCCGGTACAAGGCTCCGTCTGGTACACAAAATTTCAGGACGTGGTGGATGCGCTCCATAACTGAACCGATCTACCGAACGTTGTACGGTGAAATGTATTGCGCGGACAGTCTGGAATACATGAAGTCACTGCCTTCGGACTCTGTCGATCTAGTCATGACGAGCCCTCCGTATGCCTTACATTTCAAAAAGGAGTACGGTAACGCCGACCAATCTGAGTACGTCGCGTGGCTACTCCCGTTTGCCAAGGAAATCAAGAGGATAATCAAGCCGACCGGTTCGTTTGTGCTCAATCTGGGAGGCGCGTGGACACCTGGGGCTCCAGTCCGCAGTTTGTACCACTACCGAGTTCTACTCGCCTTGTGCGATGATCTAGGGTTTGATTTGGCGCAAGAATTCTTTTGGTATAACCCTGCCAAAATGCCGGCACCTGCGGAATGGGTTAACGTCCGCAGGATACGAGTGAAGGATAGTGTCGAGTACATTTTTTGGCTGGTCAAAGAACCCTTCGCCAAGGCCGATAACCGACAAGTTTTGCAGGAATACAGTGCTGACATGAAGCGGTTGATAGGCCGAGGGCTCAAACCAACGGTGCGTCCTAGTGGCCACGTGATAAATGGAAGCTTTGCCTCTGACCAAGGTGGTTCGATTCCATCAAATCTCATCCAAGCAGGAAACAACGAGTCAAACAGTGACTATATTCGAGACAGTAAGTCACTTGGAAGGAAAATACACCCAGCTCGGTACCCTGCTGATCTGCCACGGTTCTTTATCAAGTATTTGACAAGCGAGGGTGATCTGGTTCTGGATCCTTTTGCAGGTAGCAACACCACCGGGCATGTAGCAGAACAGTTGAGCCGTCAATGGAAGTCGATTGAACTCTCACCTGAGTATGCGAAAGACAGCTGGCTCAGGTTCGGCACACATTCGGAGATTGATTTGGAGGCAGTCCCACAGCCTCAACTATCTTACGACCTGTGATTTCTCTGAGGCAGATCGCTTCTTTCTGGACGACGACGTCTTCGGCGTGGGCCCCGGGGGGTGCCGAAAGCCTGAGACATCAAGAGGTGCGCCAGCAGACGTGGGGTCTTCGGGTTGGTTGGCGGGTTTAGGGGGAGATGATGAATCCCTGGGGGCCCTTTGAGCGACCGGTTCGGCCGTCTCGATTGATCACTGAGGTTCGGTCGGAGGTTGTTCCGGGGGGAAAGAGCCAGAGGTAGCCGGTGAAGCCGTTTGATTCGGCGATGCAGACAAGCCAGCCGGCCGGGGATACCCAGGCGGGTTCGATTTTGGAAAACTTCTCCTTACCCTTGATGCAAGAGGCCAGCCTTCGGTAGGTGGTTCCGGATCTGACGAAGCTGACCGACGGGGGCGGCTCGAAGCTGGGGGTGTCGTCGTTGGGGTCTTTGACCCTTTGGTAGACGATCGAACCGGTTAAGAGAGTGGACGTGATCGGGCGGACGGAGACTTCGGTGGGTGTGAACTTGAGGTTTGTGGTTTGGGGGACTTCACGGTTGAAGAACGTTTGCTCGGCGGCGGTGAGGGTTTGGCGGGTGAACTCTTTGGCTTGGGCTCTTGGTTCGGGCCGCTTGGTGGCGTATTTTTGGAGTCCGCGGAAGCAGGTCCAGGCCCAGGTGATGTATCCGCTCGGATTTTGGGGGTCTTCTCCGACGGCGGCGGTGAAGCCGCAGGGAGCGGTGGAGTCGAGAAGGCGGAGGGGGAATAGGCCTGGCCGTTGGTCTGGGCTTCGATCGTTATCGAATTTCTCGGTGTAGCCCGAGGAGACGTAGATTGGTTGGGTGAGGAAGCTGTTGACCATCCTCATCCAGGTGTAGCCACAGAGGGAGAGATTTGGTTTGGCGTCGGTGATCACGCATTCCCTGGTTGCTCCGGCTACAAACTTGGGCGTGTAAGTTGGGAAGGCGGGCCGGGCGGCGGCGACGGCGGTGAGTAGGGCGAAGTTCACTTGTTTTTGGTGAACGATGTTTGGGTCAGGAAAGTTCGTTTTTTGCGTTGGTGGCGCGATGGGAGTTTGGTGCCTGCGCCCACCTCGCCCCCGGCCCTTTTTTGATGCCTTGGGATCCTCTGCCCGAGGCACCGGGCTGGTGGGCAATTACCACAGCCCCACCGGTTCGCTTGGCTCACCGACTCCCCAACGAGTGGGGAGTTTTGGGTTGGCGGCTCGATCTGAGTTGGTTGTTTAAGCCTGCGGAATCGGGGATGTTGGGGCATCCGAGCAACAAGACCTTGTGTATTATCAACCATGGGTTCCGGGAACGGTTGTTATGACCAAAGATTCTGGCACTCGGGAAAGAATCCGTGAAGCTACATGAACGTGAGGCGCTCACTGCTGAAGCCTGCAGGCGGTGGCGGGAGGTGGATCAGAAGCTGGTTTGGGGGCGTTTTCATGCGATCATGACGTCGAACGCGGGTTGGGATTATCCGCGGATATGGGACGAAGTACGACGGCAGATTCCCGACTACGCTCAGTTTTGCAAAGTGTTTGAGGAGCTGCAGTCAGCGGTTCCGGATGAACCCTGGTCTTCGAAAGACATCGACACGAATCTAGATATCCTTGCGGTTCGATCTTTTTGCTTAAGATCAGGTTATTACAAGGAGCACATTTGCCGAAGGCTGAAGAAGTACGAACTGAAGCCACAGCAAAGTGCTCGGCTACGTGAGATTTATTCGGACTACTTGACCAACCGGGTGTACCGAAGGGAGCTGGCCGATCTTGCCCGCCTGATGATTCGGCATGCTGATTCTGGGACCGTGCGGTTGCTGGAGAGCCTTGAGCGTGAGGCGGGATCTGAACGTTTGAAGCGGCGGTACCGGATCTTTCGGGAGATGATCTTGAATCAGCGGAAGGAGTTGCGTTAGGTGATGCGGGAGCTTGGGGTTGGTAGGAGGCTACAACGGCCCCACCGGTTCGACCGGAGTCTCACCGACTCCCCGTCAAGCGGGGAGTTGTTAGTTGGTGTGCGCGATGGGAGTTTGATGGCGCTACGATTCCTGGGTTACCAGTTCATAGCCGGTGCTTCGTCCTCTGGCTCCATCGAGTCGCAGGATGATTTTGCTTACTAGGTCTCCAAGGTCGCGGGTAGCGGTAGCGTCGGAACAGGTGGTTAGGGCGGCGTATTTTTTGTTGGTCATTCGGCCCTCCCAGCCCATGAGCATTCGGGAGATTGCTTTGCGTTGGCGTTCGTTGAGGGGGATGTCTTTGATGGAATGCCAGAATTGGGTTCGGGCGATGGCTTGGGTGACTTGGGCGGAGGCGTCGGTAAGGGACCTTTGGAGCATGTCGAGGTACCAGGCAAGCCACTCGGTGTACTCGAGGTCGCCTTTCTGGGTGCGTTCGAGCAGGGTGTAGTAGGCCTCGCGGTTGGCGTGGATTTGGCTGGCGAGGCTGTAGGCGCGGTTGGGTTTCTGGTCGGCTCGGGCGAGGAGCAGATCCATGATGTTCCGCCCCACACGTCCGTTACCGTCGTCCATGGGGTGGAGGGTTTCGAACCAGATGTGGGCGATTCCGGCTTTGAGGGTGAGGCTTGGCTCGTTCTTGTTTTCTAGCCAGGTGAGGAACCGATCCATTTCTTTTGGCAATCGGTGGGCGGCCGGGGCTTGGAAGTGGATAAGTTCCCTTCCCCGTTTTTGGGATGCAACGACCATCGGACCCTCGGTGTCGTCTCGCCAGTTGCCCACCTTTACCGGCCCGTAGGCGTTTCGTGCGGCGGGGAAAAGGGCGGCGTGCCAGTTGAAGATGCGCTCTGGCGTGAGTGGTTGATTGTAGTTTTGGGTGGCGTCCAGTGCCATTTCGACCAGCCCTTCGATGTAGTAATCGTGGGTGGCGAGGCCTGCGCGCGCCATGCCGAGCCGCTTTGCGACAGAGCTTCTCACTGCTTCCAGGTCGAGCTTTTCGCCTTCTATGGCGCTCGTTTTGATGAGCTGTTCGGCGAGGGCCTCGGCGTCTTGGCTTTGCATGCTGTCAAATCCGATGGCGCCGAGGATTCCGTATAGCTTTCCGCGCTCCGAATTAACTCTTTCGAGACTGGAGATCAGGGCATTGGCGTCGAAGCGATACTTCGGCCATTGGGGAAGCTCATGGATGTACATTTGAACCTGATGAGGCGATTATACCGTCTAATCGCCTCAGAATGTGAGGCGATTAAGGTTATTATTCGCCTCATGGCTCGATTTCTTTAGGTCACTTGACCGTCTGAATCGTCGGTTCGCTGGCGATGCCCGCTCGACTGAAGCTGATGGCGGCGATTTGGGTGGCGTTTTTTAGGGGGACTCCTTCTTCGGCGTGGGTCCAGGGGGACCAGGTGCCTTCTTTGGTTTTGAGGGAGACGGCGGTGGTTTCTTCGTCGCCTTTGCACTTGAGGGTGATGGTGCCGTTTTCGATGCAGATTTCGGGGGATTTGGGTTTGCGGGGGGAGAGCCAGGGGGATTCGGGGACGAAGGCGTCGTCTTTGTAGAGTCCGCGTTGGAGGCCGGTGCTGAGCAGGCCCCAGTTCTTCATGAGGGCTTTCATGCTGAAGTGGACGTTGCCGGCGGTGGCTTGTTTTTCGCGAGAGAGGCGGATTTGGTCGCCGATTTCTTGGGCCTTCCAGGCTCCTCCGGCGGGGTCGGTTCGGCTGGTGTAGAGTCCGGGCCAGACGTGGCGTTTTTGGTCGTTGACCTTGATCCAGTAGTCGAGGAGGACGGGGTAGGACTGGGGGGTTTGGGAGATTGGCCAGTAGAGTTGGGGCGTGTAGTAGTCGCACCAGCCTTTTTTGAGCCACTTTTCGGCGTCGGCGTAGAGTTCGGCGTATTGGTCGACTCCGGCTTTGATGGTTTCGGGGATGCCGGGGCGGTAGATGCCGAAGGGGGAGATTCCGAACTTGACGTGGCACTTTTGGCGCTTGATTTCTTTGTAGAGTTGCTCGATGAAGTCGTCGACGTTTTTGCGACGCCAGTCGTCTTTGTTCATTCCGCCGCCGTACTTGGCGTAGCTGGGGGCGTCGGGGAAGTCGACTTTCTTCTTGTTTTCGTCGAGGATTGGGTAGGGGTAGAAGTAGTCGTCGATGTGGACGCCGTCGATGTCGTAGCGTTTGACGACGTCGATCATGACGTCGAGGGAGCGCTTTTGGACGGCGGGCTCGCCGGGGTCCATCCAGAGGTAGGTTCCGTACTGTTTGACCACTGCGGGGTTGGTTTTGCTGAGGTGGTTATTGGCGACGGGGTTCTTTTGCGAGGGGTGCTGGGCGCGGTAGGGGTTGAACCAGCAGTGGAGCTCGATGCCGTTCTTGTGGCATTCGGCGACCATGAATTCGAGCGGGTCCCAGGCGGGGTTTGGGGCTTGGCCTTGTTGGTTGGTCAGGTATTCGCTCCAGGGTTCGAGCTTGCTTTTGTAGAGGGCGTCGGCGGAGGGGCGGACTTGGAAGATAAGGGCGTTGAGGTGGAGTTGTTTGGCCCTTGCGACGATGTTTTTGAGGTCTTGCTTTTGGGTTTCGACGCTGTCGGTGCGGTTGGTGGGCCAGTCGATGTTGTCGACGGTGGCGATCCAGGCGGCGCGGAACTCGCGATTGATGGGGGGGAGGTCGTTTTGCAGCGTTGCAAGGGCGATCATCGCGGTGAGCATTTGCTTAGTCTACGGTAAATTCTTGGGGTGGGCAACGATTCGTCGGTTCAAATTGGGAAGATTTCGTCGACGATTGAGTGGCTGATGACCCCAGTGGGGTTGTTGATTGATCACGTTTCGTTTGAGGGGGAATCTTGGCGATTGGAGCCTTCTGCGTTGGAGCAATCGACGGGTTCGGGGCGGTTTGTGGCGACGGTTCGGGCGAAGTCGATTGAGGTGTTTTTAGAGAACTTGAAGCCTGCCGATCTTTATGATATTTCGGTTTCGGTGGCTTCGGATGGGGTGCATATTGAGGCTAAGAAGCAGGTGATTGTTCCGATTCCGGTGACGGCTCATGCGGTTTTGGCCGTTTCGTCGCCTTCTGACTTGTCGATTCAGTTAGTTTCGGCGGCGGCGATGGGGGCGGGGTTGAAAAATTTGGTTTCTTCGCAGATTGAGAAAATGAACCCGATAGTTGAGGCGGAGATGTTTCCGGTTCCGGTGGTGTTTGAGGGGGTTGAGCACCGGGAAGGAGAAGTGATTGTTCGGGGAACGGTTCGGCTTAGTAGCTGAGGAGTTGGAGTTCAGGGATTTTGGAGAAGTCCGACGTGTTTCTGGTTATCAAGCTGACGTTGTTTACAACTGCGGTCGCGGCGATCCAGATGTCGTTGGTTCCGCCAACGGTTTTTTGGCGACCAAGTCGGTTGATTAGTTGAGCGTATTTTGCGGCGACTAGCTCGTCGGTTGGTAGGACCTCGAAACTTTGAAGGAAGGTCAGCCCGGGCTGGGGGTTTGGCGCGAACGGAACTAGGAACTCGCCGATGACGATGGGGCAAACGTGTAGTTTGCGCTCGCCAGCTCGAAAGATGAACTTAAGGGCGCCAGAGTCGCCTTTCGCTAAGTCGATGAGGAAGCAGGTGTCAAGAAGCAATGTCTTCGACCCTGTCCTGATTGAGAATCATTGCTTCCTGCTCAGGAGTGATCTCGAGTTTAAGCTCTCCCAGGGTGATAGCTTTGTAGAGTGAGTTTCCGGTCCATTTTTCGCCGCTCTTCTTCATTCGCCTGATCACTTGGGAGAAGGATTCGCTTGGGTGTTCGCGGCTGGCGACGAGCCAGTCGTAGACATCGAGTTCTATGCTAATTGTCTTTGTGGCCATGCATGAATTGTACACGAAGGATTCGATGTTTCTGTTCTGGTAAAATGAAAAAGTTCACTTGGGCGAGTGGCGAAATTGGTAGACGCACTGGATTTAGGTTCCAGCGGTTAATAGCCGTGAGAGTTCGACTCTCTCCTCGCCCACCATGTTTTTATTGACGACTAGGTTCCACGCTAGTCCGGAAGTCCCGCAGGGCTTTGAACTTGACATATCATTCAATATATCGGGATCTGGAAAGAGGGTTCCGAATAAGGGAAGTTCAAATGAAATCAGTGCTTGTCTCACTCAGTTTGGTCACCGCTACTATCGCGCTCGCAGCTGGCGCAACCGAAGCAGGTTGTAGAGGTCGTGGATGGATGATGTCCAATAACAATCGAAAGGTGCGATTCGAAATCGAAGTCAAAAAGGTGACTCGAGAAGGACGGTTCGAAGTCGGCGGATCGGCGAAGTTCAGGTCAGAGTTTCGGGATGGCGACCACAATGTCGCAGTGACCGTAGGGTTCCTCAAGTGCGCTCGATTTGCTAAGGGTCAAAACGTGGCGGAGTTTGCTGGAGAAGCAACGATGTACCGTAGCGTTGACGGGAAAGTGGTCAGTGATCCGAAAGGCTACCTGTTCGTTGTCGCTTCGGACCGACGAGCACCAAATGCTACTACAGGAAATCGGGACTTGATTCGATTTAAGTTCGTGCCTAGGGAGAAGGGTGAGACGATCGAAGTGACTGGAGAAGTCATTGACGGCGACGTGGTTGTCTACGAAAAGAACCTCTGACGCAAAAAAGGGGTTTCGACCTGAGTCGAAACCCCTTTCAATTTTGAGAGCCTTAGGCTTCGGTGGTTTCGGTAGCTTCTTCGACTTCCACAGCAGCGGAGCCGATGACGCCGTCTTTGTTGAGGTCTTTGCCGGTGACGTTCTCAGCGACTTCGACTGCCTTGTCCTTGAGATCTCCGAGGACTCCGCCTACTTTGCCGAGGAGGCCACCAGCGGCTTCCTTTGCATCTCCGGCTACATCTTCGACTTTGTCCTTCACGTCTCCGGCTACGTCGACGGTCTTGTCCTTCACGTCGCCAGCCACGTCGACTGCTTTGTCTTTGAGGTCGCCTGCTACGTCGGCGGCTTTCTCGGCCATTTCTTTTGCCTTGTCAAATATGCTCATTTTTATCTCCAGTCTGCCCTAGTAAATTTCTTGGGCTTTATCAGTATGAATCAGTTTCTTTCGGATACGATCAGTAGGGCTTGGAAATGCTTGAAGCACCGCTAGCGCTGGTGGTGGAGGTGTTGAAATGCCCCTTTATCTCCACTTTTGAAGCTCCCGAGGCAACCGCTTTGAACTTTTCACCAGAGATGTTTCCGGTGAAGTTGCTCGCACCGGATGCGCTGATGTTCGCTGACTTGGTTGTTCCCGCGAGGCTAAGTTTCGAGGCTCCCGAGAGTTCTACAATCAGTGATTCGAGGGTGAGTGTCCCAAATGCGATTTCGCTCGCTCCGGATGCATCAACGTCCAAACTTGAAGGTGTACCGAACACACTCACCTTACTTGCACCAGAGGCTTCGAGCTTTAGTGCGTGTCGACCAATGTTTTTGAGTTCCATTTTGGCCGCGCCCCCAGCTTCGAATGCGGCTAGCTTTGCGGTTCGACCAGTGATCCTGAATCCTTTTCGAGTGCTCACCGAACCTTTGACATTAACGAATAGGGTTTCGTTTTCAACTTTCGTCTCAATCAGCGGCAAAATGTTTGATTCGGCACTGATGGTTAGTGGGCCGGGAGTGCTCTCGAAGAATTGACCTTCGAATGCGGAGCCTATGACGACTTTAGTGTATGCCGGAACAGATCGGTTCTCAGTCTTGAGCTTTCCGTTGCCTTTGACGGCAGCGTACGTACCTTGGGCAAGGTGCGATCCAGCGTAGACATATCCACCGAGAGCGAGGATTCCGATGGGAAGGAGAATGAGACCTTTCATGCAGACCAATACGGAATGGTCGACACCCCGGGTTCCAATAAGTTAGATCGGGCAGCCAAATTGCCCAGCGGAGGGTTCAAAGTGACTGGTCTTTATCGCCGGAAGACGCAGGCTGAGTTGGTCCGCCAGTGCCTTCATGCCGGGGTTTTCGGTGGCGAAGTGCCCGGCGGCAACGATGGCGAGGCCGGCGTTGGTGGCTTCGATTGAGACATTGTGCTTCACTTCTCCCGTGACGAAGACATCGGCTCCGGCGTCGAGGGCGTGGCGCCAGTCACTATCGGCGGCTCCCCCGACTACGGCGACTTTCTCGATCATTCGTTGGGGGTCACCCCAGGCCATGCTGAATGTTCCAAGTGCGGTGTTGGTTTCGGTGATGAATTGTTGTAGTGTGATCGGACTGGCTAGAGAGCCGATTCGGCCACAAGGTTGCTCTTCGAGCGGAGCAAGCGGGATCACGTCGAAGGCGGGTTGCTCGTAGTTGTGCTTCTCGATCATTGCGGAGATGACGTCGGAGACTCGGTGGGTTGGGCAGATCATTTCGATCTTGGTTTCTTCGATTTCGTCAGACTTTCCGATTCTGCCGACGGAGGGGTTTGAGCCAGGAAGCGGCTCAAACGTGCCTACTCCGTGGGCCTTGAATCCGCATCGGCGGTAGTTACCAATGTTTCCCGCCCCGTGTTCAGCCATCACATCGAGGAGAATGTCTTCTTGTTCGAGCTGACAGAAGACGATGATCTTGCTGTACGGAACGCTTGCGGCGGAACCGAATGAGTTGAGATTTTGGAGACCGAGGAGACCGGCGAGGGTGTCGTTGATTCCGCCCGGAGCAGCATCCCAGTTGGTATGGGCGGCGATGTGTGAGATCCCGTGTTTTGCCAGAGATAGGGCGAAGGCGGTATCGTCTTTGGCGTCGGTGATCGACTTTGTGCCGCTCCAGAGGATGGGGTGGTGGGTGATGACGAGCTCAGCTTTCTGGGCAATGGCTTGGTTGATGAGTGCAGGACTCGGGTCAAGGGCGATGATGATTCTGGTGACCGGGGCGGATTTTGAGCCGACGAGGAGGCCGACGTTATCGAAATCGAACGCCCATCGAACGGGGGTAAAGGATTCGAGGGTTCGGAGGACGTCTTGGACGGTCAGCATCCTTGTTATTATGTCGCGAACGGATTGAGGCTCGAGGCGGGGATGTCGAATCTACTGGCTGGTGCTCTTACCTCGGTTACAGTGCTCAATTTTCGCGCGGAGAGTTTGTCGAAGGAGTCCGAGCGGAGCTCTAGTGATCCAAAGCGAGAACGAGTTTTCGCACTCCATATTGATCCTCAGACACAAAGAGGGGAGGCTTCTTGCCTCCCCTTACTTTGTTTCGTCTCACCTCGGTGCAACGGCTGCTGTATTTAGATTGATTGGATAATTGCTCTTTTCGCTTCTTTGCGAACAATACGCCGCCAGTTTCCGCATTGCAACCGCTGTCGCTTCATCAACCGGCCCAGGGCTGGTTAAACAAAGTCCCAACAGTGCGAATGCTTCGTCCTCGGTGAGCTTCAGTCCTCTGTTTGTCAGAGATTCCATGATTGCTCCTCCTTGGTCTTTTCGACTACATAAGTGTACGGCAAGTTCGGTGCCATCATCCTAAAGTCGGTTTAATGGGGGGTTCATTAAGCATTCCTTAACATTTGATGGGGATTGAGGCCTATGGGGGATTCAGGATTGAGGTTTCAGGATTGAGAAGTGGTTTCGAAACTGAAACCTGATCCCTCAAGCCTGAAGCCCGTGAAAGCTATACTTACACCGATGTCCAAGGATGAATTCCTAAGTGTTGGCGGTCAAGCGATTATCGAGGGAGTGATGATGCGGTCGCCGAAGTACTTCGCAGTGGCTTGTCGCGCTCCGAATGGGGAGTTGGTTGTGAAGGCCGAGCCTTTGGAGAAGACTTGGATTGGTCGGCAGAAGTGGCTGAAGACGCCGTTTTTGCGCGGGTCGTGGGCGTTGCTCGATGCGATGTCGCTCGGGATTCGGGCGATGAAGTTTGCTTCGGATATTCAGTTGGCTCCGGAGTATCAGAAGCCGGAGGATAAGGTTGTGGATGCGGCGGAAGAGGTGACGAAGAACTCACAGCCGGTAGCGTCAAAGGCGATTCAGGACGGTGTCGTCGCCGGAACCATTGTCGTATCCCTGGCATTTAGTCTCTTCTTGTTCAAATATCTTCCCCAGGTCGGAGGGACTACTCTTCGCCAAAAGTTCGACCTCGGGCCACAGGTGACGAACCTTCTCGTCGAGACGATCAAGTTCGCGTTTTTCATCGGCTATCTTCTGCTCATTAGCCAGATGAAGCAGGTGAAGGAAGTCTTTAAGTATCACGGCGCAGAGCATAAGGCGATCAACACTTGGGAAGCGGAGCAGGAGTTGACGCTGGAGAACTGTAAGGCTCAGACTCGCTTGCACCCTCGTTGTGGAACCTCCTTTGCGATTATTGTTTTGCTCCTCGGGTTTGTGATCTTCCCGTGGATTCCACGGTTTGAGGATCACTTCACGCAGTTCAAGGGCAATACCCTGATGATCGCGCTGGGCAACTTCCTTTATCACATCGCAGTTCTGCCGTTCATCGCGGGGATTGCCTATGAACTCCTTCGCTTCGCGGGAAAGTTTCGGGACAACGCGGCAATTATGGTGATGTTCAAGCCGGGGCTGTGGACGCAGTTGATCACGACCTCGGAGCCACGCGATGACCAAATCGAGGTCGCTTTGGATTCGCTGAAAGCTTGCCTTGCGGGCGAAGAGACTTTGAAGGCTAAATAAGCCTGGCAGGTACCCTTATGGGTCTATGCCAGTCCGCGTTCGATTTGCGCCAAGCCCAACGGGGCTCCTTCATGTGGGAGCTTTGCGTACGGTTCTGTACGACTATTTGTTGCGGCAAAAGGAAGGCGGCTCGTGTATTTTGCGGATCGAGGACACGGATCGGAGTCGTTATAACCCGGACAGCGAGCATGAGTTTGTGGAGACTCTGCGGTGGGTGGGGATTGAGTTTGACGAGGGGCCGCACGTGGGTGGACCTCATGCGCCTTATCGGCAGTCGGAGCGTCAGGCTTTGGGGATTTATGCTTCGAAGATCGCCGAGCTAGAGGCTTCTGGTCACGCCTATAAGGCGTTTGATACTCAGGAAGAGATCGAGCAGATGCGCGAGTTTCAGCAGATCAACAAGGTCCAGATCGGCTACTACGGCGGGGATTGGCGTGATGCTGATGCCGCGAAAGTTGAGGCGGCGATTGCGGAGGGTAAGCCTTATGTCATCCGGCTAAAGGTTCCTCGGGATCGAAAGATCGTTGTTCAGGATTTGATCCGTGGGCGGGTTGAGTTTGACTCGAATACCTTGCCGGATCCGGTTTTGATCAAGGCGGATGGGATGCCGACTTACCACTTTGCGGCGATGGTGGATGACCACCTCATGGAGATCACCCATGTTCTGCGGGGCGAGGAGTGGATTTCGACTTCGCCAATTCACTGGCTGATTTTTGAGGCGTTTGGCTGGACTCCGCCGATTTTTGTTCACTGTCCAGTGATTGTAGGTGCGGATGGCAAGAAGCTGTCGAAGCGGCATGGGGCGACTCGGGTTCTGGACTACATGGCGCAGGGGTACCTGAAGTCGGCGCTGAAAAACTTTATTGCGCTGATTGGATGGTCGCCGGGGGATGATCGGGAGGCGATGTCGGAGCCGGAGTTGATTTCGGCTTTTGCGCTTTCGGGGCTTCAGCCGAGTCCGGGCAAGTTCGATATTGAGAAGCTGAAGTGGCTGAACGGCCACACGATTCGGTCGATGAGTGCCGAGCAGGTTTTGGCGGAGATCGAGGGCTTGTACGCTGAGGAGCACACGAAGGGATTCTGGGAGAACTTTGTTGATGAGGAGGTCTTGCCGAATCAGAAACCTCGCGATGGACGGGCGATTTTTGAAAAGTTCGAGAAGTTCGTTCTTTTTGCCCGGACGAATCGGGAGTATGCGCTGGAGTGCATTAAGCTGGAGCAGGAGCGCGTGACGAACCTGATCGAGTTTGGCGAGGCTTGCGAGTTCTTCATTGTTGAGGAGCCGCCGATGGATCCGAAGGCGGTTGAGAAGTGGTTTGGCCAGCCTCATGCGCGCGCTTTGTTCGAGCACATTCGTTCTGCTTGTGGTGCCTCGGCTCTGTCGCCGGATGAGATGAAAGCGGCTTTGGTGGCTTTCCAGGAAGCAAACGGGATTGAGAAGTTGGGGCCGATTGTTCACCCGACGCGGGTTGCTTTGACGGGCAAGACGTTTGGGCCGGGATTGTTTGAGCTGATGTCTGTTCTAGGTCCGGATCGGATTGTGAAGCGGATCGATCGGGCACTTTCGATGCTATGAAACCGGTTCCGGAGGCGCGGCGTACTGATTCGACAATGACTTTGGAAATCCCAAAGAAGGATCAGGGGTTGGCGATGCTGGTGAATCTGGCATCGATTCCTCTACCGTACGTTGCGCCGATCGTGGGTTCGGTGATCGGGACGCGCTCGCCCTATGTCAAGTTCCACTCTTACCGGATGTTGATCGAGCAGGTGATGAGCACGATCATCGCGGGGATTTTGATTGCTTGCAGCCTGAGCTATAGCATCTGGAAGATGAAGGAGGATGGCGTTTGGGACTCGACGGGCATCCATCCGGAGAAGATTGGCTGGGTAGGCATCATCGTTAAAAGTGCTGTGACGTGGGTTCTCTTTGCGCTTTGGGGTCTCTGGAATACTTTCAACTCGTTGAAGGATGCAATGGAGGCGGGGCGGGGATATGTTCCGCCGAAGCCGAGGTGGTCTGAGCGGCTTGCGATGAAGTGGTCGGGGTTAACAAAAGGGTAAAACGGATATCCGGTTTCAATGGCGAGCCGCGACACTAATCCATAAATCTCTAGGCCATGAATCTCGTTGATGTAACTGTTATTGGCGGCGGCCCCTGCGGGTTGTTCGCATCGTTTTATGCTGGCCTGCGCGGGATGTCCGTGCGAGTTATCGATTCCCTTCCCGAACTCGGTGGGCAATTGATGGCACTTTATCCCGAGAAGTACATCTTTGATATGCCGGGGTTTCCGAAAGTTCTGGCCAAGGACTTGGCGAGAGATTTGATCGCTCAGGGGACGCAGTTCCATCCGAAGTTGGTGCTTGAGAATACGGCGGTTTCGGCGGAGGATTGTGGTGATCATTGGCTGTTGCGGACGGATAAGGGGCTTGAGCTACCTACTCGTACGGTGATTATCTCGGCGGGACCGGGAGCGTTTTCTCCGACGAAGATTGGGGTTGAGCGGGAAGAAGAGTTTGTGGGGAAGAGCGTCTTCTACGGGGTTCGAGACCGCTCGATCTTTACCGGGAAGAAGCTGCTGATTGTTGGTGGCGGAGATTCGGCGTTTGACTGGGCGATGAACCTGAACGACATCTGCGAGAGCATTACGTTGGTTCACCGGCGAGATGTGTTTAAGGCCCATGACCATTCGGTTGAAGTTGTTAAGAACTCGAGCGTTCGGATGAAGCTGTTCTATGTTGTTAAGGAGCTTCATGGCTCGGATGGAAAGCTCGAGGCGGTGACGCTGGAGAACACCCAGACGAAGGAACTCGAGCGGGTTGAGGCGGATGCTATTTGCGTGAACATTGGCTTTAAGTCTTCGCTCGGTCCCTTGAAGGAATGGGGGCTGGAGATTGAGAAGAATCAGATCAAGGTTGACTCGAAGTACGAGACGAACCTGGCGCGAATCTTTGCGGTGGGGGATGTTGCGACTTACGGGTCGAAGCTAAAGTTGATTGCGACGGGGGTTGGTGAGGCGGCGACGGCGGTTTGCTTTGCGAAGACGTACATCGATCCGGAAGCGAAGCTGTTTCCGGGGCATAGCAGCGATATGGAGTTGTAGGGTGTATCATCATTCCCAAACCTCTCGGAGTTGTTAAGAAATTGGGAAGCGCATATACACCTGGATTGACCGTTAGTGGCGACATCGTTGTCCGCCGCACACGCCGACTACCGATTAAAGGTGAGGTTTTGGTGGGCATCGGTGATACAGTCGAGCCGACTACGCCGATTGCCAGGGCTCTGCTCCCAGGAAACCTGCAGACCATGCGTATTGCCGATCCTCTGGGCGTAGAGCCGAAGGATGCTGAGGCATTCATGGTGGTCAAGGTTGGCGATCAGATTGAGAAGGGTGATCTTGTTGCCACCGGGAAGAAACTATTTGGCATATTCAAGGCCCCGACCGCAACCTCGGAGCATACAGGAACAGTTGAAAGCTACAGTGACATCACGGGCAATGCTCTGATTCGCGAGCCGTCGATTCCAATTGACATGAACGCCTACATCAAGGGCAAAGTCGCCGAAGTTCTGCCGATGGAGGGCGCGATTATCGAGACGCGCTGTGCGATGGTCCAAGGAATTTTTGGAGTGGGCGGAGAGCGGCAGGGCTCGCTTCGCCAGGCCGTTGAGTCGCCCGACGAGGTTCTGGACGAAAAGCACATTTTGGATTCCGACGCCGGAAAAATCTTGATCGGGGGCGCGGGAATGACAGCCGCTGCCATCAAACGGGCGTCGGCAGTCGGCGCAGCCGGAATCATCGCTGGAGGACTCAAAGACAGCGACCTCATCGAGTTTTTGGGTTACGACATCGGTGTTGCGATTACCGGTTCAGAGAAAATCAATCTGACCTTGATGGTCACCGAGGGATTTGGTTTCTTGCCAATGGCTTCGCGCACGTTTGATCTCTTGAAATCGCTTGAAGGACACGATTGTTCGATCAATGGAGCAACCCAGATTCGGGCTGGCGTTATCCGGCCGGAGTTGATTGTTCCAGAACCGCGAACTACGGGTGAAGCAAGCAAGGAAGCGAAGGTTCTCTCGCTCAATATCGGGACACAGATTCGGGTCATTCGCGAGCCTTACTTCGGTTTGCTGGCTAGCGTCACAGATCTTCCGCCCGAGCTAGTGACTTTGGATTCGGGAACTCACGTTCGAGTCTTGCGGGCGAAGCTGAACAGCGGTGAGGAAGTGACGGTTCCGAGGGCGAACGTTGAGATTATCGCAGCGGGATAATTAACAGGATTAAGGAGTCTTTACTCAGCCTTAACATCGGCGCGTAAAACTTGCATTGGAAACATGACTCTACTGATTGTTGACGATGAGCCGGCGATCTCCGAAACTTTGGAAGCGAAGTTCCGACGCGAGGGGTATACGACGTTTACCGCCGAGAGTGCCGAGGACGGCATGCGGCTTTTCAAGCGGGTAAAACCCGACCTTGTGATTCTTGATATCATGTTGCCCAATCGTTCGGGCTTTGATTTTTGCCGGGCAGTTCGCAAGGATAACCAGACGCCAATTATCTTTGTTTCCGCGAGAGCCGACGAAGAGGATCGAGTTCGGGGCCTGGAAATGGGAGCGGATGATTATGTTGTTAAGCCATTCAACATGTCCGAACTTGCGGCACGGGTGAAGGCGATTCTGCGGCGCGCTCAAGGCGAACCCGCGAGCGAAGTCATCGAACGTGGCGGCCTATTGATCGACCCACGCACTCACGAAGCGAGCATCGATGGAAAGCCAATGACTCTTTCACCGAAAGAGTTTGCGCTGCTCATGTTTCTTGCCAAGAACTCCGGTCAGGTTTTTACTCGCGAAGCCCTTTTGGATCGAGTTTGGGGGAAGGATGCTTACGTTACTTCCAGAACTGTGGATGTCCACATCCGCTGGCTTCGAACCCGAATTGAGCCAGACCCGAACGTTCCCGAGAAACTCGTGACCGTCCGGGGTGTTGGCTACAAGTTCATGGGTTAGGCCGACTTGCGTCGGCGTCGTAGCAGGGCGAGTGAGCCAAGTCCTAGCGCGGTCATCGTCATCGGCTCCGGAACTGCGGTCATCTGAGATTGGCCACCCTTTTCAGTGGTGCCGAAATATGTGACACTGTTCGTCGGAGTGACGCAGTAAGTTCCGTAGTACTGCGAAGCAAAGCCCAGGATTTCCGAGCTCACGTTTTTCGCCTGAAACTTAGCGCCAGAAGCGTCGAATGTCGATCCGCCGTCGTAGATAGCTTCCCATACGGCGAGCTGAAGTCCCGCTTGCTGAGCAGACGTCAGGGCTGTTGCTTGGTTGTTGGCAAGAATGGTGCCAGCTTTGCCAAGATTGGTGTTCGGCGTCAAGGTGAGGGAGCTAGCTGAATAGCTGTTCGAAGTATTGTCCAAAAAGGACAGTGCATCGGCACAATAGCTGCTCAAGGAGCCGCTACTTGAAGAGAAGTTGAGCTGACCAGCATAGACCGAAGTGAAGCCACTTCCGTTTACAGAGATCGATGCAGTCTTTGCATCTGGCAAGCTCATACCCGTAAAGGTGAGGTCAATGGCCTGCGCTGAACCTGCGATAGCAAGGGTGCCGACCAAAAGCGATGGGAGGATTGCAATTTTCATATCTGCTCGCGGACTCAGATCGAGTCAGCAAGCAGAGGTGCGAATTTCGTGCCAAAACCTAGGTTTTAGCTTTTTAGTGGTCCATCCCTGGTGCCCGCAAGCTCCGTTCAATCTGGTCGTTAGGATCGGTGATGTCCTTTTGGGCGTCTCGCCAGAGCCAGCGCATCATGTCGGGGAGGATTTGGCCACCAAAGGCTCCGCCATGGTTATTGATGCCCCACGTGTAGTTCAGGTCGTATCCCTTTTTGGTAAGGGCGTCCTTCATGCGAACATTTTGTAAATACCAATCCCAGGTGGCATCGTATTTCCCGTCGCGGACACCACGCAGGTCATTTCGACCATCACAAAGGAAGACCCGAATCGGCTTCTTCTTCTCCTTCGAGATGATGTCGGGGTACTGGTGGCCACCCCGGATGTTGGTAAACGAGCCGACGATGCTCAGCACTTTCCGGAAGGAGTCCGGGCGGTGCCAGGCTACGCCGAATGCGGCGATCGCTCCTGAGCTTGTTCCACCGATTCCGCGCTGCTCAGGGTCCTTGCTGATACTGTAGGTCTTCTCGACTTCAGGAACAATTTCGTCCGTCACGACCCTGGCGTATTTATCGTCAAGAGCGTTGTACTCTTGACCGCGGTTGGTAAAGCCGTCACCCCAGCCGCGCTGCGCGGACGGTTCATCTTGGTCAGGTCGGCGACCAGGATTGATGAAGATACCCAGCATGACCGGAATTTCTCGGCGGAAGATCAGGTTGTCCATGACGACGCTGGCCCGGAACCCGCCGTCAGGTCCGACGTGGGCGTGGCCG
Source organism: Armatimonadota bacterium (assembly GCA_037138755.1). Lineage (NCBI taxonomy): Bacteria > Bacillati > Armatimonadota > Armatimonadota bacterium. Next base: position 1,370,078 of record JBAXHT010000001.1, on the reverse strand, counting down.
TCTTGGAAGACCATCAGCGAAGCGGGTTTCTTGGCGTCATATTGCGCAGGAACATACACCCAGTACGTGTGCTGGGTTCCGGGATAAGCGGTACTCGGGAGCATGAAGGGCCCTTTGATTTCGCCCCTGGGCACGCCTTCTTTGACCTGAGAATCAGGACCGAGCTTGTAGAAAGAATCGGGGTTTGGCTTTGCGGCTTGGTTTTGGGCCACGACGAGGGTTGTGCCGACACCGGCAAGGAATGCGAGGGCGACGATACCGCTCTTCATGGAGGGTACGTTACCCCTTATTTGTTGGAATCGGGCAACTCTTTACAGCGAACCGCGACAAACGCAAGCTCATCGCAGTACAACAAAGGTTCCTATGAGCTTCCCTACTCGTGCCTTCGCCGCCCAATCAGCCACTTCATCTCTTGAGCTTTGGAGTCTTGAGCGGAGAGCGCTGGGAGCTGATGATGTTCTTATCGACATTCTGTTCTGTGGCGTCTGCCACAGCGACCTGCACCAGGCTCGCGACGAGTGGGGCGGATCCGTTTTCCCGATGGTACCGGGGCACGAGATCGTTGGAAAAGTTCTCTCCGTTGGATCAGGCGTTTCGAAGTGGAAGGTTGGAGACACGGTGGGAGTTGGAGTTTTTGTTGATTCGTGCCGAACCTGTCCTCAATGCGTTGCCGGCGAGGAGCAGTACTGCGACGAAGGCATGACTGGCACGTACAACGCTCAGGCTCGCGACGGTTCGGGGCCGACCTACGGTGGCTACTCAACCCAAATCGTCATTCAGGAGCACTATATCGTGTCGATTCCAGAGGGACTCCCGTTGGATGCCGCGGCTCCGCTGCTATGTGCTGGTATCACCACGTACTCGCCGTTGCGCTACTTCGGCGTGAAGCCCGGCGACTCGGTCGCAGTAGTTGGTCTCGGAGGACTCGGGCACATGGGTGTCAAGTTTGCGAAAGCGTTCGGTGCTCATGTCACGGTACTCAGCCACTCACCGTCGAAACGCGAGGCAGCTTTGGCACTCGGTGCTGACGACTTCCTCGCGACGGGTGATGAAGCGGTGTTCTCGGAGAATCGGAAAAAGTTCGACTTCATTCTGGACACAGTTTCTGCTGATCACGACCTCAATTCGTATCTCGGGCTTTTGAAACTCAATGGCACGATGGTTCTTGTCGGCCTACCAAATCCGTCTCCGGTCAGCGCGTTCTCGCTCATAGGCGGACGACGTTCACTCGCTGGATCGATGATCGGGGGCATCCGGGAGACTCAGGAAATGCTCAACTTCTGCGCGGCGAGAGGCATTACGAGCGACATCGAAGTGATTTCGATGGATTACATCAACACCGCATACGAGCGGATGTTGAAGAGCGACATTCGGTACCGCTTCGTGATCGATCTGGCTTCGCTCAAGGGGTGATTTCGATCTTGACGTGCTCCTCTTCGGGCGTTGGCTTGTAGAAGACGGTCGCCTTGATTCCTGTGATGGCGACGATTTGACCGAGTGCCGTCAGACTGGATCCCGGGGGCGTTGACCAATTCTCGACGCTCTCGGCTTGATAGACCATCGCGAGGTTGTCGAGATCGCCAGTCGGGTTGCGGAAGTAGTCAACCAGACCTCGAACCAGGCTCTTCGCCATGGGGCACTCCGTACCAGGACTCAGCCAGGCAAGCGCCTCCTTGTACTCAGGTTGCTGCAAGACGGAGATGAACATCTTGCCGTCCCGATAGGGCACGATGCGCCTGAACTCGACCCAAACGTCGTCGTACGACATCTCATTGACGGGGGTTGGAGTTGGCTTTGTGCCGAACAGTTTCTTCAGCAAAGACATGTGAGCATCTTATCACTTCGAGCCGTTTTCAAGGTGCGATTTGATCGCTATCGCGATGGTCTTGGCCGTGCTGGTAAGTTTGTCTTTCGACCGCAAGTCTGCGCCAAATTCCAATTGGATCGCATCGATCCCCTTTTCAGCACTTGCGCCGTAGCTTCTCGTGATCCAGCCTCCATTGAAAGCGGGATTCTCCTTTTGATCGGCATCCTTGATGGAGGGTTCAACTTTCAGTCCTCTACTCTCCAAAATCGCCAAGAATCCCTTGGCTCCAGAGAACGGGCCGAGAGACTTATTTCGAAGCGAAGTGAGATTTCCGGTTCCACGAAACACCGTATCGCTCACTTTTCCTTGCGAGTGGATGTCAATGAGCAGAGCACCAGGCTGAATCCGGGTGGCGTCCACTGCCTTCCGAAGTGCTTCATGGTACTTGCGGTAGACGGCAGTTCCCGCCTCGCTTTCGGCGCCATCCTTTTCCGGCCGGTTGGCATCGACATACTTCCGGCTGAACTTAGCGATGACCAGCCAGGGCTTCTTGCCGGTGAGCTCTTCGAGTTCCTTCGCCGTCTCTTCGGCAAGTTTGTCGGAGTTGGTATCGAGGACGGTCACGAACTGGGGGGCGGCCTTGTTTGTTCGGAGCGGACAGTTTGGGACTGTAAGCCGGCCACCATGGGGAGCAGAAATGATGATCGGTAGATCACCCTTCTGGATGACGATCAAAGGATCGTCATCCAGAAGCAAGAGTGCCGCAAGGTGAACCATTGCTAGACCCTCAGTTTGAGCGTGATGATCTCAAACGGCTTGTAATCAAACTGTATAGCTCCATCCTCGATTTCGAGTTCGCCCATTTCGGTTTCTTCCAGGTTACAAAGTTGGGCACCGAGAATCGGCCGGAGAGAGCGAAGCTCGGCAGTCCCTCTTGTGTTATGACATTCGTAAACCCTAACGATGAGGTCGTTTGAGTCTTCCGCCTTCTTCACGGTTTCGATCACGATGTTTGGGTTGTCGCAACTGACCAGTTGGGGAAGGACGGCGGCAGTTCCATTGCTTGGCTTCAACGGCACCGATCTCATGGGAGCGTTCAGCGCGTACGCCGAGCGCACGACATCGGCGTACTGATGCGGTCCGAAGTGCGGCATCAGGACATAAGTGAACTTATGGACACCCATATCGCAGTCGGGGTCTGGCGCTTTTGGCGCTCGAAGGAGTGACATCCGCATGACATTTTGATGAACGTCGTGGCCATACTTTCCATCGTTCAAGAGGGCAACACCTAAGTCGCCCTCGCTTACATCAATCCACTTCTGGGCGCAGACTTCAAAGCGAGCCATGTCCCAAGTGGTGTTGTAGTGAGTTGGTCGCTCAACGCTTCCAAACTGAATCTCGTAAGTCGCCCTAGCGGCGTTGACGTTGAGCGGGAACGCCACCTTGAGGAGCTTGTCGTCTTCGTGCCAGTCGATCTCGGTATCGAACCGGATTCCCGGGGTGGGGCCGAGGCTGATGCGTTGTTTGATTGTTGACTTTCCGAACTTCTTGACGACTTCAACAGCAACACGCACAGGGCCGCGCTCGACGATCTCGAAGCTCTCGCTTTTCAGGAGGTCTTGAGCCGTTTCGTAGGCAAAAACGTCAACGTCCCACGCGCTCCAGAAGAGTGGTTGATCGTCAAAAAGTTGGAAGACGTTTGCGAGCTTGCCTGGTTCGATGAACTCCGTTCCGTCCTCAAGACTTTGGATTGAGCTGATATTGCCGTTGACGTCGAAGCGGACGCTCCATTGATCATTCTCGATTTTCCGTCCGCTGGCTTTTAGCCGGTACTTGGTCGTTGGGTTGAGGTCGGAGAAATCTGCCGCCGCGACGGTGCCCTGAGCGGCGAGCGGGGTCGAAAAGATGAGTTCTCCATCCACGTTTTGCACCGGAAGGATTTCATCACCGCAGGCCACGCTGGCCGGCACTGTCTCGCTCCTCCAAGGGATCGAGGCTTGTGTCTGAACAGTCGTGTTTTGGAAGATTGCGTGGGGGAGTTTCATCTCCGTTGTCGCCAGCTTCTCTCCGATTTCCGTTAAGGCGGCGTTCACAATGGATTTCCCAGACTCCGTTACCTTTATGTAGTCAACCTTCGAGTCACGATAGACCTCCTGCACTGACGAACCCGGGATGATGTCGTGGAATTGGTTGAGCAGAACGAGTTTCCAAGCTGCTTCGAGCTCCTTCGATGGGTATTTCTTTGGGAAACTAGCCGTGAACGAGCTGAGCCATTCGGCATCGCGCAACAGGAACTCACACTCGCGGTTCGACTTTTTGTTGGCGGCCTGCGAAGTGTAGGTTCCTCGATGAAGCTCCAAATAGAGTTCTCCGACCCAGGTCATTAAGTCTTTGGACTTGGCTTTCGCCTCGCGGAAGAAGTCGATCGCCCGTTTGCCAGACATGACCTCTGGATAGTTGGGAGCCATGCGACCGCGGCGAATGAATTCGAGATGCCTCTCGGTTGGGCCGCCGCCACCATCGCCATGTCCGAAGACGTACAGCGATTGGTCGGCTCGGGCTTGGTCTTTGTAATTCTTGACTGAGTAGACGACTTCCTTAGGTTCGGCAGATGCGTTGTAGGTGTCCGCCGGAGGGAAATGGGACCAGACTTTAGTGCCGTCGATGCCTTGCCACCAGAAGGTGTGGTGGGGGAACTTGTTGAACTGGTTCCAACTGATCTTCTGGGTGAGGAAGTAGTCGATGTTGAACTTCGCGAGAATCTGTGGGAGCGCGGCAGAGTAGCCGAAAACATCAGGAAGCCACATGTCCTTCGTGGTGTAGCCGAAGTGCTTGCGGAAGTAGCGCTTACCGTAAAGAAATTGCCGGACGAGGGATTCAGCACCAGTGAGGTTGCAGTCCGCCTCGACCCACATCGAGCCAACTGGTTCCCATTGGCCGCGGGCAATGGCTTCTTTGACTCGCTTGAAGAGTTTGGGATACTCGAGTTCGAGCCACTCGTACTGACTGGCTTGGCTATGTACGAAGACGTACTCTGGGTATCGCTCCATGAGGCTGAGCTGCGTGGAGGTGGTGTGCGCCATCTTCTTCTTGGTGATGTCGATAGGCCAGAGCCATGCGGTATCGAGGTGGGCGTGGCCCACGGGGTAGATCGCATGTTTGAACTCCCCGTTGAGGGAGCCCAAGGTGTCCTTAACTAGTTTTCTGGCTCTCGGAATCGACTCAATCTCCTCTTTGACCCACAGGTTAATGACCTCGTTAAGCGCGCGTAAGACCGTTGCGTAACCGGGGTCATCTTGTTGGTAGGTTTCAAGAAGGCTGAGACAGAAGTCGATATCGAAGTGGAGGGCTTTGACTTCGGGGCGGACGATTTTGAGATAAGCGAACTCAACCTTCTCGACTTCCTTTTCTCTGGGGAGCTCTTTGAGGTGCACTCGGCATTGAGGGTTCTTTGTATAGGCCTCGAGGATGTACTCGACGGTTTCCCCACCTTTTACGGGGCCATCTGTCGGCAAGGTACCGCCGGTCAAGAATCCAAAATCGGTGTGCTTGTAGTCAATGCCGCGGTAAGGGCTATTGTCCTTCCAAAGGGTGCGTTCGCTGCCGATTTCGGCGTGAACAACGACGTTTTGGCCAGCCCAAGATTTTGGCACCTTGCCCGTTAGGCGAAACCAGAACGTGGTGTAGGCAGGTCCGTAAGCAAAGCCTGGGCCGACCTCTTCCCAATTGCCAGCGATGGCTTCTTTTTGATCCTTGGCTGGACGACGGTTGATTTCGATTTTGAGATCGACTTGGTCCCCGTAGAGGAGCGGTTCCAGCGTGTTAACCAGAAACTGCGAGACGCGGCGGCGAGTGAGGTCGGAATGCTTGAGCATTTGTCTTTTGGGGAGTCTACTTTGGCTCGAACCTTGAACCCATCGTTTCGGGGAAAAGTGGACATGAAGCTGTTGATTCGGGGTTAGTTGCGAATAATGTCGCAAAAATGCAGTCGTAGCCTAAATATCGCCATCGACAAACACGATATACTTAGTACGTGGCAATATGCGAGTTTTAAGTACTGTCTTGGCAGCACTCTACGGAGAAGGTGAAAACCGCCCCGGCTCGAGATCGTCGCGTCACACCCAAATACTCTCATGCCTTCGGCGAGGGCTCGACGGGGAAACGGAACCTTCATGGAACTGGATTCTCTCGACCCTACGCCGCGAGGGTTTTGTCACCGAGGCCGTCCACTTGATGAATACCCGGCGGATCACTCAGGCGGAAGTGCTGTTGGATCGGCAGGAGATCGTTACGTCGGCTTGTGCGGCTTACCCCCAGTCTTTGCTAAAGCACCTTGGCCGCTGTGCTCCGCCGGTTCTTTGGGTTAGCGATCCATCTATGGCAGCCACACCTCCTTGGCAGGACGAGGACGGCTTGGATCGTTTTGGAGTAGGAGGAGTCGGCAGTCGTCAGCCACCTCCGATGGGGGTCGAGTTGGCCCGGGCGACAGGACATTGGTGCTCGGATCGAGGCTATTTTGGAGTTTCAGGCGCCGCTGAGGGATGCGACGCTGCTTTTGGAGACGGTATTTTGGGGGCGCAAGGCGACGTGGTTCACTTCTTGCCGTGTGGGATGGACCATGGGCGTTGGCTCGGCTACGCGCTCTCGGTATGCCCACCCCGAGAGCCCTTCAGCACGGGACGGGCGATGGAGCGAAACGGTTTGATCTATGCGATGGCGCATTTTACAGTCGTTTGTTCCGCGCGGTTTCGCAAGGGCGGTTCCTGGCAAGGCGCGGCGGCGGCTATCAAAGGCCACCAAGCGGTAGCGGTTGCTGATTGGACCTCAACCGGTCATGATGCTTCACTCTCAGAGAATAACCATGGCACCTTCCGGGTTGCTCAACACGCCCTTGCCAATTTAGGGGCCTACCAACTTGCGGTCGATTTGGCGACTCATCGCGAGAATTATCCCTTTGCGCTGGATGATGCAATGACATGGGCCTATGACTTTCGGGCGGGGGCCATCAACGCTGGTCTCTTCGCCGCCGCCAGCTAGCTCTGGCTAGATAGGGCCCAACCCTAGTTGAACGTAAAGACGACCTTTCCGGCCTTACCGGCCTTCATCAGCTCCATCGCATTCTGGAATTCGGTGTAGTGCATTACGTGGGTGACGATTGGATCCAGATTGAGCTTGCCACTTTGCAACAAAGCGCCCATCTGATCCCACGTATCCCAGAGTTTGCGACCGACAATGCCCTGCAAATCGATCCCTTTGAAGATGACCTCGTTAAGGAGGATTGTCTGCTCAGCCTTTCCGTAAACTCCCAACAGGGACACCCTGCCCCCAGGCCGAACGGCGCCTATCGCTAATGCGAGTTGAGAGGGGTGACCCGACATCTCAAGGACAACATCAACGCCACCTGGACAGTGCTTTAGCGTTTCGGCCAGCGCATCTTGAGTGAGCGGATTGAAGACGTCATCGGCCCCGACTTTGAGCGCAGAGGCGGTTCGAAACTCGCTGACCTCGGTAGCAAAAACCTTGTCGGCTCCCGCTGCCTTACAAACAGTCACTGCCATTTGGCCGATTGGTCCCATACCGGTGATGAGAACACTTCGACCTTCGAGCGGACCCGCCATGGCAGTGTGAACAGCGTTGCCCAGGGCATCTTGGAAGGCCGCGACGAGAGGCGACACTCCACGTGGAGTCGGGCGGGCGTTTTCCCAAGGAATGACCGCGTATTCGGCAAATCCACCGTCGACGTCAACGCCGAGGATAACCGTGTTTGCACAGACATGAGCTTGCCCATGGAGGCATTGAATGCACTTGCCGCAGACGATATGCGACTCGCTGGCAACAAAATCCCCAACCTCGCGCTCGGTGACACCCTCGCCGACTTCGACGACGGTTCCGCAGAACTCATGCCCGATGATACGCGGTGGTTTAATGCGAGCGGAAGACCATTCGTCCCAGTTGTAAATGTGCAAATCGGTGCCGCATACCGACGCAGCCTCGAGTTTGAGCTTCACGTAACCAGGCTGGATGGTTGGTTCGGGAACTTGGACGATTTCAACGCCCGGCTCAGGTCGCGTCTTTGCGATGGCTTGCACGGCGATCATTGTACTTGGCAACGCCCCTGCCCGGTAAACTGAAAGCCGTGTTGAAAGTTGCAGTTTTGCCCTTAAATGCCGGAGAGGGCGCAAAGCCCCAGCTCGGGCGCCAAATTTCCGCTTTCGTGGCAGACCAACTTCGTAGCCACGGAGAAGCTGATGTTCAGTCCGTGAGTTTCCTGACCCAAGTCGAACAGGGCGGGGTTGCCCGTACCGCTTTTGTGAATATTGGGGACGGGCTCCTCGAAGCCGATCAGCTTGGCGATTTGTTTAGCCAGTCCGGGGTTGATGTTTCGATGGACGGCTCGATTGCCGCCGCCGATGGCGGCCACGAGATTACGGTTCGCTATACCAAGAAAGATGACTTGGCAGGTGGCGTCACCGAAGTCCACAAGTTTACGGACGAGCAGATCTTTACCGTTCTCCACAAAATGGTCAAGCGACTTGCTGATGAAGCCCAAATCGGGCTCCCCGAGTTTCTGGCGGGAGAGACGATGGAGTTCGGCACCGACAGCGCGGCTTGCTTCCTCAAGTTCCTTGAGGGTTACGATGCTCTGAACTACATCCAGCAGGCCAACGGCCTCGTGGCCCAGGAGTTTTCTCCGGAGGGCGCTCTTGAATCCTTAGCCGAAGCCATCGAGCTTGACAAGGAGTTTGAAGGGGCGTACCAAGTGCTGGTTGGACTATGCCGAGCTTGCACGCAGTACCAGATCGGAACCTTTGAACTTGTAGAAGGAGCGCTGAACAAAGCGACCAAGCTCGTTCCAGACGACTTTGGTGCATTCTTCGCACTTGGTGAGCTTCACCAAGCGGCAAACGATGCCGCAAAAGCGGTCGATTTCTTCGAAAAGTCGGCTCAGCTCAAAGCCGATGATCCGGGGATTTTGAATCGCCTCGGCAATGCTCAGGCGTCGATGAACATGTTCGTCAATGCCGAGCGCAACTTTAAGCGAGCGATTGAGCTTGAGGATGAGACCAAACCTTCAATGGACTTCTTGGTCGGAGTATTGAACGCGACCGGTCGGGGTCACGAAGTTCCTGCGCTTTGGAAAGAACTGGTCGATGCGCATCCGCAGAATCCGGAGTTTCACGCAAAGTACGCCATCTCCCTGATTCAAAACGGTCGCCAATCCGACGGCGAGAAGGCGTTCGAGCATGCCATTGTCAGCGTCGAAGAAAACGTTTTGGTTAAGCGGTTCTATGCTCCTTATCTGGCACAAAACGAGGATTTGGACCGAGCGATGGACTTCTACGAGGACGTCATTGATGTCGCCCCGGCCGATGTTCCGCTGTTGCTTGAATACGCTCAGACTCTCCAGGCCGCCGACCGCGAGTTTGAGATTCCTGCGGTACTGCAAAACGTCCTGAAGGCGAATCCAGATCCGAACACCAAGGCCCAGGCAACTGCTTGGCTTATCGAACTGGAGCAGCCGAAGCGGATAGAAAGCGTTCAGGCTGCAGGCGAAAAGTTAGCCGCTGGAGATGCTGAAGGTGCGATTCGCGACCTTAAACCACTCCGCAACTGGCTTGCCGATTACTGGAAGATGTGGGCGATGCTTGCATCGGCGTACAACCGAATCGGCGATCACGTCGAAGCCGAAGACGCGGCTCGACGATTGCTTGAAATGTATCCTGGCTGCGAACCAGCCTACGGCGAGTACCGAGAGTCGCTTAACGGGCAGGGCAAGCACGAAGATGCTTGGCAGTTCATGCAGTTCGCGTTCTCGCAGAATCAGCAGAGTTTCGGTGTGTTTATTAACCTCGGCCTTGCTGCAAAGCGAGCGGGGCACACCGATGAAGCGAAGCAGATCGCTGAGCAAGTTCGGGCGGTTGTCAACGAAAACCCGGACATGATGACTGAACTAAAAGACGTTCTTGCCGAGCTTGAGGCGTAAACTAGTACGGTGCAGGTAACCGCACCCGCTGAGAACAAACGCGTACACCCATTGGTGTGCGCGTTTGTCGCTTCTAACGTCTTGATGGTGACGATCTACGCATTACCCAAGCCCACTCAGGCCGTTGTTAACAATGAGGTACCAGCGCACGGAACCGATATTTTTCTGAAGTGGAACGACGCTACGCTCAAGACTCATCCGTTTCTTGAGACCTACATCCTGCCCACTGGGCTCTGGCAATATTGGGATATGTTTGCCCCTAATCCGGCGCAGACGGACTTTTGGTGCGACGCACAAATCATCTTCTTCGATGGTTCGCATACGACCTACCAGTATCCCAGGATGAAGGAACTTCCGCTCACTCAGAAGTATCTCATGGAGCGCTATCGGAAGTTCTATGAGCGAGTCAACCAGAGTGATCCGGCTCATGGCAACGATAACGGCTGGATGTGGCCAGTCTTCGCCCAACACTTCGCGCTCATCAACGCGAAAGACCCCAAGAATCCGCCAGTGAAAGTTGGGTTGACTCGGCACTGGCAAGAGGTTGCGCGGCACGACGCAAAACGTGGGCCAGAACCGCCCTACCAGAGTTACACCTATTATTGGCACATCGTTGATCAGACCAAACTAGCGCGAGACATGGGGTGGAACGTTGGAAAGCGCTAAGCAGCTTTACCGTTGGTGGTTTGGGTATGGAAGCCCGGTGACCCTTGGGGTGTTCCGAATCTTGTTCTGCACGTTGTTGTTCATCAACTTCGTCATGATCGGGCTGTTTTGGAACGACTGGTTTGGTCAGACAGGTTACGTTCCGGCCGAGATAGGCGCAAAGTGGATGGACTCGCACTACATGAACGGCGGCGATCGTTCGCTGTTGTTCAACCGGATCGATCCTCTATTTGGAGTGACCAACGATCTAATCGTGAAAGCGGTTTACTGGGCGACGACCGGGTTTGCCGCTCTATCCGCATTAGGGATTTGGAGTCGGTTCAGCACGTTTTGCTTGGCTCTTGGAATCGTCGCGATTCATCATCGCAATCCGATCATTCTTCACGGCGGAGACACTTGGATGCGAGTCGCGGCCATCTACTTGGCGATGGGACCTTCGGGGGCAGCGGTCTCTCTTGATCGATGGATTGCAAGGCGCAAGGGGACCGCAGGGGAACAGCCGCCGTTGATTTCAATGTGGCCCCAACGGCTAATTGCATACAATTTGGCGTTGTTGTATTTCACGACGACCTGGGCGAAATGGTTCGGAGGTCTTTGGAAGTCAGGGGATGCTACGTGGTACCCAGCTCGATTACACGAGTTCGATCGCTTTCCCGTTCCTGCTTTCTTCGACGATTATCCTATGGTAAAAATCACTACCTGGGGGAGCCTTGCCGTTGAGTTCGCGCTCGGAACTCTGGTGTTTTTCAAGCCGCTTCGTAAGTATGTGCTTCTGGCAGGAGTGAGCCTCCATGCATGGATCGAGTATTCGATGAACATCCCTCTGTTTGCCTTCTTGATGATGACTTCGTACATCGTTTTTTATGATGGTGAAGAGACTGCGGCTTGGTGGGATAGACTCAAAGCGCGGTTTGCGCGTTCCTGATGATCTCTGAACTACGAGTCGAGAATCTTGCGATTATCAACCACGTTGAACTTTCATTCAACGGAGGTTTCTCGGTTCTGACTGGCGAGACTGGGGCGGGAAAATCGTTGATGATCGACGCTTTGGAGCTTGCTCTGGGCGAGCGGGCGGATACGGATTTAGTTCGGACCGGAGCAGCGAAGGCGTCGGTTCAGCTGGTTCTTGATTTGTCTGCGCGAGCTGACCTGCTGGCTCCGTTGTCTGAGCTTGGTTTGGAGCTGGAGGATGGGCGTCTGTTCATTCTGCGTGAGGTTTTTGCAGGGGGTCGGTCGGTTGCACGGGTGAACGGAGGGACGGTTCCGATTGCTACCTTGAGGGCTCTAGGGCGGTTGATCGTTGATTTGCACGGCCAGCATCAGCATCAAGCTTTGCTTGATCCACTGACGCATGTTGGGTATTTGGATCAGTGGATTGGAGTCGAGGCTGTTTCTGCATTAGGTGCAGTCGAGTCGGCGTTTTCGTCGTTTTCAGCGGTTCGAACCCGGATGGAAGCCTTGCGGCGAGGGCTTCGGGAACGGGAACAGCGCTTGGATATGCTTCGGTTCCAGGTGAACGAGATTCGCTCCTTCTCCCCGGTCGACGGCGAGGAAGAGGAACTGTCGGCGACACTCTCTCGATTGAAGAACTTGGAGCGCATTACTTCTTCGGTTCAGGCCGCTCTTTCGTCACTTAGCGAAGGCGAAGTGAATGCTCGTGATCTTCTGGCGGGCGGTTCCTCTGCGGTGTCAGATGCTTTTCGGTTTGATTCTTCCTTGGAGGTCGTAGCTTCTGGACTGGAGGCTGCGGTGGTGAATCTGGATGAATCCGTGCATGCATTGTCTTCCTACTTCGAGCGGCTGGACTCTGACCCTGCATTGCTGGATTTGACGTCCGAGCGCCTTGATGGGTTAAAACGGCTCAAGCGGAAGTACGGCGAAAGCGAAGCTGCGATTTTGGCCTTTTGTTTATCGGCTGAAGAAGAGCTTGCGACCTTGGAGGATGCTGAGGCTTCGGAGGAATCGCTGAACCAGCAACTCACCTCGGCTTCGGCTGAGTTGGCTTCGGCTTGCCAAGTTTTGACAGGTGTTCGGAGGTCGAAGGCGGATGCTTTTGTAGCTTCGATGAGGGAGCATTTGGATGACCTCTCGATGGGCAGGGCCCGGTTGGAGGTTTCGATCAAGCCTTGCGAGCCTTCAGCACTGGGTGCTGATGAGGTTGAGTTTCTCTTTTCGGCCAACGTAGGGGAGCCTCCGAAGCCGCTGGCGAAGATTGCTTCCGGCGGCGAAGTTTCGCGGGTGATGCTGGCGTTGAAGAGTGCTTTGGCGGGGCGGGTAGGGGTTCCGACGTTGCTTTTTGATGAGGTGGATACTGGGCTCGGTGGGAAGGCGGCGGCGGCGGTTGGGCGCAAGCTGGCGGCTCTCGGGGCGTTTTATCAGGTGATCGCTATTAGCCACTTGCCGCAGGTGGCGGCTTGCGCTTCGCATCAATACCGGATTGAGAAGCGGGAAGAAGGGGGTCGGTCCCAGACGTCGGTGGTAGCACTTTCGGCGGAGGATCGGGTGGAGGAGATAGCGCGGATGTTGGCGGGGGATACGGTGACCGAGACTGCTTTGGCAAATGCTCGAGAGTTGTTAGGATGAATCGAGAGCAACTAGACATCATTGACGTGGCAGTACTGGCCTTCCTTGCGGGTCGATGGTCGTCCCTTCCGGGCCGGAGAGAGCGAATCGATCAGCGGGTAGCTTTGAACTCCGAGTTATCTTCAATTTATCTAACCGAGGAGGAACTAAGACACCTACCTAGCGAAAAGCTACAAGCAATTAAGCTGGTCAGAGACCGAACCGGGGTGGATCTTAAAAGTGCCTATTCGATTGTTGACTACCGTTGGAGACACGGAAACCAGCCAGCTGACTCCCATTCGGCTGGCGCCCCTCCTGACAAATCCTAAGGCAGACGAAGTCCCACGCTCCAATTTCGCCAAGCAATAGCAGATCTTATTTGCGCGCCTTAACCGATCACAACTTCTGTCGAAATCGTCGGGTTCTGGCGCAGCGTGGCGGCTACGGAGCAGTATTTTTCGTCACTGAGTTGGACGGCTCGCTCGACGGCGGCGGGGTCGAGATTTGGACCTTTGAGGATGTGGCGGACGGTGAGGGCGGTGAACGGGCGGGGGTAGGTGCCCGGTTCGGGACGCTCGCCGACGACTTCGATTCGGTAGCTTTCGACGGTTTGGCGTTTTTTGGCAAGGATTCCGACGACATCAACGGCTGAGCAGGCAGCGAGAGAGCCGACCATAACTTCAAGCGGCGTTGGGCCCTTTGCGGGTGCGTTCTCGTTGTGGGAGGCGTCCATGATGAATGGCACGCCACTCGGGGCGGTTGCTTCAAAAGTGAGGTCGCCTTTCCATTCGACTGAAACTTTCATATTCCTTTCTACTCCAATCTGTTGGTTCTCGTGACTCCTCGCTGCGCTCGCGAAGCATGCGAGACGCCCCGATTTTTCGGGTTGTTCCACTTGCGATCCTGGTTTGTATTGTCGCTATCGCGCCCGGAAGCGGGTGGGGGCACCCGCGCTCCAATTAGCCCATCAGTTCGCGTTCGGCCGGGAACTCCGTATCACCGATCACGGTCGGTTGGTCGGGCTTGCTTTCCAGGCTGATGAAGCGATCTTGCTCGGACGACTCGATTGAGGCAAGCATGGCGTCGAGGACGTGGAAGGCCAGGTCTCCGCTGGCGCGGTTGGGGCGTCCTTCGGCGATGGCGTGAACCGTGTCGAGGACCCCGAGGCCGCGCGAGTTGGCTTTGAATGGCTCGGTGGAGCGGATGATCTGGGACTCGCCTCCTTTCCGGACGATGATGTTGCCGGTTTCTGGGCGGCCATCCCAGCCATCGAAGGAGTTTGGATCAGGAACGATCATGGTTCCGTCGCCGCCGAAGACGACGATGCAGGGCTGGCCTTCGAATCCGTGAGTGTCGAACGACATGGTGAGTTGACCAACGACACCGCTATGGAACTGGACCGTGGTTCCAAAGTGGGTTGGAGTTTCGACCTTGATGACGGTTCCCTTCTTTGGCTCGCTGGTGACGGTTCGCTCAGGGTAGGTAATGTTGGTGATGCTGGCGACCCGCTTGATTGGTCCGAACATGTTGACCATCGCCGTTAGGTAGTACGGGCCCATGTCGAGCATCGGACCGGCTCCGGGCTTGTAGAAGAACTCGGGATTTGGATGCCAAGATTCGACTCCGCGTGAGGTCATGTAGCCGTGGACTCCGACGATCGGGCCGATGATTCCGCCTTCGAGGAGCTTGCGAACGTGCTGATGAGCGGCTCCGAGGAAGGTGTCCGGGGCGCAACCGATGGTGAGGCCCTTTTCCTTGGCGGTGCGGAGCATTTCGCGGGCTTCTTCGCGGTTTGGCGCGAGGGGCTTTTCGTTGTGGACGTGCTTTCCGGCATTCAAGACTTGGAGTGCTACCTGCCCGTGGACAGCCGGAATCGTGAGGTTGACGATGAGGTCCACCTCGTCAGTTGCGATCATTTCTTCGACGGAGAACGACTTGATCTCGTACTTTTCGGCCTGGGCTTCCGCTGCTGCAGGCAACAGATCTGCGATGCCCACCAGCTCAGTTGAGGCGAATTTCTTGAGATTTTCGCAGTAGATCGAGCTAATATTGCCGGCTCCGATAATGCCGACTCGCATGGGCTTCATGGGGTCAAGTTTACTTGACCCCTTCGTTTGATTGATCCGTAAATTCTTCGGAATCTAGGTTATTCCATCACAACGTTGATCGCGGAAATCACTTGATCAACGTCAGGCAAAGCAGCGTATTCATAGATCGGGTTGTAGCCGATGTGGACATCGTCACGGCAGACCAATTGAGGTGGCGAAAGGAAGAGATTAAATCTCTCAGGCACGCTGACCATTTCGCTGATGATCGACTGTCCGAAGCCGCAGGTCTTGGTGTCCTCGTGAACGACGACCAACCTTCCAGTCTTTGCGACGGACTCGGTAATGGTCTCGTAATCGCACGGAACGATTGACCGGAGGTCGATGATCTCACAGCTCACGCCACTCTTGGCAGCGGCTTCGTGGACGAGTTCCATCGTGTTACCGTAGCTGACGATCGTGACATCGGAGCCTTCTTGAACGACATTCGCAACCCCAAACGGAACCGGCTCGACGTTCTCGACTTCGATTTGCATTCGGAAGATGTGCTTCGGAACGAGAACGAAGGTGGGGTCGTCACCGTGGATTGCGCTCCAGAGGAGTCCGGCGGCGTCTTGCGGGGTGCTCGGAACGGCGACTCGCAGACCCGGGACGTGAGCCAAGGAGCCTTCGTTGCTCTGGCTATGCCACAGCGAACCGCCCGGCAGGTACGCACCGTAAGGGGCGTAGATCACGAGCGGACACTTCCATTCACCAAAGCTTCGCCAGCGGAGGGTGGACATTTGGCCAGTGATCTGGTTCCAGCCAGGAGCGATGAAGTCGATGAACTGGAGTTCGAAGACCGGTCGCCATCCGTAGGCTGACAAGCCAACAGCGACTCCCATGATCGTTGCTTCCGCAAGTGGTGAATTGAAAACTTGCTTGGGGAATGCTTCGCTGAGACCCTTGGTGACGCCGAAAACGCCGCCTTTGGGGTCCTCGATGTCTTCGCCGAAGAAGACGATCTTGGGATCATTTTCGAGGGCTTTTCGGAAGGTAGTGTTGATTGCGGAGACCATGGTTTGACGTCCGGCGGTGATCGGCGGAGCCTCTGCATCAACCTCGTCGCCCCAACAATCGCGCATGGTTTCTTCGCTGATCGGATCGTCGGCTTTTTCTGCGGCAATATAGTCTTCGTCGACTTCCTTGAAGACCTCATCTTGCATCGCCTGGAATGCGGCTTCGGTGAGTTCTCCGGACTTGAGGAGTTCCTCGGAAAGGAGTCGAATCGGATCGCGGAGCTGCATCTCTTCGATGTCGTTCAGATCGCGGTAGACCCGGTGATCGTCGCTAGATGTGTGTGAGGAAAGGCGGTCGATGTCGAGCCAGATCATGGTTGGCCCCTCGCCTTTACGAGCTTTCTCGATGGCAGTTCGACCTGCTTCTAGGATGTTGTCCGGATGCCGACCATCGACTTTGACGACAGCTTCTGATTCGAATAATCCGAGGTGGAACGGCATGAACTTCTCGGTCGGAGTTGAGATGCCGTACTTGTTGTCTTCCAGCACAAAAACGACGGGAAGCTTTTCTTGAATGGCAAAAGCCCAAGCTTCATAAAACTCGCCCTGCCGAGCCGCCGCGTCTCCAATGGTGGCGATAGCGACGCTGTCCTTGCCGTCCATCTTCATTCCCCAAGCGGTTCCGCAGGCCGGAAGACAGTTGCCACCGGTGAGCGTACAGACGCTGAAAACGTTGTGCGGTCGGCTGCTGTAGTGCCCGGGCATCTGGCGGCCGCCGCTGCTTCCATCACGCTTGGCGAAGTAGGCAAGGGCGAGGTCTTTGTTGGTGAGTCCTCGAGCCAGCATCAAGCCACGGTCGCGGTAGTAGGGGAAGATATAGTCGTCTTCTCGGAGTAAGTAGGCAAGCGCGCCAAGTGCTTCGTGGCCCATTCCGGAGACTTGGAACCAGCCCTTGCTTTGTCGGAGCAAGATTCCTTCGCGGCGATCCCCCTCACGGGAGAGCATCATCAGTTTGAGGAACTTGAGCTTGTTGAAAGTGCTTTTTGAAGTCTTGGTTGACATGGTTGCCTTAGTTCTTTCTACGTTGAAAGATCACGGTCGACTGACACACTATTTTACCGGAACCGTTCTTGAGGAGAACTGACCAGCGAACCGTGCATTGGGCAGTGTTAGTAGAATTTAACGAATGATTCGCATTTTGACGACGGGCGGGACGATTGACAAAATTTACTTCGACTCGCTGAGCGAGTATGAGGTGGGGAATCCGGTCGTACAAGGAATCCTTCGTGAAGGCGGGGTGACGGTGCCTTACATCGTCGAAAGCGTTCTTAAGAAAGATAGTTTGGAGATCACCGATGAGGACCGCGCCATGATTCTTGAGAAGGTGAATGAGTGCATTGAGGAGCGGATTCTGATCACCCACGGGACCGACACTTTGGCCTTAACTGGGCAGTTTTTGCAGGGGCGGACATCCAAGACGGTTGTTCTCACCGGTTCGCTGCAGCCGGCAAACTTTCGGTTTACAGATGCAGTTTTCAACGTGGCGTTTGCAATGGGGGTGCTTCAGACCGCGAACAAGGGCGTTTATCTTGCGATGAACGGTCAGGTATTCGATCCCAATCGGGTTCGAAAAAACCGAGATCAGAATCGCTTTGAAGTTTTGACCTAGACCTTTACGTTTCCCGTCCGTTTGAGCTTCCCCCATCCTTGACGAGTGCCCATGAGGGCACGCCAGATTGCTTTCAGCATGACAATGTACATGAGTTGACGATATGCAAATCGTTGAACCAGTAGCCACATCAGGGGCCACGGTTTGGCTCGATCTAGACGATAAGCAATTATTCCCGAGCCCAACTCGACAGCAAAGAAGAGTGCGTAGAGCTCGAGCATAAGCCGCAGCGAATCCCAATGAGCAGAGTTAAGAGTCTCTTTGGTGTGGGGCATCAGCATCGCCATGCCGAGTGAGAAGAGAATCTGTAAGTCAACAATCGGCCCTAGGAGCTGGAAACCGATTTGAAAGATCCACATGAACGGCAAGACAATCCAGCCAAAGGCACCGTGATGGGCTAGCGCGTGTCGATAGCGCCAGAGGCACTGAAACGTGCCGTAAGACCAACGGAAACGCTGCTTGCTGAGAGCGCTCCAAGTCTCGGGGGCTTCAGTGTATGCCACAGAGGTCGGTTCGGTAAGGAGGCGATTGCCCGCGATTCTCAGGCGCCACGTCAGGTCCATATCCTCGGCCAGCGTATCGCTGGAGTAACCTCCGACCGCAAGAACTGCCTCCCGTCTCCACATCCCAATCGCTCCGGGGATTACGGTAATCGCATTCAAACGGCTCAAAGCGCGTCGATCCAGGTTCTGGCTGGTACGGTACTCCACAGCCTGCCAGGCTGTGACCATGTTCTTCACGTTGCCGACTTGGACGTTTCCAGCAACAGCAGCGACTTCGGGCTTCGCGAAATGACGGACGAGACGAGTGATGGCCGTAGGATCGAGCTGAGTATCGGCGTCGATGCAAAAGACGAGTTCGCTCTGCGTTGCCGCCAAGCCAACATTGAGCGCCGATGCCTTTCCGCCATTCTCCTTTGTGATGACCCTGGCTCGTGGTTCTCCTACAAGAGCTTTCGCAGTGCCATCTTTCGAGCCATCGTCAACCACGATGACTTCCTGAATTGGATAGTCCGAATCCAGAACGGAACGTACGGTATCAAGAATTGTTTTCTCTTCGTTGTAGGCAGCAATGAGAACGGAAACCGTAGGAGCGTAACCGAGCTCAAAGTTTCGGACTCGCTCTGCTTTTCGCTCTGCGAGAGCCAGAACCGTCACAGCAATGGCTTTGAGGAAGCCGAGAACCAGTGCGATCACAAAGCTTGTGGACAACACGATCTGGCTGATATGCAGAGAATTGAAAACAACTCGATTCACCGCGACGGCCCCGCGATCCTTGGAGGCAATGGGCGGCATAAGTTCATCTCTTGAACGACCCAACAACTGCCCGGTAGTCACCAACTCGTAGCCTTTCTTTCGTAAGGTGGGAATCAACTGATCGAGAGCTTTGACCGTTTCATCGCGCGGACCGCCAGCATCATGGAGGAGGACGATGTTGCCTTCCTCGCCGGTACCTTCCCGGCGGTCGAGATCTTCGAGCGTGAGTCGAACTATATCTTCGGCTGTTCGCCTCCGCTGAATTCCGTTTGCGTCAGTGAAATTTGGGTCCCAGTCGTTAGGATCTACGTTTTCGCCAATGGTTAGGAAGCCACGCTGGGAGGCGATGTCAACCGGGCGTACTTCGCTGCTCGTTTCAGGTTGCGAGTCAGCGTTATAGGGTGGTCGAAAGAGAATCGATGATCGCCCAGTGGCACTTTCGATGACTCGAAAGGTCGCATTAATTTCAAGTGCGACTCGTTCGTCGGAAACAAATCCGAGATTTGGGTGAGAGAACGAGTGGTTTCCAACATCATGGCCCTCGTCATAGGCTCGTTGGGCAAGTTGAGGATTGGCCTCTACATTAGCTCCGACGAAGAAGAATGCGGCAGGAGCGTTGTACTTTCGAAGTACATCCAGTATTTGCGGAGTGTACTTTGGGTCCGGTCCGTCGTCAAAGGTCAAAAGAATCTGTTTCGGTTTGAACCCGCTCTTCCTGATCAGGTAAGAAGAAGCATACTTCTGGTAGACCACGTCGTCGATCAGCCCGCTTTTAGGGTCAATAGTGATCTCTCTTTTGCCTTCCGAGGGCCTAGCCCGTACTTCCAGGACCTCGCCTTTGCCCTCATATGCAACTTCGAACGGGAAGCGGACCGTGCCGAGTTCACCCACGGGATCGAAGCTGTCCTTTGTATGACGATCAAGAAACTTCCATATGGTTGGGTCTTCAGTCCCAACCGCCCAGAGAGCAGTTCCTCTCAATTTTCGTTCTCGGCCAAGTTTCCAGTGAGAGTAGACGGTGGGAGCATCTAAGAACCAGACGTCATGCATCTGCCCGGCTTCATCCTCGTACTCAAAGTAGGGGTTGAGCGACTTCGATTCGAACTGAATGACATCGCTGGGATTTTCGCCATCTCGATACCCTTCGGCAGCAGCCATCGCGCCCTGGAATGAAATGGATTCGCCCCCCGACTTACCTCTTTTCCAGTCATAGCCGTAGCTGCCGAGACTAAGTACCAGTTTGTCTTCCGGTACCTCAGCCAGCATCGTTTCTAGTTGTTCCTCAACCCAAGACAACGACGCGATTGGCCCGGCCGTGCCAGTCTCCTCGTGTTGATCGTACGCCATGAGAACGACGTAGTCCAATGAATTGCACCATTCAGCGACGATCTTGCTTGGTAGGTTCGTCTGGACATCTAACGAGAGCTCAAGTTGTTCCTTTCCGAACTGGAGGCTTGCTTGTTTGAGGAACGCAGTAACCTTCGGATAGTCAGAAGGATCGATCTCCTCGAAATCGAAGTTGATCCCATCAAAGTGGTGATCCTTACAAAATCTGATGAGCCAGGACACGATTGTGCTCTGTTTGGCAGGATCAACCAACAGCTGCTTGAAAGATTTAGCCGAAAAATTCCCTTCATTGGCGTTGGAAAGAAGAGGCGTGATCTTGACACCTTTCTCACGAGCAATGCGAATGATGTCCAGATTCTTTGGATTCGACTCAAGATCAAAGTCGGGTGTCTCGACCCTGCCTCCATCTGATGAGAGCCGCAGCCAAGCGGGCGCAAGATGAGTCATCGAAGCAGCGTGAGCTTCGAACGAAGGCAATCCGGCTTCTTCCCAAGGTGCATAGAAGCCGAGGACAACACTTTCGCTCTTTTTGGCCTTGGTATCTGAAATAGGCTTTTTCTCGCGCATCAGGCGATTGGTCAGCCGGGCAAGTTCGATCCCAGAGCCCTTTCTCTCATTTGAGACTAGATGAGTTTTGATTCGATTGGTCAGCTTCTTAGGTTGAAGAACAGCAATAGAACCCAGACTGATGAGAAAAACAGATGCGAGCACACTGACAACGAGAATGAATCCGGTGAGAATTAGTCGAATCAACCTGGAACGCTTTCCGGTTTCATCGACAAAAACTTGCTTCGTGGATTCTTTGCTCATTTGAGTTGCTCAGGTTAACGTACCTGCAGACAGCTGCGTTCCGTCTGATAGTCGCTTTTAC